>NZ_PQSQ01000022.1 GCF_002920575.1 Streptomyces sp. Ru73 | reverse complement strand
GGACTCTTGCGAGTCCTCACCACCGAGGCGGCGGAGGTGCCGTCAGCTGGTCAGCGAGGCGGGAGAGGCGGTCGCGGAAGCGGCGGTGGCGGCGGGGTGCGGGCAGGCTGTTCTCCCCGGCCGCCGCGCTGACCAGGTGCTGCACGGTGTCCAGGTCCAGGTCGGCGGCGGCAGGCCCGGCCGCCTCCGCCGTGTCGTCCGGAGCGGCCGCACCCGCCGTCGCCGGCTCTCCCGGCAGTGGCGGAACCGGCAACGCCGGAACCGTCAGCGCGTCGTGGGCCAGCGCGCCCAGGTCGCGGTCGCCCGCGTCCAGGGCCAGCACCGTCGCGCCGTTGCGCCGGGCGTCGTGCACCCGCTCCAGCAGCCCGGCGCCCGGCGCCTCCGGCGTCACGACCAGCAGCGTCTCGCCCCGCCTGGCCGTCTCCAGGCGGCCGAGGCCCACCGAGAGGTGGGCCGGGACGCCCAGCGGGACCCGGTGCCGGACCAGGGTCGGGGACAGCTCCGGCAGGCCCGACCAGGCCGCCTCGTCGTCCAGGTGCGCCGCCAGGTGCCAGGGCTCGTACTCCGCGCTGCCGACCAGCAGCAGCCCGCCGCCGTGCGGTGCGACGGACGCCCGCAGCGACCCGGCGAAGCGGCGGGTGGCCTGGATCCATTCGGTCCCGGCGAGGACTTCGCGCAGCAGCGCGACGCGTACGGCATCCATGCCGCCGCATCCTGCCGCGGCCGACGCCCCGCCGGAGCGCAGGTCGAACGGCATCACTCGTACGAGGCATACCCGTTCGACGTGCGTCCGGGGGCGGCTACGCCTCCTGCTGCATGCGGGCGGCCGGGGCCGGGGGCTCGAGCGCCGACTGTTCGCCGGACAGGTGGTCGCGGGGGGCTTCCGGGTCGAGGAGGCGGTTCAGGCGGGCCGGGACGTCGAGGCCGACAAGGAGGACGACAAGGAGCGTGCCGGCGAAGGTGAGCAGGGCGAGGGAGCCGCCCAGCGACCGGCCCTCGGCCAGGCTCGCGCCGAGCACCGGTGCCACCGCGCCGCCCAGCGCTCCCACGTTGTACGTGAAGCCCAGGCTCGCGGCCCGGTTCTCGGTGGGGAAGTGGCCGCCGATGTACCGGGGCAGGAGCCCGGAGATGCCGAAGCTGAGCGCCTGGAGGACGAAGAGCAGGGCGCCGAGGAGCAGCAGGCTGTCGCGTGCGGCGAAGACCGGGAAGATGAAGACCAGGGAGGCGAGCAGGGTGACCGCGTACGCCTTCTGGGAGCCGATCCAGTCGCCGACGAACCCGGCCAGCCAGCAGCCCGCCATGGTGCCGAAGCCGGCGAAGAAGAGGACGTTGGTGACCTCGCCGGGGGAGTAGTGCAGCTCGGTCTTCAGGTACGTCGGCAGCAGCGCCTGGATGGGCCAGGTGTAGAGGAAGGCGACGAAGACGGTGACGATCAGGGAGAGATAGAGGAGCCAGCCGCGGCGGCCGCCGAGCTGGACCGCGAGCCCGACCAGGGCCAGGGTCGCGAGGACGGCGAGTACGGGGACCGCGCCCGCGCCCACCGGGGTGAAGACGCCGAAGAGGGCGAGGGCCGCGACGGCCGTCAGCACGGTGTTGAGCGTGGCGCGGAGCGGCGTGGCGAAGAGCGGCCGGAACGGGTTCGGCCGCGTCTCCCGCTCGGCGACCGTCGCGCTCCACTCCTCGGCCTCCGGCAGCGCCCGCCGCACCCACAGCGCGATCACGATCGGGGCCAGCCCGATGTAGAACATCCAGCGCCAGCCGAGCGCCGGCACGACCCACTTGTAGCACTCGGCGGCCAGCACCGAGCCCACGGAGAAGCCGGAGATCAGGAAGCCGCTGGCCCGGCCGCGCACCCGGGAGGGCCAGCTCTCCAGCACGTACGTGGCGCTGGCGCTGTACTCGCCGGCCATGCCCATGCCGATCAGCAGCCGGGCGACGAAGAGGCTGGTGTAGTCCCAGGCGAAGCCGCAGGCGAAGGTGCCGAGGGAGTACAGCAGGATGCTCGCCACCATCGACGCCTTGCGGCCGAAGCGGTCGCCGAACGCGCCGAGGACGGCGCCGCCGAGCCAGCGGGTGATGAACGCGCCGGACACCAGGCTCGCGCCCTGCACCGTGCTCAGCCCGAACTCGTCGCTGATCTCGGTGAGGACCAGGGTGATCAGCACGAAGTCGAAGCCGTCGAGGACGTAGCCGATCCAGGCGGCGAAGAACGCCTTCCACCGGGCCGGGGTGACCTCCCGGTACCAGGGCGGGCGCGCGGGGGCGCTCATCGGACCGGCTCCAGGGCCGCGGCGGTCAGATGGCGCGCGACCTCGGCCACCGCATCCGGGCCGAGCGGAAGCTGCGGCGCCGCGGTGGCCGGGTGGCCGATGATCCCGAGCAGGTGCAGCGCGGCCTTGAAGGAGCCCAGCGCCGAGGAGCTGCGGCCCATCTCGGCCTCGGGGCCCACGTCGACCATGCCGAAGAGCGCGGCCAGCCGTTCCTGCTCGGCCGCGGCGCCCGCCCAGTCGCCCGCGCGGCAGGCGTCGTACAGCCGGACGTAGCCGGCCGGGTCGACGTTGCCGAGGCCCGGGACCACCCCGTCGGCGCCGGCCAGCAGCGCCGCGTCCACGGTCAGCTCCGAGCCGGTGAGCACCGAGAAGTCCGGGACCGGGCCGGAGCGGCGGCCGTCCCTGCCGCCCAGCGCGACGAGGAGCCGGCGCAGCCCGCCCTCGTCGCCGCTGCTGTCCTTGAGCCCGGCCAGCGTGCCGTCCTCGGCCAGCTCCCGCACCAGCGCGGGGGAGAGCTTGCTGTGCACCGAGACCGGGATGTCGTACGCGAAGAGCGGCAGGTCCACGGCGGCCCGGAGCGCGCGGAAGTGCCCGGCGATCTCCCTGGGGTGCGTACGGGTGTAGAAGGGCGCGGTGGCCACCAGCGCGTCGGCGCCCAGCTCCGCCGCGGTGCGGGCGTGGTCCAGCACCCGGGCCGTGGTGGTGTCGATGACCCCGGCCAGCACCGGTACCCGGCCGTCCGCCGCCTTGATCACGGCGGCCAGGGCGGTGGCGCGCTGCGCGTCGGTGAGGTAGGCGGCCTCGCTGGTGGAGCCGAGCGCGAAGAGGCCGTGCACCCCGCCGCCGACCAGGTGGTCCACCAGCCGCCCGAGGGAGCCGGTGTCGACCTCGCCGTGCGGGTCGAGCGGGGTGCAGACCGGCGGTACGACACCGGTCAGCGGAGTGGGCAGTGCCATGACGGGCTCCAGAGCGGCCAGAGGTCGGATGTGGGACATGGGATGTCCTATGTCTGGGTCACAATAGACCCGGCCCGGAGCGATCGGTCAAGAGGTCGCGGACCGGATCATCCGGATCCACCACCTGGCGAGACGGAGAGGCAGACACATGGCGCGCGGCACGATGTCCGAGGACGTCCAGGCGCAGATCAAGCGGCTCATCCTGCGGCGGAAGCTGGTGCCCGGCGACCCGCTGCCCACCGAGGCCGAACTGGTCGAACTGCTGGACGTCAGCCGCAACTCCGTCCGCGAGGCGCTCAAGGCGCTCCAGGCCATGCGGATCGTCGAGATCCGGCACGGCTTCGGCACGTACGTGGGGACGCTGACCCTCGACCCCTTCGTGGAGGGCATCGCCTTCCGGGCCGCGGTCCGCCACCACCAGGGCGAGGCCAGCCTGTACGAGCTGATGGAGGTCCGCGAGGCGCTGGAGGCAGGGCTCGTCGGTGCCGTCGCGCGCAGCCTGCCCGCCGAGGACCTGGCCGTACTGCGCGGCCTGGTCGACCGGATGGAGAAGGAGGCGGCGGCCGGCGGGGTCGAGGGCGCCACCGACCGCGCCTTCCACCTCGCGCTCTACCGCTCGCTCGGCAATCACCTGCTCAGCGAGGTGCTGGACGCCTTCTGGGACGCGCTGCGCCGGGTCCGCAAGGACCTGGACGACAGTCGCCAGGACCCGGAGGTGACATGGCGTCAGCACCGGGAGATCGTCGACGCGCTGGAGACCGGCGACGGCGACCGCGCGGTCGAGGCGATGCACCGTCACTTCGACGGCATCCGCGAGCGCCTGAAGGGCGTCGTGTAACGGGCGAGGAGGGCGTGTTCTCCAGGAAGCCCGCCGCACCCCGACCCCTTGCGTACGACCGGAGTTCACCCGCAGTTCCCCCTGCTGTGGCATACGCGCGAGGCGGGCGACACGGGGCATGTCGGGTGCCTTGACGCCCCGTTGGGCGCTCCCTATGGTCACGGCAAGACAAGGGACGTCCTACGTCCGGTCGTTGCATCCGGCCGTTAGGGGCTGCCGTGGCGTACGAGACTTCGCAACCCTTCCTCGCCGGTACCGGCGGCTACGCCAGTTACCGCATCCCGGCCGTGGTCGCGACCCGGGCCGGCACCCTGCTGGCCTTCGCCGAGGGCCGCGTCGCCTCGGCGTCCGACACCGGCGACATCGACCTCGTCCTCAGACGCTCCGCCGACGGCGGCCGCACCTGGGGCCCGCTCACCGTCGTGGACCGCAACGGCACCGGCACCGCCGGCAACCCGGCCCCCGTCGTCCTGCACACCGGCCCGCATCGCGGCCGCGCCGTCCTCGTCCACGTGCGCAACGCGGGCAGCGCCACCGAGAGCGCCATCCGGCGCGGCGAGGTGTCCGCCGCCGACGGCCGCCGGGTGTGGCTCCAGTACAGCGACGACGACGGGCTCACCTGGAGCACCCCGCGCGAGATCACCGCGCAGACCAAGCGGGCGAACTGGCGGTGGTACGCCACCACGCCCGGCCACGCGCTCCAGCTCCGCGAGGGTCCGTACGCCGGCCGGCTGGTGGTCCCCGCCAACCACTCCATCGCCCCCACCGTGCCCGGCGACACCGGCGCCGAGGGCCGCTACGACGGCGGGCACGTGCTGCTCAGCGACGACTCCGGGGCCACCTGGCGGATCGGCTACACCGACTCCAACCCCAACGGCTACATCAACACCAACGAGACCACCGCCGCCGAACTCCCCGGCGGCCGCCTCTACTTCAACGCCCGCAACGACTCCGGCGCGCCCGGCACCCGTGTCGACGCCTACTCCGCCGACGGCGGCGCACACCTGGAGAAGCCCTTCCGCTCCCAGGCCGGCCTCGCGGCGCCCGTCGTCCAGGGCAGCGTGCTCCACCTCGGCACCCCGGACGTGCTGCTCTTCTCGTCCCCCGCCGACCGCGAGTCCCGCGCCCTGATGACCGTACGCGCCAGCCGCGACCAGGGCCTGACCTGGTACGACGCACACACCGTCAGCGGTCTCCCGGCCGCTTATTCCGACCTCGTCCGCATCGACCCCGACACCGTCGGGCTGCTCTACGAAACCGGCGACTTCAGCGCCTACTCGACGATCACCTTCCGCCGCATCCCCGTGGAGGAGCTGGCATGAGGACGTACGACACGAACCCTTCGGGCGGCGCACGCCGCAGATCAGTCCTGGGCGGGGCCGCCGCCGTCGCCGCGGGCTTCGCGCTGGCCGGATGCGGCGGCGGTGACGACGACAAGAAGGCCGCGCCCAAGGAGCGCAAGAAGGGCCAGAAGATCACCCTCACCTTCTGGTCCTGGGTGCCCGGCATCGACAAGCCGGTCGACCTCTGGAACAGCAAGCACCCCGAGGTCCAGGTCAAGGTCGAGAAGGTGTCGGCGGTCAACGGCGCGCAGTACGCCAAGATGCACGCCGCGATCAAGGCGGGAAACCCGCCCGACCTCGGCCAGATCGAGTTTCCCGTCGTGCCCAGCTTCCTGCTCGACAACGGGCTGCTGGACCTGACGACCATCGGCGGCGAGCGGTACAAGGACCGGTTCGTCGGCTGGCAGTGGCAGCAGTCCGTCTTCGGCAAGGGCGTCTACGCCATCCCGCAGGCGTCCGGGCCCATGGGCCTCTTCATCCGCCAGGACCTCTTCGACAAGTGGGACATCGAGCCGCCCGCCACCTGGGACGAGTACGAGGCCGCGGCCAAGAAGATCCGCAAGAAGGGCGCCTGGATCGAGACGTTCGCGCCCACCAACGGCAACCGCTTCGCGGGCTACGCCTGGCAGGCGGGCGCCCGCTGGTACGCCGCCGAGGGCGAGACCTGGACCGTCGCCCTCGACGACGAGCCCACCCGCCGGGTCGCCGACTACTGGGAGGCACTGGTCAAGCAGAAGCTCGTCAAGACCATCCCGGACCGCCAGAACGCCTGGTACAAGGACATCCAGACCGGCGCCATCCCCGCCTGGCTCGGCGCCAGCTGGGGCGACGCGCTGCTGGTCGGCAACGCCCCGGACACCAAGGGCAAGTGGCGCGCCGCACCGCTGCCGCAGTGGAAGAAGGGCGCGAACGCACAGGCCAACTGGGGCGGCTCGACCACCGCCGTCTTCGCGGGCGCCACCTACCCCAAGGACGCCCTCGACTTCGCCGTCTGGCTCAACACCGACCCCGAGGCGATCAAGCTGCTCATCGAGGGCGGCTACGGCTTCCCCAGCGCCAAGAAGGGCTACGAGACCAGCGACCTGGACGTGCACAAGGACTTCTTCGGCGGGCAGGCGTACAGCCAGGTCTTCCGGAAGGCCGGCGACCACGTCGACACCAGCTGGCAGTGGGGCCCCGGCGTCGACACCCTCTACCAGCGCCTGGGCGACGCCTTCACCGAGGCGCTGAGCAGCGGCGACTCCTTCCGCTCCGTGCTCAAGAAGGTCCAGGCGCAGACCGTGAGCGACCTCAAGGGCAAGGGCCTGAAGGTGGAGAGCGGCGGGTGAGACGGCCGACCCGTACGGAAGCCCGGAACGCGCGCGCCGCCGCGGGCTTCCTGCTCCCCTTCCTCGCCCTGTTCCTGCTCTGCTTCATCGCGCCCATCGTCTACGCGGTCTGGCAGAGCCTGCACAAGACCGAGCGCACCGGGCCGCTCGGCCTCGGCGGCGCGGAGCACGAGGTCTTCGCCGGGCTGTCCAACTACGCCCAGGCGCTCGCGGACGACCGTTTCCTCTCCGGCTTCGGCCGGGTGCTGCTGTTCGGTGCCGTACAGATTCCCCTCATGATCATCCTGGCCACCGTCCTCGCGCTGCTCCTGGAGAGCGCGAGCGCCCGCTGGGTGACGTTCTTCCGGAGCGCGTTCTTCCTGCCGTACGGCGTGCCCGGCGTGATCGCCTCGATCCTGTGGGGCTTCCTGTACGTCCCCGGGATCAGCCCGCTGGTGAAGATGGCCGACGCGGTCGGCTGGGACGTGGACTTCCTCTCCCGCACCACCGTCCTGTGGTCCATCGCCAACATCGTCACCTGGCAGTTCACCGGCTACAACATGCTCGTCCTGATCTCCCAGCTGAAGGCCGTACCGCAGGAGCTGTACGAGGCGGCGCGCATCGACGGGGCGAACGCGCGCCAGGTGGCGCTGCACATCAAGATCCCGCTGATCCGCCCCGCCCTCGTCCTGACCTGCGTCTTCTCCATCATCGGCACGCTCCAGCTGTTCGCCGAGCCGATGGTGCTGCGGCCGCTGGCCTCCTCCATCGACTCCGGCTACACGCCCAACCTGCACGCCTACAGCGAGGCGTTCGTCGGCAACAACCAGCACCTCGCGGCCGCCGAGGCGGTACTGCTCGCGCTGGTCGCCTGCGTCCTGTCGTTCGGCTTCCTGCGGCTGGTCGGCCAGCGGGGGAAGGGGGACGGCCGATGACCCCCGTACGGCTCCGCTACCGCATCATCACCTGCGCGCTGCTCACCGTCGCCGCCGTCTACTTCCTCGTCCCCGTGTACTGGCTGGTGGTCTCCGCGACCAAGAGCAGCGGCGACCTCTTCGGCAGCTTCGGCTTCTGGTTCGCGAGCCCCCGGCCGGTCCAGTACCTGACCGACGTCCTCACCTACGACCACGGCATCTACGTCCGCTGGTTCGCCAACTCCCTGCTGTACGCGGGCGCCGGCGCACTCGCCGCGACCCTGCTGTCCGCCGCGGCCGGCTATGCGCTCGCGAAGTTCCCCTTCCCGGGCCGGGAGGCCGTCTTCAACGTCATCCTGGCCGGCGTGCTGATCCCCGGCACGGCGCTCGCGCTGCCGCTGTACTTCCTCTTCAGCGGCGCCGGGATGTCCAACACCTACTGGTCCGTGCTGGTGCCCAGCGTGGTCAGCCCGTTCGGCGTCTACCTCTGCCGGATCTACGCGGCGGCCGCGGTGCCCGACTCGCTGCTGGAGGCGGCCCGCATCGACGGCGCGGGGGAGTGGCGCATCTTCTCCGGGCTCGGCCTGCGGCTGATGATCCCCGCGCTGGTCACCGTCTTCCTCTTCCAGTTCGTGCACATCTGGAACAACTACTTCCTGCCGCTGGTCATGCTCTCCGACTCGTCGCTGTACCCGATCCAGCTGGGCCTGACGTCCTGGACGGGCTACGCCGACCGGCAGCCGGAGCTGTACCAGTACACCGTCGGCGGTGCGTTCCTCTCCGTGCTGCCGCTGATGGTCCTGATGACGGTGCTGCAGCGGTACTGGCGCACCGGCCTCACCGAAGGCAGCGTCAGGGCGTGATCACCGGCGTGATCACCGGCACGCCGCGCCCGGCTGCCCGGCGCGGACGGGGCGTGCCAGTATCGCTGTCATGACTACTCCTGAGGACGCAGGCCCCGTGAACGTCGCGACCGAAGCCAAGAAGGCGCTCAAGAAGGACCCCTGGGACCTGCCGGACGTGTCCGGGCTGGTGATCGGCGTGCTCGGCGGCACCGGCGACCAGGGACGCGGGCTCGCGTACCGGTTCGCCCGGGCCGGCCAGAAAGTGATCGTCGGCTCGCGGGCCGCCGAGCGGGCGATCGCGGCGGCCGAGGAGATCGGGCACGGCGTGGCGGGCGCGGACAACGCGGAGTGCGCCCGCCGGGCCGACGTGGTGATCGTCGCCGTGCCGTGGGAGGGCCACGCCAAGACGCTGGAGTCGCTCCGTACGGAGCTGGCCGGCAAGCTCGTCGTGGACTGCGTGAACCCGCTCGGCTTCGACAAGAAGGGCGCCTACGCGCTGAAGCCGGAGGAGGGCAGCGCCGCCGAGCAGGCCGCCGCCCTGCTCCCGGACTCCCGGGTGACCGCCGCCTTCCACCACCTCTCCGCCGTGCTCCTCCAGGACCCGGACGTCGCGGAGATCGACACGGACGTGATGGTGCTCGGCGAGAAGCGGGCCGACACGGACGTGGTGCAGGCGCTGGCCGGGCGCATCCCCGGCATGCGCGGCGTCTTCGCCGGCCGGCTGCGCAACGCCCACCAGGTGGAGTCCCTGGTCGCCAACCTGATCTCCGCCAACCGCCGCTACAAGGTGCACGCGGGACTGCGGCTCACGGACATGTGAGGGCACGGCGCGGGCGGCGGCCGGCGGGAGCGGGACGGCGCGCCCCGGAGCGGCCCGCTCCCGGCCCGGCGGCGGCCCGGAGCGGGTGAGCGGCGGCCCGGAGGGGGCGAGCGGCGGGCCGGAGTCGGGCGGAGCGGGGCATGGGGGACACTGGAGGGGACCGCAGTACCGCAGTACCCCGACAGGAGCCCCCTCCCATGCCCGCCCTGCCTCCGTCCGGCCCGGCCCGGCGCCTCGCCGTCTTCGCCCTCGTCGTCTGCGTCCTGGCGGTCGTCGCGGCCGTCGTCTCCTTCGTGGCGGGCAACCTCATCGGCATCGCCTGGGTCCTGATGGCCGGCGTCTCCAGCAACATGGCGTGGTTCTACCTGCGCCGCGCCAAGCAGGAGCGCGCCGCCGCGGAGGAGCAGGCCGCCGCGCAGGAGCGGGCCGGGGCACAGGGCTGAGGCCCGCGCCGGGGCGCCCGCCGGGCGGCAGCCGGTACGCCCGGATGCGCGACCGCTAGTACATCTGCGGCTCGCCCTGCCAGAAGCGGAAGAACTCCTGCCCGAGGTAGGTGTCGAACTCCGAGACGCCCAGCGCCCCCAGGATCGCGTGCACCGCGGTGAAGAACGCCTGGTTCACCCCCGGCGCCCACAGCAGCCCGAACACCGCGATCAGGCCGAACGGCGCGAACGGCTCGACCTGCCGCCGCACGCCGTACGGCAGCCACGGCTCGAGCACGCCGTACCCGTCCAGGCCCGGCACCGGGACGAAGTTCAGGATCGCCGCCGTCACCTGCAGCAGCGCCAGGAACGCGAGCGCGAACCGGAACGGCGCCGGCACGCCGTCCATCGCGCCCAGCCAGAACGGCGCGGTCACCACGACCGCGAACAGGACGTTCGTCAGCGGGCCCGCCGCCGAGATCAGGCTGTGCCGCCAGCGGCCCCGGATGCGGCCGCGCTCGATGAAGACCGCGCCGCCCGGCAGCCCGATCCCGCCCATGATCACGAAGATCACCGGCAGCACGATGCTGAGCAGCGCGTGCGTGTACTTCAGGGGATTCAGCGTCAGGTAGCCCTTGGCGCCGATCGAGATGTCCCCGCTGTGCAGCGCGGTCCGCGCGTGCGCGTACTCGTGCAGGCAGAGGGAGACGATCCACCCCGAGACCACGAACAGGAACACGGCGAAGCCGGTGTTCGCGGCGAGCCTCCCCGTCCACACGGCCCAGCCCGACACCGCCATGACGGCGACGAGCGCGAGGAAGACGGGGCTGACGCGCCGGTCGGCGCGCCGGACTGCGGTGGTCATCGTGCGGTGCTCCTGAGGGGGACGAGGGGCGGGGAGGCGGATCGTACTCGGCCGGGGCGGCGGGCCGTACCCGGAAAACGACGAGCGGTACGCCGGTGGTTCCGGGCAGTCTGGTCCCATGTCCGTACCCGAACCCGCCTCCGCCACCCCCGTCCCTGCCCCGGACACCGCCGACGATGCACGGACCGATGACGCGCGAACCGATGACGCACGGGCGGAGGACGCGCGGACGGATGACGCACGGGCCGGCGAGGCCGGTGGCGAGGTCCGGGGTGAGGTCCGGCGGGTGTTCTACGAGGACTGGGAGATGGAGTGCTGCGGGACGCCCTTCTCCGTGGGCGACCGGGTCACCTGGAACGTGGACCCCGCGAGGGACCCGATGTGGGACTGGCGCGTGAACAACCACGGCGACGCGCCCGGCGGCCCGTCCTCGGTCACCGGCCTGGTCCGCTCGGTGCGGATCGTCACCGAGGGCTACCGCCGCCCGGCGGGCTCCCATACGTACGAGCAGGTGCCCGGCGAGCGCGGCCTGCACCCGGTCCGTACGTGCCCGAAGTGGTTCGCGGAGCGGCCGGACGACGGGACGCGGCGCCGGCCCGACCACTACCTGCGGGAGAGCGGAGCCTTGGTCGAACTGGAGGTGGCGGTACCGCCGCCGGGCGAATCGGCGACGACCACCGCCACGGAGCAAAGGGCCGGCGCCCGGCGGAAGCGGACCAGCGCACGGAGACGCCGGGGCGCCGCCCGGCGACGGTGAGCGGGCAAGGGGCAGCGGACAGCGGACAGGGCAGTGGGCAGCGGACACGGGGCCGGACGGCGGACGACGGGGGACGCCGGGAACGACGAGGGATGCCGGGGACGGTGGGAAGGCCGGGGACGGCGGGGATGACGGGGGAACGGACGGCGGTGGGGGACGGGCGGGACGTCCGGGCCGTGCACGACAATGGGCCGGTGCGCTACGGAATCCTCGGGACGACTCAGGCACGCCGGGACGACGGGACGGACGTCGCCCTCGGCGGCGCCCGCCTGCGCGCACTCCTCGCGGCGCTCGCGCTCACACCGGGACGGCCCCGGACGCCCGACACCCTGATCACGGACATCTGGGGGCTCGGGCCCGATGGCCTCGCGGGCCCGGAGGGCGGGTACGGCGCGGCGGCGGACGGTGCCGCGGCCGGCGGGGGTCTGCCCAGGGACGCGGGCGCGGCGCTCCAGGCGCTGGTCGGACGGCTGAGACGGGCCCTCGGCCATGCGGCGGTCGTCTCCGTGACCGGCGGTTACTACCTCGCCGCCGACCCCGACGACGTGGACCTGCACCGCTTCGAACGGCTCGCGGGGGAGGGGGAGCGCGCGCTCGCGGACGGCGACGCCGAGAAGGCCGCCACGCTGCTGGACGACGCGCTGGCGCTGTGGCGCGGCCCGGCCCTCGCCGACCTCCCGGACGCGGTCGCCGAGGCCGCCGGGGCGGAACGGCTGCGGCTGGCCGCGCGGCGCTCCCGCCTCGCCGCCGACCTGGCGCTCGGCCGCGCCGACGAGGCGCTGCCGGCGCTCACCGCGCTCTGCAGCCGGCACCCCCTCGACGAGCAGCTGCACCTGCTGCGGCTGCGCGCCCTGCACGACACGGGGCGTACGGCCGAGGCGCTGGACGCGTACGCCCGGCTCGCCGCCGACCTCGCCGACCGCCTCGGCACCGACCCGTCGCCGTCCCTGCGCGCCCTGCACGCGGACCTTCTGGCGGCCGGGTCGGCGGAGCCCGCGAAGTCGGCGGGGTCGACGGAGTCTCCGGGCAGGGGCCCTGCCGACGCCCCGGCCGCCGGTCCGGGTGCGGTACCGGCGGCTGCCACCGCGGGGGACGCCGTGTCGCCCGAGCGGCATGCGTCGCCGGAGCGGGCCGCGGCGCCGGGGCCGGCTCCTTCGTCGGCGGCCGGTGCGGCGCGGGCCCGGCGGGCCGGGAACCTGCGGGCGCGGCTGACGTCGTTCGTCGGGCGCGACGCGGAGCTGCGTACGCTGCACGCCGACCTGACCGCGCACCGCCTGGTCACGCTGCTCGGGCCCGGCGGTGCCGGGAAGACCCGGCTGTCGCAGGAGGGCGCCGAGGCCGCCGCTGCCGGGGACCCGGACGCCTGGCCGGACGGCGTGTGGTTCGCTGAACTCGGGCCCGTGCAGGACCCGGGCACGGTGCCGGAAGCCGTGCTCACCGCGCTCGGCGCCCGCGAGACGGTCGTCCGCGGCAGCGCGGCCGAGGGGCTGCGGGCCGCCGCCGACCCGCTCGCCTACGACCCGCTGGCGCAGCTCGCCGAGCACTGCGCGGGCCGCCGCATGCTGCTCGTCCTGGACAACTGCGAGCACGTCATCGACGCGGCCGCCCAGCTCGCCGAACGGCTGCTGGCCGAGTGCCCCGACGTGAGCGTGCTGGCCACCAGCCGGGAACCGCTCGCCGTGCCCGGCGAACTCGTCCGGCCGGTGGAGCCGCTGCCCGACCCCGTCGCGCTGCGGCTGCTCGCCGACCGGGGCGCCGCCGCCCGGCCCGGCTTCCGCATCGAGGACGACCCGGAGGCGTGCGCCGAGATCTGCCGGCGGCTGGACGGCCTGCCGCTGGCCATCGAACTGGCGGCCGCCCGGCTGCGGTCGCTCTCGCCACGCCAGCTCGCGGACCGCCTGGACGACCGCTTCCGGCTGCTGACCAGCGGCAGCCGTACGGTGCTGCCGCGCCAGCAGACGCTCCGCGCGGTCGTCGACTGGTCCTGGGACCTGCTGGACGCGCCCGAGCGCGCGGTCCTGCGCCGCCTCTCCGTCTTCTCCGGCGGCGCGGACCTCACGGCCGCGGAATCCGTCTGCGCGGACACGCCGACTCCGACTCCGGCTCCGGCGCCGGGCCCGGCACCGACCGGTCCGGAAGGGCTGACCGGTCCGATCGCTCCGGACGGCTCGGCCGGGCCGGACGGTGGCGGCGCCAGGCCTCTCGCCGACCCCGGCGGCGTCGCGCCTCCCGGCGCCACCGGCGGCGCCGCGCCCCTCGTCGCCCCCGGTGACGTCGCGGCCCTGCTCGGGTCTCTTGTCGACAAGTCGCTCGTCGTGGCCGGGCCCTCGGCCGACGGGGAGATGCGGTACCGGCTGCTGGAGACCGTGGGCGAGTACGCCGGGGAGCGGCTGGACGAGGCGGGCGAGCGGGCCGCCGCCGAGCGACGGCACCTGGTGGCCTACCGGGAGCTGGCCCGCACGGCCGACCCGCTGCTGCGCGGCCCCCAGCAGCGCCACTGGCTGGACCGGCTGGAGCAGGAGCACGACAACCTCCGTACCGCCCTGCGCCGGGCCGTCGCCGCGCGCGACGAGCACGAGGCGCTCTGCCTCGTCCTCTCCCTCCAGTGGTTCTGGACGCTGCGCGACCACCGCGGCGACGGCCGCACCTGGTCGACGGCGGCCGCCGCGCTCGGCCCGAACCCCTTCCTGCCGCCGGTCACCCCCGCCCCGCCGCTGGCCGAGCGGCCCATCGACGCGCCGCCGCCGATGGCGCCCGAGCAGCTCGTCGAAGCCCGCCGCGAGGTCCGGCTGGTCGCGCTGGCCAGCGTGGAGGAGAGCATGCGGGACCTGGAGAGCCCCGAGCAGCAGGAGGAGCTGCGCGGCGTGGTCAGCGCCTACCGCGGCGGCCTGCCGCAGACCTGCCGGGTGCCGGGCGTGATGTGGTTCTACGCGGTCCTGATGACCGGCCGGTTCGAGGACGTGGTCGAGCTGGTCGACGGGACGGTGCGCGGCTGCCGGGAGTTCGGTTACGACTGGGAGCTGGCGTTCATCCTCCAGCTGCGGGCGCGGATCCACAACGACCGGCCCGGCGGCCTGCCGCAGGCCACCCGCGACACCGACGAGGCACTGCAGATCTTCCGCAGGCTCGGCGACGCCTGGGGCGTGGCCGAGGCACTGTCCGGGCGCGGCGAGGCCCGCGAGGGACACGGGGAGTACGCCCTCGCCGCCGAGGACTACCGCGCCGCGATGCGGTACGCCGCCGACCTCGGCGCGCACGGCCAGCTTCCGCTGCTCAAGTCCCGGCTGGGCGGCGCGCTCATCGAGTCGGGCGACGTCGTGACGGGGGAGCGGCTGCTGCACGAGGTACTGGAGGAGGGCCGGCAGAGCAACCGCGACGCCGTGCCCTTCGCCCGCATCCAGCTGGCCACCTGGCTGACGGTGGCCGGCCGGTACGACGAGGCGCGGCATCACCTGGAGCGGGTGCGGGAGGACTTCGACGACCGGGCGGCGCCGGGGCTGTTCCTCGGCATGATCGAGGGCTCGCTCGCCGCGCTGGACGTGGACGAGGGACGCTACGACGGCGTACTGACCGCCGTGCGCGCCGCCGTCGCCAAGATGCGCGACCCCCTCGCCCGGATCGTCGCGCCCGACCTGCCGCTGTCCCAGATGCTCGTCGCGGCCCGGGTGCTGGGGCTCACCGGCGGCCCGGCCGGGGCCGCCGTCGGGGCCCGGCTGCTGGGCGCCTTCGACGCGCTGCGCGAGCCCCGCGAGCACACGCCGCGCCTCACCCGGCTCTCCCGCACCCGGGCGGAGGACGCCGTACGCGCGGTCCTGGACGGTCCGGCGTACGACGCCGCCCACGCGGAGGGCAGCTCCCTCACCCTGGACGAGGCACTGGACCTGATCTGACAGCCGGCCGCGCGGCCACAAGCCCCCGTACCGGCCGCCCGGCCGCAATCCCCTGTACCGGCGGCGTGGGCACAAGCCCCCGTACCGGCCGCGCGGCCGCGAGCCCCCGTGCCCGGCCCCGCGCGCCTCCGCTCAGGTCTTCGAGCGGAACTTGCGGACCGCCAGCGGCATCGTGACGGCCGTGATGCCTATCGCCCAGGCCAGTGTGATGAGGACCGGGTGGGCCACCGGTCCCGCGCCGTTCAGCAGGCTGCGGGCCGCGTCGGCGAGGTTGGAGAGGGGGTTGACCTTGGTGAACCCCTCCAGCCAGCCGGGCATCGACGAGGTGGGCGCGAAGATCGACGAGCCGAACTGCAGCGGCATCAGCACCAGCATCGCCATGCCCTGCACGGCCTGCGGCGTCTTCACCGTCAGCCCCAGCAGGACGAAGATCCACATCAGCGCCGCGCCGAAGACGGTCGACAGCGCGATGGCCGCGACGAACTCCAGCGCCGAGCCGCGGATCTCCAGGCCGAGCAGGAAGCCCATGCCGAGCAGGATCGCGATGGCGACCAGCATCCGGCCGATCTCGACGACGATCTTGGCTATCAGGACCGAGGAACGCGCGATGGGCATCGTGCGGAAGCGGTCCATCACGCCCTTGCGGAAGTCCTCGTTGACCCCCGAGCCGACCGCCATGGCGATGTTCATCCCCATCATCGCCATCATGCCGGGGACCAGGTACTGGACGTACTCCTGCTGGTTGCCCTTGCCGGCGATCGCGCCGCCGAAGACGTACACGAACAGCAGGATGAAGATGATCGGCATCAGCAGGACGTCGAACATCGACTCCGGGTCCTGTTTGATCTGCAGGGCGTTGCGCCGGACCAGCGCGCCGATGTGGCGCAGATTGGCCCGCAGGCCGATCCGGCCCTCGGCGGCCCCGGACTTCGCGGCCGGCGCCGTGATCGTTGCGGCGCTCATGCCGCGACCTCCTCGTAACGGGCGTCCGCCGGCTCGGCGGGCGCGTCGGCCTCGGACGTCTTCTGGCCGGTGATGGCCAGGAAGACCTCGTCCAGGCTGGGCAGATGGGTGTTGATGCCGGCCAGCGCGAAGCCGCGCTCGCCGAGGACGGTGACCACGGCGGTCAGCTGCTCGTCGCTGACGATGGGGACGTTCACCACGCCGTCCTCGTGGTCCGCCGTGGCGCCGGCTATGCCGTCCAGTCCGGCCTGCGCGATGGCGCCGACCATGCGGTCCAGCTCGCCCCCGGAGGCCGGGCGGATCTGCAGCGTGCGCCCGCCGACCTTGGCCTTCAGCTCGTCCACCCGGCCCTCGGCGATCACCCGGCCGCGGTCCACGACGGTCAGCTCGTCGGCCAGCTGCTCGGCCTCTTCCATGTACTGCGTGGTCAGCAGCACGGTCGCGCCCTCGCGGACCAGGTGGTTGACCTCGTCCCAGACCTCGTTGCGGGTACGCGGGTCGAGGCCGGTGGTCGGCTCGTCCAGGTACAGCACGGCGGGCTTGCCGATCATCGAGGCGGCCAGGTCGAGGCGGCGCCGCATGCCGCCGGAGTACTTGCCGGCGGGGCGCTTGGCGGCCTCGGTGAGCGAGAACCGCTCCAGCAGCTCGTCGGCGCGGGCCCGGGCGTCCTTGCGGGAGAGGTCGAGCAGCCGGCCGATCATGTAGAGGTTCTCCCGGCCGGAGAGCTTCTCGTCCACGGAGGCGTACTGACCCGTGAGGCCGATGGTGCGGCGCAGGGCGCGGGGCTGGCGGACGACGTCGTACCCGGCCACGTAGGCGGTGCCGGCGTCCGGCACGAGGAGCGTGGAGAGGCAGCGGACGAGCGTGGTCTTGCCCGCGCCGTTCGGTCCGAGGACGCCCATGACCGTGCCTTCGCGCACGTCCAGGTCCACCCCGTCGACGGCCTTGACGTCGCCGAAGTGCTTGACCAGGCCACGGACTTGGACGGCTGCGCGGCCGCCGGCGGAGTGTGTGTTCTGCGTCATGGGTCCACAGTGGCAGGCCCCACTGACAACGCCCCGACAGAGCACCTACAGCCCAGGTGGGCGCCCCGCGCCCCACCGACAGACCGCCGACAGACGGCCGACGGGCAGCCACGGGGCGGCCACCGGAACGGCCTCCGCCGGTGCCGACGACGGGGCCCCGGGACCGTGATGGCGTCCGCCGGGACCGTGATGGCGCCCCGCCGGTACCGACGGCGGGGCGCCGGCATGATCACCGGCGCCCCGCCACGTCCCGTTCCCGGTGCCGGCCGCACGCCCGGGTCAGTGGAAGCTGTGCTCCTCCGCCGGGAACGTGCCGCCCACGACCTCCTCGGCGAACGCCTGCGCCGCGCCGCCCAGCGCCTTCCGCAGCTCCGCGTACTGCTTCACGAAGCGCGGCACCCGGCCCTTGGTCATCCCGGCCATGTCCGTCCAGACCAGGACCTGCGCGTCGCAGTCCAGTCCGGCGCCGATGCCGACCGTGGGGATGTGCAGCGAGCGGGTGACCTCGGCGGCCAGCTCGGCCGGCACGGCCTCCAGCACCACCGAGAAGGCGCCCGCGTCCTGCACCGCCTTGGCGTCCCGCAGCAGCTGCTGGGCCGCCTCCTCGCCGCGGCCCTGCACCGGGTAGCCGCCGAAGGCGTTCACCGACTGCGGGGTCAGCCCGATGTGCGCCATCACCGGGATGCCGGCGTCGACCAGCAGCTTGATCTGCTCGGCCGAGCGCTCGCCGCCCTCCAGCTTCACCGCGCCCACGCCGGCCTCCTTGACCAGCCGGGTGGCGTTGCGCAGGGCCTGGACCGGGCCTTCCTGGTACGCGCCGAAGGGCAGGTCGGCGACGACGAGGGCGCGCTCGGTGCCGCGGACGACGGCCGCGGACAGCAGCGTCATCTCGTCCATCGTGACCGGAACGGTCGACTCGTACCCGAGGTGGCAGTTGCCCATCGAGTCGCCGACCAGCAGGACGGGGATGCCCGCCTCGTCGAAGACGGAAGCGGTCATCGCGTCGTACGCGGTGAGCATGGGCCACTTGTCGCCGCGGGCCTTGGCGGCGGCGATGTCGCGGACGGTGACGCGGCGGGAGCGGGTGCCGCCGTACAGCGACTTGTCCCCGGCGGGCTTCGTGGTGCCGGACTTCCGGCCCTCGGTGCCCTGCTGCGCCTTCTCCTGCTGGTCCTGCGTCTGGGCAGGCTGGATCTGCGTCATGACGACGGCTCCTGTTCAGGTCATCTCGAGGCGCCCTGACGGCGTCCCCGGACTCACCGCCCATGCTGACACGCACCGGCGGAGCGGTGGAAGAGGCCCTGACGTGACACGTGCCCTGTACAACCAACGATACGGAACGGTGCCGTATCGAAAAGGGCGTAGGCTGGTCCTCATGGCGCGAACATCCGATTCTTCGTCCGGCGCGGGTGCCGGCATACCGTCCGGGGGCGCGAGCGCGGCCGCCGCACCGGCCGCCGTCCGGCACGTCCCCGAGCACATTCACCGCCGCCGGTGGGCGATCCTCGCGGTGCTCATGCTCAGCCTGCTCATCGTGGTGCTGGACAACTCGATCCTGAACGTGGCGATGAAGACGATCGCCACGCCGGCCCCGACCGGCCTCGGCGCGAGCCAGAGCCAGCTGGAGTGGGCGATCAACTCGTACACGCTGGTCTTCGCGGGCCTGCTGTTCACCGCCGGGCTCCTCGGCGACCGGCTGGGCCGCAAGAAGGTCCTGCTGACCGGCCTGGTGATCTTCGGTCTGGGCTCCGTGCTGGCCGCCGTCTCCGCTTCCCCCGGCCAGCTCATCACCTTCCGTGCGGTGATGGGGCTCGGCGGCGCGCTGGTCATGCCGGCCACGCTCGCCATCCTGATGAACGTCTTCGAGCGCGACGAGCAGCCGAAGGCCATCGGCATCTGGGCCGGCGGCGTCGGCCTCGCCATCGCGATCGGCCCGATCGCCGGCGGCCTGCTCCTGGACCACTTCTGGTGGGGCTCGGTCTTCCTGGTCAACGTGCCCATCGTGCTCATCGCGCTGACCGCCATGATGATCCTGGTCCCCGACAGCCGGGACCCGCGGCCCGGCCGGCTCGACCCGGTGGGCGTGCTGCTGTCCGTCGTCGGCCTCGTCCTGCTGGTGTACGGCATCATCAAGGGCGGCCAGCTCGCCGACTTCACCGATCCGCAGGTGCTCGGCACGGTCCTCGGCGGTCTGCTCGTCCTGACCGGGTTCGTGCTCTACGAGAAGCGGATCGATCACCCGTCGATCGACATCGGCTACTTCCGCAAGCCCGCGTTCTCCGCGGCCGTCGCCGCCATCGCGCTGGTCTTCTTCGCGCTGATGGGCGTCACGTTCTTCATGGTCTTCTACATCCAGAGCGTGCGCGGCTTCACCCCGCTCCAGGCGGGCCTGCTCCTCCTGCCGCTGGCCGCCGCGCAGATGATCTTCGCGCCGCGGGCCCGGCACGTCGTCGACCGGTTCGGCGCGCGTGCCGTCTGCACGGTCGGCATGCTGCTCGTCGCCGCCACCATGTCCGGCTTCCTGACGCTGGACATCCGTACCCCGATCTGGGTGCTGGAGGTGCTCTTCTTCGTGCAGGGCACGGGCATGGCGCACATCATGCCGCCGGTCACCGTCTCGATCATGCAGTCGCTGCCGCGCGAGAAGGCAGGGTCCGGCTCGGCGCTGAACAACACCTTCCGGCAGGTCGGCGGCACGCTCGGGGTCGCCGTGCTGGGCTCGCTGCTCTCCACCAGCTACCGGAACGGCATCCAGGGCACGCTGGACGCCGTACCGGGCCTGCCGCCGGGCGCGCGGCAGGCGGCGGGCGAATCCATCGAGGCCACGCTCGGCGTCGCCGAGAAGCTCGGGCCCGCGGGGCGGCAGCTGGCCGCCGCTGCCGACGACGCGTTCGTGCACGCCATGCACGTCACCGCGCTGGGCTCGGCCGGCGTCGCCCTCGTCGGCGCGCTGGTCGTCGGGCTGTTCCTGCCCGGCAGGGCGGCCGGCCGCCCTGCCGGTCCGGCCCGGGAGACGCCGCGGGAGACTTCTCCCGCGGGACGGCCGTAGGGCCTGCGGTCCCCGGCGGTACGGAACGAGAGGCGGGCCGGACGTGACGAGCGGAAAACGGGACGGGGCACCGGCGGTGCGGGCGAAGGGCGCGGCCGCGCCGGCGAAGGAGGACGCCGCGCCGGCGAAGGGGGATGCGGCCGGGGCCGGGGGCGCCTGCGCCGGTGCCGGCCGGCGCCCCGGGCGGCCGCGCAACGAAGCGCTGGAGTCCGCGATCATCGAGAGCGTGCTGGACCTCCTGGAGCACGACGTCCCGCTCGCCGAGCTGTCGATCGAGCGCATCGCCAGGGAGGCGGGCGTCGGCAAGGCCACGGTGTACCGCCGCTGGTCGGGCAAGACCGGCCTGATGCTCGACGTCATGCGCTCGCTGGAGGAGGAGAACCCCGAGCTGTCCGGGGAGTCGGTACGCGACGACCTGGTGGCGCTGCTGGAGTTCCTGCGCCGCCGCGGCCTGGCCAAGCGCAACTCCGCCCTGATGCGGACGGTGCTCACGCAGGTCAAGGCGCAGCCCGAACTCTGGCGCGAGTACCACGACACGGTGGTCCAGGCGCGCCGTGACGCGCTGCTGGCCGTCCTGCGGCGCGGCATCGAGCGCGGCGAGCTCCGCGGGGACTGCGACATCGACGTCCTCGCCGACCTCTTCGCCGCGCCGATGCTCTCCCGGGCGCTGTTCCACGAGTGGAAGGAGCTGCCCGAGGGCCTCGCCGAGCAGATCGTCGACACGGTCCTGGACGGCGTCCGCGCGCGTCCGTAGGTCCCGGCGGCCGCGTGGCCGGGCGGGCGCCCGGCGGGCGGCGGGGCGGTGCGCACGGTGCGTACGGTCCGCGTTGCCCGCGCCCCCGGGCGGCAGGCAGAATGATCTTCCCGCCACCCGAATCCGACCGCTCGATGAGCGGTTCATGGCCGTTCTGTCACAGCACCCGCGGGGACGGGCGTCGGCGGAACTCCCGGCACCGCGTGCTTCGTCCCCTGGGGGGACAGCACAGGCTGTCCATCGCCTATGGTCAAGGGCACGGTCAGGGGCCAGGCGGGGCGCACGAGCACGGCAGTGAGGGCAGCGGGATGACGCAGGCGTACAAGTCGGAGGCGGGCCGGGGCGCGGGACCCGACGGGACCGGCCGCCGGGCGGGCCGGCTGTCCGGCTGGTCGCGTCGTGGCGGCATGTGGCGGCGCGGGATCGTGCTGGCCGTCCTCGCGGTGCTGCTCGGCCTGCTGATGGTGTTCCACGCCGACGTGCCCAATTCGGTGGGCAACCTCGGCAGCCTCCTGGAGACGTTCCTGCCGTGGGCGGGGCTCGGCGTCCCGGTGCTGCTGGTCGCGGCCCTGCTGCGGCGCTCCGCGACCGCGCTGGTCGCGCTGGTGCTGCCGGCGGTGGTCTGGGCGAACCTCTTCGCCGGGCAGCTCACCGACAAGTCGGGACCGGCCGGCAACCTGACGGTGGCCACGCACAACGTCGACGCGGGCAACCCCGACCCGGCCGGCACCGCCCGGAAGGTCGCCGCCTCCGGGGCCGACGTGATCGCTCTGGAGGAGCTGACGGCCAAGGCGCTGCCCACGTACCGGGCCGCGCTGGCCAAGAAGTACCCGTACCGCACGGTCGAGGGCACCGTCGGCGTGTGGAGCAAGTACCCGCTCTCCGACGCCCGCCCCGTGGACATCAAGATGGGCTGGACGCGGGCGCTGCGCGCCACGGTCACCGCGCCCGACGGACAGCGGGTCGCGGTCTACGCGGCGCACCTGCCTTCGGTGCGGGTGAAGGTCAAGGCCGGGTTCACGGCGAACCAGCGGGACCGGAGCGCGGCGGCGCTGGGCGAGGCCATCGCGGCCGAGCGGCTGTCCAAGGTGGTCCTGCTCGGCGATCTGAACGGCACGATGAACGACCGCTCGCTGGCACCGGTCACCGCGCAGATGCGGTCGGCGCAGGGCGCGGCCGGGGACGGCTTCGGCTTCAGCTGGCCGGCGTCGTTCCCGATGGCCCGGATCGACCAGATCATGGTCAAGGGCGTGGACCCGGCCTCGGCATGGACGCTGCCGTCGACCGGCAGCGATCACCTGCCGCTGGCGGCCTCCTTCAAGATCTGAGCCGGCGGGCACCGGACGCGGCGCGGCGGGGCGGGGTCACGGAGGTGGCCCCGCCCCGCCGCTCTTCCGTGGCGTCCGGCGCCGTGTTTCCGTCATTTTCCCCTCTTCCGGGGTCGTGACTTGTGCCTGTAACGCCCTGTTCGCGCGCAGGAATGAATTACCTGAGAGACTTTGTTCCCGTAGAGAACTTAAGGCTGTCCCGTCTCGCGCGCGCCACCGTGGGCGCGTCCCCCCCTTGATCCTGAAAGGTCACTCATGCCCTTGGCTCTGCTCGCACTCGCGATCTCGGCCTTCGGTATCGGCACCACCGAGTTCGTGATGATGGGCCTGCTGCCCAACGTCGCGGACGACCTGGGCACCTCCGTGCCCACCGCCGGCTACCTCGTCTCCGCCTACGCCCTCGGTGTCGTCATCGGCGCCCCGCTGCTGACCGCACTCGGCTCGCGCATCCCCCGCAAGCGGATGCTGCTGCTCATGATGGCGGTCTTCACGGCCGGCAACCTCGCGTCGGCGCTCGCGCCCACCTTCGGCCTGCTCGTCGCCGGCCGGCTGCTGGCCGGCCTGCCGCACGGCGCGTTCTTCGGCGTCGGCGCGGTCGTCGCGGCCCGCCTGGTGCGGGAGGGCCGGCAGGCCCGCGCGGTCGCCACGATGTTCCTCGGCCTGACCGTCGCCAACATCGTCGGCGTGCCCGCCGCCACCCTGCTCGGCCAGCACCTCGGCTGGCGCGCGACCTTCCTGGTCGTCGCCGGCATCGGCGTGCTCGCCATGGCCTCGCTGGCCAAGCTCGTCCCGTACGTACCGCGTGACGAGCAGAACGGCGTCAAGCAGGAGCTGCGCGCCCTCGGCAACCGCCAGGTGCTGCTCGGCCTGCTCACCGCGGTCTTCGGCTTCGCCGGAGTGTTCGCCGTCTACAGCTACCTCGCCTCGATGATGACCAAGGTCACCGGCTTCGGCGAGGGCACCGTGCCCGTCGTGCTCGCCCTCTTCGGCATCGGCATGACCCTCGGCGCGCTCGCCGCGGGCCCGCTGACCGACCGGGCGCTGCGCCCGACGCTGTACGGCTCGCTCGCGGCGCTCGCCGTCACCCTGGTCGTCTTCCACTTCACCGTGCACTCGCAGTGGGCGGCCCTGGTCACCGTCGTCGTCCTGGGCGCGGTCGGCTTCATGACCACCACGCCCCTGCAGATGCTGGTGATGAACAAGGCCGAGCAGGCCCCGACGCTCGCCTCCGCCTCCAACCACTCCGCGTTCAACCTCGCGAACGCGGGCGGTGCCTGGCTCGGCGGCGCGGCGATCGCCGCGCACTGGGGCTGGACCTCCCCGACGCTGGTCGGCGCGGTGCTGGCGGTCGTCGGCCTCTCGATCGCGGTGACGGCCGGGCTGCTGGACCGCACCCCGTCCCGCTCCCGCATCGTCGCGACCAGCGACGACAAGGCCCGGCACGAGCCGGCCCGGCTCGGCTGAGCCACCCGGTCACGGCAACGGCCGGCCGGACGCCCCCGTGGCGCCCGGCCGGCCGTGTCCTTTTGGTACGGCCGGGTCACCGCGGCAGTACCGGCTCCACGCCCTCGGGCAGGACCGGCGGCTGCCCCGTCGTCCAGAGCGCCTCGACGGCCAGCCGGGAGAACCGCCAGCCCTCGTCCGTGCGGCGCAGCTCGGCGTCGTAGCGGCCGCCCACCGTGAACAGGGGGTCGGCGCCCGGGCCGCGCCGCTCCAGGGTGGCGGGGCGGTGCACATGGGTCATGTGCGCGTTCCAGGAGGCGGTGGCCGTTCCGGAGGCGGCGTCGGCGTCGACGAGGACATCGGCGGAGAGGTGCTGGGTACGCGCGAACCGCCCGATCGCCTCCTCGGTGTGGCGCACGGCAGCGGCTCCCTCGGCGAGGCCGATCGGCGTCACCGTGCGGACGTCGTCGGTGACGAAGGCGCGGGCCCAGCCCTCGTCGAACTTCCGCTCGTCCAGGGCGCGGAAGAAGCGGCTGACGAGCAGGGCGATCTCGGTGTGATCCCGTGTGGTGGTCATGGCACGAGCCAACAGCCTCAAGCGCGCTTGAGGTCAAGCCCCTTCCGGTACGCGGTGCCGGTGCCTCACCCCTCGCGCCACCGGTTGGTCACCGGCAGCCGGCGGTCCTTGCCGAACCCCTTGGCGGAGATCTTCGTGCCCGGCGGGTACTGGCGGCGCTTGTACTCGGCGGTGTCGACCAGCCGCAGCACGCGCGTGACCAGCTCCGGGTCGAAGCCGCGGGCGATGATCTCGTCGTGGCCGAGGTCGCGGTCGACGTACAGCTCCAGGACGGCGTCGAGAGTGGGGTAGTCGGGCAGCGAGTCGGTGTCGACCTGGCCCGGGCGCAGCTCGGCGCTGGGCGGCTTGGCGATCGAGTTCTCCGGGACGGGCGGTGTCTCGCCGCGCTCGGCGGCCGCCCGGTTGCGCCACTTCGCGAGCTGGAACACGACCGTCTTGTAGACGTCCTTGATCGGCCCGTACGCGCCCACGGAGTCGCCGTAGAGGGTCGAATAGCCGCACGCCAGCTCGGACTTGTTGCCCGGGGCGAGGACCAGGTGGCCCTCCTGGTTGGAGATCGCCATCAGCGTCGTGCCGCGGATGCGGGACTGCAGGTTCTCCTCGGCCAGCCCCGTGAGCGGCAGGGACTCCATGTACGCGTCGAACATGGGCCCGATGGGGACCGTGCGGTAGTGCAGACCGGTGCGGCGGGCCAGTTCGGCGGCGTCGTCCTTGGAGTGCGCCGAGGAGTAGCGGGACGGCATCGAGACGCCGTGCACGTTCCCGGCGCCGAGCGCGTCCACGGCGATCGCCGCGACCAGCGCGGAGTCGATGCCGCCGGAGAGCCCGACCACCACGCTGCGGAAGCCGTTCTTGGTGACGTACGCCCGCAGACCCATGACCAGCGCGCCGTATACCTCCTCCATGGCGTCGAGCCGGGGCGCGGGGGCCGGCGCCGGCAGCGGCTCGCGGGACGGCGGGGGCCCGGCGGAGAGGGTGACGTGGTCGACCCGGAGCCCGTCGTCGACCACGCCGGACGGCGGCTCCGGCGCGGCGGCCGGCAGCTCCAGGTCGAGCAGCAGGCACTCCTCGGTGAACTGCCGGGCCCGGGTGAGCACCTCGCCGGACGCGTCCACCACGATCGAGTCCCCGTCGAAGACCAGGTCGTCCTGGCCGCCGGTCATCGCCAGGTACGCCGTCGTGCAGCCGGCCTCCTGGGCCCGCTTGCTCACCAGCTCCAGCCGGGTGTCGTCCTTGTCCCGCTCGTACGGAGAGGCGTTGACGGACAGCAGCAGTCCCGCGCCGGCCGTACGGGCCGCCGGCACCCGGCCGCCGTCCTGCCACAGGTCCTCGCAGATGGCGAGGGCGATGTCGACGCCGTGCAGCCGGACGACGGGCAGCGTGTCGCCGGGCACGAAGTACCGGTACTCGTCGAAGACGCCGTAGTTGGGCAGATGGTGCTTGGCGAAGGTGAGCGCCACCCGGCCGTCGTACAGCACGGCGGCGGCGTTCTGCGGGGCGCCGGCCGGGCGGCCGTACCGCGGCCTGGCCTGCTCGCAGCGGTCCAGGTAGCCGGTGACGACGGCGGTCCCGCCGAGTCCCTCGCCGGCCAGCCGGCCGGCGAGGCCGTGCAGCGCCGCACGGCTGGCCGCCACGAAGGAGGGGCGCAGCGCGAGGTCCTCCACGGGGTAGCCGGTCAGCGCCATCTCGGGGAACGCGACGAGGTCGGCGCCCCGTCCGGCCGCCTCCCGGGCGAGGCGTACGAGCGTGTCGGCGTTGCGGGCGAGGTCGCCCACGCAGAAGTCGGCCTGTTGCAGGGCCAGGCGGAGTCGAGGCACGCGGCCGAGTGTATTCGTCGGACTGACGTTATGTGGGGCGTACGGGTTTCGGGGGTGTTGCCGTCGCGGAACGGGCCCCGGCGTGCGGCCGGGACCCGTTCCGCCCGCGTGCCCTACTTGCGGTAGCCGAGGACCGTCATCATCCCGGACTCCGCGTGGTAGACGTTGTGGCAGTGGAGCATCCACAGGCCCGGGTTGTCGGCGTCGAAGTCCGCGTGCACGGTCTTGCCCGGCAGGACGATCGCGGTGTCCTTGCGCGGGCCGCCGGCGCCGCCGAGCGCGAAGGTGTGACCGTGCAGGTGCATCGGGTGCCACATCGTCGTCGCGTTGCGGAAGGTGAGCCGTACGCGTTCGCCGGCGCGGACCGGGTAGCGCGCGTCCGGGTCGTACGGCCGGCCGTTGAGCGCCCAGTCGTACTTCGCCATCGAGCCCGTGAGGTCGAACGTCAGGGTGCGGTCGGGGGTGCGCCGCCGCAGCCGTACGGCCGGGTCGGCCCGCAGCCGGTCGGCGGTGAGCAGCCTGCCGGACAGCTCGGCGGGGCGTACGGAGGCGTCGGGGGCCGCGCCGCCGCCGGTGCGCAGTACGGCCAGTCCGGCGCGCTTCTTGCCCTCGGCGAGCGCGGTGAGCGGGAAGGCGCCGTCCTTGGCGGTGACCAGTACGTCGTAGCGCTCGCCCATGCCCAGCAGCAGCGTGTCGGCGGTCCTGTGCGCGACCGGGTAGCCGTCGGTGTGGGTGACCGTCAGCGCGTGGCCGCCGAGCGCGACCCGGAAGGCGGTGTCGCCGCCCGCGTTGATCAGCCGGATGCGAATGCGGTCGCCCGGCCGGGCGCGGAAGGTCTGCGGGTCGGTCGCCGTACGCCCGTTGACCAGGTAGTACGGGTACGCCACATCGCCCGCGTCACCGCCGAGGAGCGTGCTGGTGGCGCCCATCAGCATCCGCGAGGGCCCGCCGCCGCGCGAGGGCTTCGCCGCGGCCTTCATCGACATGCCCGCCATGTCGTGCCCCATGTCGCCGTGGTCCATGCCCCCGTGGTCCATGCCGCCGTCGCCGTGGTCCATGCCGCCCATGCCCCGGCGGAGTTCGGCGAGCACGGCGTCCGGGGTGGAGCCGTCCACCCCGTCGACCCAGTCGTCCAGGACGACGACCCACTCCTTGTCGTACGCCAGGGGCTCCCTGGGGTCCTCCACGATCAGCGGCGCGTACAGGCCCCGGTCCTGCTGGGTGCCGGAGTGCGGGTGGAACCAGTACGTGCCGGGGTGGGCGGCGGTGAAGCGGTAGGCGAACGACGCGCCGGGCCTGACCGCACGCTGGGTGAGGTCCGGCACGCCGTCCATGTCGTTGCGGAGGGCGAGGCCGTGCCAGTGCATCGACGTGGGCTGCGGGAGGTGGTTGGCCAGGGTGAGCGCGAGGGTGTCGCCCGCGGTGACCCGGATCTCCTTGCCGGGCAGCGCGTCGCCGTAGGCCCAGCTGCTGACCGTACGGCCGCCGAGGTCGAGGCGGGTGGCGGTGGCGGTGAGGGCGACCTCCCGGACGGTGCCGCCCCTGGCGGCGCGGGCCTTCTCGGCCGCTGCGGCCTCCGGGCCGTCGGGAGAGACGAAGCCGCCGGGGCCCTCGGGGCGGCTCGTGGTCCGGGCGGAGCGGCCGGCGTGGTCCGTGCCGGACGGAGTGGTGGAGCCGCAGGCGGCGAGCAGGCCGCCGCCCGCTGCGGCGAGGCCGGCGCCGAGCACGGCGCGGCGGGTGTGCATACGCATGGAGAACACCTCGTGGTGTGCGGGTGGAGGAGCAGGGCGCGCGGGCCGACGACGGGGCACGGGCAGGAGCCGGTGCGTACGTCGGCGGCCGGGCGCGCTGCTACACGCGCAGCACCGCGAGCCGGGCGAGGCGTCTGTGACGGGGGAGGGGCGGCGGGTTCGGCCACAGGGCACGCAGCAGGCGCGCCGGGGCCGCGGCGGACAACTCAGCGGAACGCCGCCGGACGAGCAGCCCGCCCGCTGCCAGCAGCGCGAGCGCTCCGACCGAGAGCACGGCGAGGCAGACCGAGCCGGGGTCCATGCCGTGCGGGCCGGGCGCCGAGGCGTGCCCGCCGGCGTGCGGCGGGGCCTGCGCGACCGGCCCGGCGGCCATGGGGTTATCCGCCGCCGTGGCGTGACCGGACGGCGTGTGCGCCGCGACTGCCACGGCGGCGCCGTGCCCCTCCTCCGGCATCGGGTGCCCGAAGGTGTGCATGGTGACGATGCCGGCCACCAGCGCGGCGAACAGCAGCAGCCGGCCGCACCAGGCGGCGGCCTTCCGCTGTGCGCGCATCGGGGTCTCCCACGGGGGCGGGGCGTACGGGTGACGGACTCCCGGTCACCTTACCCCCGCGGGGTATCGCCGAGCTGCCGGGGGATCAGCTTGCCTGGGCCTTGACGTAGAGGTTCTTCGCGTCGTTGCCGAAGTAGGGCCCGAACATGGTGTTGGGCAGGAAGGTGTAGCCGAAGCTGTTCACCGACGTCTGCAGGCCGGTGCCGGTCTTCTCGTCGAACGCGCGGAACCACGGCCCGCCGCTGGAGCCGCCGGTCATGTTGCACGGCAGCCCGTGGTCCTTCGAGGAGAACGGGTCCTTGGTGGTGGTGCCGCTGCAGTGGATCAGCCGGTTGCCGTCGTACGGGGCGGCCGCCGGATAGCCGAAGGCGTACATCTTCCGGTGGTAGCCGGAGTTGAAGGAGACGCCCTGGCCGCCGACCACGTCGGTGAGGCGCTTGCCGCCCAGCGGCGCGACGACCGCGGCCCCGACGTCGTAGTCGATGTCCTCGCTCGCGGTCCACTGCGGGGTCGAGAGCGTCCTGGCCGCGGCCCACTTGCCGTACGGGGCCCGGCCGTCGTGGTAGCCGGGCACGAAGATCCAGTCGGTGTGCCAGGCGCCGTCCAGCTTCACGCAGTGCCCGGCGGTGAGCACCGTACTGCCGTTCTTGCCGGCTACCGCGTCGCCGGAGCAGGAGGCCGGGCGTCCTTTGTAGGTGAAGAAGACCCGGCCGGCGGTCTGTACGACCTTGCCGCCGCCGGTCCACGGCCCGCCGGGCTGCGGGAAGGACCGCGGCGCGGGCGAGGGGAGGGACGGGGACGGCAGGGCGGGCGCGACGGTCGCCGGCCTGCCCCGCGGGACGGCGGGCGAGGCGTCCGCGGCCGCGCGGGCCGCCGCGGCGGTCAGCTCCCGGCGCGCGCCGGCCGGCAGGTCGAGCGGGTGCGCGGCGCGCATGCGGGCGGCGGTCCAGTGGGCGGCGGCCCGCTGTGCGTCCGGGGAGGGCCCGGCCGGCGGTGCGACGGGCCGTTCGGCGGCCGTGGCCGGTGCCGCGAGCGCCGGGGTGCCGAGGGCGCAGGCGGCGGCCAGCGCCGCGACGATGCGGCCGGCCGGGCGGCCGGACGGGCGGGAGCGGGGGCGCCGGACGGTGCCGGCGCCCCGGGCGGTGTGTCTCACGCGTTACCCCTTTGACCGATGGCCTCGCGGGTGCCGCGGGCCACGACGTACCGGCCGCCGGACGGCGGTCCGGAGCGGTGCGGGCAGTGCGGATGTGCAGCGCTGTGCAGGGGCAGGCTCCCACCGGCGCCGGGACGGTGTCAGGGGCGCGTCAACGGTTGGGCCGGAACGGCAGGGGAACGCGAAACCCCGGGCGGCCCCCGGGCCTGCCCGAAGGGGCCGTGACAACGTAATGTGACGGTAACCCCCGCACGCGATACTGGCGTGCCGCGCCCCGCCTCGGGGCGAGGGCGTGGACAGGCCGTTCGACCTGCAAGGATTGGTGAACATGGACAAGCAGCAGGAGTTCGTGCTCCGCACGCTCGAGGAGCGCGACATCCGCTTCGTACGGCTGTGGTTCACCGATGTGCTCGGTTTCCTGAAGTCGGTCGCGGTGGCCCCCGCGGAGCTGGAGCAGGCCTTCGACGAGGGCATCGGCTTCGACGGCTCCGCCATCGAGGGCTTCGCGCGGGTCTACGAGTCCGACATGATCGCCAAGCCGGACCCCGGCACCTTCCAGATCCTGCCGTGGCGCGCCGAGGCCCCCGGCACCGCGCGGATGTTCTGCGACATCCTGATGCCGGACGGCTCCCCGTCCTACGCCGACCCGCGCTACGTCCTCAAGCGCATCCTGGCCAAGACCTCGGACCTCGGGTTCACCTTCTACACCCACCCCGAGATCGAGTTCTTCCTGCTCAAGGACAAGCCGGTGGACGGCGGCCGGCCCACCCCCGCCGACTCCTCCGGCTACTTCGACCACACCCCGCAGAACGTCGGCATGGACTTCCGGCGCCAGGCGATCACGATGCTGGAGTCGATGGGCATCTCGGTGGAGTTCAGCCACCACGAGGGCGCCCCGGGCCAGCAGGAGATCGACCTCCGGTACGCCGACGCGCTCTCCACCGCCGACAACATCATGACGTTCCGGCTGGTCATGAAGCAGGTGGCGCTGGAGCAGGGCGTGCAGGCGACGTTCATGCCCAAGCCGTTCTCGGAGTTCCCGGGCTCCGGCATGCACACCCACCTCTCGCTCTTCGAGGGCGACCGCAACGCCTTCCACGAGTCGGGTGCCGAGTACCAGCTCTCCAAGGTCGGCCGGTCCTTCATCGCGGGCCTGCTGCGGCACGCGGCCGAGACCTCCGCGATCACCAACCAGTGGGTGAATTCCTACAAGCGGATCTGGGGCGGCGCCAACCGCCCGGCGGGCGCCGGCGGCGAGGCCCCCTCGTACATCTGCTGGGGCCACAACAACCGCTCCGCGCTGATCCGGGTCCCCATGTACAAGCCCGGCAAGATGGGCTCGACGCGGGTCGAGGTGCGCTCCATCGACTCCGGCGCCAACCCCTACCTGACGTACGCGGTGCTGCTGGCCGCCGGGCTCAAGGGCATCGAGGAGGGGTACGAACTCCCCGCCGGCGCCGACGACGACGTATGGGCCCTGTCGGACGCCGAGCGGCGCGCGCTGGGCATCGAGCCGCTGCCGCAGAACCTCGGCGAGGCCATCTCCCTCATGGAGCGCAGCGAGCTCCTGGCCGAGACCCTGGGTGAGCACGTCTTCGACTTCTTCCTGCGCAACAAGAAGCAGGAGTGGGAGGAGTACCGCTCCGAGGTCACCGCCTTCGAGCTGCGCAAGATGCTGCCCGTGCTCTGACGGCGGCCGACGCCGCCCGTTCATCTGAAAAACCGATCCGGCAGGTTCTCCGAGAGGCAACCGCCCGATGGCACTTCCCGCTCCGCAGGGACGGCGGAGCAGCACGTTCACCCGGCTGCTGCGGCACGGTTTCACCGATCCGCAGGCGGCCGGGAAGCTGCTGGACGCCCCCGAACTGTCCTCCGTACGGTCCGACTCGGTGCTCCTCGAAGCACTCGGGGCCACCGCCGATCCGGACCAGGCGCTCAGGGGGCTGGTCCGGCTGGCCGAGGCGCAGCCGGCGGAGGACCAGCAGCGGCTGCTGTCCACGCTGGTCACCGCCAAGCCGCTGCGGGACCGGCTGCTGGGCGTGCTGGGCGCCTCCGAGGCGCTCGCCGACCACCTGGTCCGGCACCCCGGCGACTGGGAGACGCTGGCCACGTACGAGTCGGCGGACCTGCACCCCACCACGCCCGAGTTCGAGCAGGCGCTCGCCGAGGGCGTCTGGGGCGAGCCGGGCGCGCAGCTCTCCCGCGAGGACGCGCTGCGGGCCGCGTACCGGCGGGCGCTGCTGGGCATCGCGGCCCGTGACGTGTGCGGCACGACGGACGTGGCGCAGACCGCGGCGGAGCTGGCCGACCTGGCCACCGCCACGCTGCGGGCCGCGCTGGAGATCGCCTCCGAGGAGCAGCCGGGGGACGCGGCCGGCTGCCGGCTCGCCGTCATCGGGATGGGCAAGTGCGGCGGCCACGAGCTGAACTACGTCTCCGACGTGGACGTCATCTTCGTCGCCGAGCCCAAGGACGGCGTCGAGGAGTCCGACGCGCTGCAGGCCGCCACCCGGCTCGCCGCGCGGATGATGCGGGTCTGCTCCGACGTCACGCCCGAGGGCACGATCTGGCCCGTCGACGCCAACCTCCGCCCCGAGGGCCGCAACGGCCCGCTCGTCCGCACCCTCAGCAGCCACCTCGCGTACTACCAGCGCTGGGCCAAGACCTGGGAGTTCCAGGCGCTGCTGAAGGCCCGCACGGTGGCCGGCGACCCGGTGCTCGGCCAGGAGTACGTCGACGCCGTCACCCCGCTGGTCTGGCAGGCCGCCGAGCGCGAGAACTTCATCGCCGACGTCCGCCAGATGCGCCGCCGGGTCGTCGCCAACATCCCCGCCGCCCAGGTCGACCGCGAGCTCAAGCTCGGCCCCGGCGGGCTGCGGGATGTGGAATTCGCCGTACAGCTGCTGCAGTTGGTGCACGGCCGCAGCGACGCCACGCTGCGCAGCGCCACCACGCTCGATGCGCTGAAGGCGCTGGCCGCCGGCGGCTACGTCGGCCGCCAGGACGCCACAGCGCTGGACGCCGCCTACCGCTTCCTGCGCACGCTGGAGCACCGCATCCAGCTGCACAAGCTGCGCCGTACGCACCTGATGCCGGAGGACGAGCAGGACCTGCGCCGGCTCGCCCGCTCGCTCGGCATGCGCACCGAGCCGGTCGACACCCTCCGCAAGGAGTGGAAGTGGCACGCGCGCGAGGTGCGCCGGCTGCACGAGAAGCTGTTCTACCGCCCGCTGCTGGACGCCGTCGCCGTGCTGGAGCCGGGCGAGATCCGGCTCTCCGCGAAGGCCGCGGGACAGCGGCTGGAGGCGCTGGGGTACGAGGACCCGGTCGCCGCGCTGCGCCACCTGGAGGCGCTGGCCTCCGGCGTCACCCGCAAGGCCGCCATCCAGCGGACCCTGCTGCCGGTGCTGCTCGGCTGGTTCGCCGACTCCGCCGATCCGGACGCCGGGCTGCTCGGCTTCCGCAAGGTCTCCGACGCGCTCGGCAAGACGCCCTGGTACCTCCGGCTGCTGCGCGACGAGGGCGCGGCCGCCGAGAACCTCGCCCGGGTGCTGTCCGCCGGGCGGCTCGCCCCCGACCTGCTGCTGCGCGCGCCGGAAGCGGTCGCGCTGCTCGGCGCGCCGGACGGGCTGAAGCCGCGCGGCCGGGCCGCGCTGGAACAGGAGGTGCTGGCCGCCGTCGGCCGCGCGGAGGGCGCCGAACAGGGGGTGGCGGTGGCCCGCGGGGTGCGCCGCCGCGAGCTGTTCCGCACCGCGGCCGCCGACCTGATCGGCGCGTACGGCACGGAGGCGAGCCCGGCCGAGGAGGACCACGGGCAGGCGGTGGACGCCGTGGGCTCGGCGCTGTCCGACCTGAACGCCGCGACCATCGCGGGCGCGCTGCGGGCTGCGGTCCGCGAGCAGTGGGGCGACACCCTGCCGACCCGCTTCGCGGTGATCGGCATGGGCCGCTTCGGCGGCCACGAACTGAACTACGGCTCGGACGCCGACGTGCTCTTCGTGCACGAGCCGCGCGAGGGCGCGGACGAACAGGAGGCCGCCAAGGCCGCGTTCGCGGTGGCCAACGAGATGCGCCGGCTGCTCCAGGCGCCCTCCTCCGACCCGCCGCTGCTGATCGACGCCGACCTGCGCCCGGAGGGCAAGACCGGCCCGCTGGTCCGCACGCTGGCCTCGTACGCCGCGTACTACCGGCGCTGGTCGCTGGTGTGGGAGGCGCAGGCGCTGCTGCGGGCCGAGCCGGTCGCGGGCGACGCGGAGGTCGGGCGGCGGTTCATCGAGCTGGTGGACCCGCTGCGCTACCCGCGCGAGGGGCTGGGCGAGGACGCGGTGCGCGAGATCCGCCGGCTCAAGGCGCGCATGGAGTCCGAGCGGCTGCCGCGCGGCGCCGACCCGACGATGCACACCAAGCTGGGGCGCGGCGGCCTGAGCGACGTGGAGTGGACCGTCCAGCTGCTCCAGATGCGGCACGGCCACGAGCTGCCGGAGCTGCGCACCACCCGGACCCGGGTGGCGCTGGCGGCGGCGCGCGACGCCGGGCTGATCGGCGAGGAGGAGGCGCGCACGCTGGACGAGGCGTGGGTGCTGGCCACGCGCGTACGGAACGCGGTGATGCTGGTGCGCGGCCGGCCCGGCGACACCTTCCCCGGCGACGGCCGGGAGCTGGCCGCGGTCGGGCGCTATCTCGGGTACGAGGAGGGGCACGTCGGGGAGATGCTGGACGACTACCGGCGGATCACGCGGCGGGCGCGCGGCGTCGTCGAGGAGCTGTTCTACGGGGCGTGACCCGGGCTGCCGCGCAGCAGCTCCCGGCAGTGTTCCAGGAACGCCGCCAGCGTCAGGTCGAAGGCCCGGTCCGCTCGGGCGGCGCCCGTGGCGGCCTGGGCGGCGGCCAGCCGCGGCGCCTCGGTGCCGCCGCTGACGTCCCACATCGTGTCCGGTGCCGACATGTCCAGGGCCGAGCCCAGGACGATGTTGTCCAGGCCCGTGATGACCGGCAGCACGAGGGCCGGGTCGAAGCCCGCTGCCAGCAGCAGCCCGGCCACGGTCTCGTACTGCGCGAGCACCCGCGGCGCGCGGATCGGTGCGGTCATGAGCATCGGGATGGTCCGGGGGTGCGCGGCGAACGCCGCCCGGTAGGAGCGCGCCCACCGCTCCAGGGCCGTGTCCCAGGGGACGCCCTCCAGCGTGCCCGGGTCGATCGCATCGGTGACCCGCTCCCGGAGCAGTTCGATCACCCCGGCCCGGCCGTCCACATGGTGGTACACCGAGGCGGTCTGCACGCCGAGCCTGCGCGCCACTTCCGGAACGCTGAAGTCGCCCTTCTCGTCGACGAGTTCCAGCGCCGTCGCGCCGATGCGCGCCCGGTCCAGCAGGGCCTTCCGCGGCCGCCCCATGTTCGTTTCTCCTGCCCGTGAGGTCTTCCGGAATCGTACGGCGGCGGCTACTGTGCCGAAAACCGAAAGGCTTTAGGTTTTCGCCGCGGTCGTCGTGCTGCCGTTCCACCCATGTACGTGCCGGACCGCCCCACCCCTTTCCCGCAGCAGAAGGGCAAGAGCGCATGGCCGTGAAGTCCGGCGCCCGCGACGGGTCGCCACAGCACACCGCACCACCACCCGGCGAGGGCACCCCGGCCCTGCGCGGGGGCACCCTCGGCGTCGCCGACATCGCCTTCTTCGTGGTCTCCGCCGCCGCCCCGCTCACCGTCATGGCCGGCGTCGCGCCGCTCGCCATCGGCGTCGGCGGCATCGGAGCCCCGGTCGGCTACCTCCTGGCCGGCGCCACCCTCGCGCTCTTCGCGGTCGGCTTCACCGCGATGACCCGGCACGTCCGGCACGGCGGCGGCTTCTACGCGTTCATCACCCGGGGCCTGGGCCGGCCGGCCGGTTTCGGCGCGGCGACGCTGGCCCTGCTCGCGTACAACGGCATGCAGATCGGCGTGTACGGACTGCTCGCCACCGGCACCCAGGACGCGCTGGAGGCCCTGTGGGGCGTCCATGTGCCCTGGCCGCCGATCGCGCTCGGCGGCGTCTTCGTCATCTGGTACCTGGGCTACCGCTCCATCGACTTCGGCGCGAAGGTGCTCGGCGTGCTGCTGGTCGCCGAGACCGGCATCCTCGTGCTGCTGGCCGGCGGGGTGCTGCTGCACGGCGGCGCCGAGGGCCTCGCGCTCGACTCCTTCACGCCGGGCCACGTCCTCGTCCCCGGCACCGGCGCGGTCCTCGCCTTCGCGTTCGCCGCCTTCACCGGCTTCGAGTCCACCGCCATCTACCGCCGGGAGGCCCGCGACCCGGGCCGCACCCTCCCGCGCGCCACCTACATCGCCGTCGGCTTCCTCGGCCTCTTCTACGCGTTCAGCGTCTGGGTCGTCATCCAGGCGTACGGCGGCACCAAGGTGCTGAAGGCGGTCGCCGCCGACCCGGCGGGGCTCTTCTTCACCGCCACCACGCACTACGTCGGCGCCTGGGCCGCCGACCTGATGCACGTCTTCATCGTGACCAGCATCCTCGCCTCCCAGCTGGCCTTCCACAACGCGATCAACCGCTACGGGCTGGCGCTCGCGCAGGAGGGCGTGCTGCCGCCCGTGCTGGGCCGGGTGCACCCCAAGCACCGCTCCCCGTACGTCGCGGGCGTGCTGCAGAGCGTCCTCGCGCTGCTGGTCGTCGCGGGCTTCGCGCTGGCCGGCGCCGACCCGTACCACCAGCTGCTGCTGTGGATGAACACCCCCGGCATGCTGGGCCTGCTGACGCTCCAGGCGGTCACCGCCGTCGCGGTGCCCTGCTTCTTCCGGCGCATCCGGCACACGGAGGGCCGCTGGCGCACCCTGGTCGCGCCGACCGCCGCGACCGTGCTGATGGCCGGCGCGATCTGGCTGGTCATCGCCAAGATCGACCTGATGACGGCGGCGCCGTTCGCCACCAACACCGCGCTGGTCCTCACCGTCCCCGCCGCCTTCGCGGCCGGCGTGGTCCTCGCCCTGCGGCTCAGCCGCAGCCGGCCCGAGGTCTACGCGGAGTTCGCCGCCGAGCCGCCCGAGTCTTCCGAGCCGGCGGAGACGACCGGTACGGCCGGGCCGTCCGGACCGGCCGCGCACCCGTCGTCCGCCGCACCGGCCGGCTGACCGGCCGCCACCCGCACCACCTCAGTACCGTGCAGTCCCGTAAGGAGATCCCCGTGTCCCACACCGCCGCCGACACCGTCCTCACCGGCGCCCGCGTCCGCACGCTCGACCCGGAACGTCCCTGGGCGTCCGCCGTCGCGGTCAAGGACGGCCGGATCGCGGCCGTCGGCGAGGAGCAGGACGTACGGGACTGGCGCGACGCCCGCACCGAGGTGGTCGACCTGGCCGGCGCCACCCTCACTCCCGGCCTGGTCGACGGGCACAGCCACCCCGTCTGGGGCGTGGAGATGTCCACCGGACTCGACCTCTCCGGCTGCCGCGACCTGGACGCGCTGCGCGCCACCCTGGCCGAGGCGGCCCGCGCGGCCGGCCGCGACGGCTGGGTCCTGGCGTGGGGCCTGGACCACAACGTCTTCGGCGGCAGGCCCGTGCACCGCGAGCTGATCGAGCCCGCGCTCGGCGGCGTGCCCGCCTTCATCCGCCTGTACGACGGGCACTCCGCGCTGGCCACCGGCCCGGCGCTCGCCGCCGCGCAGATCGACGGGCCGCGCGCCTTCGCACAGCGCGCCGAGGTGGTCTGCGACGCGGACGGCCGGCCCACCGGACACCTCGTCGAGCACGCCGCCATGAACCTGATGCTGCCCGTGCTGCCCCGGCCGTCGGCCGCCGAACGGCGCGCCCGGCTGCTCGGCCTGCTCGGGGACATGGCCGCCACCGGTCTGACCGGCGCGCACGTCATGGACATGGAGGGCACCGGCGTGCTGGACCTGCTGGCCGGCATCGAGGACGGTGCCGACCTCCCCGTACGGCTGCGGATCGCGCCCTGGTGCATGCCGGGCGCGGACACCGAGTCGCTGGACGAGCTGATCGCCCTCCAGCGGCGGACCGGGCGGCACTGGCGGGTGGGCGGCGTGAAGTTCTTCATGGACGGCACGGTCGAGGGCGGCACCGCCTGGCTGGAACACGCCGACTGCCACGGCCAGGGCACCGAGGCGTTCTGGCCGGACCCCGCCGCGTACACCCGCGCCGTCCACCACCTCGCGCGGGCCGGGGTGCGCACCGCCACGCACGCCATCGGGGACGCGGCGGTCCGGCACGTGCTGGACACCATCGAGGCGATGGGTGACCCGGGGCAGCGCGGGCGGCACCGCATCGAGCACATCGAGACCGTGCCGGACGCACAGCTGCCGCGGTTCGCCGCGCTCGGGGTGACCGCCTCGATGCAGCCCACCCACACCGCGTACACCCGCGCCGACCACACCGACGAGTGGTCCAAGCGGGTCGGCGAGGAGCGGGCAGCGCGCGCGTGGCGGTGCCGGGACCTGCGGGACGCGGGCGCCGTGCTGGTCCTCGGGTCCGACTGGCCGATCGCGCACTACGACCCGCGGGGCGTGCTCGCGACCGCCCGGCTGCGCCGCCCGGCCGGCTCGCCGGAGACCGCGCCGGTCACCGTCGAGCAGGCGCTGACGGGCGCGATGGCACTGGAGGGCATGACCTCGCACGCGGCGCTCGCGGTCGGCGAGGAGGAGTGCGCGGGGCGGATCGCGCCCGGCTTCCGGGCCGACCTCACCGCGCTCGGGGCGGACCCGGTGACGGCACCGGCCGACGAGCTGGGCGAGGCGCCGGCCGTCCTGACGATGACCGGCGGGCGCGTCGTCCACCGCGCCTGACGAGGTGTCGTCCACCGCGCCGTACGGGGCACCCGGCCGCGTGCCGGGATGTCCTCACGCGCCGGACGGGCTCGGTTCCGACGGACGGGTCGGGGCCGGGCCGGGCCGGGGCATCCGGGACAGCGACATGCCGTACCAGAGGCGGGCCACCGTGAAGGCGAAGCCCAGGCAGAGCACGCCGCCCACCGCGTCCAGCCAGAAGTGGTTGGCGGTGGAGATGATCACCACCAGGGTCAGCACCGGGTACACGGCGCCCAGCACCCGCACCCAGGTGGCCCGGGCCAGCAGCGCGATGGTGACGCCGCACCACAGCGACCAGCCGATGTGCATCGACGGCATGGCCGCGTACTGGTTGGACATGCTGGCCAGGTTGCCCGAGGCCATCGAGCCCCACGTGTCGTGCACCAGCACCGTGTCGACGAAACCGCCGCCGGGCATCAGCCGGGGCGGCGCGAGCGGGAAGAAGTAGTAGCCGAGGAGGGCGACCGCGGTGGTGAGGAAGAGGACCAGGCGGGAGGCGGCGTAGCGGCCGGGATGCCGGCGGTAGAGCCAGACCAGGACGCCGACCGTGACGATGAAGTGCAGCGTGGCGTAGTAGTAGTTCATCGCCACGATCAGCCACGTCACGGCGTTCACCGCGTGGTTGACGGTCTGTTCGACGGCGATGCCGATGCTGTGCTCGGTGCGCCACACCCAGTCGGCGTTCCGCAGGGCCGCTGCCTTCTGCTCGGGCACCGCGTTGCGGATCAGGGAGTACGTCCAGTAGCTGACCGCGATCAGCAGGATCTCGAACCACAGGCGAGGTCTGGCCACACCGCGCACACGGGCCGCGGCCACCCGTCGGCGCGGCGGGCCGGTGCGCTGCGGAGGGGGCGGCGGTGCGTTTCTCCGGCCCTCCAGAATCCTCGCCTTGGCATCACCCATAGTGCGACAGTCTGCCAGAAATCGGGGTAGACCTGATCATCCCGCAGTCGGGTCCTGGACAGCCTCCCTCGCCCTGGAGGGGGAGGGTATACCCCCACCGGCGGTGGGGTCGGCGCGGCGCGCCGAGGCCGTCGAACCCCGCACGACCAACTCGGGATGGAAGACGAACTCGCTCCGCAGCGGCGCCCGCGAGGACTCCGGCGGGCTCTCCGGCAGACTGCCCCCGACCTCCTCCAGCAGGGCCCGCACCGCCGCCTGCCCCATGGCCTGCACCGGCTGCCTGATCGTGGTCAGCGGCGGGTCGGTGAACGCGATCAGCGGGGAGTCGTCGTACCCGACCACCGACACGTCGTCCGGCACCTCCAGGCCGCGCTGCCGGGCCGCCCGGATCGCGCCGAGCGCCATCATGTCGCTCGCGCAGACCACCGCCGTGCAGCCGCGCTCCAGCAGCGCCCCGGCCGCGGCCTGCCCGCCCTCCAGCGTGTAGAGGGAGTGCTGCACCAGCTCCTCCGCCTCGGCCGGGCCCATGCCGAGCTGCTCGCGCATGCTGCGCAGGAACCCCTCGATCTTCCGCTGCACGGGCACGAAGCGGCGCGGCCCGAGCGCGAGGCCGATGCGCTCGTGGCCGAGCGCCGCGAGGTGGGTCACCGCGAGGGAGATCGCCACCCCGTCGTCCGGCGAGATGAAGGGCGCCTGCACCTTGTCCGAGAAACCGTTGATGAGGACGAACGGCACGCCCTGGCCGCGCAGCGCCTCGTACCGGCCCATGTCCGCCGTGGTGTCGGCGTGCAGCCCGGAGACGAAGATGATCCCGGCCACTCCGCGGTCCACCAGCATCTCGGTCAGCTCGTCCTCGGTCGAGCCGCCCGGCGTCTGCGTCGCGAGCACCGGGGTGTACCCCTGGCGGGTCAGGGCCTGCCCGATGACCTGCGCGAACGCCGGGAAGATGGGGTTCTCCAGCTCGGGCGTGATGAGCCCGACCAGCCCGGCGCTGCGCTGCCGCAGGCGCACCGGGCGCTCGTAGCCGAGGACGTCCAGTGCGGCGAGTACGGACTGGCGGGTGGTGGCGGAGACGCCGGGCTTGCCGTTGAGCACCCGGCTGACGGTGGCCTCGCTGACACCCGCCTGTGCTGCGATGTCAGCCAGGCGCGCGGTCATGGAAGGCGACCTTACCGGTCGGGATGCGGCTTGCCCACCACGCACAGGTTCCGCCCGGCAGGCACACCCGGCCGTCCCCGGCACGGACCGGCGCGCTGGCGAGCAGCAGCCGGCCGGCGACCGTCACCTCCACCGGCCGGCTACGGGTGTTGAGCACGCAGAGGAACCCGTGCCGGCGCAGCGCCAGCACCCCGTCCGGCGCCTCCAGCCAGGTCATGGTGCCGTCGCCGAGGCCGGGCAGGGCGCGGCGCCAGGCGAGCGCGGAGCGGTACATCTCCAGCGTGGAGCCGGGGTCGCCGGTCTGCGCCGCGACGCTCAGCCGCGCCCAGCTCTCCGGCTGCGGCAGCCAGCTCCCGCCGGGCCCGAAGCCGTACGGCGGCTCGGTGCCGGACCAGGGGAGCGGCACCCGGCAGCCGTCGCGGAAGCCGTCCTGGCCGTCGCCGCGGAAGAACGCCGGGTCCTGGCGGACCGCGTCGGGCAGCTCGGTCACCTCCGGCAGGCCCAGCTCCTCGCCCTGGTAGAGGTAGGCGGAGCCGGGCAGCGCCAGCATGAGGAGGGTGGCGGCGCGTGCCCGGTCCCGGCCGCCGAGCCGGGTGGTGTGCCGGACCACGTCGTGGTTGGAGAGCACCCAGGTGGTGGGCGCGCCGACCAGCGCGGTGGCGGCCAGCGAGTCGTCGATGACGGCACGGAGGGCCTGCGCGTCCCACTCCGCTTGCAGGAAGTGGAAGTTGAAGGCCTGGTGCAGCTCGTCGGGGCGTACGTAGCGGGCCAGCCGGCGGGCGTCGGGGGCCCACGCCTCGGCGACGCCGATGCGCTCGCCCTGGTAGGAGTCCAGCAGCCGGCGCCAGCGGCGGTGGATGGCGTGCACCCCGTCCTGGTCGAAGAAGGGCAGCACGTCGGTGCCGATGAGGCGGGCCTGCTGCCGGCGGCCGACGTCCGGGAGCCCGGCCGCCTTGACCATGCCGTGCGCGACGTCGATGCGGAAGCCATCGACGCCGCGGTCCAGCCAGAACCGCAGGATCGCGTCGAACTCGTCGTGCACCTCCGGGCGCTCCCAGTCCAGGTCGGGCTGCTCGGGCGCGAAGAGGTGGAGGTACCAGTCGCCGCGCTCGGTGCGGGTCCAGGCCGGGCCGCCGAACACCGACTCCCAGTCGTTGGGCGGCAGTTCGCCGTGCGTGCCGCGCCCGGGCCGGAAGACGTACCGCTCGCGGGCCAGGTCGGGGTCGCGGAACCACGGGTGCCGGTCGGAGGTGTGGTTCGGGACGATGTCGACGATGACGCGCAGGCCCAGCTCGTGGGCGGTGTCCAGGAACGCCTCGGCGTCGGCGAGGGTGCCGAAGAGCGGGTCGACGGCGCGGTGGTCGGCGACGTCGTATCCGCCGTCGGCCTGCGGTGACGCGTAGAACGGCGTCAGCCAGACCGCGTCGGCGCCCAGCTCCTTCACGTACGGCAGCCGGGCCCGGGCGCCGGGCAGGTCCCCGATGCCGTCCCCGTCGCCGTCCCCGAAGGAGCGGACGTAGATCTGGTAGATGACGGCGTCGCGCCACCAGCCGGTGCCGGGGCGGTCGGGCGCCTGCGGCGCGGCGGGCGAGGGGAAGATCAGCTCATCGGTCATCGGCCGTCCTTCGGTCGATCGGGCTACAGGAAGATCAACGCCCCGGCGGGCCCGGGGGTGACGGGTCTTGGTAACCGCGCTGCAACATCTTCCGGTGTACTTGCAGAAATTTGCCGCAAGCTCTTTCGGTTTCTTTTCGCCGCTGTTACGTTCCTGACGCCCTCTCGGGCGTTTCCCTGCGCATCTCGTGCTTATCTCGGCGTTTTCCCGAAGGAGTTCACATGCGACGTGGCATAGCGGCCACCGCGCTGGTCGCGGGTCTTGCACTGACGGCGACCGCGTGCGGCGGCAACGGCGGCGACCAGCAGAGCGGAGGTGAGCTGTCCGGCACGGTCACCTTCTGGGACACCTCCAACGACGCGGAGAAGGCGACGTACAAGAAGCTCGCCGAGGGCTTCGAGAAGGAGCACCCCAAGGTCCACGTCAACTACGTGAACGTGCCCTTCGGCGAGGCCAACGCCAAGTTCAAGAACGCGGCCGGCGGCAACTCCGGCGCCCCCGACGTGATGCGCACCGAGGTCGCCTGGGTCGCGGACTTCGCCAACCTCGGCTACCTCGCGCCGCTGGACAACACCCCGGCGCTGGACAAGAACGAGGACTACCTGGAGCAGGCCGCCGGCTCCACCCGCTTCAAGGGCAAGACCTACGCGGCGCCCCAGGTCATCGACACCCTCGGCCTCTTCTACAACAAGAAGCTGCTGAAGAAGGCCGGCGTGGAGGTTCCCAGGACCTTCGACGAGCTGAAGACCGCGGCCAAGAAGATCAAGTCGAAGACCGGCGCCACCGCGCTCTACCTGCGCGGCGACGACCCGTACTGGTTCCTGCCCTACCTCTACGGCGAGGGCGGCGACATGGTCGACGCCAAGACCAAGAAGGTCCGGATCGACGACCCGGCCGGCGTCCGCGCCTTCGCGACGATCAAGGACCTGGTGGACTCCAAGGCCGCCGTCACCGACGCCACCGACGGCCAGGAGAACCAGCTCAAGGCCCTCAAGGACGGCGACGTCGCGATGGCGGTCGACGGGCCGTGGGACATCGAGGGCGCGCTGGCCGGCAAGGAGTTCAAGGACAAGGGCAACCTCGGCGTCGCACCCGTGCCCGGCGGCAGCAAGGCCCAGGGCTCCCCGCAGGGCGGCTGGAACCTCTCCGTCTACGCCGGCTCCAAGAACCTCGACGCCTCGTACGAGTTCGTGAAGTACATGAGCTCCGCCAAGGTCCAGCAGCAGACCACCGAGAAGCTGAGCCTGCTGCCGACCCGCACGTCCGTCTACGACGTGCCGTCGGTCAAGGACAACGAGATGGTGAAGTTCTTCCGGCCCGCCGTCGAGAAGGCCGTGGAGCGCCCCTGGATCGCCGAGGGCAACTCCCTCTTCGAGCCGATCAAGGTCCAGATGAACAAGGTCCTCACCGGTGCCGCCACCCCCGAGCAGGCCGCCAAGAACACCGGTGACGCCTACCGGAAGCTGCTCAAGGACTACAAGTGACCACGCTCGCTCCCCCCAAGAGCCGTGACGACCGGGCGGTGCGCACGGCACCGCCCGGCCGGGTGCGCCGGGCCCTGAGCACCCACTGGTACGCCTGGACCATGGTCGCCCCGGTGGTGCTCGTCATCGCGGTCATCATCGGCTACCCGCTGGTCCGCGGCCTGTACCTCTCGCTCACCGACGCCACCGAGGCCAACGTCGCGCGCGACATCGGCATGAACCACATCCCGGCCACGTACCAGTTCGTCGGTCTGGACAACTACACCGCCGTGCTGAGCGACGGCGTCTTCTGGAGCCGGCTGGGCTGGACCGTGGTGTGGACCGTCGCCTGCGTCGGGATCACCTTCACGCTCGGCCTCGCGCTGGCCAACCTGCTCAACCGCAAGGTCAGGGGCCGCACCTTCTACCGGCTCGCGCTGATCCTGCCCTGGGCGATCCCGGCGTTCATCTCCGTCTTCACCTGGCGGCTGCTCTACAACGAGAAGCACGGCCTGCTCAACAAGCTCCTCCAGGGCGGCGGCATCGACGCGATCCCGTGGTTGAACGACCCGACCTGGGCGAAGCTCTCCGTCATCGCCGTCAACGTCTGGCTGGGCGTGCCGTTCATGCTCGTCGCGCTGCTCGGCGGGCTGCAGTCCATCCCCGGCGAGCTGTACGAGGCCGCCGAGATGGACGGCGCGAACGCCTGGCAGCGGTTCCGGCACATCACCGTGCCCTCCCTGCGCTCCGTCTCCAGCACGGTGATCCTGCTCAGCACGATCTGGACCTTCAACATGTTCCCGGTGATCTTCCTGCTGACCCGCGGCGGGCCCGGCGACGCCACCGAGATCCTGGTGACGTACGCCTACCGGCTCTCCTTCGTCGACAGCCCGCGCAACTTCTCCGAGTCGGCCGCCTGGGGCGTGCTGATCCTGCTGCTGCTCTCGGCCGTCGCCGTGGTCTACCGGCGCAGCCTGCGCAAGCAGGGAGAGGTGTGGTGACGATGCGCGACAAGAAGCGGAGCCCGCTGGCCTCCACCGGCCTGCACGCCACCCTCATCGCCGCGTCCGTGGTCGCGGTCTTCCCGCCGCTGTGGCTGCTGGTGACGTCCTTCAAGCCGAAGGACGACGCCTTCACCACCGCGCCGGTCACCCACTTCACCCTCGCCAACTACTCCCACGTGCTGACCGGGACCTCGTTCCTGACCTGGTTCTGGAACTCCGTGGTGATCGTTGGCGTGACCACCGTCCTCGGCGTCTTCCTCGCCGCCACCACCGGCTACGCCGTCAGCCGCTTCCGCTTCCCGGGCATGCGCCCGCTGATGTGGCTGCTGCTGATCACCCAGATGTTCCCGGTGGCCGTGCTGATCGTGCCGCTGTACAACCTGCTGGCCGGCCTCGGCCTGCTCAACCAGCCGGCCGGTCTGGTGGTCACCTACCTCACCATCGCGGTGCCGTTCTGCGCCTGGATGATGAAGGGCTTCTTCGACACCATCCCGGTGGAGATCGACGAGTCGGGCCGGGTCGACGGGCTCAACCCCTTCGGCACCTTCTGGCGGCTCGTCCTCCCGCTGGCCCGCCCCGGGCTCGCCGTCACCGGCTTCTACACCTTCGTCACGGCCTGGGCCGAGGTCGCCTACGCGTCGGCCTTCATGACCGGTGACCAGAACATGACCCTCGCCGGCGGGCTGCAGACCTTCGTCAGCCAGTACAACAACGACTGGGGCTCGATGACCGCAGCGGCCGTGATCGTCGCGGTGCCGGCGGCGCTCGTCTTCGCCTTCGCCCAACGCCACCTCGTATCCGGCCTGACCGCCGGCACGACCAAGGGATGACATGACACAGCGGCCCAACGACACTGCTGCCACTGCTGCCACTGCCACCGGCTGGTGGCGCGACGCGGTGATCTACCAGGTGTACCCGCGCAGCTTCGCCGACGGCAACGGCGACGGCATGGGCGACCTGGCCGGCATCCGCGCCCGCCTGCCGTACCTCAAGGACCTGGGCGTCGACGCCGTCTGGCTCAGCCCCTTCTACGCCTCGCCGCAGGCCGACGCGGGCTACGACGTCGCCGACTACCGTGCCATCGACCCGATGTTCGGCACCCTCGCGGACGCCGAGGCGGTGATCCGCGAGGCGCACCGGCTGGACCTGCGCATCATCGTGGACATCGTCCCGAACCACTGCTCGGACCAGCACGAATGGTTCCGCCGCGCGGTCGCCGAAGGACCCGGCTCGACGCTCAGGGACCGCTTCCACTTCCGCAAGGGCCGGGGCGAGAACGGCGAGGAGCCGCCCAACGACTGGGAGTCCATCTTCGGCGGCCCCGCCTGGACCCGGCTCCCGGACGGCGAGTGGTACCTCCACCTCTTCGCGCCCGAGCAGCCCGACTTCAACTGGGAGCACCCGGCCGTACGCGACGAGTTCCGCTCCATCCTGCGCTTCTGGCTGGACCTCGGCGTCGACGGCTTCCGGGTCGACGTGGCGCACGGCCTGGTCAAGGCCGCCGGGCTGCCCGACATGGGCCACGGCGAACAGCTCAAGCTGCTCGGCAACCAGGTGCTGCCCTTCTTCGACCAGGACGGGGTGCACGAGATCTACCGCTCCTGGCGGCAGGTGCTGGAGGAGTACGAGGGGGAGCGGATCGCGGTCGCCGAGGCGTGGACGCCCAGCGCCGACCGCACCGCGCTCTACCTGCGCCCCGACGAGCTGCACCAGGCGTTCAACTTCCACTACCTCAACACCGGGTGGGACGCCGCCGAGCTGCGCGAGGCCATCGACGCCTCGCTGGACGCCATGCGGCCGGTCGGCGCGCCGACGACGTGGGTGCTCTCCAACCACGACGTGGTCCGCCACCGCACCCGGCTCGGCGGCGGCCTGCCGCGCGCCCGCGCCGCTGCCCTGCTGATGCTCGCGCTGCCCGGCTCCGCCTACGTCTACCAGGGCGAGGAGCTGGGCCTGCCGGAGGTCACCGACCTGCCCGACGAGGTCCGCCAGGACCCGTCCTTCTTCAAGGAGAACGGGCAGGACGGGCTGCGGGACGGCTGCCGGGTGCCGCTGCCGTGGTCCGGTACGGAGGCGCCGTACGGCTTCGGCACCGGCGGCAGCTGGCTTCCGCAGCCGGCGGAGTGGGCCGGGCTGAGCGTCGCGGCGCAGACCGGCGACCCGGACTCCACGCTGGAGCTGTACCGCACCGCGCTCGCCCTCCGGAAGGAGCACCCCGCGCTCGGCGCGGGCGACGCGGTGGAGTGGCGGCCCGCGCCCGAGGGCGTGCTGCACTTCCGCCGCACCGGCGGCTTCACGTGTGCCGTGAACACCACCGCAGAGCCCGTACGGATCACCGTCCCCGGGCGCCCGCTGCTCTCCAGCGGCGTGCTGCCGCAGGAGATACCGGGGCAGCCGGGCACCTACGAGCTGGCCGCCGACACGGCCGTCTGGTGGGCGGAGTGACACTGCCCCCGCGGCTCTCGGACATCGCGGCACAGGCCGACGTCAGCGAGGCCACCGTGAGCCGGGTGCTCAACGGGAAGAGCGGGGTGGCCGGGGCCACCCGGCAGCGGGTGCTGGCCGCACTGGACGTCCTCGGGTACGAGCGTCCGGTGCGGCTGCGGCGGCGCAGCGCGGGCCTGGTCGGGCTGGTCATCCCGGAGCTGACCAACCCGATCTTCCCGGCGTTCGCGCAGATCATCGAGCAGGCGCTGGCGGGGCACGGGTACACGCCCGTGCTCTGCACGCAGATACCGGGCGGCGCCACGGAGGACGAGCTGGTCGAGCAGCTGGAGGCGCGCGGCGTCACCGGCATCGTCTTCCTCTCCGGGCTGCACGCGGACACCGGCGCCGATCCGGCCCGCTACACCCGGCTCACCACGCGGGGCGTGCCGTACGTCCTGATCAACGGCTACAACGAGCGGGTGCACGCGCCGTTCGTCTCGCCCGACGACCGGGCCGCTGCGCGGATGGCCGTCACCCACCTCGCCGCGCTCGGGCACACCCGGATCGGGCTGGCCGTGGGGCCGGCCCGGTACGTGCCGTCCCGGCGCAAGGCGGAGGGGTTCACCGCGGTCATGGGGGAGCTGTTCGGCTTACGGCAGGAGGAGGCGGAACGGTTCGTGCGGCACACGCTGTTCAGCGTGGAGGGCGGGCACGCCGCGGCCACCGCGCTGCTGGACGCCGGCTGCACGGGGGTGGTGTGCGGCAGCGACCTGATGGCGCTGGGCGTCGTACGGGCCGCCCGGGAGCGCGGGCTCGCCGTGCCGGGGCAGCTGTCGGTGGTCGGCTTCGACGACTCCCAGCTGATCGCCTTCACCGACCCGCCGCTGACCACCGTGCGCCAGCCGGTGCAGGCGATGGCGACGGCCGCGGTGGGCGCGCTGATCGAGGAGATCCAGGGAAATCCCGTGCAGCGCACGGAGTTCGTCTTCCAGCCGGAGCTGGTGGTGCGCGGCTCGACGGGCCCGGTCCCGGGGGGACCGGTCCGGCCGGCCGGGCGCGTGGGGCCCGCGTGACGGCGGGCCCCCGGCCGGCCGGACCGGGGCTTGCGGGCTTGAAGGTAACACCGTTGCAATGTCTTGCGTAAGTCCTTGCAACAACTTCGTGTCCGGGCTACAACTGCAACGGCCTTACGGGCATGGCGCGTTGCCGGGCAAGGCCTTCCATCCCCCTCAGGAGGAACCATGCCCCACCGCAGTTCCCCGGTCCGCCGCAGATCCCTGGCCCGCGGCTGTGCGGCCGCTGCCCTCGCGCTCGCCGCGGCGGCCGTCGCCGTCCCCGCCCAGGCGGCACCGCCCGGCAGCAAGGACGTCACCGCCGAACTCTTCGAATGGCGCTACGACTCCGTGGCGCGCGAGTGCAAGGACACCCTCGGCCCGGCCGGCTACGGCTACGTCGAGGTCTCCCCGGCCACCGAGCACATCCAGGGCGGCCAGTGGTGGACCTCGTACCAGCCCGTCAGTTACAAGATCGCCGGACGGCTCGGCGACCGCACGGCCTTCAAGAACATGGTCGACGCCTGTCACGCGGCCGGCGTGAAGGTCGTCGCGGACGCCGTCATCAACCACATGTCGGCCGGTTCCGGCACCGGCACCGGCGGCTCCTCGTACTCCAAGTACACCTACCCCGGCATCTACCAGCCGCAGGACATGGACGACTGCACCGCCCAGGTCAGCAACTACCAGGACCGCTGGAACGTGCAGCACTGCGAGCTGGTCGGGCTGGCCGACCTGGACACCGGCGAGCCGTACGTCCGCTCCCGCCTCGCGCAGTACCTCAACGACCTGCTCGCGCTCGGCGTGGACGGCTTCCGCATCGACGCGGCCAAGCACATGCCGGCCGAGGATCTGGCCGCGATCAAGTCGCAGCTCAGCAACCCGAACGTGTACTGGAAGCAGGAGGCCATCCACGGCGAGGGCGAGGCGGTCTCGCCGAGCGAGTACCTCGGCAACGGCGATGTGCAGGAGTTCCGCTACGGCCGCGACCTCAAGCGGGTCTTCCAGAACGAGAAGCTGGCCTACCTGAAGAACTTCGGCGAGGGCTGGGGGTACATGACCAGTGGCAAGTCCGGCGTCTTCGTCGACAACTGGGACACCGAGCGCAACGGCTCCACGCTCAGCTACAAGAACGGCGCCGACTACACCCTCGCCAACGTCTTCATGCTGGCCTGGCCCTACGGCTCCCCGGACGTCCACTCCGGCTACGAGTTCTCCGACAACGACGCCGGACCGCCCAACGGCGGCACGGTGAACGCCTGCTGGCAGGACGGCTGGAAGTGCCAGCACAAGTGGCCCGAGATCAAGTCCATGGTGGCCTTCCGCAACACCGCCGCCGGCGCCGCCGTCACCAACTGGTGGGACAACGGCAACGACGCGATCGCCTTCGGACGCGGCGACAAGGCGTACGTCGCGATCAACCACGAGGCGTCGAGCCTGAGCCGCACCTTCCAGAGCGCGCTGCCCACGGGGAACTACTGCGACGTCCAGAGCGGCCGCACCGTCACGGTCGACGGCGCCGGCCGGTTCACCGCCACCCTCGGCCCCAACACCGCCCTCGCCCTGCACACCGGCGCCCGCAGCTGCGGCTGACCCGCAGGCGCGTCAGGCCCACCGATCCGGCCGCCCGGCGACCTCCCCGCCTGCCGGGCGGCCCTTCACCCCACCGAGGAGAACCGCCGTGACCGGCACCCTCCGCCGAACCGTCACCGCGCTCGCCGCCGCGCTCTGTGCCGCGGCGGCCGCCGCCCTGCCCGGCGCCGCCCCCGCGACCGCAGCCGAGCAGCCCTACCCGGCCAAGGCCGAAGCCCAGTGGATCGACCGGGACACCGTCGTCTGGAAGGGGGCGCCCGACCCGGCCGGCGGCACCCTCCAGCTCGAATCGGGCCCCGACGGCGACCGCCGGCTGCGCCTCGCGCCCGGCACCCTCACGCCCGCCGAACGCGCCAAGCACCCGCACCTGAAGGACTTCCCCGCCTTCACCGTCGACCCCCGCGACCGGGCACAGGCCGCCACCGCCCTCCGCGACCGGCTCGTCGCCACCCGCCGGGCCGCCGACGGCAGCCTGCGCGAGGCCACCGGCGTGCAGATCCCCGGCGTGCTGGACGACCTGTACGGCGCCGCCGCCTCCCGCGCCCGGCTCGGCCCGGTCTTCGACCACGGCCGCCCCACCCTCGCCGTCTGGGCCCCGACGGCCCGCACCGTCGCGCTCGAACTGGACGGCCGCACCGTGCCCATGACGCGGGACGACCGCACCGGCGTGTGGCGCGTGCGCGGCGAGCGGGACTGGGCCGGCAAGCCGTACCGGTACGCCGTCACCGTCTTCGCGCCCGCCGCCGGGAAGACCGTCACCAACAAGGTCACCGACCCCTACTCCACCGGGCTCACCGCCGACTCCGCGCGCAGCCTCGTCACCGACCTCACCGACCCGCGGCTCGCGCCCAAGGGATGGGCGGGGCTGAAGAAGCCCGCCGCCGTGCCGCTGCGCGACGCCCGCATCCAGGAGCTGCACATCCGGGACTTCTCGGTCGCGGACCGCACGTCGAAGCACCCCGGCCAGTACCTCGCCTTCACCGACCGGTCCTCCGCCGGCATGAAGCACCTCCGGTCGCTGGCCCGCACCGGCACCACCCACGTCCACCTGCTGCCCGCCTTCGACATCGGGACCATCCCCGAACGCCGCGCCGACCAGGCCGTACCGGACTGCGACCTCGCGTCGTACCCGGCGGACTCCGACAAGCAGCAGGAGTGCATCGGGAAGACGGCCGCGAAGGACGCCTACAACTGGGGCTACGACCCGCTGCACTACACCGTGCCCGAAGGGTCGTACGCCTCGGACCCGGACGGCACGGCGCGCACCGTCGAGTTCCGCCGCATGGTGCAGGGGCTGAACGGCGCCGGGCTGCGCACCGTGATGGACGTCGTCTACAACCACACGGTCGCCAGCGGCCAGGACCCCAAGTCCGTCCTCGACCGCATCGTCCCCGGCTACTACCAGCGGCTGCTGGACGACGGCACGGTCGCCACGTCCACCTGCTGCAGCAACACCGCGCCCGAACACACCATGATGGGCAAGCTCGTCGTCGACTCGGTCGTCACCTGGGCGAAGCAGTACAAGGTCGACGGCTTCCGCTTCGACCTCATGGGCCACCACCCCAAGGCCAACATCCTCGCCGTACGCCGCGCCCTGGACGCGCTCACCCCGGCGAAGGACGGCGTGGACGGGAAGTCGGTGGTGCTCTACGGCGAGGGCTGGAACTTCGGCGAGGTCGCGAACGACGCCCGCTTCGTCCAGGCCACGCAGCAGAACATGGCCGGCACCGGCATCGCCACCTTCGACGACCGGTCCCGCGACGCGATCCGCGGCGGCGGCCCCTTCGACGCCGACCCGCGCGTCCAGGGCTTCGCCTCCGGCCTCTACACCGACCCCAACTCCTCGCCCGCCAACGGCAGCCGCGCCGAGCAGAAGGCCCGCCTGCTGCACTACCAGGACCTGATCAAGGTCGGGCTGACCGGCGGCCTCGCCGACTACACCTTCACCGACAGCGCGGGCCGCACCGTCAAGGGCTCCCAGGTCGACTACAACGGCGCACCCGCCGGCTACGCTGCGGCGCCCGGTGACGCACTGGCCTACGCCGACGCGCACGACAACGAGACCCTCTACGACGCCCTCGCCTACAAGCTCCCGCAGGGCACGAAGCCCGCCGACCGGGCCCGTATGCAGGTGCTGGCGATGGCCACCGCCACCCTCTCCCAGGGCCCCGCGCTCTCCCAGGCCGGCAGCGACCTGCTCCGCTCCAAGTCGCTGGACCGCAACTCCTTCGACAGCGGCGACTGGTTCAACGCCGTGCACTGGAACTGCGCCGACGGCAACGGCTTCGGGCGCGGCCTGCCGCCCGCCGCCGACAACAAGGACAAGTGGCCGTACGCCCGGCCGCTGCTGGCCGACCCGGCGCTGCGCCCCGGCTGCGCGGAGATCACGGCGGCCTCCGCCGCGTACCGGGACCTGACCCGCATCCGCGCCGCCGAGCCGGACTTCGGCCTGGCCACCGCCGACGCGGTGCAGCGGACGCTGTCCTTCCCGCTGTCCGGGCCCGGCGAGACGCCCGGCGTGCTCACCATGCGGCTCGGCCGGCTGGTCGTGGTCCTCAACGCCACCCCGGCATCGCAGCGGCAGACCGTGCGGGCCGTGGCCGGCACGCCGTACCGGCTGCACCCGGTGCAGGCCCGCGGTGCCGACCCGGTGGTGAAGACCGCCGCGTACGACGGCGGGACCGGCACCTTCACCGTGCCGGGCCGTACGGTCGCGGTCTTCACCCGCGGCTGACCAGCGGCTGACCCGCGGCCGGCCGGCGGCGCCGCTCCGGCTCAGGCCAGGCCGCCCGTCCGTTCCCCGGCGTCCCGCAGCGCGGGCACCTGCGGCACCGGGGGACGGACGCCCGGCTGGCACAGCAGCAGCGCCAGGTCGTCCCGGAGCGGCGCCGCCGTGTGCGCCTTGAGCAGGGTGTGCAGCTCCTCCAGGGCGTCGTCGAGGGCGGGCCGGGCCAGCGCCTCGCGGACCCGCTCGTCCAGCGGAAAGGGCACCCCGTGCGCGTCGAGCGCCTCGATGAGCCCGTCGGTGTACAGCAGCAGCCGCTCGTTGGCGGCCAGCCGGGCCCGCTGCATGCGCGGGGCCGGGTGCAGGCCGAGCGGCGGCCCCGGATCGGCCGGGGCCAGCGGCTCCAGCCGGTCGCCGAGCCGCAGCGGCGCCGGATGACCGCAGTTGACCAGCCGCACCTCACCGGGCGCGAACTCGGCGAGGACCGCCGTGACGAACCCCTCCTCGTCCAGCTCGGCGCAGAGCCGTTCGTCCAGGATGCCGGTCAGCCGGACCAGGTCGGGCGTGGTGAAGGCGTGGTCGCGGAAGCAGCCGATCGTGACCGCGGCGAGCCGGGCCGCCTCCAGGTCGTGGCCGCGCACGTCGCCGACCAGCACCCGCAGGCCGTACGGGGTGTGGGCGACGTTGATGAGGTCGCCGCCGACCAGGACGTTCTCCGCTGCGGGGAGGTAGCGCGCTGCCATCCCGACGCCGCCCACCTCCCCGGAGAAGGGCCGCAGCAGGGCCTGCTGGGTGGCCTGCGCGACCGCGACCAGCGCGGCCTCCTGGCAGTGGTGGGCGTCCGGAGCCGGGGTCGGGGCCGGTGCGGGCGGGGCGGGGGCGGCCCGCCGGGCGGCCCGTAAGCCCCGTACGGCGAGCAGGCCGCAGCCCAGACCGGCGGCGAAGCCGCAGCCGTACCCGAGCCAAGCGCCGATGAACTCCATGCCGGCCAACCCACGTTCCTCCCACGCTGCGGCAGTGGGAGGGCCACTCTTGCAGTGTCATCGAATGCCCGAAAGCGAATGCCCGAAGCTGGTGAGAGCCGATCATCCAGCGGTCGGATGTGTCGACGGGTGGTGCCAAGACGGTCGTTTCCGTAAGCCGGAGCGCCCGGCGTCGCGCGCACGGCCATGCTTGCCGGACTGCTGGTGAACGGGCGCCGGCACCCGCGGCCGGCCCGGCGGCGAGGAGCGGACGTGAACGGCACTTTCATCGGGCGGGCCGCCGAACTGGCAGTACTGGGCGCGGCCCTCCGCGAGCGCCGCCTGGTCACGCTCAGCGGCGTCGGCGGTGTCGGCAAGACCCGGCTCGCGGCCCGCGCGGCACACGCCCTGCGCCACCGGCACCCCGACGGCGTCCACATCGTCGAGCTCTCCCCGCTCCAGGACCCGGCCCTGCTCGCCATCACCCTCGCCGAAACCCTGCGGCTGGCCGACCAGACGACCCGGCACCAGACCGACGTGCTCTGCGAATGGCTCGCCGACAAGCGCCTGCTGCTCGTCCTGGACACCTGCGAGCACCTCCTCGCGGCCTGCGGGGAACTGGCGGAGCTGCTGCTCGCCGCCGCGCCCGGCCTGACCGTGCTGACCACCAGCCGCCAGCCGCTGGGCCGGGACGCGGAGCACGTCCTCCCGCTGCGGCCGCTGTCCCTGCCCGCGCCCGGCAGCGCCGACCCCGCCATGAGCGACGCGCTCGCCCTGCTGCGGGACCGCGCCGAAGCGGCAGCCCCCGGCCGGCGGCTCACCGAGCGGTACCCCGCGGAGTCCGCCGAGCTCTGCCGCCGGCTGGACGGCATCCCGCTCGCCATCGAACTGGCCGCGGCCCGGCTCGGCGCCCTCACCGTGCCCGACCTGCTCGCCCGGCTGCACGCCCGCTTCGAGGTGCTGACCGCCGACGGCCGTACGCCGCGGCGCCACCGCACCCTGCGCACCACCATCGGCTGGAGCCACGAGCTGTGCGAGCCACTGGAACGCCTGCTGTGGGCCCGGCTGTCCGTCTTCCGCGGCGGCTGGTCACCGGAGGCCGCTGCGGCGGTCTGCTCCGGCGGCCCGCTGCCCGAGGACCGGGTCGAGGCCGTGCTGCGGGGACTCACGGAGAAGTCCGTCGTGCAGTGCGACCCATCGGCGGATCCGCCGCGGTACCGCATGCTCGACACCCTCCGCGAGTACGGCGCCCAGTGGCTCGCCGAACTGGGCGAGACCACCGCCGTCGGGGACCGGCACGCCGGGTACTTCCGCGCACTCGCCAAGGCCGGTGACGCCGCCTGCATGGGCCCGGCCCAGGTCGCGTGGCACCGTCGCCTGCACACCGAGCACGCCAACCTCCGCGCGGCACTGGACTTCCTGGTGGCCCGCCGCGACGGCCGGGCCGCGCTGGAGGCGGCGGGCGCCCTGTGGTTCTTCTGGTTCGGCTGCGGCCGCCAGCGGGAGGGGCGCGGCCACCTGGGGCGCGCCCTGGAGCTGGTGCCGGAGGACTGCCCGGAGCGCACGAAGGGCCTGTGGAGCCACGGCACCCTCGCGCTGATCCAGGGCGACCTCGACGTCGCGGCGGCGGCCGGGCGGCAGTTCGCCGAGGCCGTGGCCGGGCAGGACGACCCCGACGTCCGGCACGCCGTGACCTACCTCGTCGGCGGCACCCACTGCCTCAAGGGGGACCAGCGGAGCGCCTGCGAGGTGCTGGACGCGGCACCGGAGAGCCCGGGCGACGGCCGCGGCTACCCCGCGGCCTGGCTGCTCACCCGGCTGCTGCGGCACTTCGTCCAGCTGCAGTGCGGGCAGTTCGCCGAGGCGGCGGCGGACGCGGCGGTGACCCGCGCGGAGTGCGAGCGCCGCGGCGAGCTGTGGGTGCGCTGCTTCGCCGGGTACATGCAGGCCACCGCCGAGCTGGGGCTGGCCGACATCGGGTCGGCGCTGGCGCACGGCCGCGAGGCGCTGGCGGGGATGCGGACCCTGCGGGACAGCCTGTGCACGGCGATGATCCTGGACGTGCTGGCCGCCGTGCTCGGCGCGGCGGACCGCGGGGTGGCGGGGGCCCGGCTGCTCGGCGTCGCGGACGCGATCTGGCTCACCGTCGGCCGCCGCCAGTTCGGCGCCCCCGAGCTGAGCGCCGCGCGCGCCGGCTGCGAGCAGCGGCTGCGCGCGACCCTCGGCGACGCGGTGTACGAGAAGGAGTTCCGGCGGGGCCTCTCGGCCGGCACGGAGGACGGCATCGCCTACGCGCTCGGCGAGCCGTCGCTCCTGGCGTCGGCGGACTGACCGGCACCCGGGCAGGCTGCGCGTGCCGGGTGCCCGGCCGCGCTCAGGCGTCGGTCGGCACCAGCGCGAAGAGCCGCGCCGCGAGGTCCGCGAACGGGCCGTCGATCGGCTCGGCGGCGAGGATCGCCCGCAGCGTCCCCGCCATTTCCTCGTCGTACGCGGCGCTCACCGCGGCCAGCGCGGCGAAGTCGTGCACCAGCTGCCGTTCCAGCTCCTCGCGCGGGATGCGCTTGCCGTCCAGCCACTGCAGCGCGGTGGACTCCGCGAGCGAGATCCAGGACCGGATCACCAGTTCCATGCGGGGCGCCGGCTCGGCCAGCCCCAGGTGCGCGACGATCTGCTCGTACGCGGACTGCCGGACGCCGTTGATCATCGCGCTGGTGCGGCCGGACCCGACGGCCGGACCGCCCCGCATCAGCGCCGAGAAGCCCGGCCCGTGCTCGTCGACGAAGTCGAAGAAGCGGCCCATCACCCGCAGCAGCCGCTCGCCCAGCGGCCCTTCGCGCGGCTCGACGAAGCGGGCCGCCAGCTCGTCGGCCGCCCGGCCCAGCGCCGCCTCGTACAGGCTCTGCTTGCCGGGGAAGTAGTGGTAGACCAGCGGCCGCGAGATGCCCGCGGCCTCGGCTATCTCGTCGATCGACACGTCCTCCGGGGCGCGGTGGCTGAAGAGGTCCAGAGCCACGGAGATCAGCTGTTCACGGCGTTCCTCGACGCCCATCCTGCGGCGCACCCCGGTCGTCATACGAACACCCTAACGACCGGGGTGCGGCAGCGGTATGCCACCGGCGGGGACCGGCCGGGCCCGCGCCGGGCTTGGTGCTACAGGTCCAGCACCAGGCGTTCTCCGCGGCACCGCGAGACGCAGATGAGCATCCGGTCGTCGCGCTCGGCGTCGGTCAGCAGCTCGTCGCGGTGGTCGATGTCGCCCTCGACGACGTGCTGCCGACAGGTGCCGCAGAAGCCCTGCTCACAGCTGTAGGGCAGGTCCGGCAGCGCCTGCTCGCGGATGGCGCGCAGGATGCTCTGGTCCTCGGCCACCGCCACGGTGCGGCCGGTGCGCCGCAGCTCCACCTCGAAGGCGCCGCCCGTCTCCCGGGCCGCCGGCGCGAACGCCTCGGTGCGCAGCTCCAGGCCCTCCGGCAGCAGTTCGGCGACGGCGTCCATCAGGGGCTGCGGGCCGCAGCAGTACACCGCGGAGTGCGGCGGCGCGTCGGCCAGCGCGGCGGCCAGGTCCGGGCGCCCGTCCTCGTCCTCCGCGACGACCGTCACCCGGTCCCCGTTCGCGCCCGCCAGCTTCTCGATCTCCGCCAGGAACGGCATCGACGCGCGCGACCGCCCGCCGTAGACCAGCCGCCACGGCACGCCCTCGCGCTCCACCTGGCGCAGCATCGGCAGGATCGGCGTGATACCGATGCCGCCCGCGACGAAGAGGTAGGCGTGGCACTCGTCGAGCCGGAAGCGGTTGCGCGGGCCGCGCACCGCCACGACCGTGCCCTCCTGGAGCTGCTCGTGCACCTCGCGCGAGCCGCCCCGGCCGTCCTCGATCAGCCGGGTGGCGATGGTGTACGTCCCGGTGTCGGCCGGGTCGCCGCAGAGCGAGTACTGCCGCACCGCGCCCGAGGGCAGCACGAGGTCGATGTGCGCGCCCGGCTCCCAGGCCGGCAGCGCGTCGCCCGCCAGGCGCAGCCGTACGACGCCCTCGGCCTCCTCGGTGCGCTCGACGACCAGGAGTTCGCGGCGCCCGGTGCCGGTCCGGCCGGTGCCGGATATCGGCTGCTCCAGGGCCGGCAACGGCCACAGCGGGGAGTCCTTGACCCGGCGGCGCAGGGCGCGGCTGACGAGCACGGCAGCGCCGGTGGCGACCGCGGCGGCGCGCAGGCGCCGGGAGCGGAGGATGGCGGTCATGTCAGGCGGCTCCGGGAGCGGTACGGGTCTCGGCCGCGGTCGCGGCGGGGGAGGCGGCGAGGTAGGCGGCGGCCTGGGCCGTGCTGCCGTACTGCGAGGGGTGGTACGTGCGGTGCAGGTACTGCGGGATCGTGCGGACCACGGCGCCGGTGGTGGGCAGGACGCCCTGCCGCCCGGCCCGGAAGAACTCCTTGAAACTGGCCTTGCCCTCCAGCAGCGTCGGGTCGTTCGCCATGAAGAAGCGCACGCCGCGCTGCCACAGGAAGACCAGCGCGCCGAAGGCGGTGGCCCAGGTGCGGGTGCGCCGCCGGTAGCCGCCGTCCAGGTGCATGAAGAGGTCGAAGGCGACCGAGCGGTGCTCGACCTCCTCGGCGCCGTGCCAGCGCAGCAGGTCCAGCATGGTCGGGTCGGCGCCCCTGGCGTCCAGCGCCTCGGCGTTGAGCACCCAGTCGCCGAGGAAGGCGGTGTAGTGCTCGATCGCCGCGATCAGCGCGACCCGCTCCAGCAGCCACCACTGCCGGGCCCGGCCGGGCGGCAGGGTCCGGTCGCCGAGCAGCTTCTCGAAGAGCCAGTCGACCTGCGCGGTGTACGGCGTGGGGTCCAGGCCCTGGGCCTTCAGGTGCGGCAGCACATCGTCATGGGCCTGGGAGTGCATCGCCTCCTGGCCGATGAAGCCGATGACGTCCTCGCGCAGCCGCTCGTCCCGGATGTACGGCAGCACCTGCTTGTAGACGTGCACGAACCAGCGCTCGCCGGCCGGCAGCAGGAGGTGCAGCACGTTGATGGTGTGGGTGGTGGACGGATCGCCCGGGACCCAGTGCAGCGGCGTCCGGGTCCAGTCGAAAGCGACGTTGCGGGCCTTGAGCGGGATGTGTTCCGACGCGACCGGCGCGGGCCGCAACGGGGCCTTGTTAGACATGGCGTCAATGTACTGGCGGGTAAGTGGGAGCGACACCCCCTTGCACGGAGTTTTCCCGCCGGACGCACGACGGGGGCACGGACGGCCGTCCGTGCCCCCGCGGGCCCGTTCCGCGCGCGGCCCCTCAGTGCAGCGCCGTGAACCGGCCGCCGCCCGGCAGCCGTGCGGTCAGCCGCGCGTGCGCGCCCGCCGTGGCCCGCACCGCCAGCAGCCGGCCCTTCGTACGGCCGGTCACCCCGCCGCCCGCCGCCACCCCGCGCACCTCGTCGCTGCCCGCGGCGACCAGCCACCAGTGCCCGGCCGCCGACTTCCACAGCACCCCGGCCAGCGCGTGCGGCGACCGCGGCCCGCAGTCCCGGCCGCCCTCCGAGCGGGCCGCCACCGCGCCCGGCGGATAGCGGCGCGTGCCCGGCCCGTCGCCGTCGCCCGCCACCGGCGGCTGGAACTGCGCCATCGTCCGGCTCCCCGGACCGCGCCAGGTCTCGGCACGGGTGCACAGCCACGCCGCCGTGCCCCCGTGCTCCGGCAGCCGCTGGCGCGCGTACTCCCAGGCGTTCACCTCCCGCACGCCGCGCGCCCGGACGGCCGGCAGCTGGCAGGCCGTACGCGCCCAGGCCGTCCGCGCCGCCCGCCCGGCCGGCTCGGCAGCCCGGCCGGGAGCGCCGTACGTCAGCCGGGCCGGGGTCAGTTCGCCCAGGTCGGTGTAGAGGTGGCCGGTCATCTCCAGTGCGGGCCAGCGGGTGCAGGACGAGCCGCGCGCGGGCGCGGGCACCGGGTCCGTCACGCCGTCCGCCGACCGGTGCAGCGGCGCGGCGCGCTCCTCCGGCCCTCCGGTCAGATCGGCGAGCGCCACCGAACGCACCCAAGGAGCCGTGAGATAGCGGACGTTGTCGTCCGTGCGGCTGAGCACCAGCGCCGCCGCGCCGGCCGCGTCCGCGCCGTCCGTGCGCGCGAAGTCCAGCGCGGCACCGCCGCCGGGTCCGTCCGCCGCCTCCGCGTACCGCACGACACGCAGCCCGTCGTACAGCAGCACCACGGCGGCGCCGTCCGCCTCGCCCGCGTACAGCAGCTGCGCGGGCCCGGCCGCGGGGCCGGACGGCGTGCCGGGCGTCGCGGAGACCTGCACCCGGTCGCCGGGTCTGGCCCAGGCGGCCAGCGCGCGGCGCAGCAGGGCCGTGTCGTGCGTCCGGCCGCCGCGCGCCGGCCAGGCCGAGAAGTCCGTACGGACCGCGGTCCGCCAGGCGTCACCGGGGGCGCGGGTCAACTCGGCCGGCTTCAGGGCCGCTTCGGCCGCGGCGTTGCGCGCGTACGGCGGCGCCGCCGCGCCGTCGTCCCGGCCCCAGCCGTCGCCCGGCAGCGCCAGCAGCGCCCCGCACACCGCCGCCGCGACGGCGGCGGCCAGCGCGGCCCGTACGTGCTGCCGCCGCCGGATGAGGTCCGTCGGCCGCGCCTGGAGCGAACAGGGGTCGAACTCGCCGGAGTCCAGCAGCGAGCCGTCCCGGCTGCCCGGCGGGGCCGCGGCGGCGTCCGCCTCGGCCAGCGCCTCGCGCGGCGCCGCCACGCCCGCGGCCGCCAGGATGCGGCGCACCTCGCGGTCGCCCAGGCCCTCCAGGCCACGCAGCGCGTACGCCGCGCGGGCCGGCGCGGAGAGCGCCGAGAGGGCCTGGTCCAGGGCGAGTTCGTCGGCGCCGCCGGAGCGCGGGAAGAGCCGCAGGCCCCACACCTGGGGCAGCAGCGGGGGGAGCTGGGGGAGCGGCAGCCGCCGGGACCCGAACCGCAGCGCCGGGCGGCCGGCGGCGAGCGCCGCGCGCAGCACCCGCTGCCGTACGAAGGCGTACCCGGGGTCCGGCGCCGGCCGGCCGTCGGTGCGCTGCGCGGGCAGCACGGTGTCAGCGGCGGCGGTGCGGTGCCGGGGCAGTGCCCGCTGGGTCACGGCGTGCGCGGTCAGTACCCGGCGGTTGCGGCCGAGCCCGGGCGGCAGCACCAGGTAGGCCAGCCGGACCAGCCGGGGGTAGTGCTCCACGAGCGCGGCCTCGGCCTGCTCCACGTCGATCATGCCGAGCGGGGAGGTGCGGTCCGGTGGCGGGGTTATTGCCTGCTGCTGTTCCACGTTCCGTAGAACGAGTGATTCATGGGATGGTCACTTTGACCACCGGGCCGGTTCAGTGCCGGCGGTCGAGGTCGAACTCGCCGTCCCGGGCGCCCAGGACGAAGGCGCGCCACTCGCCCTCGGTGTACCGCAGCACGACGTCGGGGTCGGTGGAATTGCGCATCGCCACCGCGCCGCGCTCCAGGAACGCGATCTCCACGGCCTCCTCGGCGTCCCCGGGGGCGCGCTGCCAGACGGCGTCGGAGATGTCGAGGGCGTAGAGCCACTCCTTCTCAGCTGCGGCGCTCATGCGGTGCACTCCTCGCGATAGCCGGGTCGGTACGGAGGTCAGCGTACGCCGCGCGCACCGGCCACGGGGAGCGAACGAACGACCCCGGACAGTCGCCTTGCCGTCCGGGGCCGCCGTCGTGCCGGTCCGGCGCGTCAGTCCGTGCGCCAGTCGCTGAACTCCGCCCGGCCGCGGGTGCCCGAGCCGCCGTTGGCCGCCGACATGTGCAGGCCGGCGTCCTGCGCCGCGGCGGCGCCGGGCACGGTGGCGGTGGCCACGGGGCGCCAGGTCGCGCCGTCGTCCGTGGAGTACTCGCCCTTGAACGCGCCGCCCGCCTCCCGTGAGAGGCGCAGCGTCACCGGCGCCTTGACGCCCGTGACCCGCTCGTACCGGTCCAGCGTGCCGTCGCCGTCGGTGTCCCAGGAGAGCGCGACCCCGTTCTCCGGCGTGACGGAGAGGTTCACGAACCCCGGCGAGCCCGCCGTCTCCAGGCTGTTGCGCACCGCGATCCCGGCCCGCGCCCACGGTCCGCTCGCCGACTGCTCGGTGACCTTCACCGTCACCGAGCCGCCGGCGCGCAGCGCTCCCGCGCGGTAGACCGTGCCGAACTCGGCGGTGGCCTTCCACAGGTCGGCGCCCGCGCCGTCGATGGCGAACCGCCCGTCGAGCTGTCCGAAAACCGCCTCGTTCGTGGTGGCCGTGCGCAGCTCCTCGTCCAGCGGACCGGCCACGAAGAGGGTGCCCGACTGCACCGCCGAGACCGGCGTCTCGCCCTTCGGTCCGTAACTCACCGTCAGTTCGTACGGCATCGGCTTGAGCGGCGACGTCAGTGGCTCGGCGGGGGCCGCGACCCGCCAGTCGACGTCTCCCTTGCCGCCGGCCGGTATCGACGGCAGCGAGACGGGGCCGCGGTCCTGGGCGTCCAGCCCGCTCAGCGCGAAGTCCACCCGGCCGGTGTCCCGCAGTCCGCTGACGTTGTGCAGGGTCGCGGTGAGGGTGGTCGCGCCGCCCGGCTCCATCGCGGAGGGCTCGGCAGCGACGACGACCCGGCCCTGGTAGGGCGCCTTGGCGAGCACCTGGTGCACCTTCTGCGCGGTGCGGTAGGCGTCGGTGGTGGGCCGCAGCGGGTAGCTCTTGCGCTCCCGCGTCCACGGCTCCTCGATGGCGTACCAGTCGAAGGACTTCGGCTTGCGGTTCCCGGCGAGCGCGTCCTCCAGCTCGTCCAGGTACCGCTGCCACTGCGGGAGGTGGAAGTCGCCGATCAGGCCGTGCCAGTCGCGGTTGGCGTAGTTGGCGAGCTTCCCGCCGTCCGCGGTGGGCCGGTCGGCCCAGGTGGTGATCAGCGCCCGCGCGGAGTGCTCCAGCTGCGCCTTTTCCTTGTCGCCGGTCCCCATCCGCTTGGCCGCTTCCAGCCAGGGGCCGAGCAGGAAGTGCCGGTGCGCGCCGGTCATCTCCTCGCTCAGTCGCATGAGCTGCAGCCACAGCCGGGCGAGCTTGCGGAAGGCGTCGAGGTCCTTGCGCTTGTAGGCGTCCTGGAGCTGCGGGATCAGCTGCCAGGAGCGGTTCGCCAGCGCCTGCCGCGCCAGGTCGGTGAGGTCCAGCCGGTAGGCGTCGCTGTTCCGCAGCGCCGGCCGGACGCCGAGCAGCGCGGCGAACGCGGTGTCGAAGCGGGCCAGGTCGAACGCGGGGGTGTGCGTGGCGTAGTGCGTACCGGACCGGGCGGACAGCGACGGGCGCGCGGCGAAGATGGAGTCGTGCGGCCGGCCGTCCTTGCTGCTGATCTCGTACGCGCTCTCCCGGAGCGCCGCGAACGCCGCCCGGGCCTTGGCGTCCTTGCCGCCGTACCGGGCGTCCGCGTACCCGTCGAACCACGCGGTGCGGTCCACCGCGTCGTCCCGCCAGGCCAGCTCGCTGAAGAGCTCGAAAGCGGCCGGGTCCCGCTCGGCGGCCTCGGCCATGTACGCCGTGCCGGCCAGCTTGCTGCCCTTCTTGTCCCGCCACTTCGTGAACCGCTCGGCCCACATGTGGGTCTTGGCCCCTATGGTCGTCCGGCCGCCGAAGTTCGGGATGGTGCCGAAGGCGTACGGGACACCGCCCCAGTCCTTCTCCCGGTCCTTGACCGTGTCCAGGTCCGAGAGGCCGTCCACGATGAGCAGGTGCTGGTGGTCGACGGCGTCCAGCAGATCGCGGCGCGGGTTCTCCTGCCAGCCCAGTATCACCCACACGGCGTCCTTGTGGGCGGCCAGCATGGCCTTCTCGACGGCCTTCGCCGCGGCCGGCACCGGCACGTCGCCGGGGTCGCCGCCCTCGTGCAGCAGGTCCATCTTGAAGTGCCGGACCGTGCCGAAGACGTCCTTCTGGTGCCGGTAGAAGGAGCGCGCCACCTTGGCGAAGACCGGCGTCCGCGGGTCCAGCCAGTCCGGCCGCTTCAGCCCCGACCAGGTGCCCTGCGGGACGACCTTGGCACCGGGGTTGCGTTTCACGAAGCCGTCCGGGACGGTGCCGAAGTAGCCCGGCAGGACCGGGTGCATGCCCAGCGAGCGCAGCCGTCCCGCGATCCGCCGGCCGAGGTCGGTGCGCTTGGCGAGCAGTTCCTTGCTGACCGGGCCGCCGTAGCCGCTCATGTTCTGCAGCAGCCACCACGGCTGGTGGGTCGGTGCCGGCAGCCAGGCACGCGCCTCGGCGTCGGAGTACCCGAAGTCCTTGAGCACCCGGTGGTACACGGCTTCCGAGCCCGGCGTGACCAGTACCTCGTTCACGCCGTGCAGCGCCAGCACGTCGATGGTCCGCTCCCAGTGCGCCCAGTCGGCGTACGGCGCGGTGTAGCCGTCGTGCGTGTCGTTGAGCGCGAAGCGGTGGACGAGCTTGGTGGTGCGCTCCAGCGGTGCCTTGGGCGCGGGGAGCTTCGCGGGCAGGTCCAGCTGCTGCCCGGCCCAGGAGATGTGCGCCTGGCACACGTACTTCAGGTACCAGTTGACGCCGGTGAGCATCGCGGCCGGGCTGGTGCCGGCGACCTGGATGCGGCCGGGGGAGCCGGTGACGCGGAACCGGTCGGCGGTGCCGGCGGCGCGTTTCTGGGGGGTGAGGCGGAACTGGTCGGCGTGGCGGGGGAGGAGACGCTGGAGCGCGGCGCGCGCGGGTGCGGTGTCGAAGGGGGCTGCGGGGGGTTTGCGGCCGGCCGGGTCCGCGGGGCGCGCCGGCTCCGGTACGGCGGAGGCGGCCATGGCGGGGGTATGCCCGCCGACCGCTGCGGCGACACCCAGGGCACCCGCGGTACCCAACACGTTTCGTCTAGTGACGTGGCTCACGCATGCCCCCACTGCTCGGCAGTATCAACGGTTACGTGCGAGGGGAAACGCTAACGGTCGATCAGCTCGTGTCCAAGGATGTTGATACGACCAGAACGCGCCGAATGTCGCTGGTGTGGGCCGGTGGAGTGAAAGGGGGAGAGCGCGCTCCCGCCGGCTCTCGCGGCGACGGCGCCGGGCGTTGCCCCGGCCCCGGGGAGGGCCAGTGTTCGGCGGTTTCTTACCCGCGCTCTTCCTGGGCGTCACGCGACGGGGCGCCGGACGGGGGAACAGTCTGCCGGGCGGACCTCGCTCACCCGGATCGGAGCTGTCATGTCCACATCTCTTCCGACGACGACCCCGTACCCGCAACCCCCTCACACACCGCAGGCCACCCCCGCGTACACCACCGCCATCGCCGACTCCACCGCGCAGATCCGCGCCGCGCAGCGGCTGCGCCACCAGGTATTCGGCGAGGAGATGGGCGCCACCCTGCACTCCCCGTTGCCCGGCCACGACATCGACGACTACGACGACCTCGTGGACCACCTGATCGTGACCGAAACCGCGACGGGCGAGGTGGTCGGCACCTACCGGCTGCTGCCGCCGGGCCGCAGCGAACGCCTCTACTCCGACGGCGAGTTCGACCTCTCCGCGCTCGCCGCGCTGCGCCCCTCGCTCATCGAGGCCGGCCGCTCCTGCGTCCACCCCCGCCACCGCACCGGCGCCGTCATCAACCAGATGTGGGCCGCGCTGGCCCGCTACACCCTGCTGTCCGGCCACCGCTACCTCGCCGGCTGCGCCTCCGTACCGCTCGCCGACGGCGGCCGGTGCGCCCGCGCCGCCTGGGAGCTGGGCCGCGGCAAGCACGCGGCCCCCGAGGAGCTGCGGGTACGGCCGCACCGCCCCTGGCTGCCGGACGCCGGCACCGCCGCCGCCACCGGGGCCGCCGCCCACGCCCAGCTGCCCCCGCTGCTCCGCGGCTACCTGCGGGTGGGCGCCTGGGTGTGCGGGGCGCCCGCGCACGACCCGGAGTTCGACGTGGCCGACTTCTTCGTCGTCCTCGACATGGACCGGCTCAGCGACCGGTACCGGCGCTTCTTCCTGGGCGACCAGCGATGAGCACCCACCTCGCCACGCCCGGCAGCGCGCGGACGGGCATCTGGGACGTGCTCTCCACCTGCACGTCCGGCTGCATCGAGCACGCCGCGCCCCGGGTGCCGCTCGCCGGGACGGCGCGCCGCGCCGCGTCCTTCACCCACGTACTGCTGCGCGCGGCCGCCGACCGGGACCGGCTCGCGGAACCGGGACGGCTGCGGCGGCACGCCCGCGCCGCACTGGGCGCGCTGGGCGTCGGCCTGGTCCACGACGGCCCGCCGCTGCGCGTGGCGGGCGGCGGGACCGGCGGCCGCGGCACGCTCGTCGTGGTCAACCACATCTCCTGGCTGGACATCCTCGCGCTGCTCGCCGTCGAGCCGGTCACCATGCTTGCCAAGCAGGAGGTCGGCGGCTGGCCCGTGATGGGCCCGCTGGCCCGGCGCGCCGGCACCCGCTTCATCGACCGCAGCAGCCCGCGCGGCCTCCCGCAGGCCGTGGCCGACCTCGCCGCGGAGCTCCGCGCCGGGCGCTCGGTGGTGGTCTACCCACAGGCCACGACGTGGTGCTCGGCGACCGAGGGCGGTTTCCGGCGGGCGACCTTCCAGGCCGCCATCGACGCGGGCGCGCCGGTCCGCCCGGTCACCGTCCGCTACCTGCAGCACGGCGCGCCCTCCACGGTGCCCGCCTTCGTCGGCGAGGAGGACCTGGCGTCCTCGCTCCGCCGCGTCCTGGCGGCGCGCGCCCTCACGGCCCGGGTCACGGTGCATCCGCCGCTGCTGCCGCACGGGCGGGACCGCCGGGAGCTGGCGGCGGTGGCCCAGGAGGTGATCCTCGGCCACCGCCGTCGCGGCCTCCGTCAGGAGACCGGCACGTACTTGTAGCCGACCCGCCGCACCGTCACGATCGACGAGCGGTGGGCGGCGCCCAGCTTGCGGCGCAGCCGGGCGATGTGGACGTCGACCGTGCGGCCGTCGCCGACATGCCCGTAACCCCACACCGTCGTCACCAGCTGGTCGCGGGTGTGCACCCGCTGCGGGTGCGCCACCAGATGTGCCAGCAGCTCGAACTCCAGGAAGGTGAGGTCGAGTTGGCGGCCCTGGACGTGGACGGTGCGGCGCTCGGGATCGACCCGTACGCCGCCCTCGCCGTAACTGGCGGCCGGCGTCTCGGGCCGCTCCTGCGGCTTCTCGGCGGCCGGTACGAGGACGAGGTAGCCGACCATCGGGGGCCGGCCGGGCAGCTCGGGCAGGGTGTGCGGGGGAGCCGGCAGCCAGGTGGCGTCGGCACCCAGCAGATCGGCGACCGGCGGGACTTCGCCGGGTGCCACGGCACGCAGCCGGGGCGGAGCGGGAACGGTGGCCGTCGGGGGAGTGGCAGGAAGGGGTCGGACGTTCGTCATGGAGGTCAGCTCTTTCGCGCAGAGGGGCGTCTGGGGACGTCGTGCGCGCGGGCAGGGCTGCCGGTCAGGTGCGTTGCGGGCCCGCGCTCAGTGCGCGCGGCAACACAGACGGTCGAAGAGGTGATCCTGCCGGGACGGCCAGAACGGCTCGAGGTCGGTGCGACCCGTCGCGCTGTCGTGGATGCTGGCCATGCCCCCATTGAACCAGACCGGACGTGATCTGTCCTTCGTCCGCCCGTCATACGGACGGACATGCGCGAGGGGCGCCCCGCGTCAAGCGGAACGCCCCTCACGGGAGTTGCGTGGCCGGGGGCGGTGCGTCCCGGCCTTCCGGATCAGACCTGGAGGGCCTTCTCCAGGGCGGTGCAGCAGGTGTCCACCATCAGGCGGGTGACCACGTACGGGTCGACGTTGGCGTTCGGGCGGCGGTCCTCGATGTAGCCCTTCTTGTCCCGCTCGACCTGCCACGGGATGCGGACCGAGGCGCCGCGGTCGGACGCGCCGTAGCTGTACTGGTCCCAGGGGGCGGTCTCGTGGGCGCCGGTCAGGCGGTCCTCGATGCCGGTGCCGTACTGGCGCACGTGCTCCAGCGGCTTGCCGTCCTGGCCCAGCGCCTCGCACGCGGTGATGATCGCGTCGTAGCCCTCGCGCATCGCCCGGGTGGAGAAGTTGGTGTGCGCGCCCGCGCCGTTCCAGTCGCCCTTGGCCGGCTTGGCGTCCAGGGTGGCGGAGATGCCGAAGTCCTCGGCGGTGCGGTAGAGCAGCCAGCGCGCGACCCACATGTGGTCGGAGACCTCCAGCGGCGGCAGCGCGCCGACCTGGAACTCCCACTGGCCCGGCATGACCTCGGCGTTGATGCCGGAGATGCCGAGGCCCGCGGCGAGGCAGTTGTCCAGGTGCTTCTCGACGATCTCGCGGCCGAAGATCTCGTCGGCGCCGACACCGCAGTAGTAGCCGCCCTGCGGGGCGGGGAAGCCGCCCTCGGGGAAGCCGAGCGGGCGGGTGCCCTCGAAGAAGGTGTACTCCTGCTCGATGCCGAAGATCGGCTCCTGGTCCGCGAACTTCTCCGCGACCTCGCGCAGGGCCGCGCGGGTGTTGGAGGAGTGCGGGGTCATGTCGGTGTTGAAGACCTCGCACAGCACCAGGATGTGGTCACCGCCGCGGATCGGGTCCGGGCAGGAGAAGACCGGCTTAAGCACGAGGTCGGAGGCGTGGCCCTCGGCCTGGTTGGTGCTCGACCCGTCGAAGCCCCAGAGCGGCAGCTCGGCCAGCTCGGTGCGCTCGGCGAGGATCTTCGTCTTCGAGCGGAGCTTGGCGGTCGGCTGCGTGCCGTCGATCCAGATGTACTCGGCCTTGATGCTCACGGGAGCTTGCCCTTCCTGCGGGGTAGTACGAATACGCGTGCGGGCGTATCCAGGCACCTTGGCAACCGGCCGTTTCCCGGCCATTGCTCGAATGTGAACCCCGTGTTACTCAGGGCCTCCCGTGACGCACCCCACCCCGAGCGGGGCGGGGCGTTCACGGAGGTAACCGGGCATAGTGCCCGGCTCACTCGATGACGATCTCCACGGGAATGTTGCCGCGGGTCGCCTTGGAGTACGGGCAGGCCGCGTGCGCCTGCTCGACCAGCCGCCGGCCGGACTCGCCGGACAGCGACTCCGGCAGCTCGACGCGGAGCGTGACGGAGAGTGCGAAGCCGCCGTCCGCGTCGGGGCCGATGCCGACCTCGGCGGTCACCGAGGCGTCCTTGGTGTCCACCTTCGCCTGCCGGCCGACCAGTCCCATCGCGCTCGCGAAGCAGGCCGCGTAACCGGCCGCGAACAGCTGCTCGGGATTGGTGCCCGCGCCGTCGCCGCCGAGCGCGGGCGGCATCGCCAGTCGCAGGTCCAGCTGTCCGTCGGAGCTCACGGCCCGGCCGTCGCGTCCGCCGGCCGTCGCCGCCGCGGTGTACAGAGCGCTCATCGCCACCATCCCTCTCCAGGTCGGAGCCGGGGCCGCCGTCCGGCCCGGTCTCCTCGTGCCTCACTACAGCACACAATTAAGTAGCGCACAACTTAAATGGGTGCCGCTGTGTTGTACGTAATTAGAGGGCGCGCAAAGTCAGAGGTAGGCTGGTCGGCATGGCGGAGACGACGGATCAGGCGGGCGGCAGCGAGGCGGCGCCGCAGGACTACCTCCGGCTCGACCAGCAGATCTGCTTCGCGCTGCACGCCGCCACCCGGGCGTTCGGCGGCCTCTACCGCACCGCCCTGCGGGACCTCGGCCTCACCTACCCCCAGTACCTGGTCATGCTGGTCCTCTGGGAGCACGGCGAGATGCCGGTGAAGCAGATCGGCGCCCACCTGCGCCTCGACTCCGGCACCCTCTCCCCGCTGCTCAAGCGCCTTGAGGCGGCCGGCCTGGTGCGCCGCGAGCGCAGCGCGGCCGACGAGCGCTCGGTCACCGTGCGGCTCACCGACGACGGGGCCGCGCTCCGCGCCCGCGCCGAGGACGTGCCCCGCCGCATCGCGGGCGCGACCGGCCTGCCCCTCGCCGAACTGGCCGACCTCCGCGGCCGTCTGCACGCCCTCACGGAGACCCTGGACGCCGCGGCGCTCGACGGCCCCGGCTGCTCCTGACCCGCTCCGGGACGCACGGCCGTCCGATGCTTCCCGGCCACCGCGCGAACGATGCCTTCCGGCCCCGTGTGCCGTGTCACAGCCGCAAAGTGCCGACGTCCTCTGGCAACTTCGTTACTCCTCCGTAGAGTTGGGGCGTCCGCCCGCGCGTGGAGAGGATCGCATGAGCACCCTGGAAGCCCTGACGCTCGACCAGGTGGTCGACACGACCCGCTACCCCCTGACGGAACCGGCCGGCGCCGAGAGCCGGGCCGTGGTCGCCCGCGCCCGCCGGGACCTGGCCGAACGCGGCTGCACCGTACTGCCGGACTTCGTACGCCCGGAGCTGCGCGACCTGCTGCGCCAGGAATGCGCCGCGCTCGCCCCGCGGGCGCACTACGACGTCGAGACGGTCAACGTCTACAACATCGCGGTGGACGACACGCTGCCCGCCGACCACCCGGGCCGCATCCCCTTCGAGCGGGGCAACGCCTTCGTCGCCCGGGACCGCATCCCGCGGAATGCCCTCATCAGCCAGCTCTACACCCACGAGGCGTTCCGCTCCTTCGTCGCCCGCTGCTTCGGCCTCCCCGCACTCCACGAACTCGCCGACCCGCTCGCCGGCCTCGTCCTGAACGTCGTCGAGCCGGGACGTGAGCACCCCTGGCACTTCGACACCAACGAGTTCACCGTCAGCATGCTCACCCAAGAGGCCGAATCCGGCGGCACGTTCGAGTACTGCCCCGGCATCCGCTCGGCCGAGGACGAGCGCTTCGACGACGTGCGGGACGTCCTCCAAGGGCGGGGCGAGCGGCTGGTCCGCCGCCTCCCGCTGCACACCGGCGACCTCCAGCTCTTCATGGGGCGCTACTCGCTGCACCGCGTCAGCCCCGTGGCCGGCGGCACGGCCCGGCACTCGGCGATCTTCGCGTACAGCGAGCGCCCCGGCGTCGTCGGCAGCGTGGCCCGCACCCGCCAGCTCTTCGGCCGGGTGCTCCCCGAGCACCTCGCGGCCGCGGAGAAGCGCGCCGTGCGGGGCGACCGGCTGCTGGACTGAGCCGCCGCCGGGCATCCTCTCCACGACGGGGCGCCCCGCGGCGCCGGAGGAGGACCGCAGAGCCTCGCAGGACGTTTTCCCATCTCGCGATCCACGGAGGAGCAACCCCGTGCGCTTCGACACGACCGGAAAAGTCTCGCTCGACCACATCTACACGCAGCCCGACCCGCGCGCGTACTTCACCGTGCTGCGCACGCTGGACTACTGCGTACCGCAGCTCGCCAAGCCGTACTTCGCCAAGCTCCTCAAGGAGTACCGCGAGGAGCACCGCGTGGTGGTGCCCAAGGTCGTCGACATCGGCTGCTCGTACGGCATCAACGCCGCCCTGCTGAAGTACGACGTGAGCATGGACGAGCTGTACGCGCGCTACGGCGGCGACGGGCCAGCGGCGCTCTCCCGCGAGGAGCTGCTGGCCCGGGACCGCGAGCTGTCCCGCGCCCGCCGGCCCGCGCACCCCACCCGCGTCGTCGGCCTCGACGCCTCGGCCAACGCCCTCTCGTACGCACGGCAGGCCGGCTTCCTCGACGACACCGTCCACGCCGACCTGGAGAACGACGACCCCACGCCGGAGCAGCGCGCCCGGCTGGCCGGCGCCGACCTGGTGTTCTCCACCGGCTGCATCGGCTACGTCACCGAACGCACCCTCACCCGCGTCGTCCGCGCGCAGGGCGGCCACCGGCCCTGGATGGCCCACTTCGTGCTGCGGATGTTCCCGTTCGAGCCGGTCGAGCGCGCGCTCGCCGGACTGGGATACGAGACCGTCCGCGCCGACGGCGTGTTCAAGCAGCGGCGGTTCGCCTCCCCCGAGGAACAGACGCTCGTCCTGGACACGATGGCGGCGGCCGGAGTGGATGCCACCGGGCTGGAAGCGGAAGGCTGGCTCTACGCACAGCTCTACGTCTCCCGGCCGTACGGCCCGGCAGCACGCACCAGGTCAGCAGGACGCACCACGTCCCCCGATCACGACCCGAATCGAGAGCAGCTTTGAACGTCAGCAGGTCCACGGCCACCGCACCCACGGCCACCGCACCGTCGGCCCAAGCTCCCGGCACCGCCGCCACCTTCGCCCACGAGGACACCCTGCCGCGGGTGCCGCTGCCCAGCCTGGCGGACAGCTGCGCACGGTTCCTCGACTGGTGCGGGCCGCTGCTCACGCCCGAGGAGCGGGCGGCGACCGAGGCGGAGACGGCCGCCTTCAGCGCCCCGGACGGGCCGGGCCCGGTGCTCCAGGCGGCGCTGGAGGCGTACGACGCCACCCCCGGCGTGCACAGCTGGCTCGACACCTTCTGGCCGTACCGCTACCTCGGCCGCCGGGACCGCATCGCCCTCAACGCCAACTTCTTCTTCCTCTTCCAGGACACCGGGGAGGCCCAGGTGGCGCGGGCCGCCGGGCTGACCGCCGCGGCCGTCGCGTACAAGCGGCGGCTGGACCGGGAGGAGATCCCGCCGGTCGTGCTGCGCGGCGCGCCGCAGACCATGGAGCAGAACAAGTACCTCTTCTCCACCACCCGCATCCCCGGCGCGCAGCAGGACACGGTCCGCCACCCCTACTCCGAGGAGTGGCCGGGCCCCTCCGACGCGCGCCACGTCGTGGTGTTCTTCCGGGGCGCGATGTACCGGATGGACGTCCTGGGCGAGGACGGCACCCCGTACGCACTGGCCGACCTGGAGGCGGGGCTGGCCGCCGTCATGAAGGCCGGCACGGAACCGGCGGCGCCGGGCACCTCCGTCGGCCACCTCACCACCATGGCGCGCGCCGAGTGGGCGGCCACCCGCGAGACCCTGCGGGACCACCACCCGGCCAACGCGGCGGCCCTCGACGACATCGAGACCGCCCTCTTCTGCGTGGCGCTGGAGGACTTCGCGCCGGCCGGCACCCAGGAGACCTGCGACGAACTGCTCTACGGTGACCGCGGCAACCGCTGGTTCGACAAGGCGGTGACCTTCGTGGTCTTCGCCGACGGCCGGGCCGGCATCAACGTCGAGCACTGCGGCCTGGACGGCACGACCATCCTCAGCTTCGTCGACACCCTCCTCGGCACCCCGGCCGAGGAGCACTCCCGGCTCTCCGGCGCGCGCTCCCAGGGCCGCCCGCAGATCGCCCCGCTCCGCTTCCAGCTGGACGACGCCCTCCAGGCCCGCATCCGCGCCGCCGCCGAGGCGTTCGCCCAGTACGGCGCGGACACCGCGACCCGGACCGTCTCCTTCGACGACTTCGGGTCGACGGCCGCCAAGGCGCTGCGGGTCTCGCCCGACGCCTTCGTGCAGCTCGCGTACCAGCTCGCCCACCAGCGCGCCAAGGGCCGGCTGGGCGCCACGTACGAGTCGATCGCCACCCGGCAGTGGCGGCGCGGCCGCACCGAGGCCATGCGCGTCGTCACCCCGGAGATCCAGGCGTTCGTGGCCGCGATGGAGGACCCGTCGGCCGACGCGGAGACCCGCCGCGCCGCCTTCCGCGCGGCCGCCACCGCGCACGTCACCCGCGCCAAGGAGTGCCAGGCGGGCGACGCGCCCGAGCAGCACCTGTGGGAGCTGGAGCTCATCCAGCGCCGCCGCGGCGCGGAGCTCGGCATCACCGAACAGCCCGCCCTCTACCGCTCCCCGGGCTGGCTGATCATGCGTGACGACTACCTGAGCACCAGCTCGGCCCCGTCGGAGCACATCCAGTACTTCGGCTTCGGCTCCACCAGCAGCCGCTGCATCGGCGTCGCGTACGTGCTGCTGCCCGACCGCTTCAACCTCTACCTGAGCACCCCGCGCCCGGTCGCCGACCAGATGGACGCCTTCGCCGCCCACCTGCGCACGGTGGTCGGCGAGCTCCGCGCACTGCTGGCCACGGAAGGCTCCTGACCTCACGCGTCGGCACGGCCGCCGCCCCGGCCCGGAGCGGCGGCCGTACCGACCGGTCCGCTATTCCTGGCGTGCCCCGGCCTGCGAGCCGTCTCCGTTCGCCTGTGCGGAGCCTGTCCCGCTCTCCCCGTCCAGACTCGCCAGTGCCCGGCGGACCTGCTCCGCATCGGCTCCGGAAACGGTGATGCGCACGTCGCCGCTCTGCCGGGTCAGCACGACGGTGGGGTGGTCCTTCCGCTTTCCGCGCCACACCCGAAAGGCGAGGGACGTGGCCACGGCACTGATGCCCGCGCCGAGTCCGGCCGCGATCTCAGGAATGAGTGCCCACATCACGCCTGCTCCCATTCTGCGATGAAGGTGCTCGCGCCGGCGGTGACGAAGGTCGCGAAGAAGAGCACCAGTGACGATCCGGTCACGGACCCCTCGTCCAGCTTCTGGCTCATCTGCGGGGCCGAGGTGACGAAGGCGAAGAGACCCGCGGTCACGCACGCCATGGCGATATTCGAGAACGCCAGGAACCCGACGATGTTTCGCAGGCCCGAGCCGGACCGAGTGATGATCTGCCCGGCAGCCGCGGCGGCAAGGCTGGTGGTCACGATCAGCAGCTCGCCCCGGCTGAGGATTTCCGACAGGCTGACCCCCCGGTGGGTGAACGAATTCATGACGTAACCGAGGCCGATCGGCAGTACGCCGAATCCGACGCCGAAGAACAGCCAGTGCAGCATTTTCGGCCCCACGACCGCCCACGGCGACGGAGCGGCCGCGGCGGTGCGCCCCGCGGACCCGTCCCCGACGTCGGGGGCGGCCCCGTCCGTGCCGCCCACCGCGTCTGCCGGTGCTCCCACGCGCCCGGTGACGACCGGGTCGTGGGGCTGCTGCGAAGTCGCCACGCGCGTCCCCCTGCTTCGAAGCCTGCTCGTCCGCCCCGCCCCGAGCAGGCGTGACGGCACCAAGTTCCTACCCCACCAGCGCGCCAAAGTGCAGGGGTTCGGCCGGACCGGTACCTGTCTGTCGCGGGGTGGCGGCCCACTTTGTTGTAGCGCTCACGAATGTGCTGCGGCGCCGGATTTGCCCCGGCCCCGGGGCGGTGTGTCACAGTGGGCCGTCCCGGTCTGCCGGGCGCGCGCGTGCGCGCCGCTGCCGGGAAACCCCCTTACCCCAGACCTTCCGGCCGTGGCAGCGGCATGTCCGGAATGTCGTAGTGCTGGACTTCCCGACGACCTTCCTGAGAGCGATGCAGGCAACGACTCTTGCTCCCCGAGCCGCCGACCTGTTCACCCAGGGCCTGGAGCGCCGTACCGGCTCCGCCCTGCTGCGCTTCGGCGCCGCGCGGCAGCGCCCGGCCGGCCGGACCGGCTGGACCGGCGACGGTGCCGTCGCCTGGCTCGACGACACCCGCGGCCACGTGTGGAGCGTCGGCGAACCGGACGCGGCGGCCGGGCTCGTGCTGCGCGCGGCCCTGACCCGGCCCGACCGGGTACGGGAGTTCACCGGGCCGCGCGGCACCGAGACCCTGGTCGGCCGCCACCTGCCGGTCGCCGACGTCGTCGAGTGGATCTTCCGCTGGACGCTGGCGGAGCCGCCCGTCCAGCGCGGCGAGGACCGGGTGACCGCCCTCGACGAGTCCCACCACGACGAGCTGCTCGCCTTCCTCAACACCCACAGCCCGGCCCACTCCACCGGCCCCGGCGCCGAGGGCGTCAGCCTGTGGGCCGGCATCCGGGACCCGGAGGACGGCCGACTGATCGCCTGCGGCGCCCTGAGCAGCCTCCGCGACAGCGGCGCCCCGCTGATGGCCTCGGTCGCCACCGACGCGGCCCTCCGCGGCCAGGGCCTCGGCGCGGCCCTCACCTCCTGGCTCACCCGGCACGCCGTACGCCGCCACGGCTTCTGCACCCTCTGGCAGCTCGCCGACAACACCCCCGCCGAACGCCTCTACGACCGCCTCGGCTACCGCAACGAGGACCCCTGCGTCTCGGGCCGCCTCATCACCCCCTGAGCACGGCGCCCGAAAACGCCCGAGGGCCGTCACCCCCGACTGCGGGGTGACGGCCCTCGTACTCCCTGATACTGCGGGAGGGGTGCTCTTAGATGTCGAAGTACAGCTCGAACTCGTGCGGGTGCGGGCGGAGCTGGATCGGGGCGATCTCGTTGGTGCGCTTGTAGTCGATCCAGGTCTCGATCAGGTCCGAGGTGAAGACGCCGCCCTGCTGGAGGTACTCGTTGTCCTGCTCCAGGGCGTCGAGGACGGCCGGGAGGGAGGTCGGCACCTGCTGGACGTTGGCGTGCTCCTCGGGAGCCAGCTCGTAGAGGTCCTTGTCGATCGGCTCGGCCGGCTCGATCTTGTTCTTGACGCCGTCCAGGCCCGCGAGCAGCAGCGCGGAGAACGCCAGGTACGGGTTGGAGGACGGGTCGGGCGCACGGAACTCGACGCGCTTGGCCTTCGGGTTCGAGCCGGTGATCGGGATGCGCATCGCGGCGGAGCGGTTGCGCTGCGAGTACACCATGTTGACCGGGGCCTCGAAGCCGGGCACCAGGCGGTGGTAGGAGTTCACCGTCGGGTTGGTGAAGGCCAGCAGCGACGGGGCGTGCTTGAGGATGCCGCCGATGTAGTAGCGGGCGGTGTCCGAGAGGCCCGCGTAGCCCTGCTCGTCGTAGAAGAGCGGCTCGCCGCCCTGCCACAGGGACTGGTGGACGTGCATGCCGGAGCCGTTGTCACCGAAGATCGGCTTGGGCATGAAGGTCGCGGTCTTGCCGTTGCGCCAGGCGACGTTCTTCACGATGTACTTGAAGAGCATCAGGTCGTCGGCCGCGGCGAGCAGCGTGTTGAACTTGTAGTTGATCTCGGCCTGGCCGGCGGTGCCGACCTCGTGGTGCTGGCGCTCGACCTTCAGGCCGGCCCGGTCCAGCTCCAGGGAGATCTCGGCGCGCAGGTCGGCGAAGTGGTCGACCGGCGGGGCCGGGAAGTAGCCGCCCTTGTAGCGGACCTTGTAACCGCGGTTGTTCTCGATCGCGCCGGTGTTCCAGGCGCCCGCCTCGGAGTCGATCTCGTAGACCGAGCGGTTGGCGGAGGTCTCGAAGCGGACCGAGTCGAAGACGTAGAACTCGGCCTCGGGGCCGAAGAACGCGGTGTCGGCGATGCCGGTGGAGGCGAGGTAGGCCTCGGCCTTCTTCGCCACGTTCCGCGGGTCACGGCTGTACTGCTCACCGGTGATCGGGTCGTGGATGAAGAAGTTGACGTTGAGGGTCTTGTCCCGGCGGAACGGGTCGACGCGGGCCGTGGAGAGGTCCGCGCGCAGCGCCATGTCGGACTCGTGGATGGCCTGGAAGCCGCGGATCGAGGAGCCGTCGAAGGCGAGCTCCTCGGCCGGGTCGAACGCCTCCGCGGGCACCGTGAAGTGCTGCATCACACCGGGCAGGTCGCAGAACCGGACGTCGACGAACTTGACGTCCTCGTCCGCGATGAACTTCTTGGCCTCGTCGGCGTTCTGGAACATCCAACTCCTCCTAGCCCGGTCACCGGTCGGCGGCTCGGGGTTGCTCCTCGGATCGCGACCATGTGCGGTGGCGCGCTCGCCCGACCTTAGGCAGGCGGGATTTCCCGAGCATGACCCATTTGTTTCGCTCAGGTTAACCGGCGCGCGGTGGCCGTGACCGGCCTTACCGGCCCGGCCGCAGGCCGGTACCGCCGCGTTACGCCGTACGGAGGGGCGGTCCCCGCACCCCGCTTCGGGGTGCCCCGGCCCGCGGGAAATGTATGCGTTCGCAGTACCGTGGACGGGTGGACAACAGGCAAGCAATGGGATCGTGGCTCTCCGGGCCCCGCGCGGCGGCCGAGGACATGGGCGTCGACTTCGGCTACCGGGGCCAGCAGCTGGGACTGCCGGAGCACGGCCCCGGCTCCGTCGCCCGGCCGGGCCGCCGGATCGTGGCCCTCCTCGTCGACTGGGCCCTCTGCATGATCATCGCATACGGGCTGCTCAGCGGCGGCCGGGCGAACGCGGCGAGCAACTGGGCCCTGCTGGTCTTCCTCGTGCTGAGCCTGCTCACCGTCGGCACGGTCGGCTTCACGCCCGGGAAGCGGCTGCTGGGCCTCCGGGTCGTCGCCGAGGGCGGCGGCCGGCTCTCGCTGCCCCGCGTACTGGTCCGCACGATCGCGCTGATGATCGTCATCCCCGCCGCGATCTGGGACCGCGACGGCCGCGGCCTCCACGACCGCCTGGCCCGCTCGGTCCAGGTACGCATCTGAGCCGCCGCCCCTGAACGCGCGCGCCCCCCGGGCGCGCGAACGCAAGGCCCGCGGCGGCCCGCCCGGCCGCCATGCACGTGTACGTACGGCCGTCCCCGGGCAGCGCATACGAGTCCGGGGCGGCGGCCTGTCCCGTACGGAGAGTGTCCCGCCCCGGTCGGCCGGCGCGTGCACGTACGGCCGTTTCCGGCAGCGCACGTGAGCCCGGGGCGCGGCCCCGCAGCCGTACGGCGAGTGGCCCGCCCGGTCGGCGCGCGCGTACGCCTACGGTCGCTTCCGCGACGCGTACGGGGCCCGGCGCGCGCACCACGAGCCCGTGGCAGCGGCCCGGCAGCCCTACGTACCCGAACGCCGAGCGGCCCGGGACCAGCTGGTCCCGGGCCGCTCGGCGTGTGTCGGTCGTACGACGCCGGAGGCGTCAGCGCATCCGGCCGCCCTTCGGCATCCGCATGCCCTTGGGCATCGGCCCCTTCGGGACCGGCATGTTGCTCATCAGGTCGCCGAGCGCCCGCAGCCGGTCGTTGACCACGGTGACCTGGGAGCCCGGGAGTACGCGCGGCAGCTTCAGCAGCGTCGTACGGAGCTTCTTCAGCGGTACCTGGCCCTCGCCGTCGCCGACGACGAAGTCGTGGACGGGCGCGTCGGAGACGACCCGGGCCATCCGCTTCTTCTCGGCGGCCAGCAGACCGCGGAGCCGGTTCGGGTTGCCCTCGCCGACGAGCACGATGCCGGCCTTGCCGACCGCACGGTGCACGACGTCCTGGTTGCGGTTCATCGCGACCGCCGGCGTCACCGACCAGCCGCGGCCGATGTTCTCCAGTACCGCGGCCGCGGCTCCCGGCTGGCCCTCCATCTGTCCGAAGGCGGCCTTCTCGGCACGCCGGCCGAAGATGATCGCCATGGCCAGGAAGGCCAGCAGGAAGCCCAGGATGCCCAGGTAAACGGGGTGGCCGATCAGGAAGCCGATGGCAAGGAGAACGCCGAATACGACGATGCCCACGCCCGCGACGACAAGACCGACCTTGGAGTCGACCCGACGGGTCATCTTGTAGGTCAGGGCGATCTGCTTGAGCCGCCCGGGGTTCGCAGAGGTGTCTGCGTTTTCCTTCCTCGCCATGTACGGAAGTTTACGTGGCCGAGGTGCTCCGGGTCGCCGCGGCCTCCAGTACGTACTGGGCGGCCCGCCGGTCCTCGGCCCGGCGCCGGTCCTCGAGGACGGCGGTCCAGGCATTTCGCCGGGCGGTGCGCTGGCCGCCGCGCATCAGCAGCGACTCCATGGCGCGCAGGGCACCGGTGACGGACGGGATGGGCAGTGCGGCGGTGGCGCGGACGGGCGCGGCCTGCATGGCGGTAGTCCCCTTCGGGGTGGTGGGAACAACGGGGGTGTGAGCGGTGCGTGCATCCATCGTCACGGAAAGCTTCACGCAACGGTGTTACCAACGGATGACCGTACGGTCAAACGTCCATGAAAGCCCGGCGCGGCCCGCACCGCCCCAGCCTGGGAGAAGTGCGGACCGCGCCGTTTCGCGTGTGCCGGGATTCACATCGCCGGGGCCCGAAAGGGCCGCTTGCGAAGGCAAAGAATCCGCGGACGATCATGCGGATGGAGGGCGCCCGACAGTGATCCACGTGGCACGGCGGCCACCCGTCCACCATGCGGGCGCTTCCCGATGGTGATCACACCGCAGGGCACTGGGGCCCTGCCGGTGATCACACTGCCGGGCGCTGGGCCTCCGCCGCGCGCTTGTCCATGGCCTGCTGGTACAGCCGGCCGGCCCGGTACGAGGAGCGGACCAGCGGCCCGGACATGACGCCCTTGTAGCCGATCTCCTCCGCCTCCTCCTTGAGCTCGACGAACTCCTGCGGCTTCACCCAGCGGTCGACCGGGTGGTGCCGCACCGTCGGGCGCAGGTACTGGGTGATGGTGATCAGCTCGCAGCCCGCGTCGTGCAGGTCCTGCAGCGCCTCGCTGATCTCCTCGCGGGTCTCGCCCATGCCGAGGATCAGGTTCGACTTGGTCACCAGGCCGGCCTCGCGGGCCTCGGTGATGACCTTCAGGGACCGCTCGTAACGGAAGCCGGGACGGATCCGCTTGAAGATCCGCGGCACCGTCTCCACGTTGTGCGCCAGCACCTCGGGGCGCGAGGAGAAGACCTCGGCCAGCTGGTCCGGCTCCGCGTTGAAGTCGGGGATCAGCAGCTCCACGCCCGTGTCGGGCATCAGGCCGTGGATCTGCCGGACGGTCTCGGCGTACAGCCAGGCGCCGCCGTCCTCCAGGTCGTCGCGGGCGACGCCGGTGATCGTGGCGTAGCGCAGGCCCATGGTCTGCACGGATTCGGCCACGCGGCGGGGCTCGTCGCGGTCCAGCTCCTGCGGCTTGCCGGTGTCGATCTGGCAGAAGTCACAGCGGCGGGTGCACTGGTCACCGCCGATGAGGAAGGTCGCCTCGCGGTCCTCCCAGCATTCGAAGATGTTGGGACAGCCCGCCTCCTGGCAGACCGTGTGCAGGCCCTCGCTCTTCACCAGGCCCTGCAGGTGGTTGTACTCGGGGCCCATTTTCGCCCGGGTCTTGATCCACTCGGGCTTGCGCTCGATGGGGGTCTGGCTGTTCCGGACCTCCAGGCGCAGCATCTTGCGTCCGTCGGGTGCGACAGCGGACACTCCGGCTCCCTAAGCTTCGTTTCTTCGGCGTACCCAGGGTACGCCCGTTGATTCGCACGTCTTTACGTGCTGCGCAACCCGCTGCTGCCGGGTTGCATTCCGCCGGGGCCCGCTCGTGGCGGCCGCCGGCGGGCCGGGTCAGACGGCGCGCGGCAGGAGCTCGGCGTTCTCCAGCACGTCCCGCAGGTGCTTCTCGGCGACCGGCAGCACCTCGTCGATGGTGACCTCGCGGCCCAGCTCGTACGAGAGCGACGTCACGCCCGCGTCCCGGATGCCGCACGGCACGATCTTGTCGAACGAGGTGTTGTCCGGGTTCACGTTCAGCGCGAAGCCGTGCATGGTGACGCCCTTGGCCACCCGGATGCCGATCGCGGCCAGCTTGCGGTCCTCGCGGCGCTGCCCGGCGTTGGACGGGGCGTACTCCGGGCCGTTCAGCCGCGGGTCGAACAGCTCGTCGTTGACGCGCGGGTCGAAGTCCAGGTTCAGGCCCCCCAGGGCCGCGCGCTGCTCCACCGGGTCGCCCAGCACCCACACGCCGCTGCGGCCCTCGACACGGCTGGTCTCCACACCGAACTCGGCGGCCGTGCGGATCAGCGCCTCTTCGAGGCGGCGCACGTGCGCGACCACGTCCACCGGGCGCGGCAGCTTCTGGATCGGATAGCCGACCAGCTGGCCCGGGCCGTGCCAGGTGATCTTGCCGCCGCGGTCCACGTCGATGACCGGGGTGCCGTCCAGGGGGCGCTCGTCGTCGCTCGTCCGCCGGCCCGCCGTGTAGACGGGCGGGTGCTCCAGCAGCAGACAGGTGTCCGGGATCTCGTCGGCGAACCGGGCGGCGTGCACCCGGCGCTGCTCCTGCCACGCGGTCTGGTACTCCACGGCGTCGGCGCCGAAGCCCATCCGGACAAAGCGCAGCTCACTCATGGCAGCTCCTCTTATTGCAACCTTCGCGCCCGCCCCCACTGTACGGCCGTGCCCGGGAAACCCCGCGGGCGGCCGGTTACGGGACGGTACGGGGCCGGGGACGGCGGGCCTCGGGGGCGGGTGCCGGGGCGCTCTTCGGGGCGCGCGGACGGACGGGCGGGGCGCGGGCCCGTGCCGTGCGCCCGGGCAGCCGGGCGGCGCCCTCCGGGGTGTCCACGGGGCGGCTGGACAGGGCGTACGCGTGCCGTGCGGACCGGACACCAGGTGTGAAGCGAGGCGAGCCGTACCGGCCTGCGGAGCTGTGCTCACACGATCGGATGAACGCGGACGAAACGTGGCCGGAACTCCTCGTTGGGCCGCTACATTCACGCCGTTCCAGGAGGGCGAAAGCGCCGGACGGTGTCGACCGGGCCCGAACGGCGCGGCCCGGAAGGCAGGAGACCGCAGAGCTGATGACGGAACGACCCGACCCAGGCCCACAGCTTGAGGGATCGCCGCAACGCACACCCAACCGCAGACTCGCCGCGCTCATCGCGGAGGCGGGATTCTCCAATGCCGGTCTGGCCCGCCGGGTGGACCAGCTGGGGCTGGAACACGGGCTCGACCTGCGCTACGACAAGACATCGGTGACCAGATGGCTGCGCGGCCAGCAGCCACGCGGCACCACCCCCGCACTGATCGCCGAGGTGTTCACCCGCCGCCTCGGCCGCCGGCTCTCGGCACAGGACCTGGGTCTGGACGCCTGCGCACCCGTGTACGCAGGGCTGGAATTCGCCGCGACGCCCGCCGAGGCGGTGGACATCGTCAGCGGCCTGTGGCGCAAGGACTCCGGCAGCCACGCCGAACTGCGGAAGATCGCGTTCACCCCGGCGGGCCTGGTCGTGCCCAGCCGCGACTGGCTCATCGGGCGCGCCGACGAACGGGTCGCGCGCGGCGAGCAGGGCCCCGAGACCGGGCCGCCCCGAGTGCCGGCGCAGCTGCGTACCGGGGTGCCCCGGCAGCGCCGCCCCGACCGCGCGGACCGTCCCGACCCGGCGCACGGCTACCGCGTCTCCGCCGGCGACATCGCGGCCCTGCGCTCGGTCGCCGAGCTCTTCAGGACGCTGGACCACGCGTACGGCGGCGGCCACGCCCGCCAGGCGCTGGTGCGCTACCTGGAGCACGAGGCCGAGCCCATGCTGCGCGGCTCGTACAGCGAGAGCACCGGACGGCGGCTGTTCTCCGCCACCGCCGACCTCACCCGGCTGGCCGGCTGGACCTCGTACGACATCACCGCGCACGGGCTCGCGCAGCGCTACTTCGTGCAGGCGCTCCGGCTGGCCCAGGCGGCCGGCGACCGCGCCTACGGGAGCTACGTCCTGATCACCATGAGCCGGCAGGCGGTGTACCTGGGCCACGGCCGGGAGGCCGTCCAGCTCGCGCGGGTGGCCCAGCAGGGCATCGGCAGCGGCCCGCCGCCCCTGGTCCAGGCCCTGCTGCACACCGCGGAGGCGCGCGGGCACGCCGTCATGGGCGAGGTACGCGCCTGCACCGCATCCCTGGCCCGCGCCGAACGGGCCCTGGAGGCCGCGCGCCCCGGCGACGAGGTGCCGCACTGGGCACGGCTCTTCGACGAGGCGCAGCTCGCTGACGAGTTCGGGCACTGCCACCGCGACCTCCAGCAGTACCGCGCGGCGGCCCAGCACGCCGAGCGGTCGCTGCAGCTCCGCGGCGCCGGCTACGCCCGCAGCCGGCTGCTCTGCCGCATCGTCCTGGCCACTGCCCGGCTCGGCCTCGGCGAGCTGGAACAGGCGTGCACGCTGGGCGCCGAGGCAGCCGTACAGGCGGCGGAGATGCGGTCCGTACGCGTGCATGAGTACGTACGGGACTTCGAGCGCAGGCTGGAACCGTACCGGGACGCCGCCCCCGTACGCGGCTACCGCGACAAGGTGACGGCGCTGGGCTGAAGCGAGCGGCGGGAGGGCGCCGGCGCGGAGCCGGCGGTCCGGTGAGGGGCCGGAGCGGTGGTGGTGCCGTTCCGGCCCCTCGTGCGCGGGGGCCGCTTGCGGGGCGTGTGGTCGCGGGCCCGGTGCTCGGAGCCGCAGGCGGCCTGCTGACCGGTGGCGCCGTGGAACCTGCCGGCGGGGGGCGTCAGGCGGCGTCGGGGAGGGCGGGCGCCGAGTCGTCCGGCGGCGCCATCCCGAAGTCCTGCAGCAGGGCGTGGGCGGCCCGGCGGCCCGAGCGCAGCGCGCCCTGGACGGTGCCGGTGTCGCGGTGGTCGCCGCACACGTACAGCCCGGCCAGTACGCGTACCGGCCGCAGCGGATCGTGCGGCGCCGGCGTGGCCGGCACGGCGTACGGATCATGGTGCGAGGCCAGCAGCCGCCAGCCGTCGGCGGCCGTGCCGTACAGCCGCTCCAGCTGCGGGCGGACCGTCTTGTCGAGCGTGCCGGCGGGCAGCGTGGCGGCGGAACCGAGCACGGCCGTGGTGATCAGCGACCTGCCGGGCGGGGTGCGCGAGGGGTCGACCGCGCTCGCCAGATAGCTGTACGCCACCGGCCCCTCCGTCGGCAGGAACAGCGTCGGGTCCTGTGCCTGTGGATAACTCAGGGCGGAGTCGGTGGTGTGGTGCAGCATGGTGACCGGATGGAAGTCGGGGACCCGCAGCCCCGGCAGCAGTTCGGCGGCGTCGCGCGCTCCGGTGGCCACGAGCGCGGCACGGCACCGCAGTTGACGGTGATCGGAGGTGGTGACGAGCGTGGTGGAGACGGAGACGGCGCGGACGGACGTGCGCACGGTGCCCGGCGGCAGCGCGGCGGCGAGCAGCTCGGGGACGCTCGCCGCGCCTCCCGCCGGCAGACAGAGCCGGCCGGTGGCGAAGGCCTCCAGGGCGAGGGCGGCGCCGTGGCTGGAGCCCTGCAGCGTGGGGTCGCCGAGCAGGGCGGTCAGCAGCGGTCGCAGTGCCGCGGCGCGGGGCGACAGGACGTCATGGACCGGCTGGTCGCGGCCCGGGGCCTGGGTGCTTCGCGCGGCCCGCTGCGCGCTGGGGGCCGCGCGCAGAGCCTGGAGCCGGGAGGAGCCGAGCGAGGGGAGCCGCGGGGCACCGAGCCCGAGGCCGGGAAGCCGGGACGCGCCGAGGGACGGCAGTCGCGCGGTGCCGAGGGGGCCCGTCTGTGCGAGGGTGCCGAGCGAGCGGATCGGTCCCAGTTGCCCCAGGGAGGGCAGCCGGGACGTGCCGAGCGAGGGGAGGCGCCTGCTCTCGCCCTGCGGGTCGCCGTCGGGTGACGGCAGGCGGGGGCCGG
>NZ_PQSQ01000021.1 GCF_002920575.1 Streptomyces sp. Ru73 | reverse complement strand
ATGCTACCTGCGGCCGGACGCCACGGAAGAGGAGCTGGCCGCCACCCTCGACGCGCTGGACCTGCACCGGCTGGTGGACGGACTCGGCGGGCCGTCGGCGCCCGTGGACCCGCACCGCCTCTCCCTGGGCGAGCGCCAGCTCCTCGCCCTCGCCCGCGCCCACCTCTCCCCGGCCCCGCTGCTTCTCCTCGACGAAGCGACCTGTCATCTGTCCCCGCGCGAGGAGGACCGCGCGGAGGCAGCGCTGGCCGCGCGGCCGGGCACACTGATCGTGGTGGCCCACCGGCTCTCCTCGGCCCGTCGCGCCGACCGCGTGCTGATACTGGACGGCACTCGGCCCACGCTCGGCACTCACGACGAGCTGCTGATCCGCTCCCCGCTCTACCGCGACCTGGTCGGGGTGTGGCACGGCGGCACGGTCCGCTGAACACCAGAAGCCGGCCCGCGCGAAGTCGTCGGTTGCCCGGACCGGCCGGCCGCAGTCGGCGGGGCACAGGACGATCGGGGTGACGGACGGGACGCGGTGACGGACGGGCTACCGCCGAGGGCCGTGCCGTTCGTCGCCGTGCACACAGCGGACGAGGTGGCGGCGCCGAGCAGGGCGATGTCCCGCGCCGTGCGCGGTGGCTCGTCGCGGCGCTTCCCACCGGCGGTAGGCCGCTCGTCATGCGGAGGAGTGAGTGATCTCCGCATCGACCCGGAAATGCAGGCCGTCGTACTGCCCCCGTGCCCGTGCCCGTGCTCGTGCCCGTTGCCCGTTGACCGAGTGCGTGCGGCTTTCTGCCCGCTTTGACATGCAACCAAATGGTTGCCATTCTGATGGTGAGGGGGTTGGATGGCATGGACGAGGTGTTCAAAGCGCTCGCGGACGCGAGCCGCAGGCGGCTGCTGGACCGGCTGAACGAGCGGAACGGGCAGAGTCTGCGCGAGCTCTCCGCGGGGCTGGAGATGACCAGACAGGCGGTGTCCAAGCACCTGGCGATCCTGGAGGCGGCGGGCCTGGTCACGGCCGTCCGGCGTGGCCGGGAGAGGCTCCACTACCTCAACCCCGTACCCATCCATGAGATCGCCGACCGCTGGATCGGCCAGTACGAGCGAGGCCGGATGACCGCGCTCAGCAACCTGAAGCACGCCCTGGAAGGAACGGCGATGACCAAGCCCGAGTACGTCTACACGATCTACATCCACACCACGCCCGAGAAGCTCTGGGAGGGACTGACCAGCCCGGAGTTCCTGAAGCAGTACCACGGCGGCTGGGCGCCCTCCTCCGACTGGAAGGTCGGCTCGAAGGTGCTGTGGCCGGTCGAGGACGGGGGTGAGCCGCAGGACCTCGGGCAGGTCGTCACCGAGTCGGAGCCCGGCAAGCGGCTGGCCTACACCTGGCACACGCTGCAGCCGATGCACCAGGAGATGTTCGGCATGAGCGACGCGGAGTTCGCCGAGGCGGCCAAGGAACGCTCGAAGGTCGCCTTCGACATCGAGCCGGCCGAGGATCCGGAGCTGGGCGTGAAGCTGACCATCACCCACGACGGCTTCACGTCGGCCGACTCCAAGATGCTCGAGGGCGTCAGCGGCGGCTGGACCATGATGATGTCGGAGCTGAAGACGATTCTGGAGAGGGCCTGAGCCGCTTTCCGGTAGGCCGCTGTCAGCGGAGCGGCCATCGCTGTCTGCCGAGAACAGGGGCTGGGCGATGCCGCCGAGCTGCGGTTAGCCTGCCGGGCTGCCTGTGGGGATACTGGCGATCATGCGTATCGAGATCGATCCCCAGAAGGTGTCCCGCAACGACTTCTACCGGCTGCTGACGGCGACGGTGGTGCCGCGGCCGATCGCGTGGGTCTCCACGATCGCGGCGGACGGCGGCGCCGCGAACCTGGCCCCGCATTCGTTCTTCACCATTTCCGCCGTTTCGCCGCCGGTCGTGCAGTTCACGTCGGTGGGGCGGAAGGACTCGCTGCTGAACGTCGAAGCGAGCGGAGAGTTCGTCGTCAACCTCGCGCCCGAGGAGCTGTTCGAGCAGATCAACGACACGGCGACGGACTTTCCGCACGGCGTGAGCGAGTTCGACGCGGTGGGCATCGCCACGGAGCCGAGCCGGTTCGTGAAGCCGCCGCGCGTTGCCGCCTCGCCCGTGGCGCTGGAGTGCGAGCTGCACAGCACGCTCCGGATCGGTGACTCCACGATCGTCTTCGGGCGGGTCGTGCACGCGGCGGTGTCCGAGGACGTCATGACGGACGGGCACCCCGACATTCACCGGCTGCGCCCCCTCTCCCGGCTGGGCAAGGACGAGTGGGGAACGGTGGGGGAGGTCCGGGAGATCTCCCGCATCCGGTACGCGGACTGGGAAGGGCCTTCGGGGGCGGAGAGCGCGGGTAACTGAACTCAGCGGCTCGCCGGTAGTGGGCGCCTGCGGGGCTGGCCTTGCGGCCGGTGGAGGGTGGTGGTTGCCGTAGCCGGTCGGGCGGCGACCGGGGCGACCGGCTGCTCGCCTCGTCGCCCGCGCGCACGTCGCACGTCGCACGCCAAGATCACCGTCTTCTCGGAGCACGGCCAGCCCCGAGTGATCACCTGTCGGTGCAGACGGTGCTGGAGGGATAGCGGACCGGAGTCAGGGCGAAGTCAGGACGACGTGCGGCCTCGTACGTGGAGGCCCGCGAGGAGGTCGCTGGTCGCGGCGGTGATCGCCTCAACGGCCTGGTCGAACACCTCGCGGTTGTGCGCGGCGGGCGCACGGAACCCGGAGACCTTGCGTACGTACTGCAAGGCCGCCGCGCGGATGTCCTCCTGTGTCACGTCGGGGGTGGTCGGCGGGCGGAGAGTCTTGATGCTGCGGCACATGAGGCCAGTCTGCCTCGCCGTACGGCCGGACGCGCGGCACGGCTTGCGGCACGCATGTACGGCGTGCCCCTCGTGATCGGCGCTGTCCCGCCTCCCCTCCGACGTCGCTTCGCCTCACCTGCCGACTCGCCTCGCTTCGCCTCCCGACCCTTGCCTTGTTTCGTCCTCCGCTCAGGCCGCCGTGACGACCTCGTCCCGCATCGCCGACGTCCAGTCCGCGAGCAGGCGGGCGTACTCCGCGCGGTCCTCAGGCGTCCAGGCACAGCCCCGCCGAGCCTGGACGAAGCTCCGTATGGAGTCGTTCACTTCGGCGGCAGAAGGGCGGACTTGGCCCGGAAGAGGCTGAGTTGCGGACATGAGACACATAGTAGGGGGAGGCACTGACAATCGGCCGAGAGTTATGGCCCGCCACCCCAGCCACTCCTGTCTGACCTGCTCGGTTGCGTCGCGACGTTCCACGCTCCCGTCGCGGCGGCGCCGTCGGTCTCGTGCTTACTGCGGCTCGTCCAGCTTGCGCAGCACGCGGGCGGGGTTGCCGACCGCGAGAACGCCCGCCGGCAGGTCCTTGGTGACCACCGAACCGGCCCCCACCACGGTGTTCTCGCCGATGGTCACGCCGGGGCAGACGATCACCCCGCCACCGAGCCAGACGTTGTCGCCGATGGTGATCGGTACCGCCTTCTCCCAGCCGGCCCGGCGGCGCTCCGCGTCCAGTTCATGGGTCGGGGTGAGGAGTTGCACGTTGGGTCCGATCTGCACGTGCGCGCCGATGGTGATGGGCGCGGCGTCCAGGAAGACCGCCCCGAAGTTGATGAACGTGCCGGAGCCGATGCTGATCAGGTACCCGAAGTCGCAGTGGAAGGGCGGCCGGATCCGTACGTCCGCGCCCACCGAGCCGAGCAGTTGACGCAGCAGCGCGTCCCGCCGGGCCGGGTCGTACGTGCCGGGCGTGTGTCCGCCGGCGGCGTTGAAGGCCGCGCAGAGTTCGATACGGCGCTCGGTGTCCGCGAGGAGTTCGGGATCGTCGGCGATGTACCAGTCACCGGCCAGCATGCGGTCCTTGTTCTCGCCCACGGTGCTCCTTCGAGGTCGGAGGTCGGTTCGGTTGGTGTGGTCGGTGCAGTCGGCCCGGCCGGCTCGGTCGTTCCGGTCGGTTCGGTCGTTCCGGCCGGCTCGGGTGGTCACGGTTCCCGAGCGGGGCCGGGCCGTCAAGGAACGCGGGAGGGCGCTGTGTTCACTCGTACGGGCGAATTGCTTGCGGTCGGCGGGAGGGAAGCGCAGGTGAGCGGGACGGGCCGGGTGAGCGGAAACGGTCCGTCGCTGATCGGCCGACGGCGATTGTCAGTGGCCCCCGCTACGGTGAGCAATGTTCCTATCCGAGCTGCTGGCGCTACTCGGACCGGCCCCGCTCCCTGACAGCGCGGGGAGCGGGGCCACCAGGGACGAACGATTTCCGAGCCGGGCGGGCGTGCGCTCGGACGACGGCGTACAACAGGGCAGCAGACAGCTGGAGGGCAGCGATGATCAGGAGGAGGACCGGGGCGGTCAGCGCGGTCGCCGCGCCGGTCAGCGCCGCCCCGCAGGCCGCCGCGGAAATCTTCAGCCCCGCTCCCAGCGTGAAGACCTGGGCGCGGACCGACGGGGGTGCGTGGTCGGCGCGAATACGCAAGGTGGCGCTCAGCAGCGGGCCGTCGAACAGCCCTGCCACCGTGAAGAGCAGCGCGCTCGCCGTGAAGGAGGGCAGCGCGGCCGCGGCAGCGAGGGCGAGGCCGGTGCCGACCAGGCCGTAGGCGACGAGACGCCGCGGCGGCACGGCCGACTTCCGCCGGGCGAGGAACAGGGACCCGGCCAGGGCGCCGATCGCGAAGACGGTCATCAGCAGGCCGCCGCCCTCGGGGTGCCCTCGGCGTTCGGCGAGCAGTACTGCCGTGGTGGTCAGGCCGCCGACACCGACGAAGGCGAGCGACGTCGCAGCGGTGATGGCGCGTAGCTCGGGGATGAGCCACAGCGCTGCGACGCCGGTGGTGAGGGCCGGGCTCCGGCGTCCGTCCGGTGACGGCGGTGATTGGTCGCGGGGTGGCCGGGCTGGACAGGGCGGTTGGGACGCTGAGGTGGTACTGGACTGACGTCTTGGTGCCGGTGCCGGTGCCGGTCCTGACTCTGGTCCTGGTGACAGTGCCGGGGACGGGCGGCTCTTGCGAGGCGTACGGGATGGGCGTGGCAGGGGGAGGGCGGTGGTCAGGCTCGCGGCGGTTGCAGCCGTCGCGGCGAGGAGGAGCGTCGCGGTAACGGGGGAGGAGGTGGTGGCCAGCAGGCTCACGACGGCCGGGCCGGTCACCGATGCCGCGTTGTACACGGCGGCGTCGAGTGCGTACGCACGGGACCGTGCGCCGTCGTCGGGTGCCAAGGTGGCGACGAGGCTCGACAGGCCGCCGGACACGACCGGTCCGCAGCTTCCGCCGACGAGGGCGATCGCGAGCGCCAGGGGGCCCGGTGCCCGGCCGACCGTGAGCGCCAGCCCGCCGATCGCCAGGGCGAAGCCGGCCAGCGCGCCGACGTAGAAGAGGCGGGGGCTCCGCATCCGGGCCGCGAGGGCACCGGTCAGTGGTGCGGCGAGGGCGTGAGGTGCCAACCATGCGGTGAGGAGGAAGGCGCCGTGGGCCGCGCTTCCCGTGCGTTGCAGGGTGAGGAGGACGAGCGCTACGGCCATGCCCTCCTCGGCCAGCCGCGCGCCGAACGCGGTCATCAGGTACAGCCGCACGCCACTGCCCCCTGTCCACCTGCCTACTTACCTGGCTGCCCGTCCGCCCGCCTGCTTGGCCGGCTTGCGAGTGGCTGATGCGGCGACCAGGAGGGTAACGGCTTACACGGTAATGCCGTTACGGTAACAGGGTTCGATGAGGAGTGGATGGCTGCAGACCAGGAAAGGCGGCGGGAGGCGCATGGGTGCGGAGGAAGGGCGTGGGTTTCGGCCCGCGCATCGGCTGCTGGAGCTGGCCAATGCCGTACGTGAGGATCCGGACCTGCCGCGTGCGGAGCTGGCTGCACTGCTCGCCCGGCACGGGGAGTCCGCGGAGGACCTGTCCGAGGAGGCCTTTTCGGAGGGCGATGCGGAGGAGCTGCGGGGCGCGGTCGGGCGGTTGATCGACATCCTGGCCGCGTCACCGAATGACGACGGATCGGATGGCGACGCGGGTGCTGATCGGGCGGCTTTGGCGATCAATGCGTTGCTGGAGGAGTGCGGGGCGCGGCCTCGGCTGTCGCGGCACGGCGGGCACGTCTGGCACCTGCACGTGGATCGCGGAGACGACGCCTCGTGGGCCGAGTGGTTCACGGCGACCAGTGCGCTCGCGCTGGCGCAGATCTTCTCCGAGCACGGCCGGCCGGCCTGGGGCGAGTGCACGGCTGTCGGCTGCAGGCGCCTGTATCTGTCGACCGGGCCCGGTTCGCCCCGCCGGTTCTGCTCCACGGCGTGCGCGACGCGTACGCGAGTGGCCGCGCACCGCCGTCGTAAGAAGGCTGAGAAGGGCGGGGGAGCGAGGACGCTGAACGGCCCCGGTCCGTTGCGTCCGTGAGGGGATGCGCTGGTCCGGGGCGTGAGAGGCGCGGAGGGCGCGGCGGTCGGGCGCCGTCGGACGGCGACCGCGCCGTGGTGTTCGGTGTCAGCCCGCCGATTCGCCGGCGTGCGGGCTGAGGACGCCCATTCCGACCAGTACGAACAGGGCTGCGCCCAGCAGGACGCGGTAGATGACGAAGGGCATGAAGGACTTCGTGGTGATGAACTTCATGAACCATGCGATGACCGCATAGCCGACGACGAAGGCGATGAGCGTCGCGAAGATCGTCGGGGGCCAGGAGACGTGGCCCTCGCCGGCGTCCTTCAGCTCGAAGACGCCGGAGGCCAGTACCGCGGGGATCGCGAGCAGGAAGGAGTACCGCGCAGCGGCCTCTCGTGTGTACCCCATGAACAGACCGCCGCTGATCGTGGCGCCCGAGCGCGAGACGCCCGGGATCAGGGCCATCGCCTGGCAGAAGCCGAAGAGCAGGCCGTCCTTGACGCCGAGGTCGGTGAGCGTCTTGCGCTGCTTGGCGGCGCGGTGCCGGCCGCCGCTCTCGTCGCGCGCCGCCAGGCGGTCGGCGAAGCCGAGGACGATGCCCAGCACGATGAGGGTGGTGGCGATCAGGCGGAGGTCGCGGAACGGGCCCTCGATCGCGTCCTTGAGCGTGATGCCGAGGACGCCGATCGGGATGGAGCCGACGATCACCAGCCAGCCCATCTGGGCGTCGTGGTCCTGACGCATCTCCTTGTTCACGAGGGAGCGGCCCCAGGCCGAGATGATCCGGACGATGTCCTTCCGGAAGTAGATCAGTACGGCAGCCTCGGTACCGATCTGTGTGATCGCGGTGAACGCGGCGCCGGGGTCGTGCCAGCCGGCGAAGGCCGCGGTCAGGCGCAGATGCGCACTGGACGAGATCGGAAGGAATTCGGTCAGACCTTGGACAAGCCCAAGGATGAATGATTCAAACCAAGACATGGGTTGTACGCCATCCGGAAGGTGATCGTGCCGTGACCGGCGAGTGTGCAGGCCGGCGGGGAATTCGGGGTGGCGGCCGTCATGCGTGCGGCCGCGGTGCGTGCCGGTTCAGGGGAGTAGTGAGTCGTGGTGGTGGTCGTCGTCCTCGGGCTGGCCTTTGCTGCTCGCTGGACTGATGACGCATCAGGCGGCCTGGGCGCGCAGCGCGGGACGCGGGGCGCGTGCGCGTGCAGACGCACGTGCGGGTCACTGATGGCACAACTGGTGTCCGGGTGGCTCGTGGGCGGGGTGCGGCGCGATCTTGCGCCGATCGTAAGGCAGCGTAGCGTCCCGAAGTGACAGGCAGGAGATCGGCCCGGTCGAGGCCACCGGGACCTCGGGCGGGGTGCCTCGCAGGCCACCGTTTGGCGTGCGTCCCGGGCCACCTCCGGGGCCGGCCAGAGGGCCGACCCGGGAGGTGGGCCGGGGCGCGGACGGGGCGCGGACGGGGCGCGGACGGGGACGCGGCCCGTGCATGGCCGGTGCGGGACCGACGAGTGCGGAGGCGGCCCCCCCCGAGTACGGAGGCCCCTGAGCGCGGAGGCCCCCGAGCGCGGAGGGCTGCCGAGCACCGGGGCCCCGAGCACCGAGGACCGCCGTCCATGGGCCCCGAGCACGGAGCTTGGCCGAGTACGCAGGGCCGGCAGGTACGCGGGGCCGCCAGTCATGCACGGCCGTCAGTCATGCACGGCCGTCAGTCATGCGAGGCGCGAGTCAAGGCGCCCGTTACGCACGGCCTCCGGATATGCAGGGCCGCCGGGTATGCATGCCCGACGAGTACCGTGCCGGGCAGTGACTACCGTCCGTCGCCGTCCTGCCGGCCCCGCCGTCCTGCCGGCCCCCACCGTCCTACTGGCCCCCGCTGTCCTGCCGACCCCACCGTCCTGCCGGCCCCGGCCCGTTCCCGCGGACCTAGCGCCGTTCCAGCACCGGGGCCAGGAGGTCGAGGGCCTGTTCCCAGCGGAAGCGGCGGCGGCCGCCGCCCGTGCGGGGCGGGTGCGGGACGTAGTCGCCGAGCAGGACGCCCATGCGGCGCAGCCGGGCCAGGCTCTGGGCGTACGCGGGATGCGCGGCCTGGGCGGCGTTCAGGTAGGGGAGCGCCGCGGTGGGGGTACCGAAGCCGTGCGCCTCGCAGAGGATGCCCAGTGCGAGGGTGTCGGCGATGCCCTGCGCCCACTTGTTGATCGTGTTGAACGTCGCAGGGGCGACCGCGATCGCGTCGGCGGGCGGCAGCGGACGCGGCTCGCCCGGCACGCGCCAGGCGGACCGTACGGGATATCCGGTCAGCGCCTCGATGGCGGCGGTGTCCACGCACTCCCGGCCGCGTGGCGTCGCGATGACGCCGACGCGCCAGGTGCGTTGCTGCGCGTTCCTGATCAGCTTGCCCACGTCGTTGGCGATGCCAGCGGCGCAGAGGACGACGTACAGGAACGGCTTCCGGTCCGTCCCCGTTCCCGTCCTCGTCTCCCTGCTCACCGGCGTCCCCGTGCCCGTGCCCATTTCCGCGTCCGCTTCCGCGTCCTTGTCCGTGACCGCGGCCGAGAGGGGCGGGGCGGCGCAGCCCGTCGCCGGCCCACTCACGCCGCGTGCGGCCGTGCCGCTGCCGTTCCCCCTGCCGTTACCGCTGCCGCTGTCACTGCTGTCCTTGCCTCCTTCGTCACTGGAACCCCTTCCGCCGCTGTCCTGTCCGGTCACGCCGGTGCTCCCAGGCGGCGACTGAACTGGTGCAGCTCGGGGAGGGCGCGGTGGCGGTCGCGGGCGGCCATGTCGGCGACCATCTCGCGTACCGCGGGCCGGCGGATGTCCTGGGACGCGCAGCGCTCCGCGATCCGCAGCGCCTGGAACGCGTCGGCGAGCTTGCTCTGCTGGCTGTACGCGCGGGCCACGTCCACCCACAGGCCGGCGCGGCGCTCCGGTACGGGGATGGGCCGGCGCATGAGGGGGCGCGCGGCCTCCAGCGCCTGCCCCGCATCGCCGAGCGAGACGGACGCGCTGACGGTGTGCAGTTCCACGTTCGTGGGGCTGAAGTTGGCCCAGGCGTCCGGCTGGTCCTGGGAGACGAACCGGGCGACCTCGCGCGCCTCGCCGAGCAGTTCGCGGGTCGCCGCCCGGTCGCCGCTGCTGCTGGCCGCGGTGACGCCGCGCAGCAACATCAGCCCGACGGCGGCCAGATACTGCTTGGAGCGCTTGTCGTAGGAGCCGCAGAGCTGGTCGGCGGTGTGGCGGACGATCGCGACGGCCTGCGAGGCGTGCTTCTCGCGTACCAGGACGTGGGCGTGGACGCGGACGCTCGACGCGAGCACCACGGGGTCGCCCGAGCGCTCGGCCTCGGCCATCGCGCGGCCGACCGCGAGCCAGGCGTTCCCGTGGTCGCTCTGCTTGAGCAGCAGCCCGGCCGCCGTCTGGTACGCGGTGGCAAGCAGGCCGGAAAGCAGCGAAACCTCGGCCGATTTGTGGTCGGCGGCGTTCCGGAGGTCGGCGATGACGTCGGGGAGCGTGCCCTCCAGCTCCTTGTAGCTGCAGGTGCAGAACAGCCGGCGGACGTTGGCCACCCGGTCCTTCAGTTCCGCGAGTTTCAGCACCGGCCTGGTGGACTCCTTGCCCGGGCCGGGGAGTAGCGAACGGACCAGGTCGTCGTGGGCGACGGGGGCCGGTACGTCGGGCGCGGCGAGCGCAGCGATGCTCGCGGCGAGGAAGGTGCGGCGGTACATGTCTTCTGCCTCAGGGTCGGTGGTGCTTGCATCCGGGGAGGCAGCGAGGCCAAGACTGTCCAGCGGAATACCGAGTACCTGTGCGACTTCGCGCAGCAAGCGGGTGTCCTCGGTGCCCCGGCCGCCTTCCAGGCGGCTCACCTTCGACTGGTGATAGCCAAGGGCCTTGGCGACATCCGCTTGCGAGAGCTTCTTCAGCACTCGCGCCCGGCGGATCACCTCGCCCAGCCGCTTCGCTTCACTTTGTGCGTCGACCATGTGTGCCACGGCCCCTTTGCCGTCGCCGATCCTGACTGTTGAACCGAGCGTAATGAAACCATAATCGAGAGTGATGCAACTCCTGCATAATTCATGCAGCGGCGACGTCCGTTCTGGCCAGGAGGTCGCATCTTTGCTTGCCTGAGTTGCCCACTCAGTCAGGAGGCCACTCATGCAAGCGCACGGGCTCAGCTTCTCCGTGCCTGGTACGCCCGCCGCCGCAGCAGCAGCGCGGCGCCGGGTAATGAGCGACTTACGGAGCTGGAGCGTGCAGTTCGACGCCCAGTCACTCCATAACGTCGAACTGGTAACCAGCGAATTGATCACCAACGCGGTCCAGCACGCGGGGGGTGACGACGTCACCGTCAGCGCCCGGTTGCACGGCGAGGCCCTGCTGATCGAGGTGCGCGACGCCAGTACGGAGTTGCCGAGTGCGGGCCTCGCGGACCTGGACGACGAGGGCGGGCGCGGGCTGTTCCTCGTAGCGGCGCTCTCCATCGACCACGGTGCCGAGCGGACGCCGACGGGCAAGCGGTGCTGGGCGGAGATCGCGGTCAACCGGTCAGCGCCTACGGCCGCTTCGCCGGGCGGCGGCTCCTCGACGCAGCTGGCCGGTGCCCGGGTCCCGCTGCGCTGCGTCTGAGGAAGCGGTGGAGGGCGCACCGAGACGGCGGTGGAGGGGCCGGCCGGCGGGACGCGGGCCGTAAAGGGGAATGGCTCGTACCGCGTCGGCAATTGACCGGAACTGAATGGGGATTCATGAGATCCGTTCGGTAACGGTCATGGATGACGGGATTGCTGACTCATTGCGGCGGCGGCCTTCACGGATTGCCGAACGTGAGGCGTTGCCGCCGACCGGAATGGGTGGTGACAGTCGGCGTGCGGTATTCGGCGTGATATTCGAAGGTGCATGGTCATCTGCATCGACAATTGCACTCACCCGTGCTTATGAAGGTGCGGACGTCGATGCGAATGCAAGTGCAGATTCCCGTGCGTGCGGTCCCGGTCGCGGTGGCACGGGGACGGGTGCGACCCAGAGACCGACCGATGCGACCCGGAGGCCGGCCGATGCGACCCGGAGGCCGGCCGGTGCAGAGGACAGGCCGACCGGTGCAGAGCGCGGACCGGCCGATGGAGAGGGCAGGGGCGTCAGGCGTCCGAACTGCCGCGCAGCGCGCCCCGCTTGCACCACGCCACGACGACGGCCGCCAGCCCCGTGACGGCGATGAAGCCCATCGAGATCAGGAACGCGGGCGAGGTGGGGGTGGACGCCTGGGCGCCGGCCACGACGTACGCGGCGGTGTTCGGGATGCTGCCCAGCGCGGTCGCGAGCAGGAACGCGGGCCACCGCATACGGGACACGGCGGCGCAGTAGTTCGTGGCCGCGAAGGGCAGGCCGGGGAACAGCCGGATGGCCAGCATGGAGCGGAAGCCGTACCGGCTCAGCTGGCGGTCGGCCGCGGTCAGCCAGCGGGCACGCAGCAGCGGCCGGAGCGCGTCCTGCCCCAGCAGCCGGCCGAGCCCGAAGGCGAGCCCCGAGCCGAGCACCGTGCCCAGCAGCGCCGCCGGCGTGCCGATCTGGGCGCCGAAGAGGGCGCCCGCCGCGGCGTTGAGCACGGGGCGGGGCACGAACGCCGTGGTGCACAGGCCGTAGGCGACCGTGAAGAGCACCACGGCCGTGCCGCCGGACAGTTCTGGCGGCCACCCGTGCGCGAGCATCCGCTGCGGCTGCCATACGAGCATGGCGGTCGCGGCGCACGCGAGCAGGACGACGAGCAGGCCCAGGCGGGACCACGGCGACAGGAGAAGCCGCGTACAGCGCACGGCGAAGGCGTCGGGCGGGGTAGCGGGATCGAGCATCAGGGGAGCGTAACCGAAGCGGGTGTCAGAACGGTGTAATAAGTGTGTACGCGGAACCGTACGTGAGGGAAGTGCGGCGGAACCGGTGCCGTAGCCCGGCCTGCCCTGCCCAAGCCTCCCAGCCCGCACCGGCCCATGACGGCCCCTCGGTCCGCCGCGCCGTAAATCGGTCGACGTGCGCCCGTCAGCGCGCGATCCTTTGTGCCATGACCCGGTTCGCCTTCCTCGCGCTCAGGTCCGCCGTCGCGGACCCGCCGAAGGCTGCCGTCCTCTCCGTCGTTTCCTCCCTCGCTGCCGCCGAGCCCGCTGCGGCCACTGCCTGCGCCGCACTGGACGGCGTCCGAAGCTGACCCTTCCCGGATCGTCCGGCGGGCCCCGCAGGGGGAGGGTCGGCCAGGCCAAGGGGGTCCGTACGGCGGCCGAGCCGCCGTCTCACCGCAGCACCGCGCCACGCAGCGCCGTCATGCCTGCCCGGGCGCGAGGAGACCACACCATGTCCCGTACCCCTGCCCACACCCACGCGCACGGCCGGGTGCCCGGCGGCAAGCCGGCCTACCTGCGGACGAAGCCGCACCTCAACATCGGCACGATCGGCCATGTCGACCACGGCAAGACCACCCTGACCGCCGCCCTCACCAAGGTCCTCAGCGAGCGCGGCGGCGGTACGTACGTGCCGTTCGACCGCATCGACCGGGCCCCGGAGGAGAGCGCCCGCGGCATCACCATCAACATCGCGCACGTCGAGTACGAGACGAGCACCCGGCACTACGCGCACGTGGACATGCCCGGCCACGCCGACTTCATCAAGAACATGGTCACCGGCGCAGCCCAGCTCGACGGCGCGATCCTCGTCGTCTCCGCGCTCGACGGGGTCATGCCGCAGACCGGCGAGCACGTCCTGCTGGCCCGTCAGGTCGGGGTACGCCACCTCGTCGTCGCCCTCAACAAGGCGGACGCCGGGGACCCCGAGCTCACCGACCTGGTGGAGCTGGAGGTCCGCGAGCTGCTGTCCGCGCACGGGTACGACGGCGAGCACGTACCGGTCGTCCGGGTCTCCGGGCTGCGCGCCCTGGAGGGCGACCCGCGCTGGACCGCGGCCATCGAGGCGCTGCTGGACGCGGTGGACACGTATGTGCCGGTTCCCGAGCGCTACGTGGACGCGCCGTTCCTCCTCCCGGTGGAGAACGTCCTGACGATCACCGGGCGGGGCACGGTCGTCACCGGCGCCGTCGAGCGGGGCAGCGTACGCACCGGCGACCGGGTGGAGATCGTGAGCCCGGCGGGCGCGGGCACGGTCACCGTGGTCACCGGCCTGGAGACGTTCGGCAAGCCGATGGAGCACGCGGAGGCGGGCGACAACGTGGCGCTGCTGCTCCGCGGCGTGGCCCGCGACGCGGTCCGCCGCGGCCAGGTGGTCGCCGCGCCGGGCAGCGTCACCCCGTACCGCGCGTTCACCGCCGACGTGTACGTGCTGTCCGCGGAGGAGGGCGGCCGCCGGACGCCGCTGTCGACGGGGTACCGGCCGCAGTTCTACCTCCGCACGGACGACGTGGTCGGCGAGCTGGACCTCGGGGAGCGCGGTACCGCCCGCCCCGGGGAGACGGTCGGCGTCACCGTACGGCTGGGCCGCGGCGTTCCCGTGGAGCCGGGCCTCGGCTTCGCCATCCGCGAGGGCGGCCGCACGGTGGGCGCCGGAACGGTCCGCGGCGTGGTGACGACCGAGCCGGACCCGGTGGGCTAGGGCTCGGACAGGGGCGCGGGACGGTTCGGGGGCGCCGGAACGGTTCGGGGGTGCCGGGAGCCGTCCCGGCGCCCCCTCGTGCACTGCCGCGAGGGCGGTCTCCGGACGCCTCCGCGTCCCCCTCGATGCCTGCCCCTCGACGCGTTCCGCTCGTGCGTGCACACGTGCAGCTGCACACCCCTGTTCACGTGCAGTTTCTTGTGCGCGAGCGTGGATTTCCCGGAGTGCGGGCCGGGTCCGTTTGGGGCCTGTCGGTGGCGCGTTCCCGATGGAAGACTGCACGACCGGCGGACCCTTGGAGTACTCCGAGTACTTGGAGTACATGGAGTACTCGCTCGGAGTGCTCGTAGCGCTCGGAGTACTCGGAGTGCTCGGCGTGTGCGGAGTACTTGGCATACGGGTCACGCCGGGGCATCGAGCAATGTCGGACCATCGACGAACGGGAGAGCGGCACGCATGGCGGGTACGGCGTTGGTGCTGGGCGGTGGCGGGCTGACGGGCATCGGCTGGGAGATCGGAATGCTCGCCGGACTGGCCGATGCGGGGGTGAACCTCTGCACGGCCGACGTCGTCATCGGCACGTCAGCGGGGTCCCTGGTCGGCGCGCATCTCACCTCCGGGCAGCTGACGTTGGAGGAACTGTACGAGCGGCAGCTGGCCGGCCCCTCGGGCGGCCCGTCGGTCGGTGCATCCGCAGGCGCCGTCGGCATCGCACAGGGCGGGGGCGCGCCGGCCCGGATGGGCGCCTTGTCGATGGCACGGTTCGCGGCCATCGCGCTGCGGTCGCGGGACGCGGTGACCTTCGGCGCGCGGATGGGCCGGCTGGCGCTGGCCGCCCGTACGGGGCCGGAGAACACCCAGCGCGCGGTCATCGCCGGGCGGTTGCTCTCGCAGGAGTGGCCGGCCAGGCGGCTGATGATCACGGCGGTGGACGCGTACTCGGGGGAGCGCAGCGTCTTCGACGGCGGCAGCGGCGTGAAGCTCGCCGACGCGGTCGCCGCGAGCTGCGCGGTGCCCGGCGTCTGGCCGCCGGTGACGATCGGGGACCGGCGGTGGATCGACGGCGGCGTCCACTCGTGCGCGAACGTCGACCTGGCCGCGGGGTACGGACGCGTCGTCGTGATCGCCCCGATGGCGTCGGGCGGCGGGCCCGTCGCCACGCCCCGCTCGCAGGCGGAACGGCTCGCGGCGGAGGGCGCCGAGGTCCTGGTCATCACCCCGGACCGGGCCGCGCGGGCCGCCTTCGGGCGCAACGTCCTGGACCCGTCCAAGCGCGCCGCCGCGGCCCGCGCCGGCCGCATCCAGGCCGCCGCCCATGCGGCGGACGCGGCCCGGGTGTGGAGCGGGACAGGGGAATGAGGGGGGCAGGGGGATGAGGTGGGCCCGGCGAGCCGGGCAGCGAGCCCAGGGCGGCGAGCTGGGCGGCGCGCCGGATGACGCCGGGGGCAAGCCGGGTGACGCGTCGGACGGCAAACCGGGTGACGGTCCATGGCTCACCAGCCGCAGACGAAGGTGCAATCGCCGACGCAGGCGGAAGGCCGGTTGCGCAGGCGGAAGGCCGGTTGCGCAGGCGGAAGGCCGGTGGCGCGGTCGGCAGATGCCGGGCTCCTCGCGGCCGAACTCCCGGTATGGCGGGCGGCGGACGGCAGGAGGGCCGCCCCGCGCACCGCACAATAGGACGGTGGCAGACCTGAACGACGCTCCGCCGGCCGCCGGCGATCCGATACCCGCCTTCCCCGTGCCCGTCACGCGGGAAGTGGACTGCGGCACGGCCAAGTTGCTGCCGGACGTGGACCGGCCGCGTGCCGTGCTGCTGACCGTGGACGGTGCTCCGCAGTCGTATGTGGACCTGGACGAGCCCACGTACCTGGAGTTCGAGTACGCCCGCCGGATCGCGCACGTCCTGGACGCGCTGGCGGCGCCCGGCGACCCGCTGGACGCGCTGCACCTCGGTGGCGGCGCGCTGGCACTGCCGCGCTACCTCGCCGCGACCCGGCCCGCCTCCCGGCAACAGGTGATCGAGGCCGACCGCGGCCTGCTCGACCTCGTACGCGAACACCTCCCGCTGCCACCGGACAGCGGCATCGAGGTGCACGCCGCCGACGCCCGTACGGCGCTGGAAGCGGCACCCGAGGCGTCCGTCGACGTCGTCGTGGCGGACGTCTTCGGCGGGTCACGGGTGCCGGCACACCTGACCTCGGCGGAGTACGCAGGTGCCGCGGCGCGTGCGCTGCGCCCCGGAGGCTGCTACGTGGCGAACCTGGCCGACAGCGCGCCCTTCACCTTCCTCCGCGGCCAGCTCGCCAACTACGCGGCCGTGTTCGACCGGCTCTGCCTGATCGCGGAGCCGTCGATGCTGCGCGGCCGGCGGTTCGGCAACGCCGTCCTGGTGGCGTCCCAGGAGGAGCTGCCGCTGGCCGAGATCGCCCGGCGGGTGGCGGCCGACGCCTTCCCCGCCCGGGTCGAACACGGCCCGCGGCTGCGCCAGCTGATCGGCGACGCGCAGCTGGTGCGGGACGTGGACGCGGTCCCCTCGCCCGAACCGCCGACGGGCGCGTTCAGCGTGGGCTGAGGTGCGGGGGAGGCGGCCGCTGACCAGAGTGGGCTGAGGCGCAGGACGAGGGGGCGGACGCCTCCCGTCGGCCGTGGCTTCCCGGCGCGCAGCCTCAGCGCGGAGTGATGTCGTCCGTCGCGGCGGAGCCCGGGAGGCCGGTCACCGGGACCTGGCCGGGCGCCTCGGCCGAAGCATGATCGGTACCGGCACCGGTACCGGCGGCCGCGGAGTCCGTCGGCGCCGCCTCCGTACGCCGCGTCAGCCGCCGTACGTCCCGTACGCACAGCACGGCCGCCGTCAGCAGCGCGATCAGTGCCGAGCACGCCCACAGTGCGGTCGTGCGGCCGATGAGGTCCTGCACCGGCCCCGCCAGGGCCGTGGCCAGCGGGACCATGGCGAGCGAGCCGAGCCAGTCGTACGACGAGACCCGGGAGAACTTCTCCTCCGGGATCTCCTGATGCAGCGCCATCATCCACGTCACCGCGAACACCTCGACCGAGATGCCCGCGACGAACATCACGCCCGTCAGCGCCCCGGCCGGCACCGGAACGGCCAGCGCGGCGGACGGCAGGGCCAGCGGAAAGACGCACAGCGCGCCCACGCGCAGCAGGTACCGCGGCTTGTACCGGGTCATCAGCAGCGCGCCGACGACCGTCCCCGCGCCGAACGCCGCCAGCGCCAGACCCCACGGACCCGGCCCGCCCAGGTGCTCACGCGCGACCAGCGGTCCGTACACCGCCTCGGCGGCCGCCACGACCGCGTTGACGATGGCGAACTGCAGGACGATCGACCACAGCCACGGCCGCGAGATCACCTCCCGCCAGCCGTCCCGGAGGTCGGCGATCAGGCCGTGCCCCGGTTCCCGCGGCGGCACGTCCCGTACGTCGAGGAACGCGCGCAACAGCCCGGCCAGCGCGAACGCGACGGCGTCCACCGCCAGCACCCAGCCGGGACCGACCGCGGCGATCAGCGCGCCGCCCAGCGCGGCACCGCCGATGTTCGCGCCGTTCATGCCCATACGGAAGACGGCGAAGGCGCGCCCCGAATGCGCGCCGGAAACGCTGGCCAGCACCATGCCCTCGGCCGCCGGCGCGAAGAACGCCTGGCCCGTGCCGCCGAGCGCCGACAGCAGCGCCATCTGCCAGAGCCGGGGCTCCCCGCCGAGCACCAGCAGCGCGAAGACGCCCTGGGACACACAGTTCAGTACGTTGGCGGCGACCATCACGCGGTGCCGCGGCAGCCGGTCGGCGATCGCCCCTCCGATGAGGAGGAAGATCACCAGAGGGACCGTACGGGCCGCTGCGACCAGCCCGACGTCGGTCGCCGAGCCGCCGGCTCCGAGCACGGCGAACGCCGCCGCGATCAGGGCCCCGGAACTTCCGAGACCGGTGACCACGGCGGCGGCCGTCAGCAGCGTGTAATTGCGCCCCGCCCACGCGGGGCGCTCCATCTTCATCACAACAGCATCGCGTTCTTGCCCGGAGGCGTCACTTCATTTCCCGAGGCGTCACTTCATGCGTCGGGCGGACGGCCCGGCGCCCGTCAGTCGAGCGGCCGGAGGGAGCTCATGATCTTCTTGATCGTGGCCTCGTCGAGCTCACCCTTGACGTCCTTCGCCGCGTAGAGGACCCACGTCGCGTACTCGCCGGTGGTGTCGGTGTACGTGACCGCGTACGCCTTGCCGTCCGAGTCGCACTTGTCGTCCTTCTTCACGCCGGTCACGGTCGCCGTGGACAGCTTGCCGGTGATGCCGTGATCGCTCTTGAAGGGCTTGGCCTTGGTGCCCTTGAACGTGCCGGTCTTCTTCTGGTCGTAACCGGCCCAGACCCAGTTCAGCGCCTCGTTCTGGGCGGCCTCGGCCTGGCTCTTGGCGCCCTGGGCGCCCTTCACGCCGGTGCCGGCCAGCGACGTGGTCGACTCACCGCCGCCCTTCTGCTTGATCGTGCACCATTCTTCCTTGTAGTAGGCCGGTGCCGTCATCGAGATGAGGGTCTTGGGGAAGCCGGACTTGTCCTTCTCGTCCTGGAACCCGGTGTAGGTGTCGGCCGAGGTGGTCTTCCAGTCCTTGGTCGGGACGTCGAACGCCACGTGCCGCTTGGAGTTGACCACCGTCTGCCAGCCCTTGATGACCGGCTGGTCGGGCGCGTCCGGGTCGCCGCCGGGCCCGCCGCCCGTGCTCCCGCTGCTCGCCGGCTCGGACGGCTCGGCGGTGGCCGGCTGGGACCGGGTGGGCTTCGGGTCGCCCTTGGCCACGGCCTTCTTGTCGTCCTTGAGGACGAAGACGCCGGTGACCACGGCGGCCGCCACGACCGCGACCGCCGCGACGATGGCGATCGTCACGGTGGTCTTCTTCTCGTTGTTGCCGCCGCCCTTGGGCGGCTGCGGCCCGCCCGGCCCCTGCCACTGCGGCTGCGTCGGGTACCCCTGGTAGGGGTTGGGCTGCTGGTAACCCGGCTGCTGATAACCCTGCTGCTGGTACGGATTCGGTTGCTGGTACCCCGGCTGCTGATAAGGGTTCTGGTCCTGCGGGTTCTGCTCGCCCCCGGGCGGCTGCTGTCCTGGCCACATGGGCGCTAACGATAAAGGGCCGAGGTGGGAGGTGTCACAGCTGCCCCGGAGAGCGTGACACAACCCTGACGTTCACAGTCCTTCACAGCGGAAGCTACTCGTAGGTAACATGACGCCATGTCCTCCGAGACCATGCCGACGATCGGCGAGATGATGGCGGCCTCCGTGCCGATGGCCCGCACCCTGAACCTGGAGTTCGCCGAGACCACCGCCGAGCGCGCCGTGGTCCGGCTGCCCGACCAGGCCGAGTACCACAACCACGTCGGCGGCCCGCACGCCGGCGCGATGTTCACGCTCGCCGAGTCCGCGAGCGGCGCGATCGTGATGGCGGCGTTCGGCAGCCAGCTCTCCCGCGCCGTGCCGCTCGCCGTGCGCGCGGAGATCGGTTACAAGAAGCTGGCGATGGGGCCGGTCACCGCCACCGCCGAGCTGGGCCGGCCGGTCGACGAGGTGATCGCCGAGCTGGACGAGGGCAAGCGCCCCGAGTTCCCGGTGAACGTCGCGATCACCCGCGAGGACGGCGCGGTCACCGGCGAGATGACGATCATCTGGACCCTCCGCCCCAACAGCTGAGAAACGGCTGACGCGACGCGCACGGCCGGCTCGACCGAGACCCCGCCCGGCTCAGCTCGGCTGAGCCCGGCGCTCGGCCGAGCCGGCCGTTGTCGTTGTCCTGGCCGTGCCGGTCAGGTAATTCACGGCGAGCGCGGGCAACTAATGGGCCCCACGTTGCGTCCCACCATCTGAATGAACAGCGGCTGACCATTGCCGATCGCTCCGCGCGACGGCTGCGGCCGTGACCAGCAAATCGAGTACGCTTTTTCGACGTGCGGTTTCGCGCGTCAGGGGGCGGCCCGCGCGGCGGGCCCGTTACGAGGTGGAGGAAGGCGCGTTGCACGTCCAGGAGTGGCTCGAGTCCGTACCAGCGGTGAGCGTCTATCTCCTGGTGGGGGTGGTCATCGGGGTGGAGAGCCTGGGCATCCCGCTGCCGGGCGAGATCGTGCTCGTCAGCGCCTCGTTGCTGGCCGCGACCCAGGACCACATCAACCCGTTCGTGCTGGGCGCGTGCGCGACGGTCGGCGCGATCGTCGGCGACTCCATCGGGTATCTCATCGGCCGCAAGGGCGGGCAGCCGCTGCTGGACTGGGCCGGGCGGAAGTTCCCGCGCCACTTCGGGCCCGAGCACGTCGCGATGGCCGAGGAGAAGTTCGACAAGTGGGGTATGTGGGCGGTCTTCTTCGGCCGCTTCATCGCGCTGCTGCGGATCTTCGCCGGGCCGCTGTCGGGTGTGCTGCGCATGCCGTACTGGAAGTTCCTGATCGCCAACGTGCTGGGCGGCATCGTCTGGGCGGGCGGCACCACCGCGCTGATCTACAGCGTGGGCATCGTGGCCGAGCCCTGGCTGAAGCGCTTCTCCTGGCTGGGTCTGCTCGCCGCCGTCCTCTTCGGCCTCGGCTCGCTGGTCGTCATGAAGCGCCGGGCCGCGAAGGCCGCCGCCGCGCATGACGAGCAGCAGGCGGCGAAGGACGAGCAGAAAACGGCGACGGCGGCCGCCGAGTAGTGACATGACTCGGGGGCGGCGGGGCCATCGCCATGACGGCCCCGCCGCCCCCTCTTTGTGATCTTCGCCCCAGCGGGCCGGCTTCCCTCCGTGCGTCGCCTACGGTGCTGTCGTCGTCACGACCGTGGCGACCGGATCTTGCGAGGAGACGGTGATGGCGGGACAGGCATTGATTTCCGGGGTCGGCGGGCCGGAGCCGAAGATCGCTCCCGAGGCGTTCACCGCCCCCACCTCCGTCGTGCTGGGCGAGGTGACCATGGCTCCCGGTTCGAGCGTCTGGTACCAGACCGTGCTGCGGGCCGACGGCGGCCCGATCGTCCTCGGTGCGGACAGCAACATCCAGGACAACTGCACCGTGCACGTCGACCCCGGCTTCCCGGTGACGGTCGGCGAGCGGGTGTCGGTCGGGCACAACGCGGTACTGCACGGCTGCATCATCGAGGACGACGTCCTGGTCGGCATGGGCGCCACGGTCCTGAACGGTGCCCGGATCGGCGCCGGTTCCCTGGTCGCCGCGCAGGCGCTGGTCCCGCAGGGGATGCAGGTACCGCCCGGCTCGCTGGTCGCCGGCGTACCGGCCAAGGTCAAGCGTGAGCTGACCGACGAAGAGCGCGAGTCGATCAGGCTCAACGCCGAGGTGTACGTCGACCTCGCCACCCGCCACAAGGAAACCGTGCAGCGGGGCGACGCGTGAGGCGCGGCTGACCCGCAGCGGGTACGGATCCGCGCGCCGAGGGGGCGGCGGCCGCGTCCCGGGCGCAGTCGAGGACCGCGTTCGGCCCCCGCCGCTTCTCCGCTTCCCCGTACCCCCAGGTCCCTTCGGCTTCGGCGTACGCCGAGGAGACCTGAGGGGGGCACGGCATGCCGCGATCAGCCCGGCTGGCTGTTGTCCTTGAGCGTGCCCCAGCCGTGCCAGCGGTCGATCTCGATCCAGGCGCTGACCCGCTTGCGGTCCCGCTGCGGGTACTCCTTGCCCATGTAGTGCTGGGCCAGCCGGTCGATGTCGGCCAGGCCCTCGTCGTCACGCAGTTCGGTGACGCGCCCGATGATGCTGATGTGGGTGTACCAGCTGCTCTCGTCCAGCACGGTGAGGGTGACCCGCGGGTCCTTGCGCACATGGTTCAGCCGCTTGCGGCCCTCGTCCATGTTGACCAGCACCCGGCCGTCGTCCCAGAGGTACCAGGTGGCCGTGGACACCGGCTGGCCGTCGGACCGGAGAGTGGTGATGACGGCCGGATTCGGCTTCTTCAGCATCTCGACAGCGGCCTCGGGAAGCGGCGGGTTCGACATGGACTCTTCTCCTTCTCGTTGTGCTTGTCCCCACGTCGTACGGTCCGGTCACCGGAACCGGCCCCGCACGGAGCGCCGTACGGACGGGTAACCGGACCGGACCACGCGACGCACCTGCACCGTGCCACATCCCGGCCGCCGCATCCCGTACCGACCCCCGCGAGCTTCGCCCAATGGCCTGCCGACACCCTGGCGAGCCCTGCCGTACGGCCTGTCGGCCCTCTTCCCCCGGAAACCCTCTCTCCGGGCGCGCTCCCGGCCCGGGACGGCCGGCGTGACCGTCACCGGGGGCCGTGGGGTGAAGATCACAGGACGCGGCGGGGTGCGGTCGGCTTACTGGTGAGTACGGTAAGCGGGTGCGTGCGAAGAAGAACGTGTTCTCATCCGTCGGGGCCTGGCGGCGCCGGGCCGCGTCCTGGGCCGTGCACCGGGGCACGCGCTGGGTGCGGGAGGCCGGCGCGGTGACCGCCGAGCGTCCCGGTCCCTACCGCTTCCGCCGGATCGGAGACGGTACCCGGCTGGCGTTCCCGCAGGGCACGGTCTTCGGCGAGCAGTGGATCGAGCTCGGTGAACACTGCATCATCGGCGAGCAGGTCACGCTGACCGCCGGGATGATGCCGGGCCTCGACCTCGGCCCGGAGTCCGTACTGCGGCTGGGCAACGGAGTCGTGCTCGGCCGCGGCAGCCATGTCGTCGCCTCGCAGACCGTCACCATCGGCGACGAGGTCTACTGCGGCCCGTACGTCTACGTCACCAGCGACAACCATTCGTACGACGATCCGGCGCAGCCCGTGGGCAAGCAGTGGCCGCGGACCGCGCCCGTCGAGATCGGCACCGGTTCCTGGCTGGGTGCGGGCGCGGTGATCCTGCCGGGTGCGCGACTGGGGCGGAACGTCGTGGTCGCGGCGGGCGCGGTGGTCCGCGGCGAGGTGCCCGACCACGCCGTCGTGGCAGGGGCGCCCGCCAAGGTCGTCCGCACCTGGGACCCGGCGGCGGGCTGGCAGCCGCCGCTGCGTACGCCGCCGCCGGTGCCGATTCCCGAGGGCGTCACCCCCGAGCAGTTGCTCGCGCTCGCCGAGTGGGAGGCGGCGGCGCAGGTTCCGGCGTCAGCCGCTGGCGGCGAGCAGCGCCGAACCCGCGAGGGCCAGTGAGGCGCCTGCCGTCTGGACGGCGCGCAGCCGCTCCTTGAGCAGACCCATCGCGGCGACCGCGGTGACGACGGGGTAGAGCGAGGCGAGCACGGCGGCGACGGTGACGGGCCCGCTCTGCGTGGCGAGCGCGTACGTACCGTTGGCCGCGACATCGGCGATGCCGACGAACGCCAGCGCCGGGAGGGCGGCGCGGACGGCGGCCATGCCGCCTTCGGGCAGCGCGGGCGTGCCGCGCCGGGTGGCCGCGAAGAGGGCGGCGCCGCCGACCAGGACGTTGCACAGGCGCTGCACGAACAGGGCGAGGAACAGGCCGGTCACGGACGTGGACGCCGCCGAGATGAAGGCCATCACCGCGCCGAAGCCGAAGGCCGCGACGAGGGTGAGGAGGATCGCCTCGCGGGTGACGGAGCCGCCGCCGCGCTGCGGCCCGCCGGCCAGCACGACCCCGATGACGGCCACGATCATGCCCGCGACCTGCGTCGGTCCGGGGCGCTCGCCGAGGGCGAAGCCGACGCCGAGCGGTACGAGCACGGTGCCGAGCGAGGCGAGGGGCGAGACCACGCCCATCGGGCCGAGCGCGAGCGCGCGGTAGAAGCAGAGCATCGCCGCCGGGCCGACGACGCCGGCCGCGACGGCGAACCACAGCCGCGGCTCCGCCGTGTGCCAGGCGCCGGTGGCGACGACGATCACGCCGAGCACGGCCGCGGCGATCGTCTGGGAGACCACCACGACGGTCAGCGCCCGCATGCGTCGGGTGAGCAGTCCCCCGCCGAAGTCGGCGGCTCCCCACAGAAGACTGGTGGCCAGCGCGAATATCGCGGTCATGGTGTGCGCCTCGCAAGTACAGTGTGCTGAACGATGGAGTGCAGCAGAGAGTAGTACAGCAAGCTGTACTGTGGAATCGAATATATTGGTCGGCCTGGCTGCCGGACTGGACTGGATGGAACGTGACGGATCTCGATCAGCTCACGCAGTCGCTCGCGCGCAACGTCAAGCACTGGCGCAACGACAGGGGCTACACGCTCGACGCCCTGGCCGCCCGTGCGGGCGTGAGCCGCGGCATGATCATTCAGATCGAGCAGGCCCGGACGAACCCGAGCGTGGGGACGACCGTGAAGATCGCCGACGCGCTCGGGGTCAGCATCACCACGCTCCTCGAGTACGACCAGGGGCCGCAGGTTCGCATGGTCGCGCCCGGCGACGCCGTACGGATGTGGTCGACCGAGGCCGGCAGTTACACGTCGCTGCTCGTCGGCACGGAGGCGCCCGGCCCGTTCGAGCTGTGGGACTGGCGGCTGATGCCGGGGGAGCGCAGCGAGTCCGATCCCCATCCGTCGGGGACGCAGGAGCTGCTTCATGTGCGCACGGGCGAGCTGACGCTCGTGCTGGACGGCGTCGAGCATGCCGTACCGGCGGGCGGCTCGGCCACGTTCGAGGCCTCGGCCCCGCACGCGTACTGCAACAACGGTACGGAGACGGTGGAGATGACGATGGCGGTGGCCGTTCCGCCGGGACGCTGAACGCGTGGGCGCGTAAGTCCGTGAGCCCGTGCGTCCGTGCGTCCGTGCGTCCGTGCGTCCGTGCGTCTCTGAGTCCGAGCGTCGAGACAGCCGTCAAACAGGCCGACGACCCTGTTAGCTTGACGGGTATGCCGACATCAGAGCCTTCTCCCGCGCCCTCCTCGTCGTCCACGGCCACGCCCATGGACGCCTTCGAAGACGTGCGGCCGGCCGTCGAGTGCCTGGAGCTGCTGCCCGAGCCCGTCGCCGCCGCGCTCCGCGACTGGCAGGGGCCGGTGGACGTCCAGCAGCTGTTCCACGTGGACACCGACCCGGCCATCGCCGACACCGCGCTGCTCGTCGAGCACTACGGTTCCTGGCTGCTCGAACAGTCGGCGAACTGTGTGGTGGTGGCGGGCAAGCGCGGGGACACCGTCACGCTCGCCGGCTGCGTCGTACTCTCCACCACCCGCGTGGACGTGAACGGTGTGGTGCGGCGTGAGCTCGGTGCGCGCAAGGCGTCGTTCGCGCCCATGGACACCGCGGTCGGACGCAGTGGCATGGAGTACGGCGGCATCACCCCCATCGGGCTGCCCGCCGACTGGCCGCTGCTGGTGGACGCGGCCGTCGCCGATACGCCGTACGTGCTGATCGGAAGCGGTGCCCGGCGCGGCAAGCTCATCGTGCCGGGGAAGGCGCTCGCGTCGCTGCCGGGCGCGCGTGTCCTGGAGGGGCTGGGACGCGCGGCGGGCTGACGCGCGAATGCGGGGGCGGGGCCGACGCCCCCGGCCCGGCGCCCGCTCAGCGCCCCGGAGCACCCCCTCACAGCACCTCAACGTCCGTTCGTGAGCCCAGGTACGTTTCGCCGAAGGCCTCGGCTGCCGCGTCCGAGGTGAAGAGTCGCCGCAGTCGGGCGGCTGCCGTGCCCGCGCGGAACGGGTCGCCGGACGAGGCGCCGTGCATCACCTCGGACAGCCACTGGGAGAACTCCTGGTACTGCCAGACCTTCTCCAGGCAGGCGGCCGAGTAGCCGCCGAGCGCGCTCTCGTCCCCCTTCACGCAGGCCGCGACGAGCGCCCTGGCGAGCAGCAGCGCGTCGTGGATCGCCAGGTTCATGCCCTTGGCGGCGATCGGGGCGACCAGGTGGGCCGATTCGCCCGCCAGGTACAGCCGGCCGTAACCCATCGGCTCGACCACGTAGTTGTGCATGTCCAGGACCGTCTTCTCGATGATCCGGCCCTCGGTGACCGGCTGGGCACCGGTCGCCGCGAGACGCGTGCGCAGCTCGCTCCAGATCCGGTCGTGCGGCCAGTTCGCCGGGTCGTCGCCCGGCGGGCACTCCAGGTAGTAGCGGGTGACCTCGGGGGTGCGGGCCATATGGGCGCTGAAACCCCGTTCGTGCAGCCCGAAGACGACACCCTCGGCGGACGGCGGGGCCTCCGCGAGCAGCGCGAGCCAGCCGATGCCGTAGTCCAGCCGGGAGATGCGGAGTTCATCGACGGGTATCGCGGCGCGTGCCACGCTGCGCGCGCCGTCACAACCGGCTATGTAAGTGCACTCGATGCGGTGCCGTACGCCCGTCTCCGGGTCGGTGTACGAGACGGAGGGCCGGTCGGTGTCGATGCCGGCGGGGCGTACGTCCCGTACGCCGAAGCGGATGTCGCCGCCGGCCGCGTCCGCGTACGCGGCCACCAGGTCGGTCACCAACAGCGGCTGCGGATAGACGAAGTGGCTCTGCCCGGAGAACCGGCCCGGCTCCACCACGTGCCGCCGACCGTCCCAGCGGAACTCGAACGTCCGCTGCCGCTCGGCCCGTTCCAGCAGTCCGCCGGCCAGACCGTGCCGGTCCAGCGCGCGGACGGCCCACTCCTCGATGAACCCGGCACGCGGCCGCCGCTCGATGAACTCCCGGCTCTCCGCCTCCAGTACGACGCAGCCGACGCCGGCGGCGTGCAGGACGTTCGCGAGCGTCAGCCCGGCGGGGCCGGCGCCGATGACGACGACGGAGGTGCGGTGTGTCGCGTCGGCGCCAGGGGCGGGGGAGGAGGCGGGGGCGGCGGCGTCGGCCACGGCGGCGGTTCCCTTCGTGCGGGGACAGAACCGGGTGCAGTGTATGGCCGAAGTCCCAGGTCAGGAGGTGGGGGTGGGGGCCGTGTGCCGTTTGTCGCGGGCGAAGGACCGCTATGCGCCGGTGTGTTCCGCGGGGGCGGGACGGCCGGTGTGTTCCGTGGCGGTGGGGCGGCCGGTGGGTTCCGGTGCCGGGCGGCGGAACGTGCGGGCGTCGAGGGAGAGCGCGGTCGAGTGCTCGGTGAAGCCGAGGCTGCGGTACAGCGCCTCCGCCTCGTCCGTTGCGTGCAGGTCGACACGGGACACGCCCTGGGCGGCCAGCCAGTCCAGCAGTGCTTCGGTGGTCGCGCGGGCGTAGCCGCGTCCGCGGTACTCCGGGTCGGTGCACACGTTGAAGATGAAGGCGAACCGGCCCGTGGGGTGCTGCGGTGCGGGGAGCCGCTGCTCGACGGTGCCCACGGCGCAGGCGGCGAGCCGGCGGGCCGTTCCGCTCCCCGCAGTGCCGACGTCGGCCATTCCGTCGTCGGCCGTTCCGTCGTGCGTCGCGGTGTCGCCCGCCGCACTGTCGGCGTCGATGACGAAGGCGCCCAGTACGGGATCGGGGCCCGACAGCTGCCGGCGGGCCACCTTCGTGGCTTCCGCTTCCCAGGCTCCCGGCCGGTCCGTGCCGTCCATCGCCGCGAACATCAGCCGACGCAGCCGTACCAGTTCCTCGGCGTCCTCGGGGCCCGCCTGTCGTATCTCGACCATGGCCGGACGCTAGCGCACGGGCGACGCCGCCGGTGCGGAATTTCCGTGGCTGGGCCATGTACCGGGGAGCAGTGGCCCGACCACGTACCGGGGGAGTCGTGGCCCGTTAGCGGCTTTTTGGTCGTTTTGGGAGGCTGGGAGAGGACAACCGGTTCAGTGGAGGTGTGAACATCATGCCCGAACCAGGCAGCAAGAAGTTCGACAGGCGGCGGGCACAGCTCCGCCGGGAAGCCGAGGACCAGGGGATTCCCGACAAGCACGCGAACGAGGACGCCAAGGAGCGGCTGGAGGACGATCCGCACTGGCAGACCCACGGCCCACGGACCGAGCGCGGGCTGGGCCCGAAGGGGCAGCGCAACGAGCGCGACGACCAGCACGAATCGTGAAGCGTGAGCGACCGAGGAGGACTCCGTGAGCAGCAAGAACCCGCAGTCGAACGAACTCCGCCGGAGCGGCAAGAGCGCCGCCGTCCAGGACGCGGCCGAGGCCAAGGCGAACTCCGACCGCAAGGTCGGCCCCGGCGGCGCCGAGCACGCGCACGGCACCGACAAGGGGAAGAAGGGCGGCGGCCCGGGCGGCGGAGTGCCGGCCGACCAGCGCCCCGACCACCCGTAGCCACTGCGGCCACTTCGGTGGCCGCCCCGGTCAGCCCAGCCGGGGAATCTCGATCGCGGGGCAGCGGTCCATGACCATGTCCAGCCCGGCGGCGCGCGTCCGGTCGTACGCGGCCTCGTCGACGACGCCGAGCTGGAACCAGACGGCCTTGGCGCCGATGGCCACGGCCTCGTCGGCGACCTGCCCCGCCAGCGCGCTGTTCACGAAGACGTCGACCACGTCGACCTCGAAGGGAATGGCGTCGAGGGAGGGATAACCCTGCTCCCCGTGCACCGTCTCGGCCTTCGGGTGCACGGGGACGATCCGCTTGCCGAACCGCTGCAGCACGTCCGCGACGCCGTACGCGGCACGCTGCTGGTTCGAGGACAGTCCCACCACGGCCCAGGTGTCGCCGAGTTCCGTCAGGATCTTGCGGATGGTCGCGGGATCGCCGTACATCGATTCAGCCTCCTGTGATGTTCCTGCTCCCCACGGTATGCCCCCGGCCGGGCCCGGCGCGGTGCAGGCCCGCAGGGTGCGGGGAAATGTGGTTGCGGCGGTGCGGGACGGCCCGAAAGGGTGGCACGGTGAGAGTCGGTGTCGTGGGATTGCGACGGGGGCTCCAGCTCGCGGTCTGGTGCCGCCGGCTGGGGATCGAGGTGGCCGCGGTGTGCGACATCGTGGCCGAGCGGCGCGCGGCGGGGCGGGAGGCGTTCCCGCGGGCGTTCGTGGCCGCGCGCTGGGAGGAGTTGCTGGAGCAGCCCCTGGACGCGGTGGTCCTCGCCCATGACTTCGATGCCCACGCACCGCCCGCCGTGGCCTTCCTGGAGCGTGGGGTGCACGTGCTCTCCGAGACCGCGGCCTGCGTGGACGCGGCGGAGGGCCGCGAGCTGATCGCGGCCGCTGAACGCTCGCGGGCGACGTACTCCTTCGCCGAGAACTACGTGGCGCACCCGCACGTCCGCCTCCTGCGGCAGGCGGCCGACGCCGGTGAGCTGGGCCGGATCAGCCTGATCGAGGCGGATTACCTGCACGGCATGGCGCCGTCGGCGGTGCAGGAGCTGACCGGTGACCCCGCGCACTGGCGCGGCCGGATCGCGGCGACCGCCTACTGCACCCATACGCTCTCTCCCGTCCTCGCCCTCACCGGCGCGTGGCCCGTCGAGGTCACGGCGTTCCCGGTGGACCTGGCCGAGGCCCGTGGCGCCGTCGTCATGGCGGTGCGCCTGTCCAGCGGTGCGCTGGCCCTCACCCGGCACGGCTTCCTCCAGGGCGAGCCGGACAGCCACTGGAGCTGGGTGTCCGTACGGGGCACCCGCGCGCTGGCCGAATCGGTGCGCGCGCCGGGCGACCGGGCCTGGTCGGTACGGGTCAGGACCGAGGCATGGGCCGCGTCGGACGGCCGCCCGCACGAGGTGGAACGCACCCCGCCGGCCCTGGTCCTGGAAGGGGAGGGAGCGGCCGTCGCGCGGGGCGAGGAGGGCACCGCGCTGATCCTGCGGGCGTTCCGGGAGACGGTGGAGCTGGGCACGGAGCCACTGGTCGGCGTGCGGCAGGCCGTCGCGGCCTCGCTGGTCGGCACGGCGGGGGCCGAGTCCCTGCGGAACGGCTCCCGGCCGGTACCACTGCCCGACTTCTCGGGCGGCGAGGTGCCGGCCCGAGGGGACGTCGAGCGGAGCGGCGGCGCGTACGCCCCGTGTGCCGGACCGTCGCCCGGGGCACAGTGCCCACCATGAACACCGCAGATCGTGACAGTGGACAGCAGGCCCTGAGCGGGAGTGTCGCGCTGGTGACCGGCGCCTCCAGCGGGATCGGGGCAGCGACGGCGCTGGCCCTCGCGGAGCAGGGGTGCGCCCTCGCCCTGGTCGCCCGCCGGGCCGAACGGCTGGCGGAACTGGCCGCGCGGATCGGGAAGACGGGCGGCCACGAACCGCTCGTCCTCGGCGCCGACCTGAGCGAGGCCGACCGGGCCGAGCGCGTCGTGGCCGAGGCCGTCGGCCACTTCGGGCGGCTGGACGTGCTGGTCAACAACGCCGGGTACGGGGCGCGCAGCCGGTTCGAGGACAGCGATCCCGAGGACTGGGACCGCATGCTCGACCTGAACGTGAAGGCGCTGCTGCGGATGTCGCACGCCGCGCTGCCGCACCTGCTGCGCGCGGCGGCTGACGGCCCGCGCGGCGTCGCCGACCTGGTGAACGTCAGCTCGGTCGCCGGCCGCGTGCCGCGCAAGGACAACAGCGTCTACTCGGCGAGCAAGCACGCGGTGTGCAGCTTCAGCGAGGCACTGCGGCAGGAGGTGACCGGCCGCGGCGTACGGGTCGGGCTGGTCGAGCCGGGGGTGGTGGTGACGGAGATGACCGCCGGCAGTCAGGCGTCCTCGGCCCGCGGGCTGCCGCGGGAGGACTGGCTGGTGGCGGAGGACATCGCGCGGTGCGTCGGCTTCATGGTGACGCAGCCGGCCCACATGGCCGTCAACGAGATCACGGTACGGCCCACTGCCCAGGAGCACTGAGCACAGAGCACAGCCCACCGCCCAGGAGCACTGAGCGCTTCCCATCCGGTACTCCGGCGCGCCCCCGGCGGGCGGTGCGCCTGGCCGGAAACCGCCTTACGGCGCCCCCTCGGCAGTCCTACTTTGACTCCGTGACCAGATGTCGAAATTGGTCACGAAGTCAGAGAGGGGGACGTGTGGAGCGCGGTGAGCGGATTCTGGAAGCGGCGGGGGAGCTGCTGGTCGCCTGGGGGTACCGGCGCGTCACCATCGATGAGATCGCCCGCCGTGCGGGGGTCGGCAAGGGCACGGTCTACCTGCACTGGAAGACCAAGGACGCGCTCTTCCTGGCCGTCGTCCTGCGCTCCAAGCTCCGCAGCCATCACGCCCAGCTCGCCCGCATGCGCGCCGAGCCGCTGGACGTACTGCCCAGCCGCCTGATGAGCGGCGCCTACCAGGACTTCCTGAAGGACCCCGTGCTGCGCGCGCTGTACCACGACGACACCGACGTCCTCGGCCGGTTCACCGACATCGCCAAGAAGGAGCTGGCCGAGCTCTCCGCGTACAGCGACGAGGTGGTGCGCCGCTACCTCGAAGTGCTGCGCGCGCACGGACTGGTCCGCACGGACATGACCGTCGAGCAGCAGCAGTACGCGCTGCTGGCGACGGCCTCCGGGTTCTTCCTGTCCGAAGCCCTGCTCCACGACCGGGCCCCGCAGAGCGCGGCGGAACGGTCCCGCATTCTCGCCCGTACGGTCCGGGGCGCGCTGGAGACCTCAGCCGCCGGCCCCGGTCCGGACGACGGTCCGGCGACGGCCCGCACCCGCGAGGCCGCTGCCGCCGCCGCGGCGCAGGTCATCCCCCTCTACGAGCGTCTCGCGGAGCTCAGCGAGCGGGAGATGGGCCGGCAGCTGCGGCAGTGACGTTCCGCCCCCACGACCTGGAGGAAGCGCACGATGACCGAAGCACCCGCCACCCCGCCCGCGCCGTTCGCCGCACACGTCGGCAAGCACCCGGGCGAGCCGAACGTCGCCGACCCCGCGCTCCTCGCCGACCCCTTCGGCGGCTACGGCGCGCTGCGCGAGCAGGGCCCCCTCGTCCGCGGCCGCTTCATGGACGACTCGCCCGTCTGGTTCGTGACCCGCTTCGAGGAGGTGCGCGCGATCCTGCGGGACCAGCGGTTCGTGAACAACCCGGCGGCCGCTGCGGCCGGCGGGACGGGCCAGGACCCGCTGACCCGGCTGCTGGACATGCTGGGCATGCCCGAGCACCTGCACGTCTACATGCGCGGCTCCATCCTCAACAACGACGCGCCCGACCACACCCGGCTGCGCCGCCTGGTCTCCCGCGCCTTCACGGCACGCAGGATCAACGACCTGCGGCCGCGGGTCGAGCAGATAGCCGAAGAGCTGCTGTCCCGGCTCCCCGAGCACACCGAGGACGGCGTCGTCGACCTCCTGCCGCACTTCGCGTACCCGCTGCCGATCACCGTCATCTGCGAGCTGGTCGGCATCGCCGAGGAGGACCGGCCGCAGTGGCGGGCCTGGGGCGCCGACCTCGTCACGATGGAGCCGGAGCGGCTGGCCAGGACGTTCCCCGCCATGATCGAGCACATACACGAGCTGGTCGGGCAGCGGCGCGGTGCGCTCACCGACGACCTCCTCAGCGAGCTGATCCGCGCCCACGACGAGGACGGCGACCGGCTCAGCGACGTCGAGATGGTCACCATGATCCTCACCCTGGTCCTGGCCGGACACGAGACCACCGCACACCTCATCACCAACGGCACGGCAGCGCTGCTCACCCACCCCGGCCAGCTGGCCCTGCTGCGCAAGGACCCGGCGCTGCTGCCGTCCGCCGTCCACGAGCTGATGCGCTGGGCCGGCCCTGTGCACATGACCCAGCTGCGGTACGCGGCGGAGGACGTCGAGATCGCCGGGACCCGCATCCGCAAGGGCGAGGCCGTGCAGCTGCTGCTGGTCGCCGCCAACCGCGACCCCCGCCACTACACCGACCCCGAACGGCTCGACCTGACCCGCCACCCCGCGGGGCGCGCCGAGGACCACGTCGGCTTCGGCCACGGCATGCACTACTGCCTGGGCGCCTCGCTCGCCCGCCAGGAGGGCGAGGTCGCGTTCGGCCGGCTGTTCGCGCGGTATCCGGGGCTGTCCCTGGCCGTCGACCCGGACGACCTGCAGCGCGCGGCGATGCCTGGGAGCTGGCGGCTGACCGCGCTGCCGGTGCGCCTGTAGCCGGGCCGTACGGCCCACGGGCCTGAAGTCGGCACACTCCCGGACGGCTGGTGCATCGGGTACTACTGTGGCGCCTGATGCACCAGCGCCGGGGGACGGGCGGGCCGGTGCGGCGGATACGGGAACGGGGGACCGGCCGATGGGGACCAGCGAATTCGCCGAGTGGAGACGGCACTTCGAGGCGGAGGCGGAGTGGCGGCGGCGCACCGGGCGACCCGGGACTGGGGCCGGGGCGCCCGGGCGCCGGAGTCCGTATGGCGCAGCCTCCAGCGCTTCCAGGTGGGCGAGAACGGCGACGGCGCCAACCTGATCGGCAAGGCCGACGCGGCGCGCGACGCCGCATACGCCGCCGCGGTACGGCTGTTCGTCGCCGAGGAGCAGAACCACGCACGGCTGCTGGCCCGCCTGCTCGCCGCCGGAGGCAGGCCGACCCTCACGACGTGCTGGAGCGACCGGGTCTTCGTCCGGCTGCGGCGGCTGCTCGGACTCCGTACCGAACTGCTGGTCCTGATGGTCGCCGAACTGGTGGCCGTGCGGTACTACACGGCGGTGCGGGACGGCGCGAAGGACCCGCTGGTCGCCGAGGTCGCGGGCCGGATACTGGCCGACGAGCGGCGGCACATCCCGTTCCACTGCCGGCGGCTGCGCGCCTCGCTGCGGGAGCTGCCCGGGCGGCCGCTGAGGGCGCTGACGATGGCGGGCTGGCGCGCGCTGATGCTCGGCGCGACGGCGTTCGTGGCGCTGGACCACGGTGCCGCGCTGCGCCGCCTGGGCGTACGGCGGTCCCGTTTCGTCGCCGAGGCGATGGCGCTGACCGGCCCGGTCGTGGCCGACGTGCTCGACGGGACGCGGCCGCTGCCCGTCCCGCCCGCGGGCCGGGGCCCGGCAGGCACCGCGGGCGGCGGCGCGCCGGCTGCCGGCACCGGTCACCGGCGCCCGGTCGCGGGCGCCGCGGGGAGCGGCGGTCCGGCCGGCGATTAGGGTGGCGGGATGCAGGAGCAGTACCGCACCCTCGCCGCTGAAGGCGTCCACGAGATCGAGATCAACAAGTCTCGCTTCATCTGCGCGCTCGCGCCGGTGGCGACCGAGGCCGAGGCGCAGGAGTTCATCGCGCGCATCCGCAAGGAGCACCCCACCGCCCGGCACAACTGCTTCGCGTACGTCCTGGGCGCCGACGGCGAGATTCAGAAGGCGAGCGACGACGGCGAGCCGGGCGGCACGGCGGGCGTCCCGATGCTCCAGATGCTGGTCCGGCGCGAGATGCGGTACGTCGTCGCCGTCGTCACCCGCTACTTCGGCGGCATCAAGCTCGGCGCGGGCGGCCTGATCAGGGCGTACGGCGGCGTGGTCGGGGAGGCCCTGGACACGCTGGGCACCGTCACCCGGCGCCGCTTCCGGCTGGCCACCGTCACCGTCGACCACCAGCGCGCCGGCAAGGTCGAGAACGACCTGCGGGCCACCGGGCGGGACGTCCGCGACGTCCGCTACGCCGAGGCCGTCACCATCGAGATCGGCCTCCCCGAGGGCGAGATCCCGGCCTTCCGCGCCTGGCTCGCCGACGCCACCGCCGGCACGGCCGTACTGGAGCTGGGCGGCGAGGCGTACGGCGCCGGCCAGCCGTCCGGCGGCCCCGGAGGCCGTCCTGATTGAGCCCCGTGGTGCGGGGTAACCGGTCACAGACGGGGCGAGCGGTGACGTCCGTTTGCGCTGTGGTCATCGGCTGCCGTCCGCACGGCGCCGGTGGCCGGTACCGCCACCCATGCGTGAAGGAGGTGCGATGACCAGCACCGCTGCACCGAATTCCGGCTACGGGCCCGCGCCCGGGTCCGCCCCGCGCGATCCCCAGCCCGTACCGCGCGACCCCGACCCGCCCGAGGAGACGCCCGAAGAACCGGAGCCCGCCACTCCAGGACCCGCGGGGCCCGACGCGCCCCCGGAAGAACAGCCGGAGACCCCGCCCGGCACCCCGGCGCCGGAGCCGCCCGACTGACCGACCACCGCGGAGGGACCGATGAGCGACCTGGCGCGCGGCAGGCACGAGACGGCCGAGGAACGCGCGGACCGGCGGTGGGGAGAGCTGCTCCAGGAGCTGCGCGTCGCACAGACCGGCGTCCAGATCCTCTTCGGTTTCCTGCTCACCGTCGTCTTCCAGCCCGGCTTCGAGAAGCTGGACGGCCCCGGCCGGCACATCTACGTCGCCACCGTCGTGCTGGGCGCCGCCACGACCGGCGCGCTCGTCGGCCCGGTCTCGCTGCACCGCCTGGTCACGGGGCGCCGGCTCAAGCCGCAGACCGTGACCTGGGCCTCCCGGCTCACCGTCCTCGGACTGGTGCTGCTGCTGTGCACCATGGCGTCGGCCATGCTGCTCATCATGCGCGTGGCACTGCGCGGCAGCGGCGCGCTGTGGCTCGTCGCCGGGATGCTCCTGTGGTTCGTCCTCTGCTGGTTCGTGCTGCCCCTGTACGCGCGCCACCGCGCCGCCCGGGACGACGGCGGCGGCGATTCCTGACCGCCGCGCGCCTTCGGCCCCCTCTTACCGCAGCAGGACCGGCGTGAGGTCCGGGTCCTCGAAGCCCTCGTCGTCGAAGGGGTAGAGGGGCCGCTCGACGCGGTGGTGGCCCAGCCGCAGCAGGTCCTGGTCGACACCGCCGGGCGTCAGGGCCAGCAGCCAGTCGGCGGCCATCTCGTACAGCTCCGGCTCCAGATAGCCGATCTTCACCACGACCAGGTCGTACGCCGTCGGATCGAGCGTGCCGAAGTCGGCACGGGTGTGGAACGGCGTGCGGCGCTCGGTCAGCACGACGGTGACCCCGCCGCGGGTCACGGCAGCGCGCCGGCCACCGCCCTCGTACGCCGGATTGCCCCGCGGCGCGCCGCCCGGCGCGGCACCCGGGTCCTCCAACGCCGTGACCGTGCCGGTCAGTTCGTACGGCGTGGCGTGCGGCCCGGTGCCCGCGCTGAAGCGGCCGCCCACCGACAGCGTCACCTCCGCACCCACGCCCGCCGCGAAGCACGCCGCGACCGCGTCCGGATCGGTGATCCCCGGGTGCAGCGCGGTGGCCCGGCCGCTCGCCAGGTCCTCGTTCGCGAGCAGCCGGCCGAGCATGTACGCGAGGTCACCGGCCCCGCCCGCCGTCGGATTGTCACCGGAGTCGCTGATCAGGAACGGGCGCGCCGCCGAGGCCACGGCGCGCCGGACGCAGCCGTCCGCGTCGTCGGTGGGACCGACGAAGACGAAGTCGCGGCGGACGTCCCAGTACTGCCGGGCGAGCGACCCGGCCTGGTCGAGGGCGAGGTCCGGATCGTCGGCGGTCACCACGACGGCCGCCCGGCAGCGGGGCTCGTCGGCCCAGGCGTAGCCGACCCAGACCGCCGCGTCCACGACGCCGTCCAGCGCCTCGACCGCGGCGAGCCGCCCGTACAGGGACCGTGCGGGCTCCAGCCGGGTGCTGGTCTTCTCGCCCGGCAGCAGCACGGGGACCTGCACCCACGCGCGGTGCGGGCGGCCGAGGCCGGCCGTGAGCCGTTCGACGAGCTTGCGTGCCGCGCGCTCGCGGGTCTCCCAGGCGTCCTCGTGCGGGGCGAGGCGGTGCGCGGTGAGCAGGTCCAGCGGCTCGGCGAAGGCGCGGGAGACATTGCCGTGCAGGTCCATCGCCGCGGAGATCAGCGCGTCCGGGCCGAGCGCGGCGCGGACGGCGGCCGTCAGGTCGGCCTCGGCGTCGTCCAGACCGGTCACGCTCATCGCGCCGTGGATGTCGTAGACCAGCCCGTCGAGCGGTTCCGCCTCCCGGATACGGTCCGTCAGCTCAGTCTTGATGCGGTCGTACGTGGCCCGCTCGACCGGGCCGCCGGGCAGCGCGACGGCGTGCACCAGCGGCACCCACTCGACCAGGTCGGCGAGATCGCTCTCGGGCTGCGTCCACGTGTAGCGGTCCAGCAGCTCGCCGTCGCGGGTGACGCGGAAGTCCTCGTACGCGGTGCGGTGCGGGCAGAACTGGCTGGACTCGATGGCCATGCCGCCGATGCCGATGCGCAGCCGGCGGCCGGTCGGGGTGAGCATGCTGACTCGCTTTCTGTGCGGCGGCGGAGGACAGAGGGCGGGGAGAGGTGGTCAGGAGCCGGCCGGCACGGCCTGCAGGGCGGCCAGGCCGGCGCCCGTGAGACCGGCGTCCGGGCCGCCGACGGCCGCGGTGATGGTCAGTTCGCTGGACGCCATCGGCAGGCAGCGCTCGTACAGGACGCCGCGCACCGCCGCGACCAGCGGCTCGGCTCCCGACAGCGCGCCACCCAGCACCACCGCCTCGGGATTGAAGAAGTTGACGACGACGGAGAGCACCGCGCCGATGTGCCGGCCGGCCTGCCTGACCAGCGTCGTCGCGTGCGGCTCGCCGTGCTCGACCAGCCGCAGGATGTCGGTGGCGGAGTCCGCCTCGATGCCGTCGGCGCGGAGCGCGGCGGCGATCGCCGCGCCGCTGGCGACGGTCTCCAGGCAGCCGACGTTCCCGCACGAGCAGGGCCGCCCGTCGGCCGCCTCGACCCGTACGTGGCTGATGTCCCCGGCGCAGCCGCGCGCTCCCCGGTAGAGCCGCCCGTGGCTGACGACGCCGGAGCCGATGCCGCGGCCCGCCTTGACGACGACGAGGTGGCGGAGTGAGGCGTGCGCCGCGCGGTGTTCGCCCAGGGCCAGCGCGTTCGCGTCGTTGTCGACGACGACGGGGAGCCCGAGCCGGGCCGCGAGGACGTCGCGCAGCTCGTACAGGTGCCAGCCGGGCATCCGGGACGGTGCGACGACCCGGCCGGTGTCCGGGTCGACCGGGCCGGGGAAGCCGATGCCCGCGCCGCGCACCGCACGGCCCGCGGCGCGCTGCCGCTCGGCGAGGGCCGACAGGCGCTCCACGATCAGTTCGACGGCGGGCTCCGGCCCCGCCGTCAGGTCGTGCGCCCGCTCCTCGACGTCGAAGGCCGCGCCGGTCAGGCCCACGGCGCCGCAGCGGACGTGGTGGCTGCCGAGGTCGGCGGCGAGCGCGACGGCCCCGCTCTCCGGGACGCGCAGCAGGCGCGGGCGGCGGCCGCCGCGGGATGCGCCCTCGCCGTCCTCGGTCAGCAGGCCCGCGTCGACCAGTTCCTGCACCCGGGCCGAGACGGTCGAGGCGGCGAGCCCCAGCTCCCGTACGAGGTCGGCGCGGGAGGCGGCGGAGCCGTTCGCGACGAGTTCGAGGACGTGCGCGGCGGAGCCGGGCTGTTCCTCGGCGGCGGTCATGATGAGCGGCCTTTCGGTGGAGACGGCGGGGACTTCCTTCGGTGGTCGAAAGAAGCGTGGGAAGCAACTGCGGGACAGTGAACAGCAGTTACCGGTGTGACGCCAGACCCTTGACTTCTTTTCGCGGCCGTCCGTACTTTGCTCGTCATCTTCGGCCGGCCGACCACAGCGGAGGCAGCATGGGACCGCGCACCACCCGAAGACCGCGCAGGGCCCGGATCCGCGGGCCGCTGGCGGCAGTCGGGGCCGCCCTCACCGCCGCGGCGGTCCTCGCCGGCTGCGCCCCGAACGCCGACCGGATCACCGACGTCGGCGCCACGGGCGGCACCAGGGTCGAGGGCGGCACCGCGACCATGGCGCTGCCGCCCGCCGCCACACCCAACTGGATTTTCCCGATCCCCGCCCCCGGCTACCTGGCGTCCTACAACAGCGCCATTCAGAACCTGCTGTTCCTGCCGCTCTACACGCCCGAGCCGAAGGGCGACGCGCTCACCATGGACAGCCCGCGCAACCTCGCGCGGCAGCCCCGGTACAGCGACGGCAACAAGACGGTGACCATCACCCTGAAGCCGGGGTACGAATGGTCCGACGGCAAACCCGTCACCGCACGCGACGTGGCCTTCTGGTTCGAGCTGATCAAGCACAACAAGAAGGAGTGGGCCGGCTACTCGCCCGGCCTGCTGCCGGACGACGTGCAGCGGTTCGAGGTCGTCGGGGAGCGCACCTTCCGGCTCCGGCTCTCCCGCGCGTACAACCCCGCCTGGTTCACCGCCAACGAGCTGCAGAACTTCACCGCACTGCCCGAACACGCCTGGAACCCCCGGCACGAGGACCCGAAGACGGTCTTCGCGCGGCTCGTCCGGCACGCCAAGCGGTTGTCGGCGTTCGCCACCGACCCGCTCTGGAAGACCGTCAACGGCCCCTGGACCATCGAGAAGTGGAACACCTCGGGCCAGGTCGCGCTGGTGCCCAACAGGAAGTACCGGGGCCCCGACAGGCCGCACCTCGACCGCGTCGTCCTCAAGCCCTTCACCACCGCCGACTCCGAGTTCAACGTGCTGCGCGCCGGCGGCGTCGACTACGGCTACATCCCGCCCTCGGTGATGGCACAGGCCACCAAGTTCAAGGAGCTGGGCTACCGGATCGACCCCTGGGAAGGCTGGGCGATCACCTACCTCGTGCTCAACTTCCACCACCCCGTCGCCGGGCCGATGCTCCGTCAGGACTACCTCCGCCAGGCCCTGCAGCACCTCATCGACCAGGAGTCCATCTCCCGCGTCCTCTGGCACGGCAGCGCCGACCCCACCCTCGGCCCCGTTCCCGCGAGCCTGCTGGACCGCAACCCGTACCCGTACGACCCGAAGGCCGCCGAGCGGCTGCTCGCCCGGCACGGCTGGCGGGCACCGGCGTCCGACCCCGGCGGAGTACTGCGCTGCGTACGGCCCGGTACGGGACCGGGGGAGTGCGGCAAGGGCATCCCGCGCGGCCGGCAGCTCCGGCTCGAACTGCTCTCCCAGTCCGGCTCGACCGAGACCTCCAACACCATGCAGGAGATCAAGTCCTCCTTCGGCAGGGCGGGCGTCGCCCTCGACATCCGCCAGCAGCCGCTGAACACTGTCCTGGGCACCACCGTCCCCTGCAAGACCGGCGAACCCGTCTGCTCGGCCTGGCAGCTGGGCTTCTTCGGCACCCAGGGCAGCTGGTACTTCCCGGTGAACCCCAGCGGCGAGCAGCTCTTCGCCACCGGAGCCCCCTCCAACATGGGCAACTGGTCCGACCCCGGGACGGACCGGCTGATCAAGGCCACCGAGTACTCCGACGACCCGGGAGCGCTGCGCGATTACGCGCGGCGGGTCGCGCGGCAGCTGCCGGTGCTCTGGACGCCCAACCCCGCCTACCAGGTCTCCGTCATCCGCAACGACCTGCGCGGCATCGACCAGAACCCCACCCTCACCCTCGCGCCCCAGGACTGGTACTTCGTGCGGAAGGGGGGCCGGGAGAAGTGACCCGCTTCCTCCTCAAACGCTGCGCGCAGGCCGCCGTCGTGCTGCTGCTCGTCTCCGTCATCGTCTTCGTCCTGCTGCACATGCTGCCCGGCGGCCCGGCCCGCGCCATCCTCGGCGTGCACGCCACCCCGCAGGCCGTGGCGCACTTCAACCACCAGCAGGGCTACGACCGTTCGCTGCCCGAGCAGTACGTCATCTACCTCGGGCGGCTCCTCACCGGCGACCTCGGCGAGTCCTACAAGCTCAACCAGTCCGTCGCCTCGCTGCTCGGCGAGCGGCTGCCCCGCACCGCACTGCTGGCCGGGCTGGCGATCGCACTCGCCGCGGTCCTCGCCGTACCGCTCGGCATCCTCCAGGCCGTACGCCGCGGCAAGGCCGCCGACCACCTCCTCACCGGTGCCGCCTTCCTCGCCTACGCCACCCCCGTCTTCTTCCTCGGCCTGGTGCTGATCCTGCTCTTCAGCCAGCAGTTCCCGGTCTTCCCCGCGCAGGCACCGCAGGCGGACACCGTGGGCGGCATCCTCGCCGAGCCACGCGCGCTCGTCCTGCCGGTCGTGACCACGGCACTCGGCATCGTCGCCGCGTTCAGCCGCTACATGCGCTCGGCCGTCCTGGACAACCTCAGCGAGGAGTACGTCCGCACCGCACGCGCCAAGGGCCAGTCCGGCGCCCGGATCATGGCCCGGCACGTGCTGCGCAACGCCCTCATCCCACTCGCCACGCTCCTCGGGCTCTACCTCCCGACCCTCTTCAGCGGCACCCTCGTCGTCGAGTCCATGTTCAACTACCCCGGCATGGGCCTGCTGTTCTGGAACGCCGCACAGGGCAGCGACTTCCCGGTCCTGCTCGGCGTCACCCTCGTCGTCGGCGTCGCGACCGTCCTCGGCTCGCTGCTCACCGACATCGCGTACGCCGTACTCGACCCGCGCATCAGGAGCGTCGCATGACCGCCGCCGGAATGCCCGTGGCCGGCGGGAGCGGCACCGCCGCCGGCACCCCCGGCCTCGTCCGCCGCACCGCCGCCGTCTTCGCCCGCAACAAGCTCGCGCTCCTCGGCACCGTCATCCTCGCCGGGCTGCTCGCGCTCTGCTTCCTCGGCCCGCTGCTCCACCCCACCGACCAGGTGCACACCGACCTCTCGCAGGCCAACCTGGCGCCCGGCACCGGCGGCCACCTCCTCGGCACCACCGACCTGGGGTACGACATGCTCGGCCGGCTCATGCACGGCGGCCGGACCTCGCTGGAGGTCGGGCTCGCTGCCGGGCTGCTCGCCACGCTCTTCGGCACCGTCTACGGCGCGGTCGCCGGCTACTTCGGCGGCTGGCTCGACGCCGCGATGATGCGCATCACCGACGCGGCGCTCGCCATCCCCGCACTGTTCCTGCTGGTCGTCGTCGCCGCCATCGTCACGCCCAGCAAACCCGTCCTCGTCCTCATCATCGCCTCCGTCGCCTGGCTCTCCCCGGCCCGGCTCATCCGCGGCGAGGCACTGGCCCTGCGCAGCCGCGATTACGTGCACGCCATGCGCCTGATGGGCGGCGGTGGCACCCGTGCGGTCTTCCGGCACATCGTGCCCAACGCCCTCGGCACCGTCATCGTCAACGCCACCTTCCAGATCGCCGACGCCATCCTCTACGTCGCCTACCTGTCCTTCCTGGGCCTGTCGATCCCGCCGCCCGCCGCCGACTGGGGCTCGATGCTCTCCGCCGGCATCACCTACACCCAGGTCGGCCACTGGTGGCTGATCTTCCCGCCGGGCATCGCCATCGTCCTCGTCGTCGCCGCCTTCAACTTCATCGGCGACGGCCTGCGCGACGCCTTCGACGTGCGACTCCAGAAGAACTGAGGAACCGTCATGAGACCTGAGGCCCCCGGCCCGCTGCTCGCCATCGAGGACCTGCACGTCGAGATCGCCGGGCGGCGCGGCCGTACCGTGCACGCCCTGGACGGCGTCTCCCTCGACCTCGCGCCCGGCGAGGCCCTGGGCATCGTCGGCGAGTCCGGCTGCGGCAAGACCATGACCGCCCTGTCCGTCCTCGGACTGCTCCCCGGCGGCGGCCGGATCACCGCTGGACACATCCGCTTCGACGGCCACGACCTCGCCACCGCCCCCGAACCGGTGCTCCGCGACGTCCGCGGCCACACCATCGGCATGGTCTTCCAGGACCCGCTCACCTCCCTGAACCCCACCATGACCATCGGCGCCCAGGTCGCCGAGCCGCTGCTGCTGCACACCGGGGCGAGCCGCGCCGAGGCGCGGGAGCGGGCCGAGGAGATGCTGCGGCTCGTCGGGATGCCCCGCCCGGCCGAACGGATGACGAACTACCCGCACCAGCTCAGCGGCGGCATGCGGCAGCGCGTCGCCATCGCCATGGCGCTGATCTGTGAGCCCCGGCTGCTGATCGCCGACGAACCCACCACGGCCCTGGACGTCACCACCCAGGCCCAGATCCTGGAGCTCATCGACGAGCTGCGGGACCGCCTCGGCATGGCGCTCATCCTGGTCACCCACGACCTCGGGGTGATCGCCCGGCGGGTGGACCGGGTCGCGGTCATGTACGGCGGCAAGGTCGCCGAGCAGGCCGCCGTGCACGACCTCTTCGCCGCGCCCCGGCACCGCTACACCCGGGCGCTGCTGGCCGCCCTGCCCGAGCGGGCCGCCGGCGCCGGGCAGCCGCTCGCCACCATCCCGGGGCTGCCGCCCGCCCTGGACACCCCGCCCGCCGGCTGCCGCTTCGCGCCCCGCTGCGGCTTCGCCACCGACGCCTGCCGCACGGCCGAACCGGAGCTGAGCGGCGGCCCGGGCACCGCACCGGGCCACCTCTTCGCGTGCTTCCACCCCGCCGAAGCCGACGACACCGGGGACCCCACCGGACCCGCCGCCGCGGTCACGGCCCGGACCCCGGCCCCCGGCGGTGAGCGGCCGGCCGAGCCCGAGACCCTGCTGCGCCTGACCGACGTGGTGAAGGAGTACGCGCTGCGGGCCGGCCCCTTCGCCCGGCGGGGCACCGGGCGCGGCGCCCGGCAGGTCAGCGCCGTGGCCGGGATCTCGCTGACCGTACGGCGCGGCGAGACGTACGGCATCGTGGGCGAGTCCGGCTGCGGCAAGTCCACCCTCGGCCGGCTGGTCGTCGGCCTGGAGGCGCCCACCTCGGGCACCGTCCGCTTCGCCGGGCGCGACGTGGCGAACCTCCGCGGGCGGGAGCTGCGGGCCCACCGCCGCGACGTCCAGCTGATGTTCCAGGACTCCTACGCCGCGATGGACCCGCGGATGCGGGTCGGCGCCCTCCTGCGGGAACCGCTCGCGATCCAGGGCATCGGCGACCGCGCGGCGCAGCGCGAGCGGACCGGCCGGCTGCTGGACGACGTGGGGCTGCCGCGCGCCGCCGCCGACCGCTATCCGCACGAGTTCTCCGGAGGGCAGCGCCAGCGGCTCGGCCTGGCCCGTGCCCTCGCGCTCGACCCGGCCCTGATCGTCGCCGACGAGCCGGTCTCCGCGCTCGACGTCTCCGTACAGGCCCAGATCCTCAACCTCATGCGCGACCTCCAGCGGGAGAAGGGCATCGGCTACCTCTTCATCTCCCACGACCTGGCCGTCGTCCGGCACCTGGCGGACACGGTCGGCGTGATGTACCTCGGCAAGCTCGTGGAGACCGGTCCCGCGGAGGCCGTGCTCGCACGCCCGCTGCACCCGTACACGCGCGGCCTGCTCGACACGGTCAACGTGCCCGACCCCCGTGCCGGTGGCGGCGCGGCGGCGCTCGGCGGCGAGACCCCGTCGGCGGCCGAACCGCCCTCCGGCTGCCGGTTCCGCACCCGCTGCCCCCGCGCGCGGGAGGTGTGCGCGACGACCGAGCCGCCGCCCGCCGAGCCGGCGACGCCAGGGCACCGCGTGGCCTGCCACTTCCCGCTGTCGGAGGTAGCCTCGGGAGTGCCCGTGAGCTGAGGCGCGGGGGCCGCGCCGAGTCCCGGTCCGCACTTCCGACGGTTTCGGAGGGAGACCGGGGTGTCGTCCCCCTGTGTCCCCGGCCGACGGATGACACTGTGGGGCGAGTGGATGGATCAGGCCGGCCCGGACCTCGCGCGGCCGATCGTGCGGAGCGCCGTGACGTCGGCGCGCGCACCGCACGCCGTGCGTCGCACGGCGGGTCCGGTGCGGGAAAGCCCGGCCGTTGCGAAAGGAGTGACGTCCAGCATGGCGTCGACCGAACCTGTGCCAGGAGTTCCGTGCTGGGTCAGCCTGAGCGCGCGCGACCTGAAGGGGGCCGAGGAGTTCTACGGTGCGGTACTGGGCTGGTCCTTCCGGCCCGGCGCGCTGGGCGAGGAGTTCTCCGTCGCCTATGTGGACGGCAATCCGGTCGCGGGCCTCGGTGAGCTCGCGAGCACCCTGCACGTCGCCGTCGCCTGGACGCCCTTCTTCGCCGTCGGGAGCGCCGACGAGGCCGCGGCCCGGATCAGGGAGCGCGGCGGCACGGTCGCCGTCGGCCCCCGCGCCTTCGGGCCCGGCCGCGCGGCGATCTCCGCCGACCGGGACGGCGCCAGCTTCGGGATCTGGGAGGGCCGCGTGCCCGCCGGCTGGTCGGTCGGGCAGGGCAGCGCGCCGGCCTGGCTGGAGCTGCGCACCCGCGACGCGTTCGACGCCGCCATGTTCTACGCGGAGGTCCTGCACTGGGCGACCGCCGACGGGCAGGGCTGCGACGTGGCGTACGAGCAGGAGCGGGTGATCGTACGCGAGGGCGACCACACCGTGGCCGAGCTGCGCGGGGGAGCGGTGGAGGCCGCGCCGGACCCGCACGTCCGGCCCCGCTGGCACGTGCACTTCTGCGTACCGGACGTGAAGGCGGCGGCCGAGGCTGCCGAGGCCACCGGCGGCGCCGTGGTCTCCCCGCCGGTGGAGACCGAGGGCGGCGGCCATCGCTGTGCCCTGCGCGACCCGGACGGCGGCCTCTTCACGGTCACCGAAGGGATCTGACCGCACCGCCGTCGAGCGCACCCGCCGGCGGACCGGCCACCGCTATGGGCGGGCCGCCGCTACGGGTGGGTCTCCTCGACCAGCACCCGGACCGTGCCGAGCGTGGTGTCCGTGGCGTCGGGCAGGTTCATGCCCGCCTCGATGCCGGACCGCAGGTAGTCCAGTACGGGTCCGTTGAGGCGTTCGCCGGGCAGCGCGGCCGGGATGCCGGGCGGGTACGGCGTCAGCATCTCCGCCGAGATGCGGCCGGCCGCCCGGGACACCGGCACGTCCTCCGTCGCGCCGAAGAACCCGTCCCGCGGCAGGCAGCTCTGCTGCAGCCGCAGCTGGGCCGGCGGCGGGATGTCCACCGCCGGCGCCGGGCGCAGCTCGGGGGCCGCCCGGGACAGGTCGCGCAGCGCGGCGAGCAGCCGGTCGGCCGTGCCGCGGTCGTCGCCGTGCGTGAGCTGCGCGCTGATCCGGCGGTGGTCGGAGAGGTGCGCGTCGACGGCCCGGTGCGCGCGCAGCCAGTCCGCCGCCGCGTACCCCGTCGTGCCCAGCCCGCTGACGTCGATGACCACGGGCAGCGGGTCGAAGTCGTGCCCGAGTCCGGGGCCGCAGAAGTCGGCCCGGTCGTTCACGTGCAGCCCGTCGATCTTCTCGATCTCGGTCCGCACCTCGGCAGCCAGCTGCAGCGCGTGCCCGAGCAGTGCCTTGCCGTGCAGCACCATCTGCCGCCGCCAGCCGTCCATGCCCGCGTAGAGCAGCACCGAGGGGCTGGTCGTGCCGAGCAGGTCGGCGCGGGACTTCAGCAGCGCCGGATCGATCAGGTCGCCGCCCAGGTGGAAGACCGAGCCCTGCTCCAGGCCGCTGCCCATCTTGTGGATGCTGGTCACGCAGACGTCGGCGCCCGCGTCCATGGCCCAGGAGGGCAGGTCGGGGTGGAAGGGCAGGTGCGCGCCCCACGCCTCGTCCACGATCAGCGGCCGGCCGCGCCGGTGGCAGACCTCGGCGATGGCCGCGATGTCGGCGCAGCTGCCGTACGGCGTGGGGCTGGTGACCAGCGCGCCGCGGGCGTCCGGGCAGGCGTCGAAGGCCGCTTCGTACGCCTCGGGCGAGGGGGCGTGCGCGAGATGGCGGTCGGCGTCCCACTGGGGATCGACCCAGACCGGGTTCACGCCCGAGAGGATCAGCCCGGAGACGACGGACTTGTGCGCGTCCCGCCCGATGAGGAGCTTCTCGTGCGGCCCCGCGACGGCCAGCATCGCCGCCTTGACGGACAGGGAGCTGCCGCAGGTGGAGAAGAAGGTGTGCGAGGCGTGCACGGCGTCGGCCATCAGGTTCTCGGCGCGCTCCAGCACCCGGCCCGTGGTCCGCCGGTCGTCCAGGCCACCGCTGGCCAGTACGTCACCGTGGAAGACGGCGTCGCCGAGCACCTCGCGGACCTGGGGATCGGCGCCGCGTGCCTGCTTGTGTCCGGGCGGCGTGAAGGAGATCCGTCCGAGCTCGCGGTAGTCGGCGAGCGCCTGGAGGACCGGGGCCTGCGTGTGATCCTGTGCCATGACACACGGCTTCCCGGAGGCGGGTGGGGCCAATCAGTACGAATGGGTCGTCCCCGTGGCGGGAGCGTGTCCCTTCCGTACGGCGCGGCGGCGCATACTGTCGGCATGGGAAGCGAGCTGCCGGACGAGGAGGGCGTAGCCCCGGAGAACGGGCGCGACCGCCTCGCCGACGAGCGGGAAAGCGCCGCCGACCACCGCGATCGGCTGGCCGACGAGCGGGAGCGGCTCGCCGACCGGCGGGAGCGGCTGGCGGACGAGCGGGAGCGGCTGGCCGACGAGCGGTCGGAGCGGCTGGATGCGTGGGAGGCCCGGCTCGACGACCGGACCCGCACGGCGGGGACCGGCGGCCCGGTGGGCGAGGCCCGACAGCGGGCGGACGAGCGGATACGGCGATCGCGTGCCGCCCTGGAAGCCGCCACCGCCCGGCTCGACAGGGCCGAGGAGGAGCTGACCCGCCGGGACGAGAGCGACGCCCGGGAGCAGCAGGCCGTCGACCGGGAGCTCGCGGCGAGCGAGCGGCTGGCCGCCGAGGGGGCCGGCCGGCTGCCGCTGGCGACCGCGGACGAGCGGCTGGCCCGGGTGCGGGCGCGGTTCCTCGAGGTGGCGGCCGATCTGGCCTGCGTCGCCGAGGAGCGGGTCCGCCACTACGACCGGCTCGGGGCGGAGGAGCCGGAACGGGCGGAGGCGCACCGGCGCCGGGCCGACGGGGCCCGCGAGGCGGCAGGGTGCGCCCGCGAGGTGCTGGACCGGCTCTCAGGTGCGGCTCCATGAGCCCAGCACCATCAGCGTCTTGGTGCCGGTGACCCGGCCGGCGCTGCGCAGGCCGTCGATGACCTGCTGGAGGTGGGCGATGTCGCGCACCCGCACCTGGATCAGCGCGTCCGGATCGCCGGCGATGGTGAAGACGGCCTGTACTTCGGGGACGTTGTAGGCCGACCGCACGATTTCGTTGACCCGGGTCGTACCGGCGTACCGCAGCTCGACGAACGCCTCGATGCCCCAGCCGAGCTTGCTCTGGTCGATCTGCGCGGCGAAGCCGGTGATCACCCCGATGTCCCTGAGCCGGTCCACGCGCCGCTTGACCGCCGCCACCGACAGGCCCACCTCGGCGGACATCTCGGAGAACGTACGGCGACCGTCCTCGCGCAGCAGGCGCAGCAGGCGGTGATCGATCTCGTCGACGGCCTCAGGCATGCAAAGGAATGTACGTCGACTCGCCCTGTACGTAAATAGTTTGCGCGTTGCCGCGGATTTCCCTGCGGATGCTTGTGCGTTCCGCTTCTCGTTGCTGTGCTGTGTGCCGTTCGTCACCACCCCCCACCCCAAGTTCCTTCACAACGATGTCGAGGAGGCTTGCGTGAGCACCCCACCCGCCGCGGTGTCGCTCGACGACAAGTACACGGCCACCGACGGCCGGGCGCTGATCTCGGGCGTCCAGGCCCTGGTCCGGCTGACGCTGGAGCAGCGCCGACTGGACGAGGCACGCGGGCTCGACACCCGGGCCTTCGTGAGCGGTTACCAGGGGTCGCCGCTGGGCGGGGTCGACCTGGAAATGGGCCGCGCCGCCCGCTTCCTGGACGAGGCCGGCGTGGTCTTCAAGGCCGGCGTCAACGAGGAGCTGGCCGCCACGGCGGTGGCCGGCACCCAGATGCTCGGCCAGGTGCCGGGCCGCCGGCACGAGGGCGTCACCGGGTACTGGTACGGCAAGAACCCCGGCCTGGACCGCGCCGCCGACGCCATCCGGCACGGCAACCTCGCCGGCACCGCGCCGCTCGGCGGAGCCGTCGCCTGGATCGGCGACGACCCCGGCTGCAAGTCCTCCACCGTGCCCAGCTCCTGCGAGCGGATGTGCCAGAGCCTGGCGATGCCCGTGCTCGCGCCCGGATCCGTCGCGGAGATCATCGAGTTCGGGCTGCACGCCGTCGCGCTGTCCCGCGCCACCGGCCTGTGGACCGGCCTGAAGATCGTCGCCGACATCGCCGACGCCTCAGCGACCGTGGACTTCGAAGCGCTGCGCCAGGGCATCCCGGAGCCGGACCGCAGCGCACGCGCCGCCTCGCCCGCGCTGGTCGGCCCCGCTGCCCTCGACGCCGAGCACGACATGCTCACCCGCCGTCTCGACCTGGCCCGCATGTACGCCCGTACGGCCGGGCTCAACAAGGTCACCTTCAGCGCCCGCCGCGCCACCCTCGGCATCCTCGCCTCCGGCACCTCCTACGCCGTCGTCCAGCGCGCCCTGGACGACCTCGGCCTGGACGAGGCGGCCATGGAGGAGCTGGGCCTGCGGCTGATCCGCATCGGCATGCCCTTCCCCGTGGCCGAGGAGGACCTGGTCGCCATGACCGGCGACCTGGAGCAGGTGCTCGTCGTGGAGGACAAGGTGGCGTTCCTCGAAGGAGCGCTGAAGGAGGCGCTGTACCGCACGGCGGAGGCGCCCGTCGTCGTCGGCCGCCGCGACGAGACCGGCCGCCCGCTGCTCACCGCCCGCGCCACGCTGGGCGCCGAGGACGTCGCCCGCGCACTGGCCCGCAGGATCGGCGCCGACCGGCTGCCCGAGCGGGCGACCGCCCACCTCGAAGCACTCGCCCCGGCCCGGCCCGCGCGCATCACCCTGCCCACCGTCGCGGCCCGCACCCCGTACTTCTGCTCCGGCTGCCCGCACAACACCTCCACCCGCACCGCCGACTCCACGCTGGTCGGCGTCGGCATCGGCTGCCACGCGATGATCGCGCTGGACGGCGCGGGACGCGGCACCCAGGTGGGCCTGACGCAGATGGGCGGCGAGGGCGCCCAGTGGATCGGCCTCGCGCCGTTCACCGACGACCCGCACTTCGTGCAGAACCTCGGCGACGGCACGTTTCACCACTCCGGCTCGCTCGCCGTGCGCGCCGCCGTCGCGGCCGGCGTCACCATGACGTACAAGCTGCTCTACAACGACGCCGTCGCCATGACCGGCGGCCAGCGCGCCGAGGGCCGCCTCGACATCCCCGCGGTCATCCGGCTGCTCGCCATCGAGGGCGTACGCAAGGTCGTCGTCACCACCGCGGAACCCGAGAGCTACCGCGGCGTCCGCCTGGACCCGGTCGCGACGGTCCGGCACCGCGACGAACTCCCCGACGTGGAGCGGGAACTGGCCGCCACCGAAGGCGTCACGGTCCTGCTGCACGACGACCGCTGCGCCGCCGAGGAGCGGCGGCTGCGCAAGCGCGGCCAGCTCCCCACCCCGGTGGAGAAGGTCGCGATCAACGAGCGGGTCTGCGAGGGCTGCGGGGACTGCGGCGACAAGTCGACATGTCTGTCCGTGCAGCCCGTGGAGACCGAGTTCGGCCGCAAGACCCGTATCCACCAGGCGTCCTGCAACACCGACCTCAGCTGCCTCAAGGGCGACTGCCCGTCCTTCCTGCTCGTCGAGCCGGGCCGCAAGGAGCCGCGGAAGGTCCCGGAACTGCCGGTCGCGCTGACCGAACCGGAACGCCGCTTCGGCCCGGACGGCACGCTGCTGCGGATGCCCGGCGTCGGCGGCACCGGCGTGGTCACCGTCTCCCAGATCCTGCAGATGGCCGCCCGGCTGGACGGCCTGTACGCCGCCGGGCTGGAGCAGACCGGACTCGCGCAGAAGGGCGGCCCCGTCCTCAGCGACCTGCGGATCGCCAAGTCCCCGGTCACCGGCGCGCTCCGGGCCTCCCGCGGCACCGCCGACGTCCTGATCGGCTTCGACCTGCTCGGCGCCGCCGCCGACACCAACATGGCCGTCGCCCGCGCCGGCCACACCGTCGCCGTGGTCAACACCGCCGTCCTGCCGACCGCCGCCATGGTCACCGGACGCGTCGTCCTGCCCGGCTCGCCCGACGACGCCCTGGAGCGCGTCGAATCGGTCACCCGCCGCGAGGACAACCTCTACCTCGACGCGCAGGGCCTGTCCGAAGCGCTCTTCGCCGACCACATGCCGGCGAACATGGTGCTCATCGGCGCCGCCTACCAGCACGGCTGCCTCCCCCTCAGCGCCGAGGCCATCGAGGACGCGATCCGCCTCAACGGCGCCGCCGTGCAGAAGAACCTCGCCGCCTTCCGCTGGGGCCGCGCCGCGGTCCTGGACCGCGCGGCCGTCACCGCGGCGCTGGCCGCGCCCGAACGCCCGGTCGTCGAGGTCACCCCGGTCGCCCGGGCCATCGCCGGCGAGCACACCGCCGACGAGGAACTGCGCGCCGCCGTCGCCACCCGCGCCGCCGACCTCATCGGCTACCAGAACGAGCGGTACGCCCGCCGGTACGCCGAGGACGTCGCCCGCGTCGCTGACCTCGCAGGCCGCCGCGGCGGCACGGAGGCCGGCTCCGCCATCGCCCTCGCCTACGCCCGCGGCCTGCACAAGCTCATGGCGTACAAGGACGAGTACGAGGTCGCCAGGCTCCACCTGGACGCCACCGAACAGGACAGGCTGCGCGACGAGTTCGGCGCGGGCTCCGCCGTCTCCGTCCTCCTCCACCCGCCCGTCCTGCGCGCCCTCGGCATGAAGCGCAAGATCCGGCTGCGCCGCACGGCCCCGGCCGCCTTCCGCGTCCTGCGCGCGGGCCGCGTGCTGCGCGGCACCTCCCTGGACGTCTTCGGGTACGCCGAGGTCCGCCGCGTCGAGCGTGCCCTGATCGGCGAGTACCGGCAGCTGGTGCGCGGCGCGCTCGCCCACCTCACCCCGGAAAACGCCGACGCCGTACGCGCCGTCGTCGAACTCCCCGACCTCGTCCGCGGCTACGAGGACATCAAGCTCGCCCGGGTCGCGGAGTTCCGCGCGCAGGCCCGCACCGCGCTCGCGGGCCTCGGCAGCACCACCACGAGCACCACCCGCACCACCAGCACTCTGAGCACCGCCACGGAGGCACGATGACCGTCGACCGGCTGCTGCCGACCCGGGAGGCCGAGGACCTGCTCGCCCTCACCCGCGAGATCGCCGACAAGGAACTCGCCCCCCGCGTCGACAAGCACGAGCGCGAAGAGCTGTACCCCGAGGGCCTTTTCAAGACCCTGGGCGAGGCCGGGCTGCTCGGCCTGCCCTACCCGGAGGAGTACGACGGCGGAGGCCAGCCGTACGAGGTGTACCTCCAGGTCATCGAGGAGCTGGCGGCCCGCTGGGCGGCCGTCGCCGTGGCCACCAGCGTGCACACCATGTCGGCGTACGCCCTGATGACGTACGGCACCGAGGAGCAGCGGCAGCGCTGGGCGCCGGACATCCTCGGCGGCGGCCTGGTCGGCGGCTACAGCCTCTCCGAGCCGCAGGCCGGCTCCGACGCCGCAGCGCTGACCTGCAAGGCGGTGCGCGAGACGGCCGGCTACCGGATCACCGGCAGCAAGGCGTGGATCACCCACGGCGGCAAGGCCGACTTCTACACCCTCTTCGCGCGCACCTCCGCCGGCAGCCGCGGCATCTCCTGCTTCCTCGCGCCCGGCGCCACCGAAGGACTCACCTTCGGCCGGCCCGAGGAGAAGATGGGCCTGCACGCCATCCCGACCACGGCGGCCCACTGGGACGGCGCGCTCATCGAGGCCGACCGGCTGATCGGCAGCGAGGGCCAGGGCCTCCAGATCGCGCTCTCCGCGCTGGACTCCGGCCGGCTGGGCATCGCCGCCTGCGCCACCGGTGTCGCCCAGGCGGCCCTGGACGCGGCCGTGGCGTACGCCAACGAGCGCACCGCCTTCGGCCGGAAGATCATCGACCACCAGGGCCTGGGCTTCGTCCTCGCCGACATGGCCGCCGCCGTCGACTCGGCCCGCGCCACCTACCTCGACGCGGCCCGCCGCCGCGACGCGGGCCGCCCGTACGGCCGCCAGGCCAGCGTCGCCAAGCTCATCGCCACCGACGCCGCCATGAAGGTCACCACGGACGCGGTACAGGTGTACGGCGGGTACGGCTACACCCGCGACTTCCCGGTCGAGCGCTACATGCGCGAGGCCAAGATCATGCAGATTTTCGAGGGCACGAACCAGATCCAGCGACTGGTGATCAGCAGACAGCTGTCGCGGCCGTGACACTCGTGCCGGTCACGCGCTGCTGACGCTGGGGCCGCCGTAGTCGTGCGGCGGGGCGCCGCGCCACTCGACCCACGCCGGATCGTCCAGCAGCGGTTCGGCGTCGGGCAGGCCGCTCCGCCGCAGGAACTCCACGACGTCCATGTCGCTCTGCGCGAGGCCGAGGTTCTCCCCGTCGACGTGCACGTGCCGCCCGCCGGCGGCGGAGGGCGGCTGGATGACGATGCGGGCAGTGCTCATGCACACCACCGTGCCGCCTGCCGCGCCGACGCGCATCCGAGGGCGCGCGTACGGACCGCGCAGGGCCGGTGCGTACGGGGGCGCGGCGAGCGGGGCCCTTCGAGGGGCGGTGATCACTGTCCCCCGAAGGGCGGATACCGTGCGGACATGGCAGACGTGTTCGAGAAAGTGCAGGTGATCGCGCGTGCTGATCGATGAGCTGCGGCAGGAACTGCCCGAAGGACGGCTGGTCGAGGACCCCGAGATCGCCGCGGGCTTCGTCCACGACGAGGCGGAGTGGGCGCCGCACGGCACGCCCCTCGTCGTGGTCCGGCCGCACACGGCACAGGAAGTGCGCACCGTGGTGCGCGCCTGCCTGCGGCACGGCGTCCCGCTCGTCACGCGCGGCGCAGGCACCGGCCTCTCCGGCGGCGCCAACGCCGTCGAGGGCGGCGTCCTGCTCTCCACCGAGCACATGAACGCCCTCCACGAGATCGACCCCGTGGAGCGCCTCGCGGTCGTCGGCCCCGGCGTCGTCAACGACGACCTCCGGGCCGCCTGCGCGGAGCACGGCCTCTGGTACCCGCCGGACCCGGCCAGCGCCCCGTGGTCCACCATCGGCGGCAACGTCGCCACCAACGCCGGCGGACTGTGCTGCGTGAAGTACGGGGTCACCCGGGACTACGTCCTCGGCCTCGAGGTCGTCACCGGCACCGGCGAGCTGGTCCGGCTGGGACGGCGGACCGCCAAGGGCGTCGCCGGGTACGACCTCGCCGGGCTGATGGTCGGCTCCGAGGGCACGCTCGGCGTGATCACCGAGATCACCGTGCGGCTGCGGCCGCTGCGCGAGCCGGAGCGCACGGTCGCCGGGTACTTCTCCTCCGTCGTGGACGCGGGCCGCGCCGTGGCCGCCGTCGGCGCCGCCGGGCTCACCCCCTCGGCGCTGGAGCTGATCGACCGGCACTGCCTGGCCGCCGTCGACAAGTGGAAGAACATGGGCCTCTCCGTCGACGCCGACGTGGTGCTCCTCGGCCGTACGGACGCACCCGGCGCCGCCGGTGAGCAGGAGGCGGCGCGCATGCTGGCCTGCTTCGAGGAGGCCGGCGCCACCTGGGCGGCGCAGTCCACCGACCAGGAGGAGGCCGACGCGCTGTTCGACGCCCGGCGCCTCGCCTACCCGGCACTCGAACGCCTCGGCCCGGTCCTCACCGAGGACGTCTGCGTCCCCAAGGCCGCCGTGCCCGAGATGCTCGCCCGCATCGAGCGCGCCGCCGCCCGGCACGACACCCTCATCGCCAACATCGCGCACGCCGGCGACGGCAACCTGCACCCGCTGCTGATCACCCCGCCCGGCGACAGCGCGGCACGGGAGCGTGCCCAGGCCGCCTTCCACGAGATCATCGCGGACGCGATCGCGCTCGGCGGCACGGTCACCGGCGAGCACGGCGTCGGCCTGCTCAAGCGCGACGGGCTGGCCCAGGAGCTGTCCCCGGCCGTGCTGGACATGCACCACGCGGTGAAGAGCGCCCTGGACCCGCAGGGCATCCTCAACCCCGGCAAGGTCGTGCCGGTACGCGCCCGCGAGGAGGGCGCCGGCCGGCCGGAGTGACGCAGGCGCGGGCCTCCCGGTCCACCGTCCGTACGCGGGTACGTCCGCCGTCCGTACGCGGGTACGGTCCCCCCTGCCCGCGTACGGACGTCCGGCCTCTACGCTGCTGATCATTCGTTGGTCGGCGCGGGCCGCCGGGCAGAGCAGGACAAGAGGGACGAGGGGGACGAACATTTCCATGCACGGTCTCGAACCCGCGGATCCGCCGGCCCTGGGCGGCTATCCGCTGCTCGCCAGGCTCGGCGCGGGCGGCATGGGGCAGGTGTACCTGTCCCGCACGGCGGCCGGACGGCCGCTGGCGCTGAAGACGGTCCGCTCCGACCTCGGCGCCGAGCAGGGCTTCGAAGCCCGCTTCGACCGGGAGATCCGCAACAGCGACCGGGTCCGCTCCCCGTGGTCCGTCGCCGTCGTCGACCACAGCGCCCCCGGACAGCGGCCGCAGTGGCTCGCCACCGAGTACGTCCCCGCGCCCTCGCTCGGCGACTGGGTCGAGCGGCACGGACCGCTCCCCGAAGCGGCCCTGCTCGCCCTGGCCGCCGAGCTGTGCGGCGCGCTCGGCGCGGTGCACGGCACCGGACTCGCGCACCGGGACGTCAAGCCCGGCAACGTCCTGCTGGCCGGCGACCACCCGCGGCTGATCGACTTCGGCATCGCGCGCGCCGCCGACGACTCCCGGCACACCCACACCGGCGGAATGATCGGCTCGCCCGGCTTCCTCGCGCCCGAGCAGGCCACCGGCACCGGGACCGCGGCGCCCGCCGACGTCTTCTCGCTGGCCGCCGTCCTGGCGCACGCCGCGACCGGCCGCGGCCCCTTCGCACGTCCCGAGGAGAACGCCTCGGCCCCCGTACTGCTGTACCGCATCGTCCACGAGGAGCCCGACCTCGACGGCGTACCGGACGCGCTGCGTCCGCTGCTGGCCGCCTGCCTGGTCAAACAGCCGGAGGAACGGCCGACGGCCAGCGCGCTCGGCGAGCGGCTGGCGGACATCGGCGCCCACGGGCACCAGTGGCAGCAGGCGGTACCGGCCGCGCTCGCGGCGGACCTCGCCGCCCGCGAACGGTCGCTGCGCGCGCTGGCCGACGGCACGCCCCCGCCGCGGCAGGAGCCCGGCCCCGGCACCGCCGGCACTCCGGGTTTCGGCCCGCCGCCCACCATGCCCCCGGCCCCGGCCCCACCGGCCTCCGTACCGCTGCCGGCCGCCGCGCAGCCGGCGGCGTACGCACAGCCGCAGGTCGCCGTACAGCCGCAGTTCTCCGTACAGCCACCGGTTTCCGCGCAGCCGCCGGTCGCCGTGCAGTCGGCCTTTCCGGCGCCCGCTCCGGGCGGGGCTCCGCAGGTCCCCGTCCCGCCCGTGCGGAAGCGGCTGTCGAACCGCATGCTCGTCAGCCTCGTCCTGCTGGTGCTCGTGCTCTCGCCCGTCCTCAGCCGGACGATGCGGGAGCCGGTCTTCTTCCTCGTGGTGGCCGCCCCGTTCGTCCTGGCCGGCTTCCTGATCCGCCGGGCCGTCGTCCGGCGCCGCGGACGCCGGGGCCGCTGACCGCCCTCGTGCCGCCGCCCCCGCGACGAAAAACCGAGGTCCGTGGGAAACCGGGGACCCGGGGACGCTAGCGTGGTGCCTGCCGTTGACCACCGGCCGCGGGCCGTACGCGGGCACAGCACGGGGAGGAAGGAAAGCATGCAGGTCGGAGCCGTCTGTTGAGAATCTTGCACACCTCCGACTGGCACCTGGGCCGCTCGTTCCACCGCGTGAACATGCTCGGACACCAGCGCGCCTTCCTCGACCACCTCGTCGAGACCGTACGGACGCACCGGGTCGACGCCGTGCTCGTCGCCGGTGACGTGTACGACCGCGCCGTACCGCCGCTCGCCGCCGTCGAGCTCTTCGACGAGGCGCTGCACCGCCTCGCCGACCTCGGCGTGCCGACCGTCATGATCTCCGGCAACCACGACTCGGCCCGCCGGCTCGGCGTCGGCGCCGGCCTCATGGAGAAGGCCGGCATCCACCTGCGCACCGACCCGGCCGGCTGCGGCACGCCCGTACTGCTCGCCGACGACCACGGCGACGTGGCCTTCTACGGCCTGCCGTACCTCGAGCCGGCCCTGGTCCGCGACACCCTCGGCGCCGAGAAGGCCCGCCACGCCCAGGTGCTCGGCGCCGCCATGGACCGGGTACGGGCCGACCTCGCGGCGCGCCCCGCCGGCACCCGCTCCGTCGTCCTCGCGCACGCCTTCGTCACCGGCGGAGCGCCCAGCGACAGCGAGCGCGACATCACCATCGGCGGCGTCGCCTCCGTACCGGCCGAGGTCTTCGACGGCGTGGACTACGTGGCGCTGGGCCACCTGCACGGCTGCCAGCAGATCACCGAGCGGGTGCGGTACTCCGGCTCCCCGCTCGCGTACTCCTTCTCCGAGGCCCGCCACCGCAAGTCCATGTGGCTCGTCGACCTGGACGCCGACGGCGGCCTCACGGCCGAACGGCTGCCCTGCCCGGTGCCCCGGCCGCTCGCCCGCCTCCGCGGCCGCCTGGAGGAGCTGCTCGCCGACCCCGGCCTCACCCGGCACGAGGAGTCCTGGGTCGAGGCCACTCTCACCGACCCCGCACGCCCGCACGAACCGATGGCCCGGCTCACCGAGCGCTTCCCGCACACCCTCGCCCTCGCCTTCGAACCCGAGGCGCGGGACGGCGGCCCCGGCGGCTCCTACGCACAGCGGCTGCGCGGCCGCAGCGACCAGGAGATCGCCGAGGACTTCGTGGCACACGTACGGCCGGGCCGGGCCGCCGACGCCGCCGAACGGGCCGTGCTGCGCACCGCGATCGAGGACGTACGGGCGGACGAGGCGGCGAGGGAGACGGCGTGAAACTGCACAAGCTGACACTGGCCGCCTTCGGGCCGTTCGGCGGCGTCCAGACCGTCGACTTCGACCGGCTCTCCGGCGCCGGCCTGTTCCTGCTGCACGGCCCGACCGGCGCCGGCAAGACCTCCGTCCTGGACGCCGTCTGCTTCGCGCTGTACGGCTCCGTCCCCGGCGCCCGCCCCGGCGGCCAGTCGCTGCGCAGCGCGCTCGCCGCGCCCGGCACGGCCACCGAGGTCGTCCTCGACCTCACCGTCGCCGACCGCCGGCTGGAGATCACCCGGCGGCCCGAACAGCCACGCGCCAAGAAGCGCGGCACCGGCACCACGATGGAGAAGCCGTACAGCGCGCTGCGCGAGTACGACCCGGCGGCGGGGGAGTGGCGGGCGCTCAGCCGCTCCCACCAGGAGATCGGCGAGGAGATCCAGCAGCTGCTCGGCATGAGCAAGGAGCAGTTCTGCCAGGTCGTGCTGTTGCCGCAGGGCGAGTTCGCGCGCTTCCTGCGGGCCGACGCCGAGGCCCGCGCCAAGCTGCTCGGCCGGCTCTTCGACACCCGCAGGTTCGCGGCGCTGGAGGAGCGGCTCGCCGTGGTCCGCAAGACGGCGGCCGACCGGGTCACCGCGGCCGACGACCGGCTCCTCGCGCTCGCGCACCGGATGGCCCAGGCGGCGGGCGACACCCCGGACCTCACCGACGGCTCCGTACCGGCACCGGGCAGCGCCGAGGAGTCCGCCACCGGTCCCCGCAAGGGGACGCGTAGCCGTACGAAGAAGGCGGCGGGACGCACGGCGCCCGCGCCCGGCGAGCCCGGCTTCGCCGCCACCGTCCTGGCCTGGGCCGCGGTCGCCAGGGCCGGTGCCCGCGAGCGGCTGGACATCGCCGCCGCGGCCGCCGCCCAGGCGGAGAGGGCCGCCGCCGAGGCCGCCCGCGCGCTGGAGGACACCCTCGAACGCGCCCGGCTCCAGCAGCGGCACGCCGAGGCCCGCCGCCGTGCCGCCGCCCTCGACGCGCAGGCCGCCGACCGCGACCGCGCCCGGCAGCGGCTGGACCGCGCCCGCAAGGCCCAGCGCGTCGAGCCGGCGCTCGCCCTCCGCGAGGCCGCCTGGCGCGACCACGAGGCGGCCCGTGCCACCGAACGCCGCTGCCGCGACCTGCTCCGTCCCGACCTCGTGGAGGCCGGTGGCGACCAACTCGCCGCGCTGGAACACCGGCTGCGCGGCGAACTGGGCTCCCTGGAGGCCGCCCGTCGCGACGAGCGGCGCGCCGCCGAGATCGCCACCGAGCGCACCGCGCTGGAGCGCGAGGCCCGCGACGACGAGCAGACCCTCCTGGACGCCCAGGACTGGCTGGCCGGCTGGGACGCCAACCGCGCCGCCCACCAGCACCGCATCGACGCAGCCCAGGAAGCGGCGGCCCGCGCCGAACAGCTCGCCGCGCGCATCGAACCCGCCGAGGCCCGGCTCGCCGCCGCCCGCCGCCGCGACCACGCCGCCGCCGGCCTGGCCGACGCCGAGCAGGCGGTGCTCAGCGCCCAGGAGGCGGCCAACGCGGCGCACGAGGAGTGGCTGAGGCTCAAGGAAGCCCGGCTGCACGGCATCGCCGCCGAACTCGCCAAGGACCTCAAGGACGGCGAGCCCTGCGCCGTGTGCGGCGCGACCGGCCACCCGGCCCCCGCCCGCACGGAGGCCGGCCATGTGGGCCGCGACCAGGAGGAGGCCGCGTTCGCCGGGTACGAGCGCGCCCTGGCAGCACGCGAAGAGGCCGAGCGGGCCCGGCAGTCGGTGAAGGAGGAGCTGGCCGCCGCCACAGCGGGCGCCGGTGACGCACCGGTCGACGCACTCGCCCGGGAACTGGAGACGCTGCGCGCCGAGCACGCCGAGGCCCACGCGGCCGGTGCCGCGCTGCACGCCGCACGCGAAGCCCTCGCCCACGCCGAGCGCGAGTACGAACAGCGCCGTGCCGAACAGCAGGCGGCCCAGCAGCGCACCGCGGCCCGCGACTCCCGCCGTGACGCCCTGGACCGCGAGGAACAGTCGCTCGCCGAGGGACTGCGCCGGGCACGGGGCGACAGCGCGAGCGTCGCCGACCGCGCCCGCCGCCTGGAGCGGCAGGTCGAGCTGCTGGCCGAGGCGGTCACCGCGGTACGGGCCGGCGAGACCGCCGCCGACCGGCTCAAGGAAGCCGACGCGGCCCTCGCCGACGCCGCGTACAAGGCGGGCTTCGACACCCCGCGGGAGGCCGCCGCCGCCCTGCTGAGCGACGACGAGTGGCGCCGCGTCCAGGCGCAGCTGGACCACTGGCAGGCGGAGGAGACCGCGGTCCGCGCCGAGCTGGCCGACCCGCGCATCGCCGACGCCGCCGCCCTGCCGCCCGCCGACACCGACCGGGCACGCGCCGCCTCGGAGGCCGCGGCGCGCAGGCTGCGCGAGGCCGCCACCGCGCACACCACGGCACGCGAACGCTGCGCCGAACTCGACCGGCTCTCCGCGCGCGCCGAGGCCGACGCGCGCGAACTGGCCCCGCTGCGCGAGGAGTACGACCGGGTGGCCCGGCTCGCCTCCCTCACCGCGGGCACGTCCGCCGACAACGCGCGCAAGATGCGGCTGGAGTCCTACGTCCTCGCCGCCCGCCTCGAACAGGTCGCGGCCGCCGCCAGCGCCCGCCTCACCCGTATGTCGGCGGGCCGCTACACGCTCGTGCACTCCGACGAACGGGCCGGCGGCGCCCGCCGCTCCGGCCTCGGCCTGCACGTCGTCGACGCGTGGACCGGGCAGGAGCGCGACACCGCCGGACTCTCCGGCGGCGAGACCTTCTTCGCCTCGCTCTCCCTGGCCCTCGGCCTCGCCGACGTGGTCACCGACGAGGCCGGCGGCACCCGGCTGGACACCCTCTTCATCGACGAGGGCTTCGGCAGCCTGGACGAGCAGACCCTCGACGAGGTGCTGGACGTCCTGGACTCCCTGCGCGAACGGGACCGCAGCGTCGGCATCGTCAGCCACGTCGCCGACCTGCGCCAGCGCATCCCGGCCCAGCTGGAGGTCGTCAAGAAGCGGTCGGGTTCGTCCGTGCGCCTCCGGGTCGCCGACGGCCTCGGCTGACGGCCGTCAGGGGGCCGCCGCCGCCAGTTCGTCGAGGGTGCCGGACATGACCGTACGGACATGGCGGGTGAGGTGGTCCAGCGGCCAGTCCCACCAGGCGATGTCCAGGAGCCGGGCGACGTCGGCCTCGTCGTACCGGCGGCGTACCAGCCGGGCGGGGTTGCCCCCGACGATCCCGTAATCGGGCACGTCGTCCACGACGACCGACCCCGAGGCGATGACCGCGCCGTGGCCGATGCGGACGCCCGGCATCACCGTGGACCGGTAGCCGAACCACACGTCGTTGCCGACCACCGTGTCGCCCCGCCCCGGCAGTCCGGTGATCAGGTCGAAGTGCTCGGCCCACGAGCCGCCCATGATGGGGAACGGGAAGGTCGAAGGCCCGTCCATGCGGTGGTTGGCGCCGTTCATCAGGAAGCGCACCCCCGTGCCCAGCGCGCAGAACTTCCCGATGACCAGCCGTTCCGGGCCGTAGTGGTACAGCACGTTCCGGGTCTCGAAGGCGGTCGGGTCGTCCGGGTCGTCGTAGTACGAGAACTCGCCCACCTCGATCAGCGCCGAGGTGACCAGCGGCTTGAGCAGCACGACGCGCGGCTGGCCGGGAACCGGGTGCAGCACCGTCGGATCGGCGGGAAGGAGCGGCGGCATGACGGGTACCTCTTTCTGACGTTGCGTGAGGAGCTACAGGAAAAAGGGGATGACAGCAGGCGCCCCGGCGGCCAGGCTGGTCGGCCATGACCAACGATCACGACCGGCACCCCGGAGCTCCCGAACCGTCGCCGCCCGTGGCCGACCTGCGCCGCGCCCCCCACCCGCTGCGCGGCCGGACGGCGCTGGTCACCGGCGCCAGCCGGCGCGGCGGCATCGGTTACGCCGTGGCCCGCCGGCTGGCCGCGTACGGCGCTGACGTCTACCTCCACCACCATGTGCCGCACGACGCGCGGCAGCCGTGGGGCGCCGACCCCGGCGGACCCGAGGCGGTCGCCGCGGGCGTACGCGAAGCGGCCCTGCCCGGCGCCGTGGTGGCACACGGACCCGCCGACCTCGCCGACCCCGAAGCCCCGGCCGCCCTCCTCGGCACCGCGGCCGAGGCGCTCGGCGGGCGCGTGGACATCCTCGTCGCCAACCACGCGCTCAGCGGCTCCGACGGCACCCTCGACACCATCGACGCGGCCATGCTGGACGCGCACTGGGCGACCGACACCCGCTCGGTGATCCTGCTGGCCCAGGCGTACGCCCGGCACCGCACCGCGGAGCAGCCCGGCGGCCGGATCGTCATGCTGACGTCCGGTCAGGACCAGGGCGGCGGCATGCCGGGGGAGGTGGCCTACGGGCTGGCCAAGGGCGCGCTGGCCTCGGCCACCCGGACGCTCGCCACGACCTTCGCGCCGCTCGGCGTCACGGTGAACACCGTCAACCCCGGCCCCGTGGACACCGGTTACGCGGTCGGCGAGCTCCGCGAGTGGGTCGCCCGGCGCTTCCCCGGCGGCGCCTGGGGCGCGCCCGACGACCCGGCCCGGCTCATCGCCTGGCTCGCCACGGACGAGGCGGGCTGGGTCACGGGCCAGGTCATCCACTCGGAGGGCGGGTTCCAGCACTGAGCGGGGTGCCTCCGGCGGCGGGGCCGCCCGCCGCCACCGCTTCCTCCGCACCGGCCGCCGCACCGCTTCCGGCGTAGCCGAAGACGTACATGCCGGAATCCTCGCCGGTACGGAGGAAGCCGGCACGGGCCAGTACGCGCTGCGAGGGCAGGTTCGCCGGTTCCGTGGTGGCCCGCAGCGCCCGGATCTCGGGCCGGGCCACGGCCCACGAGGCGAGCAGCCGCACGGCCTCCGTCGCCCAGCCGGCGCCGCGTGCCGAGGGAGACAGGTCGTAGCCCAGCTCGGCAGTGCCGGTCTCGTCGGGCGGCCCGTGGAAGCCGATGCCGCCCAGGGCCACGCCGTCCTCGGCACGAGTGATGGCGTACGTGCCCCAGCCCGGCCGGTACAGCCCGCCCGCCGCCAGCTGCACCATGATCCCGGCGCCCTCCACCGTGCCCTCGGGCGGCATGCCGTCCACCCACGCCAGCCCGGCCGTCCCGCCGTCCGCGAGCCGGGCGCACTCGGCCGGGGGCAGCGCCCGCAGCGTCAGCCGGCCGGCGGTGAGCGCGAGCGGGAAGCCGGATCCGGCGGCGGTCAGCGCCTCGAAGAGCCGCGCGGTACCGGACTCCGTGGCGGACCCGAGGTCCGCGGTCTGCCCGTCGGCCACGGTCAGAATCCGCCAGGACCCGGCCTCCGGGACGAGATCGGTCGCCACGAAGCGGCAGTCCATCTCCCGCACGGAGCGGGCCACATCGTGCAGATCCGCCACGGAGCAATCCCCGGCCTCCGCGTCCGGGAGCAGCGAGGTGGTCAGGACGGGGACGCCGTCCACCCACCACACCCGTACCGACGGCGCGGCGTCCGCGGGGGCGAGCCCGGGCTCCCGGTACCGCTCCGGCCCGGTGAGCAGCGTACGGCCGCGGTCCGCCAGTGCCGCCGCCAGCTCGGCGTAGCGGGCAGCGGGCAGCGGACGGCCGCGGTACCAGACGGGGCCGTCACCGGCCGGCACGCCGGCGACGGCCGACGCCGCGTCGCCCGCGAGCAGCGCGCCGAGGTCCGCCGCCGCGACGTGTGCCCCGGCCGCACGGGCGGCCCGCGCCTCCCGTGCGAAGTCCGGGCCCGTGCCGCCCTGTTGCGGCGGATCGTCGGGCAGGAGGAAGAGGAGGGTCATGGGGCTGGACCCTACGGACCGTCCGCCCCGCCCGCCACGGCTTTTCCGGGGCCGCCGCTACAGCGCCGACAGCTCGCTCTCCAGGTCGTCCAGGCCCAGCGAGCCCTGGGACAGCGCCGCCATGTGCCACTTCTTGGGGTCGAAGGCGGCACCGTGGCGGCGGCGGGCCGCCGCGCGGCCGTTCAGCCAGGCGCGCTCGCCCAGCTTGTAGCCGATCGCCTGCCCGGCCATGCCCTGGTACCGGATGATCTCGCTCTCCACGAACTCGGAGGACCGGCTGCAGTGCGTGTCCATGAACTCCTGGGCCAGCTCCGGCGTCCAGCGCTCGCCCGGGTGGAACGGCGAGTCCTTCGGGATCTCCAGCTCCAGGTGCATGCCGATGTCGATGATCACCCGGATCGCGCGCATCATCTGCGCGTCCAGGTACCCCAGCCGCCGCTCGGCGTCGGTGAGGTAGCCCAGCTCGTCCATCAGCCGCTCGGCGTAGAGCGCCCAGCCCTCGGCGTTGGCGCTGACCATGCCCACCGTGGTCTGGTAGCGGGAGAGTTCGTCGGCGACGTGCGCCCACTGCGCGAGCTGCAGGTGGTGGCCCGGCACGCCCTCGTGGTACCAGGTGGACACCAGGTCGTACACGGGGAAGCTGGTCTGGCCCATGGTCGGCAGCCAGGTGCGGCCCGGACGCGAGAAGTCCAGCGAGGGGCCGGTGTAGTACGGCGCGGCGGCGGAGCCCGCGGGCGCTATCCGCGACTCCACGCGCTTGACGCGCTCGGCCAGTTCGAAGTGCGTGCCGTCCAGGTCCTCGATGGCCTGGTCCATCAGCGACTGGAGCCAGCGCTGCGTCTCCTCGACGCCCTCGACCTTCGCGCCGTGCTCGTCCAGCCAGGCCAGCGCCTCCCACGGGGTCTTCGCGCCCGGCAGGACCTTCGCCGCTTCCGTCTCCATCTCGGCGAGCAGCCGGTGGAACTCCGCCCAGCCGTACGCGTACGCCTCGTCCAGGTCCAGGTCGCTGCCGTTGTAGTAGCGGGCGAGACGGGCATAGCGCTCGCGGCCCACCACGTCGGGAGCGCCCTCGACGGCCGGCGCGTAGGTGTCGCGCAGCCAGTCGCGCAGCTCGGCCAGGGCCGCGGTGGCGAACCTGGCCGCCTCGTCCAGCTCGGTGCGCAGGCTGTCCGGGCCGGCGGCGGCGAAACCGGCGAACCAGCCGCCGTCCTCACCGATCCACTCGGCGAGCTGCCCGAGCACCGTCCGCACCTGCCGCGGCCCGGCCGGCAGCCCGCGCCGCAGCCCCTCGGCGAGCGCGGCGCGGTAGCCCTCCAGGGCGCCCGGGACGGCGCGCAGCCGCTGGGCGACGGCCGTCCAGTCCTCGTCCGTCTCGGTCGGCATGATCGTGAAGACCTGGCGCACGGAGTGCAGCGGCGAGCTGAGGTTGCTGACGGCCCGCAGGCCCTCGCCGGCCTCGTGGACGGCGAGCTCGGCGGTCAGCCGCTCGCGCAGCAGCCGGGCGCAGCGCCGCTCGTTGCCGCTGTCGGCGCCGGGCCGGGCCTCGGCGGCGGTCAGCCGGTCGAGCGTGGTGCGGGCCAGCTGGGCCAGCGCCTCCTGCCCCGTGGGGGAGAAGTCGGGCAGTTTGCCGGAGCTCTCCGGTACGCCGAGGAACGTACCGGTGATGGGGTCGAGGGCGATCAGGGCATCGACGTACTCGTCGGCGACCCGGCGGGGCAGCGGCTCCGCGGCGGAGCCGGCCTGACCGGTGGGAACGTTGGCATCGGACATGGGCCCATCCTGGTACGGAAGGGCCCACCGCGTCACCAGCAATCCTGGTTACGTCCCTGTCCGGCGGCTTTCTTCGCCCTCCGCTGAATCGGACGGGCCGGCCGCGGCGCCGTGCTGTCCCCGCAGCGGGTCAGGCGGAGACCCGCTTCGCGCGCAGCCGGTCCCGCACCAGCGCGATCCCCACCACCAGCGCGGCGGCCAGCAGCGACAGCGTGACCTGCTGCCGCCCGTCGGGGTCGGTGAGCATGTAGACCAGCACGAAGGAGATCACGCCGATGGCCGCCCAGGTCAGGTACGGGAACAGCCACATCTTCACGACCAGCTTCGACGGGTCGTCCCGCAGGATCATCCCGCGCATCCGCAGCTGCGCGAAACAGATGACCAGCCACACGAAGAGCGCGACGGCACCGGAGGAGTTCAGCAGGAAGGCGAAGACGGTGTCGGGCCACTCGTAGTTGAAGAACACCGCGACGAAGCCGAAGAGGACGGAGGAGAGGATCGCGGCGCGCGGCACGCCGCGTGCGCTGGTCCGCGCGAACGCCTTCGGCGCGTCCCCGCGCTCGCCGAGCGAGAAGGCCATGCGGGACGCGGTGTAGAGCCCGGAGTTCAGGCAGGACAGCACCGCCGTCAGCACGATCACGTTCATGACCTCACCGGCGTGCGGGATGCCGATCGCGTTCAGGGCCGCGACGTAGCTGCCGTCCTTGACGATCGAGGGGTCGTTCCACGGCAGCAGGCTGACCACGATGAAGATCGAGCCGAGGTAGAAGACCGCGATCCGCCAGATGACGCTGTTGGTCGCTTTGGTGACCGCGCGCTGCGGGTTCGCGGACTCGCCCGCCGCGAGCGTGACGATCTCGCTGCCCATGAAGGAGAAGACCACCATCAGCACGCCGGTGAGGATCGACCCCGGACCGTGCGGCAGGAACCCGCCGTGCGCGGTGAGGTTGGCGATCCCCGCGGTGTCGCCGTGCGCGCCGGGCAGGACGCCGAAGACGGCCAGCAGGCCGATCACGACGAAGGCGGCGATGGCGACGACCTTGATCCCCGCGAACCAGAACTCGAACTCGCCGTACGAGGCGACGGACGCCAGGTTCGTGGCCGTGAGCACCAGCATCACGATCAGGGCCCAGCCCCACTGCGGCACGGCCGGTACCCAGCCCGCGAGGATCTTGGCGCCCGCCGTGGCTTCGACGGCCAGCACCACGACCCAGAAGAACCAGTACAGCCAGCCGATGGAGAAGCCGGCCCAGCGGCCGAGCGCCCGGTCGGCGTAGGCCGAGAACGAACCGGAGCTGGGGTAGGCGGCGGCCATCTCGCCCAGCATCCGCATCACGCACACGACCAGCGCGCCGACCAGCGCGTACGAGAGGAGGATGGCGGGTCCGGCGGCGGCGATGCCGGAGCCGGACCCGACGAACAGGCCGGCGCCGATCACTCCGCCGATGGCGATCATGGACAGGTGGCGGTTTTTGAGCCCGGCCTTCAGGCCGTCCGACGGGCCCGGGCCGTCACCGGGGGCGGAGGGCGGCGGCGCCACGTCGGTCGTCGGTTGCGTGCTCATACGGTCCTCGGCATTCGGTGGATTCCATCCCTGCGGGGCAGGGCTGCGCGCCGCTGGTGCGGCGGGCCGCGATGAGGGAGCGTCGCGTGGGGAGGCGGGGAGCCGGCGGCGCTGCGGGCGGACGCCCGGCGTCCGGGATGTCCCCGGGGCGCCGGGGATCACCCGGCGGCCACGAGGGTTCGATCTTGCGTTACGCAGACGCTAGGAAGAATTCGCCCGCCCCACCATGTACAGATGTCACACCCTCTCCGCCGGGCCTTTCGACATCTGCACAAAACCGCAGGTCAGAGGTGGCGTGGCAGGGCGCTGTCACCGGTCAGCGTGATCGGGTCGGGATCGTCGGCGACGTCCTCCGGCGCGAGCCCGGCGTACCGCGCGAGGTCCGCTACGCTCCGCCCCTGGAGCAGTGGGAGCGCTTCCGCGATCCGCTCGTCGCTCCAGTTCCACCAGCCGGTCCGCCACAGCAGCTTGCGGCGCAGCGGGTCGAAGCGGTGCCGGACGACCCGGTTGTCGCCGACCACCACGGAGTAGGGGGCGACGTCCTTGGCGACGACGGTGCGCGCCCCGATGACCGCGCCGGTCCCGATGCGGACCCCGGGCATGACGACCGTCTCGTACCCGAGCCACACCTCGTGCCCGATGACGGTGTCGCCGGCCGGCGCCCAGGCGTCGTGCTCGTGCGCGAAGAAGTTGAAGCCGTACGGCGTCACCGCGTCGGGGTGGGTGTCGTGCCCGTGGTTGCCGCCCAGCAGGAAGGTGACGCCCGAGGCGAACTGGCAGAAGTTCCCGATCCGCAGCCGGTCGAGCGGCACCCCGCTCGCCCCGTACTCGGTCCGGTCGTCGAACGCGTACCGCAGCCGTGCGGCGAAGCCGTCCCGGTGGTGGTAGCCGCTGTACCAGCTGTGCCGGCCCGCCTCCAGCGCGATGAGCGGGTGCGCGGCCACCTCGGGATCGGTGTCGATGCGCTGTACTTCGGTGAAGTCCTTGAAGATCTCGGTCATGGGCGCGGACGCTAACAGCGCGCGGGCGGCGCGGCCCCCGAATTTCCCGGTGCCGCGGACCGCGCGGTGCGGCCAGCGGCACCGGAGATCGCGGCTTACCGGGGGTTCTCCGCGTGCGTGAGCGTCTCCCAGGCGACGAAGAGGTTGTTGGAGCCGGCCGGGCGGTTCCGCTCGGTGAGCTTCTGCGTGTTCGTCATGGCCTGGCCGAGCCGGCCGTGCAGCGCGTTGAAGCCGACCTCGGTGACCGGGCCCAGGCCGCGCTTGACGCTGCCGCCGCACAGCCAGTTCGGCGGCGCCTCGCCCAGCTCGTACCTGGCCTGGAAGCCCAGTGCGTACCGCAGCCGCTCGCCGACGTCCGTGCCGTACAGGTCCTGGCCCTGGATGCGGCTGGTCTCGGCGATGTGCGAGATCGCGGAGATGCCGTACCCGGTGTGGGTGAAATCGCGGCAGGTCTCCTGCGTGAGGCCGTTCACGAACGTGGACTGGCCCTGCCAGTACTTGATGACCTTGTCGCGAGTGTCGAGCCCGCTGCCCGGCACGGTCTTCGGCAGGTCGCCGTCCTTGGTCAGGTACACGTACGCCGGTACCCGGGCGCGGAACTTCGCCATCGCCTTGTCGTACGACGCCTTGTCGTCGAGGAAGACGGAGATGCCGACTGCGGCCTCCATCATGCTCAGCTCCCAGTTGCCGTTGGAGTGCGAGCCCTTGAGGACCGTGGGGAGGTAGACGTCGCGCAGCATGGTCTTGAAGCGGTCGGCCTTGTCCTGCGCCCAGCCGTCGTAGGTGTACCGGATGATCTCGGCGGCCCGCGGCCAGGACGAGCCCGCCCAGCCGGTCTGCAGCGGGGCGTTGGAGTTGGTGTGGTCCTCGATCGTGCCCGACCAGGCGTCCATGAGTGCGATCGCCTTCTTGGCGTACCGCTCGTCCCGGCTGACGTACCAGATCAGCGCGTCGGTGTACGCGGCGAGCGCGTCCTCGCGCTCGTCGGTGCAGCCGTAATCGGGGTCGGAGTAGGAGCCGCACTCCACCACGGCACGGGGCTTGGGCGTGCGGTCCAGCGCGGCGTACTTGCTCGCCTTCATCCGGTCGTACGCGCTCTTCCAGGGCTCGGCCCCGGAGTTGACCTTTTCCCGGACGAAGTCGAGCTGGCCGCGGGAGACCAGGACGCCGGGGTGGGTGAAGGCGGCCGGTGCCGCCGCCCCGGCGTGACCGGCGCGCGGGGCTGCGGCGGCACCGGCGGCCGGGCCGGTGGTGAGCGTGGTGACGAGGGTGGCCGCCAGGGCGGTGGCGGCGAGGAGCGCGGTGCCGGTGGTGCGGGCCGCGCGGTGGGGGCGTCTCTGCACGGGCATGTGGGGGTTCCGTCCTTGTATGTGAACGGTGGTCGCCTCTATGGACAGGCGCGATGGTCGGTGAACCTAAAGGTCTGAACCAGCGGTGTCAACCCTCCGCACCGGGGCGGTACTTCGGGGGCGCCGCGCACCCCTCAGCCCTCCGTGTGCCGCCGCCCGACCACGGTCCACACGCCGAGTGCCGTCAGCCACAGGGCAGTTCCGACCCAGGCCAGCACGTGGACGCGGGTGAGGAACGCGGCCGCCGGAGCGGCCGGGCCGCTGATCGCGCCGTACAGGGCGACCCCCAGTGCCGTACCGGCCTGCCGCGCGGTGTTGTTGGCGCCCCCGGCCACCCCCTTGCGGTCGGCGGGCGCGTCCCCCATCGCGACCGAGACGGCGGCCGTGGTCAGCAGCCCGTCACCGACGCCCAGCCCGACCAGTGCGGGCAGCAGCAGCGGATAGCCGCCGCCCGAGCCCGCGGCCAGCAGCCCCAGCGCCCCGGCCACCGCGCACCCGATGCCCGCGGTGACGACCGGACCGGGGCCGTAACGCGCCGTCAGCCGGCCGCTGACCGGTGCGAGCAGCACCAGCGGCAGCGCGAGCGGCAGCAGCATCAGGCCGGCCGTCCGCGCGGAGTACCCGTGCACCTGCTGGAGCAGCAACGTGACCACGAACAGCGTCCCGTTGGTCACCAGGTTCATGATCAGGCAGACCGTGTTGGCCCGCCGCGCGTCGGGCCGGGCCAGCAGGTCACGGGGGAGGAGCGGGGCCGTGGCCCGGCGCTCGACGGCCGTCAGCGCCACGCCCGCGAGGACCGCCGTCACCGCGGCCGCCACCGCACCGCGCACCTGCCCGTGGCCCGCGCAGATCGCCGTCCACACCCCGGCCCCCAGCGCCACCGGCGCCAGCACCAGACCGGGCAGGTCCAGGGGCGCCGCCGTGCGCTGCCCGGCCGGTTCCCGTACGAGGACGGCCACCAGCACCGCTGCCAGCCCGGCCAGCGGTACGTTCAGCAGGAACAGCCAGCGCCAGCCGACACCGTCCACGACCAGGCCGCCCAGCACCGGCCCCGCGGGCAGCGCCGTGGACGACACCGCGGCCCAAGTGCCCAGCGCCCGGGCCTGCTCGGCGCGGCCCGGATACCACGTGGTGATCATCGCCATGCTGCCCGGCAGCAGGAGCGCCGCGCCCGCGCCCTGTACGACGCGTGCGGCCACGAGCGCGGTGGCGCCCGGCGCCAGCCCGCAGGCCAGCGACGCGACGGCGAACAGCGTGAAGCCGATCAGCACCAGCCGGCGGTGCCCGATCCGGTCCCCGATGGCACCGCCCCCGAGCAGCAGCCCGGCGACCGCCACCGCGTAACCGTCGACCACCCCCTGCAGGCCGGGCAGTCCGGTGCCGAGCGCGCGGCCGATGCCGGGCAGGGCCACGTTCACCACCGTCACGTCCAGCAGGACGAGGAACATCCCGGCACACAGCACCACCAGCATCGCGGCGCGCCGCCGCGGCGGTTCCGGAGGCGCGGCGGGCGGCGGTGTCGGGGAGCCGGCGGAGGCGGAAGGGCCGGGCAGGCGCTGGGTCGTCATGGGGCCAGCATGGCTCCGGAACGTTTCAGGGGGTCCCTGAAACGATGCTGCGCGAGACTGGGGGCATGACCACCCGAACCGCTCCCGCGCCCGCCGGCCGGACCGCCTCGGCACCCGGCGGCGAGGCCGACGTCGCGCCCGTCGCTGCCCTGCTGGCCGAGCCGACCCGGGCCCGGCTGCTGATCGCGCTGCTGGACGGCCGGGCACTGCCCGCCGGGGTGCTCGCCCGGGAGGCGGGCGTCTCCGCACAGACCGCCAGCGGCCAGCTGGCCCGGCTGCTGGCCGGCGGACTGCTCACCGTCGAGCCGTCCGGGCGCCGCCGCTACTACCGCCTCGCCGGGCCGGACGTCGCAGCCGCCGTCGAGGCGCTGGCCCGCCTCGCCCCGACCGCGCCCGTCACGTCACTGCGGGCCGGCACCCGCGCGCAGGCGCTGCGGCAGGCCCGTACGTGCTACGACCATCTCGCGGGCCGGCTCGGCGTGGCCGTCACCGAGGCGCTGCTCGCACACGGTGCGCTGGTCGCGGCCGACGGGACCGCCGGCACCGCGCGCCGGCCGGGCGACCCGCTGGCCGCACCGCTGCCGGACCATCCCTACACGCTGGGGCCGAAGGCCGAGGAGGTCTGCGCGGCCTTCGGCGTCGATCTGCCGGCCGTCCAGCAGGCACGGACGCGCCGCCCCCTGCTGCGGTTCTGCGTCGACTGGACCGAGCAGCGGCACCACCTGGCCGGCCGGCTGGGCGCCGCGTTCACCGAAGCGCTGCTCGCCCAGGGCTGGCTGGAACGGGCACGTACGCACCGCGCGCTGCGCCTCACCGAGAGCGGCGCCGAGCGGCTGGCCGCGCTGGACGCACTGCCGCCGCCCGGCCCGGACGGCACGTCTTCCTGAGGCACGCCCCGCCCGCCCGCGCGGTACGACGGGCCGGGCAGGAGGGGCAGGAGGCGGGAGCGAGCGGGCAGCGGGGTCAGGCGGGCTTGAGCGGGTCGTGGCCGATGTTCATCAGCCCGTGACGCCAGTCGGAGCCGCCCGCCTGCGGGTCGCGGCGGTCGGCGCGCTGCGACTCCACGATCTCGCACACCCGCCGCATGACCTGCGCGTCGTCCTCGGTGAGGTCGGTACGGCGCTTGCCCAGGATCTCCAGGACGTGCCGGCCGAGCGGCGCACCGGCCTGGTCGGGGACCACCTCGGACTCCTGTCCTGCTGCCTGGACGCTCAGCCACTCCTGCAGCTCGCGCGACGTCATGTTGACGGCGGAGTGGAAGGCGTCCCACAACTCGGTGCTGACCTGTGCTGTCACGGCGTACCTCCGCAGGCTCTCGGATCCGGGCCGGTGAGCGCCCGGAATCACCCGGATTGTTCGCCGCACAGGTATCCCACGACCCACCTGGGCAAACCCCGCTTCACCGGGCCGTCAGGACGTGCGCTCCAGCACCACGACCGGGATCTCCCGGTCGGTCTTCTGCTGGTACTCGTCGTACTGCGGCCAGGCCGCCGCCATCGTCCGCCACATCGCCGGCTTCTCCTCCGCCGTCGCCGTCCGGGCGCGGGCGGTGAAGCGGTCCCCCTTCACCTGCACCTCGACCTCCGGGTCGGCCTGCAGGTTGAGGTACCACAGCGGCGGCGTGTCCGACCCGCCCTTGGACGCCACCACCAGCAGGTCGTCACCGAAGCGCTGGTAGATCAGCGGCGTGCTGCGCCGTTCGCCGCTCCTGCGTCCGGTGGTGGTGAGGATCAGCGTCGTGGTGCCTTGCCAGTCGTGCCCTTCCGCGCCGTCGGTCTCGACGTACCGCTTCACGTGCTCCTTGCCGAACAGCATCGGCAGGCTCCTTCGTCCGGAGGAACAGGGACAGGGCAAACCTGCCATCCCGGAGCGCGGAGTACACCTCCGTACGGCGCCATTTCCCGCCGGTCCGTGCTCCGGGGCGTGCCACCGGAACCGCACGCCCGCCGGCCACCGGTCATTCCCGGGGAATGCCCCGCATCCCCGCCTCGGCGGCGACCAGCCGGTCCAGCGCCTCGTCCGGGTCCGCCAGCCCGGGCACGCACACCACGTCGCCGCGCCGCAGCGCCTCCAGCGAGGCCGTCACCACCTCGTCCACCGGCATTCCGCCCTCCGCGTGAACCTGCTGCGCGAGACCGCCGACCGGCTCCTCGCCCGTCGTGAGGTGGAACTCGGTGGCGGTGAGCCCCGGGCACAGCACCTGGATGCGCAGCGGGGTGTCCGCCAGTTCGGCCGCCAGCGTCCGGGTGAAGGTGACCACGTACCCCTTCGTACCGCCGTACACGGCGCGCCGGGGGAGCGGGTCCGGCGGCAGCGAGCCGGCGAACGCCAGCCGGGAGGCGACATTGACCAGCGCGCCCCGGCCGCGCTCCAGCATCCCGGGGACGGCGGCCCGGCTCAGAACGGTCAGCGCCGTGACGTTGACGCTCAGCACCCGCGTCAGCAGCGCGGGGTCGACCTCGGTGAAGTACCCGTAGCCGTTGATGCCCGCGTTGTTCACCAGCAGCGCCACGTCCTCCGCCTCGACCCGCCCGGCCGTACGCGCCAGGTCCTCCGGCACGGCCAGGTCGGCGACCAGCGTCTCGACGGCGACCCCGGCCGACTCCCGAAGCCGGCCCGCCAGCTCCTCCAGGCGTTGCGCCCGCCGGGCCACCAGCACCAGGTCCCAGCCGGCCTCGGCCAGCCGCTCGGCGTACCGGGTGCCGATCCCGGACGAGGCCCCGGTGACCACGGCCGTCCCCGGCCCGTCCGCCGTACGCGCGCTCCCGCCTCCGGTGGTCGTCATCCCGCACTCCCTCACTGATCGACATGGGCGCCGGCACGCCGTCCGGCGCTCGGCAGGCAACCGGAAGACCGTACTCCGGCCGGTGCCGACGGGATGTCAACACCCCGTCAGCGCGCGGCCGTCACTCACTCAGCGTCACGATCTCCCTGGTTTTCCGCCGCGGGGCGGGTGGGAGCCATTCCTGGCACGCGACCGGCACCCCGCACCGCCTCCGGTGCGCGGGCCGGCCCGAGAACGTCCAGGAGAGACCATGAAGCCGACGCCCACAGGCGTGAAGACCGCGGCCGCCGTCGCCGTCATGCTGGCCGCGCCGGCCATCCCGGCCGCCACCGCTTCCCCGTCCGCCACCGCGTACGCGTCCACCGCGCACGCGGCCCCGGCCCGCGCCACCGCGCCAGCGGCCGTGCCGCCCGGTCTGTCCTGCGACACCGGCAAGCACGCCAACGACGAGTACACCGGCTACGCGCTCTGCAAGAACGACGGCGGCGCACCGCAGACCTTCTGGGTGCACCTGGTCTGCGGCTGGGCGCCCGACGTGGACGGCGACCACGTCACGCTCGCGCCCGGGCAGTCCGGCCAGTCGACGGCGCACTGCGGCCGCATCGGCACCGGCATCGGGGAGATCCAGGTGCAGCCGTAGGGCACGGGACCGGTCGTCGAGTACGGGGCCGGGGGAGGGGCGGGGGCCTGCCGTTCGAGTGGGAGCACGTGTGTTGCTTTGGCGACTCGGCTACTCATCGACCCAGAGGCGGTGAAGTGAGCCGCCGCCTCCCGTGGCAACCGATGGAGGAATCGATGTTCCGCACCGCCCTGCGCCTGACCGCGGTCGCAGTCCCCGTAACGGCTCTGGTCCTGGCCGCCGGCGGCACCGCGTCCGCGCACGACCACGACGACGACGACTTCCTGAAGAGCAGGATCATCATCACGCAGACGCACCACCACGGCAGCGGCGCCGGGCACGACGGCGCCTACGCCTACGGCGGGGGCTCGACCTCGGTCCTCATCGAGACCGGCATGGGCGAGGACCTCGAGTTCGACGGCGACTGACCGGTACGCACGGCCGCCCGGGCCCCGCCTCCCCGTCATGGGGAAGCGGGGCCCGGGCGCGTGCCGGGACGGCACTCAGGCGGTCAGCGGCGGTACCGCCGGGACCTCGATGGCGTTGTCGATGTCCTCCTGGGTGAGGCGGAACTGCTCCGGGTAGGACTCGCGCCGGGTGCGGCGGTCCGGTTCGGTGGTGCGCCAGGTGTAGAGGCAGCGGGTGCACTGGAGCACGTCCCAGACGCCGGGGACGGGGGAGTGGGCGAGGGTGTCGAGCGCGTCGTGCGCACAGCGGGGGCAGATCATGAGCGTTCCAAGTCGGTAGGTCTCTTGGGCGAGATGCGGGTAAGTCGATGAAGCGACACGCGCGGCGGGGCGCCGCGCCTCAGCGCTTCGCCAGCATCGACGTCAGCCGGCCGATCCACTCCTTGGTCTCCGGCAGGTCGCGGACCGGGGTGCTGAAGTTGCCGCGGTTGTCCGGGGAGACCGGCGTGGTCGCGTCGATGATCATCTTGCTGGTGATGCCGGCCGGGGTGGCGGCGGGCGCCAGCTCCAGGACGGACAGGTTCGGAATGATCACGACGTCGTCCTTCGGGTTCACCTTCGACGACATCGCCCACATCACCTGCGGCAGGTCGAACGGGTCCACGTCCTCGTCCACCAGGATCACCTGGGCGACATAGCCGAGGCCGTGCGGCGTGGTCATCGCCCGCATGCCGACCGCCTTGGCGAAGCCGCCGTACCGCTTCTTCGTCGAGATGATCACGGACAGGCCGTGCGTGTACATCGCGTTGACCGCCTGCACCTCGGGGAACTCCGCACGCAGCTGCTTCAGCAGCGGCACACAGGTGTTGGGCCCGACGAGGTAGTCCACCTCGGTCCACGGCATGCCCAGGTACAGCGACTCGAAGACCGGGTTCGTCCGGTACGAGATGCGGTCGATGCGGACCACCGGCATCCGGCGGCCGCCGGAGTAGTGGCCGGTGAACTCGCCGAACGGCCCCTCGATCTGCCGCTTGCGCCCCTCGATCACGCCCTCGATGACGACCTCCGAGCCCCAGGGCACGTCGAAGCCGGTGAGCGGCGCGGTGGCGATCGGCGCGGGCGCACCGCGCAGCGCGCCGGCCATCTCGTACTCGGAGCGGTCGTACCCCATCGGCATGCCGGCCACGATCGTCGTCACCGGGTCGTTGCCCAGCGTGATCGCGATGGGCAGGTCCTCGCCGCGGCTCTCCGCCGCCTTCAGGTGCAGCGCCACGTCGTGCACGGGAACGGGCTGGATGGCGAGCCGGTTGCGGCCGATGACCTCCAGCCGGTACGTGCCGACGTTCTGCTTGCCGAAGTGGTCCGGGTCGTCGGGATCCCGGGAGACGACCGCGGCCTTGTCGAGGTAGAAGCCGCCGTCGCCGTCGTTGAGGCGGAAGAGCGGCAGCACGTCGAAGAGGTCGACGTCCGCGCCCTCCCGCGTGTTCTCGCGCCACGGGGCGTCCTCGCGGCGCTCGGGGGCGACGGGGAACGCGTCCCAGCGCCGCGCGAACTCCTCGACCTGGTCCTTCACCGAGGTGGCAGCGGGCAGGCCGAGCGCGAGGGCGTGGTTGCGCCAGGAACCGTGCACGTTCAGCGCGATCCGGGCGTCGGTGAAGCCCTTGACGTTGTCGAAGTAGAGGGCGGGCGCGCCTTCGCCGATGCGGCCGGCGGCGTTGGCGGCGGCGCCCAGGTCCGGCTCGGGCAGCACCTCGTCGGTGATCCGCAGCAGCTGGCCCTCCTTGTCGAGGGTGTCCAGGAAACTGCGCAGGTCGTCGTAGGGCATGGGTACTCCTGTGGTGAAAAAGGGGCGGGGGAGGGGAGGGGCGGCGTCAGGCGGCGCGTGCCGCGCGCATGCCCTCCCACCGCTTCGCGGCCGGGGCCGGCAGGTCGAACTGGTCGATCACGCGGGCCGTGATGTGGTCGACGATGTCGTCGACCGTGGCGGGGTGGTTGTAGAAGGCGGGCATCGGCGGCACGATCTGCACGCCCATCCGGGCCAGCGCCAGCATGTTCTCCAGGTGGATCTCGCTGAGCGGCGTCTCCCGCGGGACGATCACCAGCTTGCGGCGCTCCTTGAGCACGACGTCGGCGGCGCGGCCGACCAGTCCGTCGGCGTAACCGGCCCGGATGCCGGCCAGCGTCTTCATCGAGCAGGGCACGATGATCATGCCGTCGGTGCGGAACGAGCCGGACGAGATGGACGCGCCCTGGTCCTCGGGGCTGTGCACGACGTCGGCCAGCTCCGCGACCTCCCGGACGCTCCGCCCGGTCTCCAGCTCCATCGTGGACCGGGCCCAGCGGCTCAGCACCAGATGGGTCTCCACCTCCGGCAGCTCGGCCAGGTGCTCCAGCACCCGGATACCGAAGATGGCCCCGGTCGCCCCGGTCATGCCCACGATCAGCCGCACGTCACACCTCTGCTTCCCGGCGGCTTCCGGCTCGTCGCCGCCTCTTCTGCGACCGTAGGAGGGAGGAAGCGGAAGACAGCGGTACGCTACGGACTCGGTATGGGGAAAAACGGACAGCTCTCGATCACGGACGTCGCCTACCGGCCGACTCTCGGGGCACCCCTCGGCATGGACGTCCTGGACTTCGCCGAACTGCGCATCCGCGGCGACCGCCGCGGCATCGACCTCGCGGCGCCCCAGCGCCCCGACTTCCACCACCTGATCCACGTCGGCGCGGGCACCCTGCGGCACACCGTGGACTTCTCGGAGCACGTGCTGGGCCCCGGCAGCTGGCTGTGGGTACGGTCGGGCCAGGTGCACCAGTACACGCCGGAGGACCTGGCGGCGGCGCGCGGCACCCTCGTCATCTGGAAACCCGGCTTCGTCGACGCCGAGGTCCCCTTCGAGCAGGGCCCGCTCGTCCCGGAGGGGCCGCACGCGCGCGCCGCCCAGCTCGCCCTGCGCCACCTCACCCACGAATACGCCGACCTGTCGTCGATCCCCCTCCAGGCGCACATCGAGACGCTGCGCCTGCTGCTCACCGTGCTGCTGCTGCGGCTCGCGCACGCCCGCCCCGACGCGCCCGCGACCCACCGGCCCGGCGGCACCTTCGCGCACTACCACGCCGCCGTCGAGCGGGACTTCGCCGACACCCACCGCGTCGCCGACTACGCCGCGGCGCTGGGCTACAACACCCGTACCCTCACCCGCGCCACGCTGGCCGCGACCGGCATGACCGCGAAGCAGTACCTCGACGCGCGCATCCTCCTGGAGGCCAAGCGCCTGCTGGTGCACACCGACGCGCCGGCGGCCGAGATCTCCCGCCGGCTCGGTTTCCGCGAGCCCGGCGACTTCTCCAAGTTCTTCCGCAAGCGGGACGGGCGTACGCCGCAGTGGTTCCGGGCGGTGGCGCGGGGCGCGACCCGGGCGGCCGAATCCACTGAAAATCCGACGACTCGGTGACCTGATGGACCTCGGTCGGCCATCAGGGGCAATTGCCCGAGCGTCGCGCGTGGGGAAACGGGCGGGAGGTGAAGCATGGCAGCGATCAACCCACCTACCTGAAGAGGTAAGACATGCGCAAGATTGTTGCCCGCACCGCTGTGTCCCTCGCCCTGGCCTCCGCCGCCATCGTTCCGCTGAGCGGCATCGCCTCCGCGCACGACCACGACAGCATCAGCGGCATGCTGAGCGGCTCCGCGACCAGCGCCACCAGCGTCGGTGGGCACGACGGCGTCACCACCTTCGGCAACGCCGAGGCCGCCGCGTACTGGATGGGCCAGGTCGGCATGTACGGCACGGGCTACTGACCGGACCGGCCGACGGCTGACCTGTCGCACGGACCGGCGGCGGTGCCGCACCGATACGGGTGCGGCACCGCCGCTTTGCGCTCTGTTGACGATGCGTCAGGCAACAGCGGGCGCCATGGCCCGCTGTGCGTCGTGCGCGTGGATCCACCCGAAGTCCGCCGGGACCGCGGCCAGCTTCCGGTCCCGCCGCTCGGCCGCCGGCCCGTCGGGCAGATGCAGCAGCGCCGAGGTCACCCAGGAACTGCGCTGTATCTGACGGGTGCGGACCCGGCGCAGTCGCTCGTACCGCCGCAGGGCCGCGTCGTACGCGCCGGACCCGCCGGCGTCGCGCGCTTCGGCCAGGCAGTCCGCCAGCGTCACCGCGTCCTCGATGGTCTGGTTGGCGCCCTGCCCGTGGTGCGGCAGCATCGCGTGCGCCGCGTCCCCGACCAGGACCGCCCGGCCCCGGCTCCAGCGCCGCAGCGGCGCCTGCCCGAACAGCCCCCACCGCGCGCTCTGCGGCGCGCCGGACAGCATCTCGGTGATCGCCGGGTGCCAGCCCTCGAACGCGGCCGGCAGCTCACCGGGCGCGGCCTCCGTCCGCCAGCCGTCCGTGGTCCACTGCGCGGGACCCTCCACCACCGCGAGGAAGTTGACCGTGCCGGTGCTGTCGATGGGGTAGTGCAGCACGTGCGCACCGGGGCCCATCCAGAACTGGATGGCGTCCGGGTCGGGCAGCGAGGGCATCGCGGCCGCCGGCACGAGACCGCGGAAGCCGCTGGTGCCGGAGTACGCCGTGACGTCCTCGGCGGTGATCCGGCGGCGCACGGCGGAGTGCACGCCGTCCGCGCCCACGACCAGGTCGGCCCGCGTGCTGCGGCCGTCGGCGAAGTCCAGCCGCACCGCGCCCCCGGCCCCGTCCGCGCGAGCCCCGTCCGCCGGGTCCTCGTGCACGTCGCTGACCGCCGTACCGAGGTGCAGCCGCTCGTTGCCCCAGGCGTCCCCGAGGATGCGCTGGAAGGCGGCCCGGTGCACGCCGAGGTAGGGGCCGCCGAACTGCTCGCGGTACGCAGCGCCGACCGGATGCGCGGCGATCCGGCGGCCGTCCTTCCAGTGCCGGTAGACCAGTTCCGTCGGCTGGGCGCCGGCCGCCGTCAGCCGCTCGTCCAGGCCCAGCCGGGCGAGCAGCCGGGTGGCGTTGGCCGAGAGCGCGACGGCGGCGCCGACCTCGCGCAGCTCGGGTGCCTGCTCGTGGATCTCCGCGTCGATGCCGCGGGCCCGCAGGGCGAGTGCCAGGGTGAGCCCGCCGATTCCGGCACCCACGATCGCGATGTTCGGGCCGCTTGCCATGCCCTGCCTCCTGGTCCGTGCGCTGTTGATGTACCGATCGGTACATCGCGGAATGCGTTGGACTGTAGGCGTACCGATCGGTACGGTCAAGGGGTGCCTCGTGCGACTGACTCCGGGAAACGGACCGAACTGCTGGACAAGGTGGTGCGCCACCTCGAACACCACGGGCTGGCCGGCCTGTCCCTGAGCCCCCTCGCGGAGGCGGTGGGCACCAGCAAACGCATGCTGCTCTACTACTTCGGCAGCCGGGAGAACCTCCTCGCGCAGGCCCTCGCCGCGAGCCGGCCCGACGCCGAGGCCATGTTCGGCACCGTCCACGACGCGGCCGGACTGCACGCCGCCGCCCACGCGCTGTGGGAGGCGATCACGGTCGGCAAGCAGCGCGGCCTGGTCCGCATGCTGCTCCAGCTGCTCAGCCTGTCGACCACCCAGCCCGAGCCGTACGGCGCGCTGGCCGCCGACGCGGTCGAGGTGATGGTCGGCCCGATCGCCGCCGCGTACGGACGACTCGGCCACGACGCGCAGGACGCCAGGGTCCGGGCCACGCTCCTGGTCTCCGGGCTGCGCGGACTCTGCCAGGACCGGCTGGTCACCGGCGACACCGCACGCATCGACGCCGCGGCCCACCGGCTCATCGCGGACGCCACGAGCCCGGCCGGCTGAACCGCCCCGCCCGCGCGGTCAGGACGTGTCCGCGTACCGCCGCGCCAGTGCGGTGGCGGTACGGGCGACGGCGGCCCGCAGCTCCGGCGGGCCGAGCACCTCCGCCTCCGTGCCGAGCCGGAGCAGATCGCCGACCGCGACGGCCTCTCCCTCGACCGCCATCTCCACCACCGCCCAGCCCTCGTCGTCGGGCGGCCCGGCCGCCTCCAGGGCACGCGTGCCCGCGGCGCCGAAGTGCATCGGGAGCAGCTTCCTGGCGCGCGGCGAGATCCGCAGCCGGGCGGTGCCCCGGTACAGCGCGGCCTCCAGGCGGCGCGCCGACTCCGCCCAGTACCCGGCCAGGTCGAAGCCGTCGGGCCGCTCGAAGGGCTCGCCGGTGGTCTCCGCCGTCACCAGCCGCGATATCCGGTAGGTGCGGATCGCTTCACCGGCCCGCGCGACCACGTACCAGATGCCGCCCTTGAGTACGAGGCCGAGCGGGTGCAGTGTCCGGCGGCCCTCGCCGTGCCACCGCCGGTAGTGGACGTCCAGCGCCCGCTGTTCCCACACCGCACGGGCGACGGTCGCCAGGCGCGGCACCGGGTCGGCGTCCCGGAACCAGGCCGGCGCGTCGAGGTGGAAGCGCTCCTGGATGCGCCGGGCGCGGTCAGCGAGCGCGGCGGGCAGGGCGGCTTCCAGCTTCAGCTGGGCGGTGGCGAGGACCGCGCCGAGGCCCAGTTCACGTGCCGCGCCGGGCGCGCCGGCGAGGAACAGCGAGTCGGCCTCCGCGTCGGTGAGCCCGGTCAGCCGGGTGCGGTACCCGTCCATCAGGCGGTAGCCGCCGGCCGGGCCGCGGTCGGCGCACACCGGGACGCCCGAGGCGCCGAGCGCCTCGATGTCCCGGTAGACGGTGCGTACCGACACCTCCAGCTCGGCGGCCAGTTCGGGCGCCGTCATCCGCCCGCGGTTCTGGAGCAGCAGGAGCAGGGAGAGAAGCCGGTCGGCACGCATGGGCTCATTGTGGCCGTACCTGACAGGAGGTGTCAGGTACGGGCGCGAAGCTGGGCGCAGACCGCGCGGACGAGCCGTGCGACCGATCGAGAGGGCGGCCATGCCCGTACAGACCTCCGGCCACTTCACCTACGCCGACTGGGAGGAGCGCACCGTCAGTCCGGGCGAGGCACACCCGAAGCTCGCGCACGCCTCCGTCACCAACTCCTTCTCCGGCGGCATCAGCGCCGCGGGGACGACGTGCGAGTACACCATCGTCTACGGGACGGAGAAGACCGGGACGTTCACGGGGATGGAGGTGCTGACCGGCAGCCTCGACGGCCGGGAGGGCACCTTCGTCGTGGAGGAGCGCGGCTCGTTCGACGCCGACGGGACCGTGCACTGCACCTTCGAGGTCGTGCCGGGGACCGCCACCGGCGAGCTGGCCGGGCTGCGCGGCACCGGCGGCTTCACCGCCGTGCACGGGGCGCGGTCCGTCCCGTACACCTTCGCGTACGTGCTGGACTGACCTCGGGGCCGGCCGTCGCCGGCCCCGGACATGCGGAAAGGCCGGTGGACCATGGCGCCACCGGCCTTCCTCGCGCGTTCCCGTCCTTCAGGACTGGGGACGGCTGCCGTGGTTGGCACCGTTCTTGCGACGTGCCTTCTTCTTGCGGCGGCGCTTGGACGACATGGCGGCTCCTTTCGGTGTTGCGTTTCGCCGAGATTCCACCCTTTCATACCGGTATCCCGCTCGGCGATCTCGGGGCCTCGTACCCAGCCCCACGCGGCCGATGCCCCCTCTTTCCCGTGAGCCACCTCACGCACCCTCATGGCTCAACGACCCGTCGCCACCTCGGTCACCGTGCGATTCAGTGACCCGCCGTCCGGTAGTCGGGTGAAGCTCCGTTAGCCATGCGGCGCGGCGCGGAAGGACGGACACGTCACATCCATGATGCGAGGGAGAGAGCACCGTGCGTACCCGACTCGCGGCAGGTGCGGCAGCCGCCGCCTCCATGATCGTCCTCTTCGGCGCCCCGCTGGCCGCCGCTCACGCGCCGGCCTCCGGCGCCGGCACCGTCCAGTCCGCCGACATCGGTGACGAGGACCCCGTCAACGCCCCGGCGAGCGTCCCGGGTGACCCGCAGCCACAGCCGCAGGGCCCTGCCCAGGGTGAGGACCCGAACGGCATGCCGGGTCTCCAGCCCGGCCAGGGCGGCATGCCGCAGGACGACGCGACCAAGGGCGAGACCCCGCAGAAGGGCAACAGCGGTCTCCTCGGTGGCGGCGGCAAGGGCGGCCTCCTCGGACTGGGGCTGCTGGGCCTCTGACCCTCCCGGCCACGGCCGGACGGGGAACGCCCGTACGAAACGCACCACCCCCACGGCAGGGGGCCGACCGGACGGCGGCCCCCTGCCGGCATGCGTACCGGCCCCGGCGGTGGCCGGAAATCGGCCCGGCCCGCTACCGCTCCGCGTGACCGAACGGTTACCGTGCGGAAAGCCCAGAGCTGATGGCGTATCAGCAGCCGGCCGGCGGCGTGCGACCCCGCGTGCCGCCGGCCGGCGCGCCCTCGGCACGCACCAGGTCCGCACGAGGAGAACCCTGAGTGAACCGTCTTCGTACCGTGCTCGCCGCACTCGGCCTCGCCGCCGGGCTGGCGGCGGCCCCCGCCGCGAGCGCGGCACCGCAGCAGCAGGACAAGGAGCGCCCGGCCGCCTCCGCCGCCCGCCATCAGCCCTGCACCGGCAAGTTCCAGGGTGACGCGCGGCTCGGCCCCCAGTGGCTGCCGAACAAGCGGCTGGCGCCGGTGGGCCCGCTGCTCAAGGGGTACCAGCGGACCGGTTCCCTCTCGCCCGGCGCCTTCCTCAAGAAGTACTGGCAGGGCCCCGCGGACTCCGGCGGCTGGAAGTACCCGCCCAACGACGGCTTCGCCCAGGTCAACGGCGAGGTGGACAAGGAGCCCACGAAGCTGCGCACCGGCCAGCGGCTGGACCGCTTCGGCTCCGAGTTCGGCGGCTACCTGGCGCCGGCCGGCGACCCGTACGCCGAGCGGGCCCTGCCCCCGCAGAACCTCAACACCCGCGAGCCGGCCGCGCCCTGCGACTACCACACGTACAAGGTGATCAAGCCGTTCTGGGTGTGGCAGGGCAGCATCGCACCCTGGTTCGAACAGCCCGGCGGCGGCCAGCAGATCAAGCTGGACGCGGTGTTCCTCGACCCGGGCCAGGGCCAGCGGCTCAACGTCAAGTGGCTGGTCGACCACCGGTACCTCGCGCGCAGCGACGCGTAGCCCGGACAGGACCGCCGGAGGGGACGCCATGGACCGGCGAGAACTGCGGTCGGCGCTGCGCGCCGCCGGGGTCGCCGACGGCCACTACTACATCGAAGGCGTCCACGAGCCGGCCCCCACGCCCCCCGACTTCCTGTACCTGCGCAGGACGCCGGACGGGGCGTGGGAGACCGGCACGTACGAACGCGGCAGGTACGAGCCCCTCGCCCGGCACCCGGACGAGGCGGCCGCCTGCGCGCATCTGCTCACGCTGCTGACCTGAGGGCCCGTGCCGTGGTGACGCCACGGGCCCCGGCGCGCCGCGAGTCAGTCCTCCGCCCCGGCCTCCTCCGGGAGCGCGTTCGCGCGGGCCACGTCCGCGTACCAGTGAGCGCTCGCCTTCGGGATGCGTCGGCCCGTCGGATAGTCCACGTACACCGCGCCGAACCGCTTGCTGTAGCCGTACCCCCACTCGAAGTTGTCCAGCAGCGACCACAGGAAGTAGCCGCGCACGTCGACACCGGCCTCGATCGCGCGGTGCACGGCCGCCAGGTGGCCGTGCAGGTACGCGATCCGGTCCGGGTCGCGCACCGTGCCGCCGGGGTCGGCGTAGTCGTCGCACGCCACGCCGTTCTCCGTGATCATCAGCGGCAGGTCGGGCACGTCCCCCTTCACCCGCAGCAGCAGGTCGTACAGGCCGCTCGGATCGACCGCCCAGCCCATCGCCGTCGTCCGCCCCGGCGGCCGGTGGAAGACCACGTCGTCGGCGCCCGGCCACGGGCTGTGCCCACTGGCGCCGTGACCGTCGAAGGAGTGGTCCGCCGTCGTCCCGTCCGCCGCTGACACCAGCGTCGGCGTGTAGTAGTTGACGCCGAGGAAGTCCAGCGGCTGGCGGATCACCGCGGTGTCACCGTCCCGCACGAAGGACCAGTCCGTCAGCCGCGCCGTGTCGGCCAGCAGGTCGGCGGGGTAGGCACCGTGCAGCAGCGGCCCGGTGAACACCCGGTTGGCCAGCGCGTCGATGCGGCGCGCCGCGTCCGCGTCCCGCGGGCCGTCGGTACGGGCACGCACATGGTGCAGGTTGAGCGTGATCGAGACGTCCGCCTCGTCCGGCAGCCCGGCCCGCAGCGCCTGGACGGCCTTGCCGTGCGCGAGGTTGAGGTGGTGTGCGGCCCGCAGCGCGGCCACCGGGTCGGTACGGCCCGGCGCGTGCACCCCGGAGGCGTGGCCGAGGAACGCGCTGCACCACGGCTCGTTGAGCGTGGTCCAGGTGCGGACCCGGTCGCCCAGCGCCTCCACGGCCAGTGCCGCGTACTCCGCGAACCGGTCGGTGGTGGCCCGCTCCGGCCAGCCGCCCGCGTCCTCCAGCTCCTGCGGCAGGTCCCAGTGGTACAGCGTGACGACCGGCTGGATGCCCTTCTCCAGCAGCTCGTCGGTGAGCCGCCGGTAGAAGTCCAGGCCCTTCTGCACGGCCGGTCCGCGCCCGGTGGGCTGCACCCGGGGCCAGGACAGCGAGAAGCGGTACGCGCCCACGCCCAGGTCCGCCATGAGCGCGACGTCCTCGCGCCAGCGGTGGTAGTGGTCCGTGGCGATGTCACCGGTGTCGCCGTTGCGCACCTTGCCCGGCGTGCGCGCGAAGGTGTCCCAGATGGACGGCGTCCGGCCGTCCTCCGCCGCCGCGCCCTCGATCTGGTAGGCGGCGGTGGCCGTGCCCCACAGGAAGCCGGGCGGGAACGTACGGGCGGCCGCGGGCCGCGCTTCGGTGGCGACGGTGTGCGATGCGGTGGTCAAGGGGGTCCTTTCCGGTACGGATACGGAAGCGGGGGAGTCGGAAGGAGCGGTCATCCCTTCACCGCGCCCTGCATGATGCCGCCCACGATCTGGCGGCCGAAGACGACGAACATCGCCAGCAGGGGCAGCGTGCCGAGCAGCGCGCCCGCCATGATCAGCGACTGGTCGCGGACGTAGCCGGCGCTGAGCTGGGTCAGCGCCACCGGGACCGTCGGATTGGTCATGTCCAGCGCGATGAACGGCCAGAAGAAGTCGTTCCACGCGTGCACGAACGTGATCATGAAGAGGACCGCCATCGCGGGCCGGGCGACCGGCAGCACGATGCTCCAGAAGATGCGGAGCGAGTGCGCGCCGTCCACCCGGCCGGCCTCGACCAGCTCGTCCGGCAGCGCCTCCGCCAGGTACTGCCGCATGAAGAACACGCCGACCGCGCTGACCAGGGTGGGGAAGATGACCGCCGGCAGCTGCTGGCCCCAGCCCAGGTCGCTCATCATCATGAACAGCGGTACGACGCCCAGCTGCGGCGGCACCATCATCGTGCCGATCACCAGCATGAGCAGGACGTTGCGCCCCCGGAAGCGGAGCTTGGCGAAGGCGAAGCCGGCCAGGGTCGCGAACAGCACGGTGGACAGCGCGATGACGCCGGCCACGATCAGGCTGTTCGTCATGGCCTTGCCCAGCGCCGCGTCCCGCCACGCCTTGCCCAGGTTCTCGAAGAGGTGCGGGCCCGGCAGGAACGGCGGCGGGGTCTGCGAGACCCGGGTGTTGTCGCTGGAGGCCGCCACCATCGTCCAGTACAGCGGGAACAGCGAGGCGAGGGTGGCGATGCCCAGCAGGACGTAGGCGACGGGCCCGGCGTGGTGCTGGCGCCCGGCGGCGGGCCGCAGGGACAGCCGGCGGCGCGCGGGAGGACGCGTACGGCCCGCCGGTGCTGCGGGGCGCCGCCCCGCCGCCGGGACCTGGAGACTGTCGGTGGTGGTCACGTGCCGCTCCTGGACAGGACGGGCCGGGCAGCGGCCGCACGGGAGGTCAGGCGCCGGACGACGCGCTGGCCGAGGAAAATCAGGACCAGCAGCAGGAACATCGCCCAGGCGATGGTCGCCGCGCGCCCCATCTGGTAGTTCTTCCAGCCCTCCTCGTACAGAAGCAGACCCAGCGTCTGGTACTGGTTGTCGGCGCCGCCCGTGATGCCGTTCGGGCCCTGGCCGAAGATCAGCGGCTCACCGAAGAGCTGGGTCGCGCCGATCGTGGACAGCACGATGGTGAAGACGACGGTGGACCGGATGCCGGGCACCGTGACCATGCGGAACTGCTGCCAGCGCGAGGCGCCGTCCAGCGCCGCCGCCTCGTACCGCTCCGCCGGCACGGCCTGCATCGCCGCCAGGTACAGCAGCGCGTTGTAGCCCGTCCAGCGCCAGATGACGATCGAGGAGATGGCGAGCTGCGCCGCCCACTTGTCGTTCTCCCAGTTGACCGGGTCCAGACCGACCAGCCCCAGCAGCCAGTTGATCATGCCGAAGTCGCGCTCGAAGAGCATCGTGAACACCAGCGCCGCCGCGCCCACCGACGTCGCGTACGGCGTCAGCGCCGCGACCCGGAAGAACACCGAGCCGCGCAGCCGGTAGTGGAGCAGGTGCGCCAGCCCCAGCGCCATCAGCAGCTGCGGGACGGTGGAGACCACGCCGAGCGTGAAGGTGTTGGCGAGCGCGTTCCAGAAGCGCTCGTCCTGCCACAGCGCCACGTAGTTGTCGAAGCCCACCCACTCCATGAGGTCCAGCGAGGACAGCTCCACCCGGTGCAGCGAGATCCACGCGGTGTAGAGCAGGGGATAGAAGCTGAACGCGGCGAAGACGACGAAGAACGGGGCGACGAACGCGTACGGCGCGCCGCGCACGTCCAGCCGGTGCCAGAACGTGTGCCGCCGGAAGGTCTGCAGGGCCACCGGGATCCTCCTGTGTCGGTCGGTGCCCGGCGGTCAGCCGGCGGCCTTCTGGATGCGGTCGGTGGTGGTCTTCCAGGCCGCTTCCTTGCTCTTGCCCTGTGCCTCGACGAGCGACAGGCCCTGCTGGAAGATGTCCTTGATCGTGCCGTCCTTGCGGCCGAGCACCTGCTTGTCGGGGATCTCCCGGGCGGCCGCGCCGAAGATCTTCCCGATGGGCGCCCCGCTGAAGTACTCGGACTTGGCGCCGGCCACCTCGGACGCCTTCAGCGCCTTCTCCGAGGACGGGAAGTTGCCGAGCTTCTCGAAGAGGTACGCCTGCTGCTCCGGTGCCGTGAGCCAGGCGACCAGCTTCTTCGCCTCCTCCTTGACCGGGCTCTGCTCCATCACGCCGAGGAACGAACCGCCCCAGTTGGCGCCCTTGGGGGCCTTGGCCACGTCCCACTTGCCCTTGTTCTGCGGGCCCGCCTTCTCGCTGATGTGGGCCAGCATCCACGCCGGGCACACCGTCGTGGCGAACGTGCTGTTGGCCAGGCCGGGGTCCCAGCCGGGCTGGAACTGGCGCAGCTTGGCGGTCAGCCCCGCGGAACCGGCCTTCGCCGCCAGGTCCCAGGCGCCGGTGACCACCGGGTTGTCCTGGTAGATCAGCTCGCCCTTCGTGTCGTAGAACTGCTGCGGGCTGCCGTAGATCATGGCGTTGAACAGGCCGCTGGCGGTGTCCATGAAGGCCACGCCCTTGCCCTTGTAGCCGGCCTTGAACTTCCGCCCCGCCTCGACGTACTTCGACCAGTCGCCCGCCCACAGCGCGGCGACCTTCTCGCGGTCGGTGGGCAGCCCCGCCTTGGCGAACATGTCCTTGCGGTAGCAGACGGCCATCGGGCCGATGTCCGTGCCGAGGCCGATGACCTTCTTGTCGGCGGTGGTGACCTGGTTCTGCTTCCAGGGCAGGAAATGACCGGTTCCGGGGACCTTGGAGAGGTCGGCGAACTTGTCGGCCCGGGTGTCCACGAGCTCCTTGGCGCGCCCCACTTCGATGCCCTGGATGTCCTTCAGGCCGCTGCCCGCCGCGAGATGGGTCTGCAGCGCGGTGTAGTAGGTCTGCTCGTCACCGGCTATCTCCGCCTTGATGGTGACGTTCGGGTGGTCCTTCTCGTAGCGCTCCAGCAGGCCGGTCTCCTTGAAGCCCATGACGCCGTACAGGCCCATGGTGATGGTGACCTTGCCGTCCTTCACGCCGCCGCCGGTGCCGCCGTCGTCGCTGCTGCCGCAGCCGGCGACCAGGGCCAGCGCGGCCGTGGCCGCCACCACGGCCACGGATCTCCTTGCCATCGTTTTCCGAACGCTCACCGTTATTCCCCTCCCGGGTCCATGGCGAAGTGGGTACGTTCCCATTCGCGGCAGCCAGCCACTGGGAACGTGCCCACCGGTGTTCCGGAAGAGTGGCCGCAGCCGGGGCCCGTGTCAATGACTTGAACACATAAGGCAGTTGGCACTCCGCTCCCGGTCCGCCCGAAACCCGGCCGGGCACCCCGCGGGGTCTGGCACAATGCGCTGGTGAAGGGCGCGGGGACGGGACACGGCGGGGGAGGCGCGATGGCGGGCGGACAGCGGCCGACCATAAAGACCGTGGCGGCGCGCGCCGGCGTCGGCCGCACCACGGTCTCCCGGGTCATCAACGGTTCCACGCTCGTCAGCGACGAGGCCAGGGCCGCCGTCCTCGCCGCGATCGCCGAGCTGAAGTACGTACCGAACTCCGTCGCCCGCGGCCTGGTCACCAGCAGGACCAACTCCATCGCGCTGGTGATCCCGGAGTCGGAGTCCCGGCTGGGCGCCGAGCCGTACTTCGCGGCCGTCATCCGCGGCGTCAGCACCGGGCTCGCGGACACCAGGACCCAGCTCCAGCTGATCCTCGTCCGTGACCAGGGTGAGCGCGACCGGCTCACCGAGTCCGTCGCCGAGCGCCGGGTGGACGGCGTGCTGGTGGCCTCGGTGCACGAGCACGACCCGCTGCCGGCACTGCTGGAGGGCATGGGCCTGCCCACCGTGCTGGCCGGCCGCCGCAGCCCCGAGGAGTCGCTCAGCCACGCACACGCCGACAACGTGGGCGGTGCCCGCGCCGCCGTACGGCACCTGCTGGAGCGGGGCCGCACCACCATCGCGACGGTGACCGGGCCGATGGACATGGACGTCGGGCGTGGCCGGCTCCAGGGCTGGCAGGAGGCGCTGCGGGAGGCCGGGGCGCGGCCGGACGAGCGCCTGGTGGCCCGGTCGGACTTCACCGAGGAGGGCGGCCGGACCGCCGTACGCGAGCTCCTGGCGCGCGTGCCCGGCCTCGACGCACTCTTCGTCGCCTCCGACGTGATGGCGGTGGGCGCCCTGGCCGAGCTGCGGGCACACGGACGGCGCGTCCCCGAGGACGTGGCGGTCGTCGGCTTCGACGACTCCTTCATCGCCCGGCACACCAGCCCGCCGCTGACGACCGTCCGCCAGCCCGTCGAGGAGCTGGGCACCACCATCGCGCGGGTGCTGCTGCGCGAGATCGCCGACCCGGACAGCCCGCGGCAGCACATCACCCTGCCCACCGAGCTGGTGGTGCGCGAGTCCTCCTGACCGCCATGCACGACGGCCCCGAGGCGGCCGGTCAGTCGTGCTCGACGGGTCCGATGCGCTTGTGGGAGACGGCGAACGCGGCGAAGTCGGCGTAGTCCGACTCCGG
>NZ_PQSQ01000020.1 GCF_002920575.1 Streptomyces sp. Ru73 | reverse complement strand
CATGATGCCATCAAAGCCGACAACGCGGTCGATGACACGTTGCAGATCGGCGTTGGAACGTGCAACCAATCTGCAGAGCATGTCCCCATGTCCCGTCGTTGTATGCAGCTCAAGCACCTCGGGGACGGTTGCCAAATGATTACGAACGTCGGCGCCTTGGCCCTGTTTGATCTCCAGCGTGGCGAAAGCGGTCACCGGATATCCCAGTGCGGCCGGATCCACATCGGGGCCGAATCCCCGGATGACGCCATTCGACTGAAGGCGGTCCAGCCGCGCCTGCACCGTGCCGCGCGCCACCCCCAGCCGGCGGGACGCCTCCAGCACTCCGATGCGCGGCTCCTCCGCGAGCAGTTCGATGAGCCGCCCGTCCAGTCGGTCGATCGCCATGTGCCGCCTCTCGATGGGCCTGACGGTGGTCAGGATGTACAGATCGCCCGACGATACCCGTGGGTCGCTGAGCATGTTGTCCAGTCGAAACGCAAACTATTGCGCACCTTGTGGATCAGAGAGAGCCTGCGGCCATGACTGAGACCATCGATCATTCACCTGGTACGGCAGCGCAGGCGGACCCCTTCCCGGTGAAGGGGATGGACGCCGTCGTCTTCGCCGTCGGCAACGCCAAGCAGGCCGCGCACTACTACGCCACCGCCTTCGGCATGAAGCGGGTCGCCTACTCGGGGCCGGAGAACGGCAGCCGCGAGACCGCCTCCTACGTCCTCACGTCCGGCGGCGCCCGCTTCGTCTTCACCTCCGTCATCAAGCCGTCGACCGAGTGGGGCCGCTTCCTCGCCGACCACGTCGCCGCGCACGGTGACGGCGTGATCGACCTGGCCATCGAGGTCCCCGACGCCCGCGCCGCGTACGCCTACGCGGTCGAGCACGGCGCCCGCGGGCTCGAGGAGCCGTACGAGACCAAGGACGAGCACGGCACGGTCGTGCGCGCGGTCATCGCGACGTACGGCGAGACCCGGCACACCCTGGTCGAGCGGTCCGGGTACGACGGCCCGTACCTGCCGGGCTTCGTTGCCGCAGACCCGATCGTCGAGCCCCCGGCGAAACGGTTCTTCCAGGCCATCGACCACTGCGTCGGCAACGTCGAACTCGGGAAGATGAACGAGTGGGTGGCCTTCTACCACAAGGTCATGGGCTTCACGAACATGAAGGAGTTCGTCGGTGACGACATCGCCACCGAGTACTCCGCGCTGATGTCCAAGGTCGTCGCGGACGGCACCCGCAAGGTGAAGTTCCCGATCAACGAGCCCGCGATCGCGAAGAAGAAGTCGCAGATCGACGAGTACCTGGAGTTCTACGGCGGCGCCGGCGTCCAGCACATCGCGCTCGCCACCAACGACATCGTCGCCACGGTGCGCTCGATGCGCGCGGCCGGCGTGGAGTTCCTGGACACGCCCGACTCGTACTACGACACGCTCGGCGACTGGGCGGGCGAGACCCGGGTGCCGGTGGAGACGCTGCGCGAGCTGAAGATCCTGGTCGACCGGGACGAGGACGGCTACCTGCTGCAGATCTTCACCAAGCCGGTCCAGGACCGCCCGACCGTCTTCTTCGAGATGATCGAGCGGCACGGCTCGCTGGGCTTCGGCAAGGGCAACTTCAAGGCCCTCTTCGAGGCGATCGAGCGCGAGCAGGCCAAGCGCGGCAATCTGTGACCGCCCGCCGGGCCCGGGCACGCCGCCCGGGCCCGGAACGGGGGCCGGGACGGGCGCCCGAAACGGGCAACTGAACGGGCATGGAAACCGGCTTCCGGAATCTTCCGTGTAGGCCGCACGGATGCCAAGGTGTCGCCATGGACCTCATCGCACAGCTGCGCAGCGGACTCCCCGAAGGGGCGGTCCTCACCGACCCCGATGTCACCGGTTCCTACGCCCACGACATGGCCAGCTTCTGCGAAGCCGGCATTCCCGCGGCCGTCGTCCTGCCGCGCACCGTCGAGCAGGTCCAGCACGTCATGCGCACCGCCACCGAACTGCGCGTCCCCGTCGTCCCGCAGGGCGCCCGCACCGGCCTGTCCGGCGCCGCCAACGCCTCCGACGGCTGCATCGTGCTCTCGCTGACCAAGATGGACCGCATCCTGGAGATCAACCCCGTCGACCGGATCGCGGTCGTCGAGCCCGGCGTCATCAACGCCACCCTCTCCCGCGCGGTGAACGAGCACGGCCTGTACTACCCGCCGGACCCCTCCAGCTGGGAGATGTGCTCCATCGGCGGCAACATCGGCACCGCGTCGGGCGGCCTGTGCTGCGTGAAGTACGGCGTCACCGCCGAGTACGTGCTCGGCCTGGACGTCGTCCTCGCCGACGGCCGGCTGCTGCAGACCGGCCGCCGTACCGCCAAGGGCGTCGCCGGCTACGACCTCACCCGGCTCTTCGTCGGCTCCGAGGGCAGCCTCGGCATCGTCGTACGGGCCGTCCTCGCGCTCAAGCCCGAGCCGCCGCAACAGCTCGCGCTGGCCGCGGAGTTCCCCTCCACGGACGCCGCCTGCGCCGCGGTCTGCGAGATCATGGCCCGCGGCCACGCCCCCTCGCTGCTGGAGCTGATGGACCGTACGAGCATCCGCGCGGTCAACGCCATGGCCAACATGGGTCTGCCGGACTCCACCGAGGCGCTGCTCCTGGCCGCCTTCGACAGCCCGGACCCGGCCGCCGACCTGGCCGCCGTCGGCGCGCTCTGCGAGGAGGCGGGCGCCACCCAGGTCGTCCCCGCCGAGAACGCCGCCGAGTCCGACATGCTGCTGCAGGCCCGCCGGCTCACCCTCACCGCGCTCGAAGCGGTGAAGACGGCCACCATGATCGACGACGTCTGCGTGCCCCGCTCCAAGCTCGCCGACCTGCTCAACGGCTGCGCCGCCATCGCCGAGAAGTACGACCTCACCATCGGCGTCTGCGCGCACGCCGGCGACGGCAACACTCACCCCACCGTCTGCTTCGACGCGGCCGACCCCGACGAGTCCCGGCGGGCCCGCGAGTCCTTCGACGAGATCATGGGACTCGGCCTGGAGCTGGGCGGCACGATCACCGGCGAACACGGCGTCGGCATACTGAAGAAGGAGTGGCTGGCCCGCGAACTGGGCCCGGTCTCCCTGGAGTTGCACCGCGGCATCAAGCAGGTCTTCGACCCGCACGGCCTGCTTAACCCGGGCAAGGTCTTCTGACGCGGGCCCGGCCCGCTGAACCCGCCGAGCCGCGAGGGGCGTTGTCAGTGCCGGCCCGTACAGTCCTGCCATGGACAACGCACTGCTCGCGGCGACGCTGGTCCTCGTCGTGCTCCTGCTGCTCAACAGCTTCTCCGACAGCCGCACCAAGCGGCTGGAGCGGCGGCTGCGCGAGACGGAGCACCGGCTGGACCTCCTCCTGGCGCACCACGGCATCACCGACGACCGCCCCGAGCTGGCCGAGATCGACGACCTGCTCCGCCGCGACCGCAAGATCGAGGCGATCAAGCGGTACCGGCAGCTGACGGGCGCCGGCCTGGCCGAGGCCAAGGCGGCGGTCGAGGCACGCATACGCTGACCGGCCGGCCTCCGCCGACCGGCCGGTTGTCCTGTGGCCCCGGCGGGCCCGCGGGCGGAGGATGGTCGCCAGACCCGTTCACCGCCGGACCCCCGCACGCAGGGAGCGAGATTCGCCGATGGCACAGACCGCAGAACCCGCAGGGCACACCAGGGAGTACGACGTCGTGGTGCTGGGCGCCGGCCCGGTCGGCGAGAACGTCGCCGACCGCGCGCACGCCCTCGGCCTGAGCGCCGTGATCGTGGAGAGCGAACTGGTCGGCGGCGAGTGCTCGTACTGGGCGTGCATGCCGTCCAAGGCGCTGCTGCGCCCGGTCACCGTGCGCGCCGACGCGCGCCGGATTCCCGGACTGCCGGAAGCGGCGGGCGGGCCGCTGGACGCCCGCGCCGTGTTCGCCCGCCGCGACGCCTTCACCTCGCACTGGAAGGACGACGGCCAGGTCGAGTGGCTGGACTCGGCCGGCATCGACCTCGTACGCGGCCGGGGCCGGCTGACCGGGCCCAAGCGGGTGACCGTCGACGACGGCACCGAGCTGACCGCCCGGCACGCCGTCGCGGTCTGCACGGGCAGCAGCGCGGCGCTCCCTGACCTGCCGGGACTGGCCACGGCGCGGCCCTGGACCAGCCGCGAGGCGACCAGCGCGCAGACGGTGCCGGGACGGCTCGTGGTGGTCGGCGGCGGCGTGGTCGCGGTGGAGATGGCGACCGCCTTCCAGGCGCTGGGCTCCGAGGTCACGATGCTGGTCCGCGGCTCAGGGCTGCTGGCCCGCATGGAGCCGTTCGCCGGCGAGCTGGTGGCCGAGGCGCTGAAGGAGGCCGGCGCCGACCTCCGCTGGGACACCTCCGTCGAGGAGGTGCACCGCGCCGATCCGGACGGCCCCGTGACCCTCACCCTGAGCGGCGGCGAGCGGCTGGAGGCCGACGAGGTGCTGTTCGCCACCGGCCGCGCCCCGCGCACCGACGACCTCGGCCTGGAGACGGTGGGCCTCACGCCGGGCAGCTGGCTGGAGGTGGACGACAGCTGCCGGGTGACGGCGGTGGAGGGCGGCTGGCTGTACGCGGTCGGCGACGTCAACCACCGGGCCCTCCTCACCCACCAGGGCAAGTACCAGGCCCGGATCGCGGGTGCCGCCATCGCGGCCCGCGCCCGGGGCGACGAGCCGGACACCGGCCGCTGGAGCGCGTACGCCGCGACCGCCGACACCGCCGCCGTGCCGCAGGTCGTCTTCACCGACCCGGAGGCGGCCTCGGCCGGGCTGACCGTCGCGGAGGCCGAGCGCGCGGGGTACCGGGTCCGCAGCGTCGACGTGGACCTGGGCGGCGTGGCGGGCGCGAGCCTGTACGCCGACGGGTATTGCGGCCGCGCGCGCATGGTCGTCGATCTGGACCGCGAGGTGGTGCTCGGCGTCACCTTCGTCGGCCCGGGCGTCGGCGAGCTGCTGCACTCCGCGACGGTCGCGGTGGCCGGCGAGGTGCCGCTGTCCCGGCTGTGGCACGCGGTGCCGGCGTATCCGACGATCAGCGAGGTGTGGCTGCGGCTGCTGGAGAGCTACCGGGGCTGAGGCGCGGCCCGGCACGCCTGACCGGCGCCGGCCGGGGCAGCGGCCGTACGGGGGCCGGGCGGCCCCCGCGGCTCAGTCCAGGTCCGGGTCGCCCGTCATGGCGGCGGCGATCCGGAGATAGGGGGCCGCCTCCGCGGGGCGGCCCTGACGCTGGAGGGTGCGGCCCAGCATCAGCTGGGCGTAGCTCTCGACCGGGTCCCGTTCCAGGACCGCGCGCAGCTCCGCCTCCGCGCGCCACAGCTGCGCGGAGTGGTAGTAGGCGCGGGCCAGCAGCAGCCGCGGCGCGACGAGCTCGGGGACCTCGTCGACGAGGCCCTCCAGGATCCGCGCCGCGGTCGTGTAGTCCTTGGCCTCGAAGAAGAGGCCCGCACGGTCCCAGCGCTCGGCGGGCGTGCCGTGCGTGTAGTACGTCTCGGTCATGGTCTCGCCAACACCCCGAGATGGTTGAACATTCCACCAGCTCTCGGGGGACCGGCGTACGTACCGGCCGGACATGCGACGGGTTACGCGCCGCCCTCAGGGGACTCGTCCGACGGCCACGGGTCGCGCAGCCACAGCTCGTCCCGCGGGGCCAGCGCCAGCAGCTCGCTCAGCCCTTTGTCGATCCCGAGGTGCTCCTCCTCGGTGCCCGGCGGCACCACCCGCAGCGTGCGCTCCAGCCACGCCGACACCGCGGTCGCCGGGGCCTCCAGGAGCGCGTCCCCGTCCGGCGAGCTCAGCGCCATGCAGACCAGGCTGCGCCCCTCGGCCTTGGTCGGCCACACCCGCACGTCGCCGTGGCCGCACGGCCGGAACACCCCCTCCACCAGCAGCTCGCGCGCGAACGTCCAGTTGACGGGGGAGTCGGAGCCGATGTGGAAGGCGACGTGTACGGCGTAGGGATCATCGGTCCGGTACGTCAGCCGGGCAGGCACCGCAACGCTGCGCTCCGGCGACAGCACCAGGCCCAGTTCCAGCTCTCGTTCCACCACGGTGTGCATGTGTCACGCCTCTCTACGTTTCTGTGCGGGCACCCCGTGAGCAACCGCCCGCACAGGGATAGAGGCCGTGACTCCCGGACCATTACGCGACTTCGTACAACTTTTTTCGCGCCCCTCTTCCGAGGGGTCAGGAGCCGGGACATACCCGGCGACCACCCCCCGTCTGATAGATGTGGACGCTGCGTTGCGGCAGACTGCACTAGCCCCACCCGCCCCCCAGCAGGCCGAACACAGATACGGGACCTTTGGACATGAGCGCGCCTTCGTCAGGATCCGCCGGCGGCAGCCCCACACCCGGCTACTACCCGGATCCGTCCATCCCCGGCTACATCCGGTACTGGAACGGCGCCGCCTGGGTGCCCGGCACCAGCCGCCCGGCGCCCGCCGAGGGCGAGGCGATGCCGGCCCCGCCGCCGGGCGCCGCCGTCGCGCCGCCCGCGGCAGCGCAGCCGGCCGCCGCGCAGCCGGCCGCCGCCGAGGAGACCGGCCCGGTCTTCTTCGACGAGGAGGAGGACTCCGGGCAGGTCGACGGCCCGGCGGCCGAGGGGGACGCGCTCGCGGTGCGCGAGCGCGGCGAGGTGGACACGCCGCCCGCCGCCGACTGGGACGACCCGCGCCGGCTGCACGGCAACAGCCCCGGGGCCGCGGCGTCGTGGCAGGCCGACGCCTCCCAGCAGGCCGGTTTCGGCGGCGAGCAGGACCGCCGGGTCTCCTGGGGCGCGGTTCCCGCGCAGCGCGACGACGCCGGCGCGCCCGCCGGGGGCCAGGCATGGGGCGACCCGGCGGCGGACGGCGCGGGGGGCGGCGAGCAGGAAGGTTCCGGTGCGGCGCCCGCCGGCAAGGACGCCGAGCGCGCGGACGCCGGGGACACCGCCGGCGCGCCGCAGACCGAGGACGCCGCGCAGCCCGCGGCCGGTGTCCCGGAGGGCACCATGGCCATCCGCGCGGTCGGCCCCGGCACGCCCGCCGACGGCACCGTGGCGATCCGCGCCGTACGCCCCGGCGCCGCGGGGGACAAGAAGGGCGCGGCGGCGCAGGGCACGCCCCCGGCCGACGGCACGATGGCGATCCGGCTGGACCGCGGCGGCGCCCGGCAGGACGGACCGGCGGCCGGCGCCCCGGCCGCGCAGCACCCGGCCCCGCAGCAGCCGCCGGCCCAGCCCCGCCAGGACGGTTACGGCTACCCGCAGCAGAGCGCCCCGTCCGTCCCGAACCAGGGCGGTTACGGCTATCCGCAGCAGGCCGGGTCCGCCGCCGGGGCCCCGCAGCAGAGCGGCTACGGCTATCCGCAGCCCGGTCCGTCGGCCCCGCAGCAGGGCGGGTACGGCTACCCCCAGCAGTCCGGCCCGTCGGCACCGCAGCCCGGCCCGGCCGCCCCGCAGCAGGGCGGCGCCCCCGAGAGCGTCATCCCGTGGAAGCCGCCGGCCGACAACCCCTTCCTCCAGGCCGCGCAGGCCCAGGGGCGGCCCGCCCCGCTCGGCCGCCGGATCGCCGCGCGGCTGATCGACACCGTTGTGCTGGGCGGGCTGCTCGCCGGCGTCGCCGTGCCGCTGTGGAACGCGGCCGCCGACCACATCGACGCCAAGGTCGAGGCGGCGAAGCAGTCCGGCGTGCAGACCACCGTGTATCTCCTCGACGGCACCACCGGCGGCTACCTGGCCATCGTGATCGCCGTCCTGCTGGTCGTCGGGCTGCTCTACGAGGCGCTGCCCATGGCCAAGTGGGGCTTCACGCTCGGCAAGAAGGTCTGCGGCGTGCGGGTGCTGGACATCGAGGGCCACGACACCCCGGAGTTCGCCGCCGCGCTCAAGCGCTGGCTGGTCTACGGCGTGCTCGGGGTGCTGGTCGTCGGCGTGGTGAACGTCCTGTGGTGCCTGGTCGACCGGCCCTGGCGGCAGTGCTGGCACGACAAGGCGGCCCGGACGTTCGTGGCCGAGGGCTGAGTCCCGGGGCCGGGCTGCTGGAGGCGGCCCGGCCCGTTGCCCCGGCGCGTACGGGTGCGCCCGGGAGCACCGGGACGCGCCCGCGCACGGCGCGCACCACTGTCCGGCGCGCCGCACTTCCCCCGAACGGCGCACGCCGGATGCGGCGACCGGTGGTACGCGGTCGACTCGGGCCATGAGTACCGACCAGCCGAGGCCCGGATCCGGCGAGCCGCCGGAAGACGACCCGTTCCTCAAGAAGCCGCAGCATCCGCAGGAGCCGCCCGCGAACAGCGGCGACCCGTACGGCGGCGCGCCCGGCGGCCCCCCGCCCGGGGCCGGCGGTCCGTACGGCGGTGGCGGCCCCTACGGTGGCGGCCCCTACGGTGGCGGCCCGCCGCCCGGCGGTGGCGGTCCCTACGGCGGCCCTCCGCCGCCCGGCGGTCCGTACGGCGGTGGTCCGTACGGCGGCGGGCCCTACGGCGGTGGCGATCCCTACGGTGCGCCCGATCCGCTCGCCGGAATGCCGCCCCTCGCGGGTCGCGGCCGGCGGCTGGTCGCGCGGATCATCGACGGCATCCTCATCGGCGTGCCGGTCGGCCTGATCATGTGGTTCATCGTCGGCGGCGTGGACTACACCGCGACGAACGAGAGCGGCAAGCAGAGCGTGGTCTCCGGCGTCACGATGCTGGCCTATCTGCTCTACGAAGGCATCATGCTGACCACCCGCGGCCAGACCGTCGGGAAGATGGCCATGAAGATCAGGGTGGCGATGCTGGAGAACGGGGCGATCCCCACAGCCCAGGCGGGCTGGGTGCGGGCCGCCGTCTACACGCTGCCCGAGGTCATCCCCTGCTGCGGCACGATCTTCTGGCTGCTCAACGTGCTGTGGTGCACCTGGGACAAGCCGTACCAGCAGTGCCTGCACGACAAGGCGGGGCGCACGGTGGTGGTCTCCACCGCCTGACCGCCGCGCGTCCTACCGGGAGTGTTCGCCGACCCGGGCCTCGGCAGGCCGGGTCGGCGACGTACGCCGTCCCACGAAGCCTTCGGGCCGCACCTGTGGGGCGGCGGCGCGCGTCCGGCGGGCCCGCACCGAGCGGGGCAGCGGCGCCGTGACCGCGACGAGGAGGCCGAGTCCCAGCCCGGCGAGGGCGATGACCGCGACACCGATGCCCGCCCTGGTCTGCGAGAGCAGCAGCATGGCGAGGGTGGAGAGCACGACGGTGGCCGTACCGTAGGCGATCTGTGCGGCAGTCGGTCGAGGCATGGCGGGTCCGTCCTCGGAAGCATCAGGGGTGGGAGTCGACATGGCGCGCCGTCAAAAGACTCTACGGTCCTTACTGCCCGAGCGGAACGTCCGGTAAGCGTGAGTTGACCCACGGTCCCGAAGCACAGGGGGCGCACCGGTTCATGCGTCCGGGCAACGGCCCCTTATGGCGCGCCCGTTGGGCCGCCCGTGAGGCGCGGCCGTCCGATACTCGCACGCGGCGAGCCGAGTAACGTACTTCGCTGACGTGTGCAAATCAAGGTCTGTCTTTTCCCCCGGCGTTCCGGTCAAATTCCTCCAACGACCGTTCGTTCTAGGGGAGGACAGCGCAACGTGAGATCCCAGAGATTGCTGTTCAGATCGGCCGCCCTGGCCACGGCAACCGCCGCGATCGGGGCGGCCGTTTTTGCGTCCGGGGCGGCGCAGGCCGAGGGCCGTACCACGGCCGCGAGCCCGCCGAACGACCCGGCCGCCGCCGGGCGGACGGTCGACCACGACCTCAAGGGGCCGTTCAGCGACCGGCAGGAGGCCCAGCGCGAGGAGGCGCTCCGCCAGGTCATATCCGGCGACGCCAAGGCCACGAAGCGGGGCGGCTCGCAGGTCGTGAAGCTGGGCAAGGACAAGTACGTCGAACTGGCCCGGGAGAAGACCGACAAGATCTTCACCATCCTGGTGGAGTTCGGCGGCAAGGTCGACAACACCACGATGTACGACCCGGACGGCGACGGCCCCAAGCCGCCGGTGAAGAAGTACGGCGGCGAGGCGGGCCCCGCGCACAACGAGATAGCCGAGCCGGACCGTGCGACGGACAACAGCACGGACTGGCAGCCCGACTTCAACCAGCAGCACTACCAGGACCTCTACTTCTCGCACGACAAGAAGAAGGAGTCCCTGGCGAAGTACTACGAGAAGCAGTCCTCGGGCCGCTACTCGGTCGAGGGCGAGGTATCCGACTGGGTCAAGGTCGACTGGAACGAGGCCCGTTACGGCTCCAACTACTGCGGCCAGACCAACTGCTCCAACGCCTGGGACCTGATCCGCGACGGCGTGAACCAGTGGGCGAAGGACCAGAAGGCCAAGGGCCGCACCGACGCGCAGATCAAGGCGGACCTGGCGCAGTACGACCAGTGGGACCGCTACGACTACGACGGCGACGGCAACTTCAACGAGCCGGACGGCTACATCGACCACTTCCAGATCGTGCACGCCGGCGAGGACGAGTCCGCGGGCGGCGGTGTCCAGGGCACCAACGCCATCTGGGCGCACCGCTGGTACGCGTACGGCACGGACGCCGGCAAGACCGGCCCGGGGGAGAACAAGGCCGGCGGCGCGCAGATCGGTGACACCGGCATCTGGGTCGGCGACTACACCATGCAGCCGGAGAACGGCGGCCTCGGCGTCTTCGCCCACGAGTACGGCCACGACCTGGGCCTGCCGGACGAGTACGACACCGGCGGCACCGGCGAGTCCTCCGTCGACTTCTGGTCGCTGATGTCCTCCGGTTCCTGGCTCGGCCGCGGCAAGGACGCCATCGGCGACCTGCCCGGCGACATGAGCGCCTGGGACAAGCTCCAGCTGGGCTGGCTCAACTACGGCACCGCGAAGGCGGCGACGAAGTCCTCGCACAAGCTGGGCGTCGCGGAGTACAACACCAAGCACAAGCAGGCGCTCGTCGTCGAGCTGCCGGACAAGGCCGTCACCACCTCGGTCGTGAAGCCCGCCGAGGGCTCGAAGCAGTGGTGGAGCGGCATGGGCGACGACCTGAAGAACACCCTCACCCGGTCCGTCGACCTCACCGGCAAGACCAAGGCGTCGCTGAGCCTCAAGGGCTGGTGGGACATCGAGGCGGAGTACGACTACCTGTACGCCGAGGTCTCCACGGACGGCGGCGCCAACTGGACGCCGGTGGACGGCACCGCGAACGGCCGGGCGATCCCGCGCGACGCCGGTGACAAGCCCGCGCTGACCGGCACCGTCGACGCCTACCAGGACCTCGTCTACCCGCTGGACGCGTACGCGGGCAAGAAGATCGACCTGCGGTTCCGCTACCAGACCGACGGCGGCGTGGCGCAGAAGGGCTTCGCTGCCGACGCGCTGAGCATCACGGCCGACGGCAAGCCGCTCTTCACCGACGGCGCCGAAGGCGACGACGCGGGCTGGACCGCCAAGGGCTTCTCGCGCATCGGCGAGTCCTTCACCAAGGACTACCCGCAGTACTACCTCGCCGAGAACCGCCAGTACGTCTCGTACGACAAGACCCTGCAGACCGGCCCGTACAACTTCGGCTTCGCCTCCACCCGGCCGAACTGGGTCGAGCACTTCCCCTTCCAGAACGGCGTGCTGATCTGGCTGTGGGACACCTCGCAGACCGACAACAACGTCGGCGAGCACCCGGGCGCCGGCCAGATCCTCCCGGTCGACGCGCACCCGAAGGCCACGAAGTGGGCGGACGGCAAGCTCATGCGCAACCGCTTCCAGACCTACGACTCGACCTTCACCCGCGCCCGCACCGACGCGATCACCCTGCACAAGGACGGCAAGGCCGTCCGCATCCCGGCGCAGAAGGGCGTGACCGTCTTCGACGACCGCAACGGGACGTACTACGACAAGACGAACCCGACCGGTGGCGTGATCGTTCCTGACACCAACACCCGGATCAAGATCGAGAAGGAGGCCCACGACGGCTCCACCGTGGTCCTCCAGGTCGGACCCGCGACGAAGAAGTAAGTAAAGTCGCAGGTCAGAGACGTATCGGCCGTCACCCCCTAGCGGGCGGCGGCCGATCGCGTTTAGATGCCTCCTGCGGCCTTCTTGCTGACACGCAGTCTCACGAGGGGATGACGCCGCATGCCCTGACCCGGCGTGCGCGGGCCGCACGACCAGGCACCGACCGCTGCACCGACCATGCACGGGGGAAACATGACCTTGACCGGCTCCGGCTTCATCAGGCTTCCGGGCGGAAGCGTGGTGGTGGCCCTCTCGCTGCCCAGACCGGGCGGCAACGGCCACCGCGTACGCGTCCTCGTTCACGCGCAGAACCGCCCGCGCGCCCTGACCAGGCTGCGCAACCTCGGGCTGCGCGCCGTCTACCTGCGCGGCAACACCGAGCCGCCCACGCCGGACGAGGTCACCGCGGTACTCCACCACCCCGACGGACTCGTCTGGCGCGGCGCCCCGGACGACGACACGGAGTCCTGGCACCCGATACGGGCACTGCTCCGCCCGGCCGTCCCGGAGACGCTCTAGGAGCGCCGCGGCGGGCCGTCGCCGGTGGCTCAGCCCCCGCTGACCACCGGCTTGCCGGTCAGCTCGGCCCCGGCCTCGCGCAGCTCCGCGACCGCCGCCTCGGTCGTGTGCGGGGCCACGCCCGCCGTCAGGTCCAGCAGGACCCGGGTGCGGAAGCCCTCGCGCAGCGCGTCCAGGGCCGTGGCCCGCACGCAGTGGTCCGTGGCGAGCCCGACGACGTCCACCTCGGTCACGTCGTGTGCCCGCAGCCAGTCCGCCGTCGAGGTGCCGTTCTCGTCCACCCCCTCGAAGCCGCTGTACGCCGCGGCGTACTCGCCCTTGGAGAAGACCGCGTCGATCGCGCCGGAGACGATGGCCGGCGCGAAGTTCGGATGGAAGCCGCTGCCCTCGGTCCCGGCGACGCAGTGCGCCGGCCAGCTGTGCTCGTAGTCGGGGCGGCTGGAGAAGTGGTCACCGGGGTCGATGTGGTGGTCACGGGTGGCGACCACGTACTGGTACCCGCTGCCCGCGGCCTCGCCCACCAGGTCGGTGATGGCTGCGGCGATGTCCGAGCCGCCCGCCACCGCGAGGCTGCCGCCCTCACAGAAGTCGTTCTGTACGTCCACGACGATCAATGCCCGGTGCATGGTGCGGCCTTCCGGATGGGAAATGGGGGGAATCTGTGGCGGCTGTGGAACCAGTGGGGGGCTACGGCACGCGCCGATGTGACCGAGGGTAGCCACTCACCCGCCGGTGCGGGAGTGGGCGCTGCACGGCGGTCAGCGACACATCGCCAGGCCAGAGGCGCAAGACGGGGTGGTGATGCGCCCCGCCGCGCCCCTGCCCCGGTCGGCAGCAGAGAGGTACCGAGGTACCCATGAGGCGTCCCGTGCCCCGGCCGCCTCCTCAGACGTGCTCCGTCGGCAGCACGGCCTCGCCGCGCGACAGCTGCATCGCCGACATCGGCAGCCCGGCGCGGGCCGCGATGTGCCGGTCGCGCGCGGCGTCCAGCGGCTCGCGGGCGACCACCTCGCCGCCGCGCACCAGCGGCACCTGGAGCTGCCGGTCCGCCAGCTCCTCGGGCACCGGGCCCGTGCCGACGACCTCGGCCTCCGCCACGCCGTGCTCGTCCAGACGCCGCGCCGCCCACTTGCGGCCGCCCTGGGACGCCTTGCCGCCCATGGACTTCTTCGCGACCGGCCGCAGCGGCGCGTCGGGGCCGTCGCTGTCGGCCCGCGCGACCAGCTTGTAGACCATCGAGGCGGTCGGGTGGCCGCTGCCGGTGACCAGCTGGGTGCCGACGCCGTACGCGTCCACGGGGGCCGCGGCCAGCGAGGCGATGGCGTACTCGTCCAGGTCGCTGGTCACCACGATCTTGGTGTCCGTCGCGCCCAGCTCGTCCAGCTGCTGGCGCACCCGGTGGGCGAGGAGCAGCAGGTCGCCGGAGTCGATGCGGACGGCGCCGAGACCCGGCCCGGCCACCTCGACGGCGGTACGCACCGCCTCGGTGACGTCGTAGGTGTCCACCAGCAGAGTCGTTCCTGCGCCGAGGCTGTCGATCTGCGCGGTGAACGCGTCCCGCTCGTTGTCGTGCAGCAGGGTGAAGGAGTGCGCACTCGTGCCGGCCGTCGGGATGTTGTACCGGAAGCCGGCCGCGAGGTCGGAGGTGGTGTGGAAGCCGCCCACGTACGCGGCGCGCGCCGCGGCCACGGCGGCCAGCTCGTGGGTGCGCCGGGCACCCATCTCGATCAGCGGGCGCTCGCCGGCCGCGGCCGACATCCGGGACGCGGCGGCGGCCACCGCCGAGTCGTGGTTGAGGATCGAGAGGACCACCGTCTCCAGGAGCACCGCCTCGGCGAAGGTGCCCTCGACGCGGAGGATCGGCGAGCCGGGGAAGTAGACCTCGCCCTCCGGATAGCCCCAGATGTCACCGCGGAAGCGGTAGTCGGCGAGCCACTGGCGGGTCTCGTCGTCGAGGATGCCCCGGCCGGTGAGGAAGTCCAGGATCGTGTCGTCGAAGCGGAAGTTCTCCACCGCGTCGAGCAGGCGTCCGGTGCCGGCCACGACGCCGTACCGGCGGCCCTCGGGCAGCCGCCGGGTGAAGACCTCGAAGACCGAACGGCGGTCGGCGGTGCCGGACCGCAGCGCGGCCTGCAGCATGGTGAGTTCGTACTGGTCGGTGAAGAGCGCAGTCGACGGCACGGCCACCGGCAGCCCCAGGTCTGCTGTGTTCATAGGAGGAGATGCTACCTCCCTTACTCGTCACATTGACGATTTCCCCGGGTCATTTGTGCGCGCGTCCCCTCCGGGTGGCAGCATGGAACCCGTGAGTGTCGCACCGACGGAGATCGAACGCCCGGAAACGACGGAGGCGCCCTTCGAGGCGCCGGAGCCCGATGTGCCCTGGGTGACCGTCGTTCACAATGACCCCGTCAACCTCATGAGTTATGTGACCTACGTGTTCCAGGCGTACTTCGGGTACTCCAAGGAGAAGGCGCGCAAGCTCATGCTCGACGTCCACCGGAAGGGCCGCGCGATCGTGTCCAGCGGTACCCGCGAAGAAATGGAGCGCGACGTGCAGGCGATGCACGGCTACGGCCTCTGGGCGACCCTCACGCAGGACCGCTGATGGCCGGCCACTTCGAAGCCCTGCCCGGCGGGGGAGCGGCGGCCGCCTTCGACGAGGTCGAGATCTCCATCCTGCGCAGCTTGGCCGTCCAGCTGATGGAGCTGGTGGGCCCCGGTGACGAGCCCGCTGACGGCGGGGACCCGCTGGACGCGCTGTTCGCCGAGGGCCCCAGCGAGCCGCCGTCCGACCCGGCACTGGCCCGGCTCTTCCCCGACGCCTACGGCGGCCCCGACCACGTGCCGGACGACGACGTGCGCGCCGCCTCGGCGGAGTTCCGCCGCTTCACCGAGAACGACCTGCGGGCCCGCAAGCGCGAGGACGCCCTCGCGGTGGTCCGCTCCCTGGACGCGCTGTCCACGGGGGGCGGCAAGAGCGCCGAGGGCGCCGTGCTGCGGCTCAAGCCCGACGAGTCCCAGCAGTGGCTGGGCGCGCTGAACGACCTGCGGCTGGCGATCGGCACCCGGCTGGAGGTCACGGACGAGGACGACGGCAGCGAGCTGATCGGCCTGCCGGACGAGGACCCGCGCAAGCCGATGGCGATGGCGTACCTCTGGCTGGGCGGGCTGCAGGAGAGTCTGATCGAGACGCTGATGCCCTGACCGGCGGTTTCGTCACCGGTACGGCACGCCCGGCTACGCACGGGAAGGTGTTCGCTCAGCGGATGCTCAAATCCGGATAACGATCGCATGACGGTGCCACTCGGTCTTCCTGCGCCTTTTGAATTTTGTCCTACTTTCACCGTTGTGCCCCGCCGTGCCCCGGTAGTACATCCCCAGTGGGCGTGGTAAAAATCCTCGACCTGCCGTCGGTGACGCCACCCCTGTCGCCGCGGGAGCGCTTCGCCGGCCGACCGTCGGCGTGCAGGACTCCATCCGGGGGGATCGGGACCCGATCCGGACAGACCGGGTCGGAATGGAGAAAGGCGCACCACTCATGACCTCAGCGCAGGTCGAAAATCAGCACGGCGTCGCCGACGCCGACGGATCTGCCCCCGAAGAGGGCTATCAGCGCGGACTGGGAAACCGGCAGATCCAGATGATCGCCATTGGTGGCGCCATCGGAACGGGCCTGTTCCTGGGGGCGGGCAAGGCGATCTCGAAGGCCGGGCCGAGCATCATCCTCGCCTACGCCATCGTCGGACTCGTCATCTTCTTCATCATGCGGGCCCTGGGCGAGCTGCTCATGTACCGCCCGGTGTCCGGCTCCTTCTCGGAGTACGCGCGCGAGTTCCTGGGCCCCTTCATGGGCTTCGTGACCGGCTGGACGTACTGGCTCTTCTGGGTCGTCACCGGCATCACCGAGGTCACGGCGGCCGCGACGTACATCCAGTACTGGAACCACGACATCCCGCAATGGGTGTCCGCACTGGTCTTCACCGTCGCACTCTTCGGCATCAACCTGATCTCCGTGAAGATCTTCGGTGAGCTGGAGTTCTGGTTCTCCATGGTCAAGGTCACCGCCATCGTCGGCATGATCCTGATCGGCCTCGGCGTGATCCTGCTCGGCTTCTCCGACGCCGGTGACACCGCCTCCTTCAGCCTCCTGTGGTCGCACGGCGGATTCTTCCCCAAGGGCATCGGCGGCACGCTGATGACCCTGCAGATCGTGATGTTCGCCTTCCTCGCCGTCGAGCTGGTCGGCGTCACCGCGGGCGAGGCCACCAACCCGAAGAAGGTCCTGCCGCAGGCCATCAACACCGTGCCGTGGCGGATCGGCCTCTTCTACATCGGCGCGCTGATCATCATCCTGTCCGTGGTCAGCTGGACCGCCTTCGAGCCGGGCGTCAGCCCCTTCGTCGCGGCCTTCGCCAAGATCGGCCTGCCGGCCGGCGCCGGCATCGTGAACTTCGTCGTGCTCACCGCGGCGCTGTCCTCCGCCAACTCCGGCATGTACTCCACCGGCCGCATGCTGCGCGACCTGGCACGCAACGGCCAGGGCCCGAAGTTCTTCACCAGGCTCAGCAAGAACGGCCTGCCCACCACCGGCACCGGCGTCTCGGTCGCGATGATGCTGGTCGGCGTGTGGATCAACTACCAGTGGCCGGGTGACGCCTTCAACTACGTCGTCTCCTTCGCCACCATCTCCGGCATGTGGGCCTGGATCGTCATCCTGCTCTCGCAGCTGCGCTACCGGGCCAAGGCCAACCGCGGCGAGCTGCCGCAGTCGGAGTTCAAGGCCATCGGCGCGCCGTACACCTCGATCTTCGCGCTGGCCTTCATCGCCATGGTCATCGTGATGATGGGCATCGACCCGGACACCCGGATCTCGCTCTACGCGGCGCCGGTGTGGGCCGCGATCATGGGCGTCGGCTACCTGATCATCAAGCGCAAGGACCCCGACGTCTTCAAGGGGGGCGGTCGCGGCCACCGGCCGGTCGACAGCATCCCGCACCACCCCGGCGACACCCTCTGAGTCCAGCATCCGGGCCCGTACGTATCACCTGATGGTACGTACGGGCCCGATGCTTATTCTGGTCACCATGCTGACCATCACCCGGGCCCTCTACGACCAGATCGTCGAGCACGCCCGCAAGGACCACCCCGACGAGGCCTGCGGGGTCCTGGCCGGCCCGACGCCGGCGCCCGCCGACGGCCGTCCCGAGCGGTTCATCCCGATGCTGAACGCGGCGCGGTCGCCCACGTTCTACGAGTTCGACTCCACCGACCTGCTGAAGCTCTACCGCGAGCTGGACGACCGGGACGAGGAGCCCGTCGTCATCTACCACTCGCACACCGCGACCGAGGCCTACCCGTCCCGCACGGACGTCTCGTACGCGAACGAGCCGAACGCCCACTACGTCCTGGTCTCCACCGCGGACACCGACGACGCGGGCCCGTTCCAGTTCCGGTCCTACCGGATCGTGGACGGAGTGATCACCGAGGAGGAGGTCGAGGTCGTCGACGCGTACGCGTGACGCCCGTCACCTCCCGCACGGAACGGCCCCGGCGGCGCACGGCCCGCCGGGGCGCCCCGAATGACCCCGTCCCACACTGTGTGCACGGTCCGTCCGCATCCCGAGACCGGGTTCCAGAACCCGGACCGGGAATCGATACGATGACCGCATGGTTGACCACGACGTGAGCGAGAAGACCCCGAGCCTGCTGCTCGTGGCGCGGCTGCACGTCGACCTGTGCCGCCTCGCCAGCGCGATCTGTCCGCGCTGCGCAGCCGGCTGACCGGTTCCGTCTGTCCGGAGGACAGGCTTCCGGCCGAGACGGCCGGCGGGCCCTGAACGTACGCCCCGCCCGCGTCCCAGGACGCCCTCGCCCGACGCGCCGCAGCGGCGCACTCCAGACTCGCTTCCGGCCCGCCCGGCAAGCGCCCAGCCAGCCGACATCAGGAGCATCCTCATGGCCATCGAGGTCCGAATCCCGACCATCCTGCGTACCTACACGGACGGCCAGAAGGCCGTGGAGGGCAGCGGCGACACCCTCGGCGAGCTCTTCGACGACCTGGAGACCCGGCACGCGGGCATCAAGGACCGCCTGGTCGAGGGCGAGCAGCTGCGCCGCTTCGTCAACGTCTACCTGAACGACGAGGACGTCCGGTTCCTCGACGGCATCACCACGAAGGTCGCCGACGGCGACAACGTGACGATCCTCCCCGCGGTCGCCGGCGGCTCCCGCTGATGCGGTACGACAGCCCGCTCGCCGCGGTAGGCAACACCCCCCTGGTGCGCCTGCCGCGGCTGTCGCCCTCCGACGACGTACGGATCTGGGCCAAGCTGGAGGACCGCAACCCCACCGGCTCCGTCAAGGACCGCCCCGCGCTGCACATGATCGAGCAGGCGGAGAAGGACGGCCGGCTCACCCCCGGCTGCACCATCCTGGAGCCGACCAGCGGCAACACCGGCATCTCGCTCGCCATGGCGGCCAAGCTCAAGGGCTACCGCATCGTGTGCGTCATGCCGGAGAACACCTCGCAGGAGCGGCGCGAGCTGCTCGCCATGTGGGGTGCGGAGATCATCTCCAGCCCGGCGGCCGGCGGCTCCAACACCGCCGTCCGGGTCGCCAAGGAACTCTCGGCCGAGCACCCCGACTGGGTGATGCTGTACCAGTACGGCAACCCCGACAACGCGGGCGCGCACTACGCCACCACCGGCCCCGAGATCCTCGCCGACCTGCCCTCCGTCACCCACTTCGTGGCGGGCCTGGGCACCACCGGCACCCTCATGGGCGTCGGCCGCTACCTGCGCGAGCAGGTACCCGGCGTGCAGATCGTGGCCGCCGAGCCGCGCTACGACGACGTGGTCTACGGCCTCCGGAACCTCGACGAGGGCTTCATCCCCGAGCTCTACGACGAGTCCGTGCTGACCACCCGTTACTCCGTCGGCTCCGAGGACGCGGTGCGCCGCACCCGCGAACTCCTCGCCGAGGAGGGCATCTTCGCGGGCATCTCCACCGGTGCGGCGCTGCACGCCGCGATCGGCGTCGCGAAGAAGGCCGTCAAGGCGGGGGAGAACGCCGACGTGGTGTTCGTCGTCGCCGACGGCGGCTGGAAGTACCTCTCCACCGGCGTCTACACCGCCGAGAGCACCGAGGCGGCCATCGAGACGCTGCACGGCCAGCTGTGGGCGTGACCGCACCCCGCTGAAGTCCGCTCCCGAAGGCGCCCGCCCCCTGCGGCCGGGCGCCTTCGCGCTGTCCGGGGGCCGGTGTCGTCGTACGGCCCGGCGGTCTGCGTGCGGCCCGTGGTCACCCGGCCAGGTGGCGGACCCGGTCCCACAGGCGCGGGTCGGCGGTGCCCGCGCGGCGGCGGAAGTCGGCGAGCGCCACGTCCCGCAGCTCATCCGTCTCCAGGAAGCTCGGGCGGCCGCGCGCGTCGCCCACCGTGCCGGGCGGCAGCGGGATCACCCCAGGGCGCTCGGCGTGGTGCCGGCTGGTGATCTTCGCGACCCGCGCCGAGCCGCCCCGTACGGCCAGCACCAGGCACGGCCGGTCCTTCTTCCCGGCCGAGTCCTCGAACGGCACCATGGCCCACCAGATCTCGCCCGGCTCCGGCACCCCGCGCCGGCCGCCGCCGGGCCGCGTACGGACCGGCCGGTCGCCCGGGCGGCGCGATTCCGGTGCCGTACCGCGTCCGCCGCCCCGCCCCGGTCGGCGCGCGGGGCCCCGGCCGCCGCGCTTCGGACGGCGGCCCGAGCGGGCCAGCCCGTCGACGACCGCCGCCACCAGTGCCAGCACCACAACGGCCAGCACCGCCGGCCACCATGAGGTGTCCACGCCCGCCTCCTCGCCCGTCACCGCGTACGTCGTGCGTCGCCGCCCGCCGCCGCGGTGGATCTCCTCGTCAGCCGACCGTACCGGCCACCGTCCCGCCCGGCACAAAGGCCCACCCGGACTGGTGATTCCGCCCACAGCTCGCCCCGCTGGAGGAGCCACCGGCCCTTTCGCGCCTTACCCTCGTGGGCACTGCAACGACTGGTTCGGACCGGCCGAGCACGGCCCAAGCCCCGCATGGACCCGCCGCACCGCCCCGCCCCCGGAGGTTCACGCCCCTATGAAGCTCACTGTCGTCGGATGCTCGGGGTCGTTCCCTTCGACGGAATCGGCCTGTTCGAGCTACCTCCTGGAGGCCGACGGCTTCAGGCTGCTCATCGACATGGGCAACGGTGCCCTCGGCGAGCTGCAGCGCCACTGCGGTCTCTACGACCTCGACGCGGTACTCCTCTCCCACCTGCACGCCGATCACTGCATCGACCTCTGCGGGTACTTCGTGGTCCGGTACTACCGCCCCGACGGCGGCCGCTGCGCCCCGATGCCGGTCTACGGCCCGGCCGGCACCGAGCGGCGGCTGACCGCCGCGCACGCCGATCTGCCCACCGACCACGCCATGAGCGAGGTCTTCGACTTCCGCACGCTGGCCCCCGGCACCTTCACCGTGGGCCCGTTCACGATCCGTACGGAGCGGGTCAGCCACCCCGTGGAGGCGTACGGCTTCCGCATCGAGCACGGCGGCCGTTCCCTCACGTACTCCGGCGACACCGGCATCTGCGAGTCGCTGCACTCGCTCGCCGAGGACACCGACTTCTTCCTCTGCGAGGCGTCCTTCACGCACGGCAAGGAGGACATCCCCGACCTGCACCTCAACGGCCGCGAGGCGGGCGAGCACGCGGCCCGCGCCCGGGCCGGCCGGCTGGTCCTCACCCACATCCCGCCGTGGACCGACCCCGGCGTCAACCTCCGCGACGCCCAGGAGGTCTTCAACGGCCCGGTGGAGGTCGCCAAGGCGGGCGCGGTGTACGAGATCTGACCCCGCATACACCGAAGGCCCCCGGAACCCTGCGGTTCCGGGGGCCTCGTCGCGTCACGGCCGAGGCCTCACGCCTTCGTGAGGTCCTCGACCTCCTCCTCGGGCTCGCGGCCCGGCGTCGGGAGGTTGAACTTCTGGATGACGAAGCGGAAGACGACGTAGTAGACCGCGGCGAACACCAGGCCGATCGGGATGATCAGCCACGGCTTGGTGGCGAGGTGCCAGTTCAGGACGTAGTCGATGGCACCGGCCGAGAAGGTGAAGCCGGCATGCACGCCGAACGCCCAGGTCACGGCCATCGAGATGGCGGTCAGTACGGCGTGCACCGCGTACAGCAGCGGCGCGATGAACATGAACGCGAACTCGATCGGCTCGGTGATGCCGGTGACGAACGAGGTGAGCGCCAGCGAGACCATCATGCCCATCACGACCTTGCGGCGCTCGGGGCGTGCGGAGTGCGCGATGGCCAGCGCGGCGGCGGGCAGGCCGAACATCATGATCGGGAAGAAGCCGGTCATGAACTGGCCGGCGGTCGGGTCGCCCGCGAAGAAGCGGCCGATGTCGCCGTGTGCGACCTTGCCGGCCGCGTCGGTGAAGTCACCGAGCTGGAACCACGAGACGGCGTTCACGAACTGGTGCATGCCGATCGGGATCAGCGCACGGTTGATCAGACCGAAGAGGCCGGCGCCGACGGCGCCCAGGCCGGTCATCCACTCGCCGAAGCTGGAGATCGCGTCGCCGATCGGCTCCCAGATGAGGGTGAAGATCACGCCGATGGCGGTGCCCACGAAGGCCATGAGGATCGGCACGAGCCGGCGGCCGTTGAAGAAGCCGAGCCAGTCCACCAGCTTGGTGCGGTGGTAGCGCTGCCAGACGACCGCGGCCAGCAGGCCCATGATGATGCCGCCGAGCACGCCGGGGTTGTTCACCACCGGCTCGACCCACTTGCCGTGGTCGACGTGGCCCTCCTCGACGGGGAAGGCCTTGAGGACGTTGTCGTAGACCAGGAAGCCGACCAGCGCGGCCAGCGCCGTGGAGCCATCGGCCTTCTTGGCGAAGCCGATGGCCACGCCTATGCAGAACAGCAGCGGCAGGTTGTCGAAGACCGCACCGCCGGCGGCGGCGAAGACCTTCGACACCTCGGTCCAGCCCAGCCCCTTGTCACCGAAGACGTCGGGCTGGCCGAGACGGTTGAGGATGCCCGCGGCGGGCAGGACGGCGATCGGCAGCTGGAGGCTGCGACCGATCTTCTGCAGGCCCTGGAACAGGCCGGATCCCCGCTTCTTCGCGGGAGCCGCCTTGTCGGCGGTGGCCGTACTCATCGGATTCCTCCTGGTGAGGCGGGCTCGGGGGGAAGGCGGCCCGCAGTCTGGTCTACACCACTCAGTGGTTTAGACCATTCTTAGCATGTCGTCATGGCATAAAGGAATCCATTCTTCCTGATCGTTACGGCACCCGTGACCACCGCATGGCGAACGGCCCGGGAATGCCGAGTTCCCGGGCCGTCCGCGTCACGCAGGGCAGTGCCTACTTCACGTTCTGCTGCTCGATCTCCTCGCCCAGTTCCTCCGGTTCCCGCCCCGGCGTCGCCAGGTCGAACCTGGTGATCACGAAGCGGAAGACCGCGTAATAGACGACGGCGAAACACAGCCCGATCGGAATGATCAGCCACGGCTTGGTCGCCAGGCTCCAGTTGATGACGTAGTCGATCAGACCCGCCGAGAAACTGAATCCGTCGTGCACGCCCAGCGCCCAGGTCACCGCCATCGACACGCCCGTCAGCACCGCGTGCAGCACGTACAGCACCGGCGCCACGAACAGGAACGAGTACTCGATCGGCTCCGTGATCCCCGTGACGAACGACGTCAGGCCGACCGACAGCATCATGCCCGCGATCTCCTTGCGCCGGTGCTTCTTCGCGCAGTGCGTGATCGCCAGCGCCGCCGCCGGCAGCGCGAACATCATGATCGGGAAGAACCCCGACGTGAACTGGCCCGCCGACGGATCACCCGCCAGGAACCGGTTGATGTCCCCGTGCACCACCGTCCCGTCCGGCTTGGTGAAATCACCGAACTGGAACCACATGAACGTATTCAGGAACTGGTGCATCCCGATCACCAGCAGCGCACGGTTGGCCACGCCGAAGATGCCGGAGCCCGCCGAACCCAGATCCACCATCCACTTGCTGAAGCTCGTCAGCGCGTCACCGATCGGCGGCCACACGAACAGGCAGACCACCGCGAACGCCAGCGCCACGAACGACATGATGATCGGCACCAGCCGCCGCCCGTTGAAGAAGCCCAGCCAGTCCACCAGCTTCGTACGGTGGTACCGCTGCCAGAACCAGGCCGACAGCAACCCGATCACGATGCCGCCGAACACGCCCGGGTTCTGGTACGACGCCGGCGTCCCCGTACCGTCCTTCGCCACGCACGCGCCGCCCAGCGGCCCGCCGCTCACGAACGTCGCGCCGCCCGTGCAGTCCTCCGGGAACTGGTGCAGCACGAAGTAGTAGACGAGGAACCCCGCGACCGCCGCCAGCGCCGTCGACCCGTCCGCCTTCTTGGCCATCCCGATCGCCACGCCGACGCAGAACAGCATCGGCAGGCCCAGCGAGGAGTCCAGCAGCGCGCTGCCCGCGCCCGCGAACACCTTCGCCACGTCCTCCCAGCCCAGCCCGTCCGTGCCGAAGACGTCGGGCTGCCCGAGCCGGTTCAGGATGCCCGCCGCCGGCAGCACCGCGATCGGCAGCTGCAGGCTGCGCCCCATCTTCTGCAGGCCCTGGAACAGCCCGCCGCCCCACTTCCTCCTCGGCGCCGCCGCCGCGTCCGAACTCATCGCATCCTCCCGGCCGCCGGCCCCGCGACGGCCGGCTCGTGCTTGCCGCATACTGGTGGTGTAGACCATTCGTAGTGGCGCTACGGGGCCTCCCCCGGACGCACCACCGGGTGGTCGCCATCATTCGCCAGGCAGCGGACAAACGCCCGTCCAACAGGGCTGAACGTGCGTTACCGTGTGGAATCCTTCGGCACAACCGCCGACGGCCGAGACAAGCAGGAGTGGACATGGCCAGCAAGGCTGAGAAGATCGTCGCCGGGCTCGGTGGCCTCGACAACATCGAAGAGGTCGAAGGCTGCATCACCCGCCTCCGCACCGAGGTCGTCGACCCCTCCCTCGTCGACGAGGCAGCCCTCAAGGCCGCCGGCGCCCACGGCGTCGTGAAGATGGGCACCGCCATCCAGGTCGTCATCGGCACCGACGCGGACCCCATCGCCGCCGACATCGAAGACATGATGTGAGCTGAGCCGCCGGCTCCCGCCGCGGTGAGCGCGGCTCCGGCCGCAGCGCGCCCGCGGCTCCCGCCGAGGCCCCGTCCGCACGTGTGTACGCATCGCACGCACCGGAACGGGGCCTTCGGCATTCCCGATAGGGTCGACTCCATGTCTCGTATCGACGGCCGCACCCCCGAACAGCTCCGCCCCGTCACCATCGAACGCGGATGGAGCAAGCACGCCGAGGGCTCCGTCCTCATCTCCTTCGGCGACACCAAGGTCTTCTGCACCGCCTCCGTCACCGAGGGCGTACCGCGCTGGCGCAAGGGCAGCGGCGAGGGCTGGGTCACCGCCGAGTACTCCATGCTCCCGCGCTCCACCAACACCCGCGGCGACCGTGAGTCCGTACGCGGCAAGATCGGCGGCCGTACGCACGAGATCAGCCGCCTCATCGGCCGCTCGCTCCGTGCCGTCATCGACTACAAGGCCCTCGGCGAGAACACCATCGTCCTGGACTGCGACGTCCTCCAGGCCGACGGCGGCACCCGCACCGCCGCCATCACCGGCGCCTACGTCGCCCTCGCCGACGCCGTCGCCTGGGCCCAGGGCAAGAAGCTCATCAAGGCCGGCCGCAAGCCGCTGACCGGCACCGTCTCCGCCGTCTCCGTCGGCATCGTCGACGGCACGCCGCTCCTCGACCTCTGCTACGAGGAGGACGTGCGCGCCGAGACCGACATGAACGTCGTCTGCACCGGCGACGGCCGCTTCGTCGAGGTCCAGGGCACCGCCGAGGCCGAGCCCTTCGCCCGCGACGAGCTCAACGCGCTCCTCGACCTCGCCGTCACCGGCTGCACTGAGCTGGACAAGGCGCAGCGGGCGGCGCTGGACCGGACGCTCTGACGGACAGGTCAGCCGGACGCGCAGGGATCACCGGGGCCCGCCCCGGTGATCTGTGACGTTCCCCTCGTGGGATCTGCATCTCTAGGAATGGCCGCGACGCAGGCGCAAGGTGGGACATGCGCCCCGTATCTCCCCGTACTGCTACGGGGTGCGCGTCCCAGCTCCCCACGACGAGGAACACACCGTCATGCCTGCTGAAGCCGCTGCCGCCGCCCTCGACGCGCCCGCCGCCCGCACCGGGGGCCCCAAGGACGACAATCCCTGGATGGAGCACGTCCTCGGCTGGACCCTCGTGGTCGTCCTGGCCATGTTCCTGACCCAGACCGGCCTCCTCACCGGCCTCTTCTGAGACACCGGTCACCGCCTCTTCCGAGGTGCCGACCCGCGGCGTACGGACGCCCGTGCCGGTCCCCGCGCCGCGAATTTGCCGGGACCGGCAACCAAAACCGCGCGCCACGCGTTCCTCCCTTTACCTGTTCATTGCCAAAGGGAGGGCCCTGCCCATGTCCGCGCACCGCTTCGCCCGCCGCCGCGCCTCCGGACCGGACGCCGCCGTACGGCCCGCTCGCCGTACGGCCCTGACCGCAGCCTCCGCCGTGGCGGCGGTCGCACTGGCCCTCCCCGCGCTCTCCGCCTGCGGCGCGGTCGAGACCGCCATGGACTGCGCCCAGACCGCCGCCGCCATCGGGCAGAACGTCGACCAGCTCCAGCAGGCCTTCGCCGGCGGCGCCGACAACCCGGCCGAGGCCCAGCAAGCGCTCGACAAGATCGACAAGAACCTCGACGCGCTCGGCGACAAGACCGACAACGCCGACATCGGCAAGGCCGTCGACGACCTGACCCGCGGCGTCAAGGACGCCCAGCAGGCCCTGGACCAGGGCAAGACCCCCGACACCGCCCCCATCAGCTCCGCCGCCTCGGAACTCACCAAGATCTGCACCCCCGGCTGAGGAAGCGGGCAGGCGAGGCTCTCGCGTGAGGGCCGGCCCCGACCGGGATAATCGCTCACCATGAAGCACCAGCGCCTGATCCTCGCCACCCGCAACGCCGGCAAAGTCACCGAACTCCGCGCCATCCTCACCGAAGCCGACCTGGACATCGAGCTGGTCGGCGCCGACGCGTACCCGGACGTCCCCGACGTGAAGGAAACCGGCGTCACCTTCGCCGAGAACGCCCTCCTCAAGGCCCACGCCCTCGCCCGGGCCACCGGCCACCCCGCCGTCGCCGACGACTCGGGCCTCTGCGTCGACGTCCTGGGCGGCGCGCCCGGCATCTTCTCCGCCCGCTGGGCCGGCCGGCACGGCGACGACCAGGCCAACCTCGAGCTGCTCCTCGCGCAGCTCTCCGACATCGGCGACGAGCACCGCGCGGCCCACTTCGCCTGCGCCGCGGCGCTCGCCCTCCCGGACGGCACGGAACGCGTCGTCGAGGGCAAGCTGGAGGGCACCCTCCGCCGCGCCCCCGCCGGCACCGGCGGCTTCGGCTACGACCCGATCCTCCAGGTGGAGGGCGACACCCGCACCTGCGCCGAACTCACCGCCGACGAAAAGAACGCCATCTCCCACCGAGGCAAGGCATTCCGCGCCCTCGCCCCGGTGATCAGGGAACTGCTGGCCTGACCCGCAGCCACCCCACCCACACCGAAGGCCCGGCCCCGGAGAGGGGACCGGGCCTTCGCGTGCCGTGCACGACGTGCGGCCGGTGGGATTCGAACCCACATGGGTGTAACCCACTGGTACCTAAAACCAGCATGTATGCCAATTCCATCACGGCCGCCAGTAGCCAGCATGCTACCGGCTGACGGCTGCGTTGATGCCCGAACCCCGCTCGGATTCGCGGCCCCCAACTGGGCGGCCCGCACAGGCCGGGAGAAGGAAATGCCCCGGCCGGAGTGGCCGGGGCAGTTCTCGGCGGGGTGGGAGTCAGAAGCGCGGGTCCGGGCTCTGGGAGGTGACGATCTCCACTGCTTCCTCGTGGGTGGCCACCGAGGGCGGGGAGCCCTCCAGGGGCTGCTGGGCGGTTTCCTTCATGCAGAGGACGGCGATGACGCCGACCAGGGCCGCGCCCATGGCGTAGTACGCCGGGATCATCTGGTTGCCGTGGAAGCCGGCCATCAGGGCCTCGATGACCAGGGGGGTCGTGCCGCCGAAGAGCGACGTGGAGAGGTTGTACCCGATGGACAGCGAGCCGTAGCGGACGTTGGTCGGGAAGAGGGCCGGGAGGGCCGCCGACATCGTGCCGAGGAGGCAGACCAGGGAGAAGCCCATCAGGAGCATGCCGACGCAGATGAGCACCAGGTCGCCGGTCCCCACCAGCAGAAAGGAGGGGATGGAGAGGACGAAGAAGCCGAGCATGCCGGCCATCAGCAGCGGCTTGCGGCCGAAGCGGTCGTTGAGGCGGCCGACGAAGTTGATGACCAGCATCAGGACGACCATGGTGCCGAGGAGCACCAGGAGGCCGTGCGACTCCTTGTAGTGGAGGGTGTCGGTCAGGTACGTCGGCATGTACGACAGCAGCATGTAGTCGGTGATGTTGTACGCGCCGACCAGGCAGATGCAGAGGACGAGGGCGGGCCACTGCTGGGAGAAGATCTCGCCGATCTTCTTCTTCGGCTGGTTCTCGGAGAGGTGGGAGAACTCCGCCTCTTCCTCGGCCACCGAGCCGGAGGCGCTGTGCGTCTGGCTGGCCTCCAGCTTCTGGAAGGCGGGCGTCTCGTCGAGCTTCATCCGCAGGTAGAGGCCGACGAGGCCGAGCGGGCCGGCGACGAGGAACGGCAGGCGCCAGCCCCATTCGCGCATGACGTCGGAGCCGAGCACGGTGTTGAGGAGGAGGACCAGGCCGGCCGCGCCGGTGTAGCCGGCGAGGGTGCCCATCTCCAGGAAGCTGCCGAAGAATCCGCGCTTCTTGTCGGGGGCGTACTCGGCGATGAAGGTGGAGGCGCCGCCGTACTCACCGCCGGTGGAGAAGCCCTGGACCAGGCGGAAGAGGATCAGCAGGACCGGTGCCCAGAAGCCGATGGTGGCGTACGAGGGGATCAGGCCGATGCAGAAGGTGCCGACGGCCATCATGATCATGGTGAGCGCGAGGACCTTCTTGCGGCCGATGCGGTCGCCGAGGGGTCCGAAGTACGCGCCGCCGATGGGTCGGACGAGGAACGCCACGGCGAACGTGGCGAACGAGGACAGCAGGCTCGCGGTGTCGCTGCCGCTGGGGAAGAAGACCTGGCCGATGGTGACCGCGAGATAGCTGTAGATGCCGAAGTCGAACCACTCCATCGCGTTACCGACGGCGGCGGCCTTCACGGCGCGCTTGACGACCTTCTCGTCGGTGATGGTGATGTCCGTGCGGCGGAGCTTGGGGTTCTTGCGGCGGTTGATGGCGCGGAAGAGCGTGCGATGGCGCCTGACCGCCTCGGGGTCCAGTTCTGTCCCGGACGTGGCATCGGTGCTGCCGGTCGTCACGAGTGCGGTCCTCTCGCTCGGTCGGTCCGCGCGCGTGCGTGCGCGGTGGGCTCGTTTCGAAAGGGGCGTCTGCGCGGTTACGGAGCCGGTCAAACCACTTTGGCGGCAGAACGCGAGATTCGTCACTCGGTGTGGGCCGTTTAGGGCGGGTGTGGCGGGTTTGCGCCTGCGGCGGGACGGGGGGATTGCCGGCGGGGTGGTGGGGAAACCCGGACGGGCTGGGAAGCGGAAGAGGGGCCGGAACGCGGCGCTGCCGCCCGCCGGTGACCGGGAGGGCCGGTCCCGTGGCCGGGACGGCCGGTCCCGTGATCTGTCCGGCGGGCGGCAGCTGTGCCGTGGGGCCCGGTGGAGCCCGGGCGGAGCGGTTCCCTACAGCCCCAGGTCCTTGATGATCTTGGCGACGTGGCCGGTGGCCTTGACGTTGTAGAGGGCGCGCTCGACCTTGCCCTCCTCGTCGATGATGACGGTGGAGCGGATGACGCCGGTGACGACCTTGCCGTAGAGCTTCTTCTCGCCGAAGGCGCCGTACGCCTCCAGGACGGACTTGTCGGGGTCACCGAGGAGGGTGACCTTCAGGTCCTCCTTCTCGCGGAACTTCGCGAGCTTCTCGGGCTTGTCGGGGGAGATGCCGATGACGTCGTAGCCGTGGCCGGCCAGGAAGTCGAGGTTGTCGGTGAAGTCGCAGGCCTGCTTGGTGCAGCCGGGGGTGAGGGCCGCGGGGTAGAAGTAGACGATGACCTTGCGGCCCTTGTGGTCGGCGAGCGAGACCTGCTTGCCGTCCGCGTCGGGGAGGGTGAAGGCGGGGGCGGTGTCGCCGGGCTGCAGTCGCTCGCTCATGGCTCTCCTCAGGGGTGGGCCGGCGGGGGTGCCGGCCGCGGTGGTCGCGTGTTCCGTCCGAGGTTACTGAGCCGCGCCGACAGCCCCTTCCGGCGGCGGCCGGTTCGGCTCTTTGTACGCCGCGTGGGCGCGCTGATCGGGGGTGCCGTGGAGCGGGACGGGGGGCGAGCTGACAGACTGTCCATCAGGAACCCGTGAGAACCCGTATTCACCGGCCGAAACGACGGAGGCAGCGCGGTGTCGGATGCCAGGACCCCTGCGCAGATCGAGGCGGACATTCTCCGCCGGCGGCAGGAGCTCGCCGTGACGCTCGACGAGATCGGCGTGCGGCTGCACCCCAAGACGATCGTCGGCGACGCGAAGGCGAAGGCGGCCGCGGCCGTGGACCGTACGGCCGGACGGGCGTACGTGGTCGCCAATCGTGCGGTCTCCGACGTCCGCTCGCAGCTGGTGTCGGAGGACGGTGCGCCGCGCATGGAGCGAATCGTTCCGGTGGCGCTGGTCGCGGTCGGGCTGGTGGGGCTGCTGGCGATGGGCGCACGCAAGCGCCGTTCGTAGGCGCTCCGCGCGCGTGCAGCACCGGGCCGGGGTCCGCCGGTCGGCCCGGTGCAGGTACGGTCTTGGCGTGAGCCCGAACAACACTCAGGACACCCACGACAAGCTGCCGATCCGGATGCTGCACGACCGGGTGCTCGTCCGTACCGATACGACCGAGGGCGAGCGGCGCTCGACCGGTGGCATCGTCATTCCGGCGACGGCCGCCGTCGGCCGTCGCCTCGCGTGGGCCGAGGTCGTGGCGGTGGGGCAGAACGTCCGTACCGTCGAGCCGGGGGACCGGGTGCTGTACGACCCGGAGGACCGTGCCGAGGTGGAGGTGCGCGGCGTCGCGTACGTGCTGATGCGGGAGCGCGATCTGCACGCGGTGGCGGCGGAGCGCCTGGAGGGCGCCGAGGACGCCACGGGGCTGTACCTCTGAGCCGGTCCCGGTTCGTCTCCTCGCGCGCCGTACCGGTGCGTTCCCCTGTCCGTCCAGTAAGGCCCTGACCAGCTTGTTCCGCGGGCGGTGACCGGTGTCACCGCCCGTTTCGCCATGCCTTGCTATGGTCGGTGGCATCCCGACGAGACGCGCCGTACCGGGTCACGACAAGACGACGCACCCCTGTAGATGCGCGCATGTGCGCGCTTGTCACGGAGGTGCCGTCATGGCATGGATTCTGCTGCTGGTCGCCGGTCTGCTGGAGGTCGGCTGGTCGATCGGGATGAAGTTCACCGAGGGGTTCACCCGGCTGTGGCCCAGCCTGTTCACGGGCGCGGGCATCGTCGCGAGCATGGCGCTGCTGTCCTACGCGGCGAAGACGCTGCCGATCGGTACGGCGTACGGCGTGTGGGTGGGCATAGGCGCCGCGGGCGCGGCCGTCGTGGGCATGGTGGTGCTGGGTGAGCCGGCGACCGCGGCCCGGATCTTCTTCATCTGTCTGCTGCTGGTGGCCGTGGTGGGCCTGAAGGCGACCTCCGGGCACTGAGTGCCGTGCTCCGGAGGCCGCCGCCTGCCCTGTCGGTCACTGCCTGCCGGGCGGGGTCTCCGGTGCGCCGCCGGGGCCGCCGCCCGGTCCGCCGTCGCCCGGCTCCACCGTGGGGAAGTCCTCGGTGGGGGCCGTGGTGGGCGGCGGCTCGCTCGGGAAGGTGGGCTCGGGCGGTTCGACGGTGGTCGGCGGTGTCGTGGCCGTCGGGGGCGTGCCGGGGGGCGTGGTCTGCGACGGGGCGCTGGGCGCTCCGGTGTCGCCGCCCGGAGCCGTCGGGGTGGCGCTGGCCGGGGGCTGGGTGTCGCCGGCGCCGCTCTCCAGCTCCAGGTCGAAGTCCTTGACGGGCTTGCCGTCCAGCGCGGCGGCGGTGTAGTCGGCCCAGATCTGGGCGGGCCAGCCGCCGCCGTTGATGCGGGCGAGGCCGCCGGCGCCGTAGAGCGGTTCCTGGGCGGCGGTCTTGGGGTCCTGGCCGAGTACGGCGATGACGGTGGCCAGATCGGGGGTGTACCCGGCGAACCAGGCGGCCTTGTCCTCCTCGGCGGTGCCGGTCTTGCCGGCGGCGGGACGCCCTGCGGCCTGTGCCGCGGCGCCGGTGCCGCCGGGGCTCTCGACGACGCTGCGGAGGATGGAGGTGGTGGTGTCGGCGGCCTCGCGGGGCATCGCGGTCTGTTCGGGGCGGTCGGGGAGGCTGACCGTCTCGCCGTTCTTGGTGATCTTCGCCAGGAAGGTGTACGGGACGCGCTTGCCGTGGTTGGCGATGGTGGCGTAGGCGCCGGTCATCTCCAGGACGCTGGGGGTGGCGGTGCCGAGCGAGATGGCGCCCTGGGACTCGGTGAGGCCGGGGGTCTTGCGCGGGATGCCGAGGTCGACGGCGGTCTCGCGGACCTTGTCGGGGCCGACGTCGATGCCCATCTGGGCGTACACGGCGTTGACGGACTTGTCGGTGGCCTCGCTGACGGTGATCTGGCCGTAGGAGCGGTCGTCCTCGTTGGCGGGCGCGAAGCCGGTGGGCTGTCCGTCGCTGATGGTCATCCGCTTGTTGGTGCCGTCGTAGACGGTCTGCGGGGTGATGGTGCGGCCGTCCTGGGTGGTGGCGTGGTTGGCGACGGCGGAGGCGAAGACGAAGGGCTTGAAGGTGGAGCCGACCTGGTAGTCGGCGCGGGTGGCGCCGTTGACGAACTGCTTGGCGTAGTCGATGCCGCCGTACATGGCGACGACCTTGCCGGTGGCGGGGTCGATGGAGGCGCCGCCGGCCCGGACGTTCTTGTCGGCGTCGCGGTTCTTCTTGTCGAGCTGCTTCATCACCTGGTCGTCGACGGCCTTTTCGAGGGCCAGCTGCTTCTTCTTGTCGATGGTGGTGGTGATGCGGTAGCCGCCGCCCTTCAGATCGTCCTCGTCGAGGATGTCGTTGTTGCGGAGGTAGTCCTTGATGGCGTTGACGAAGTAGCCGCGGCGGCCGGAGAGGCCGCTGGGGGTCTTGGCCTCGCCGGGCGGGTCGAACTTGGTGGCGGCGCGCTTCGAGCCGCTGAGCCAGCCCTTCTTGACCATGCCGTCCATGACGTAGTTCCAGCGGGCCTCGGCGCGCTGCCGGTTCTCGGGGTGGACGACGATGTCGTACTGGCTGGGGGCGTTGAGGAGGGTGGCGAGGTAGGCGCCCTGGGCGGCGTTGAGGTCCTCGACGTCCTTGTTGTAGTACGCCTGGGCCGCGGCCTGGATGCCGTAGGCGTTGCGGCCGTAGTAGCTGGTGTTGAGGTAGCCCTCCAGGATCTCGTCCTTGCTCACCTCGCGGTCCAGCTTGATGGCGATGAAGAACTCCTTGGCCTTGCGGGTGATGGTCTGTTCCTGGCCGAGGTAGTAGTTCTTGACGTACTGCTGGGTGATGGTGGAGCCGGACTGCTTGCCCCGGCCGATGACGGTGTTCCAGGCGGCGCGGACCATGGCGATGGGGTTGACCGCCGACTCGTTGTAGAAGTTGCGGTCCTCGGCGGCGAGCACGGCGTGCTGGACGCTCTTGGGCACCTGGCTGAGCTTGACGTTCTCGCGGTTCACTTCGCCGTCGCGGGCGAGCTGGGTGCCGTCGGAGAAGAGGAAGACGTTGCTCTGGGCCTTGGCGGCCTGGTTGGCCGGCGGGATGCCGACGAGGAGGTATCCGGCGATGAAGCCGCCGACGACGACCAGCAGGATCACCAGGATGCCGCCGAGGGTCATGCGCCAGGTCGGCAGGAAGCGGCGCCAGCCGGTGCGGCGGGGACGGCCCTTCTTGCCGGGGGATGCGCCGGCACCCGGTTCGCCCTGCGGGGAACCGTTACTTCCCTGACCGTCCTGCTGCGGATCGTCGTTCATGTCTGTAGTGACTCCTCGGCCGCCGCCGATGGTTGTGCCGCGGCGGATCGGTGTCGTAACGGGCGATTCGCGCCCTAAGCCGGAAAAAGGTCGTAACTTCCGAAAAGCAAGTGTCGCCCGATACGAAACTCTCGCATCCTGCGGGCCGGCCCAAGAGGGTGGCACGCACATGTGACCGGTCTGTGACCGGCCGAATGGGTTCTCTGCCTCACCGGTTCGGGTGATAAACGCGTGGTGCCCGCCCGCCCGGCAGGGCTAGGCTCCGTTGCTTTGGCCACACCACGGGGGGCGACAGCGTGAGCGGCGGAGCACTTCTCCAGCGCGGCGGCGGCCCCGGGCTGTACGCGGCCGTGGCCCGCAAGGGCTTCCGGCGCTACGCGACCTACCGCACGGCCACCGCCGCCGGGGTGTTCACCAACACCGTCTTCGGCTTCATCCTCGCCTACACCTACCAGGCCCTGTGGGACGAGCGGCCCCACCTGGGCGGGTACGGCGAGGCCCAGGCGCTGACCTTCGTGTGGATCGGCCAGGCGCTGCTGGCGACGGTCTCGCTGGGCGTCAACGGCGGCCTGGACGAACTGCAGGAGCGCATCCGCACCGGGGACGTCGCGGTCGACCTGTACCGCCCGGCCGACCTCCAACTGTGGTGGCTCGCCACCGACCTGGGCCGGGCCGGCTGCCAGCTGCTCGGCCGCGGGGTGCTGCCCATGGTGGCCGGGGCGTTCGCCTTCGACCTCGCGCTGCCCGCAGCGCCCGGCCCGTGGGCCGCGTTCCTGGTCTCCGTCGTGCTCGCGGTGACGGTCGGCTTCGCGCTGCGCTACCTGGTCGCGCTCACCGCGTTCTGGCTGCTGGACAGCGCCGGGATGGCGGTGCTCGGCGGCCTGGCCGCGACGTTCTTCTCCGGGCTGCTGCTGCCGCTGCGGGCCTTCCCGGAGGGCTTCGGCGAGGCCGTACGGCTGCTGCCCTGGGCCTCGCTGCTCCAGGTGCCGGCCGACGTCCTGCTGGGCCGGTACGAAGGGGCCGCCGTACTGGGTGCGCTGGGCTTCCAGGCCGGCTGGGCGGCCGTGCTGCTGGCGGTGGGCCGGCTGGTGCAGTCGGCGGCCACCCGGAAGGTGGTGGTGCAGGGTGGCTGAGTCCTTCGGGCGGGCCGCGCCGGTACGGCACGGCGTGCGGGCATACCTGCTGATCGTAGCGATGTGGGTGCGGTCCACACTCACCTACCGGGCGTCGTTCGTGATCATGGCCGTCGGCAATGCCGCTGGCAGCGGCCTGGAGTTCGTGACGATCCTTCTGATGTTCTCGCACATCGACACGCTCGGCGGCTTCGGGCTGCCCGAAGTGGCACTGCTCTACGGCTCGTCGGCCACCGCGCTGGGCCTCGCGGACCTGCTGCTGGGCAACGTCGAGCGGCTGGGCTCGCGAGTCCGCGACGGCACGCTGGACGTCCTGCTGGTACGCCCCGCGCCGGTCTACGTCCAGGTGGCCGCCGACCGGTTCGCGCTGCGCAGGATCGGGCGGCTGACGCAGGCCCTGGTGGTCCTGGGCTGGGCGCTGGCCCGGGTGCCGGGGGAGTGGACGCCGGGCCGGGTGGCGCTGGCCGCGGCGATGCTGGTGAGCGGGGCCGCGATCTACGGCGCTGTCTTCACGTTCGGCGCCGCCTTCCAGTTCTGGGCCCAGGACGCGGCCGAGGTGCAGAACTCCTTCACATATGGCGGAAACGCACTGCTGCAGTACCCGCCCACCGTCTTCGCCAAGGACCTGGTGCGCGGCGTCACGTACATCATTCCGCTCGCCTTCGTGAACTGGCTGCCCGCGCTCCGCCTCCTCGGCCGGGACGACCCGCTGGGACTGCCGGGCTGGGTGGACTTCCTGGGGCCCGTGGTGGCTGCGGTGATGTGCGGGGGCGCGGCGCTGGCGTGGCGGGCGGGGCTGCGCGGATACCGGAGCACGGGGAGCTGAGACATGACGACGGGCCAGGCCGACGCGGAAGGTGCGGACTTCATCGTGCTGGAGGGGGTGGAGAAGGTCTTCCGGGTGCGCCGGAAGGCCGGGCGGCTGCGCCGGGTGACGCGGGAGGTGCGGGCCGTGGACGGCATCGGCTTCCGGGTCGGACGCGGCGAGATGGTGGGGTACATCGGGCCGAACGGCGCGGGCAAGTCGACCACGGTCAAGATGCTGACGGGCATCCTCGTGCCCAGCGCGGGCCGCATCCGGGTCGCGGGCATCGAGCCCAGCCGGGAGCGCGCGCGGCTGGCCCGCCGGATGGGCGTGGTCTTCGGGCAGCGCACGACGCTGTGGTGGGACCTGCCGCTGCGGGACTCCTACGAGCTGGTACGGCGGCTGTACCGGGTGCCGTACGACACCTACCGCAAGAACCTCGACCGGTGCGTGGAGCTGCTCGACCTCGGCCCGCTGCTGGCGTCGCCGGTGCGGCAGCTCTCGCTCGGGCAGCGGATGCGCGGGGACATCGCGGCGGCCCTGCTGCACGACCCGGAGGTGCTGTACCTGGACGAGCCGACGATCGGGCTCGACGTGATCAGCAAGGCGCGGGTGCGGGAGTTCCTGCGCGAGGTGAACGCCACGCTCGGCACGACGGTCCTGCTGACCACGCACGACCTGACCGACATCGAGCAGCTGTGCCGCCGGGTGATGGTCATCGACCACGGGCGGCTGGTGTACGACGGCGGCCTGGACGGGCTGCACGAGGCCGGGGACGGCGAGCGGACGCTGGTGGTGGACCTGGCGCGGGAGCTGCCGCCGATCGAGGGCGTGCCGGGGGCGCGGACGGTCCGGGTGGAGGGGCCGCGGCAGTGGCTGGCGTTCCCCGCGTCGCACAGCGCGGCGCCGGTGGTGGCGGCGGTCGCCGAGCGGTGGCCGCTGGTGGACCTGTCGGTGCGCGAGCCCGACATCGAGGACGTGATCGCGCGGATGTACACCCGGGGCGCCCCGAAGTGAGGCGCGCCCGAAGCGAGCCCGGGAGCGAGGTGCCCACGACGCGGGCCCCGGAGCGGGGTGCGCCTGATGCGCGGCGCCCTTGAAGCGCGGTGCTCCTGAAGCGCCGCGAAGCCGGGCCGGACGGCCGGTTCGCTGCCTACCCTTTGACCATGACTGACGAACTCCCCGACATGCGCGCCTCGGACGCCGACCGGGACCGGGTGGCGGAGGTGCTGCGGGACGCGCTGGCCGAGGGGCGGCTGCGGATGGCGGAATTCGACGAGCGGCTGGAGGCGGCGTACCGGGCGCGCACGTACGGCGAGTTGGCGCCGCTGACGGCGGACCTGCCGGCGGGCGCGGGGCCGGCCGGGGCGGCGCTGCCCGGTGCCGCGCCGGCCGCGGGGGCCGCCGGCGGTTGGGCGGAGCGGTTCGTCGGCGGCGAGGGCGGCTCGTCGGCCGGGATCGCGGTCCTGGGCGGCTTCCGGCGGACCGGGCGGTGGACCGTCGGGCGGCGCTTCACCGCGGTCGCGTTCTGGGGCGGCGGCGAGATCGACCTGCGCGAGGCCCGGTTCACGGACCACGAGGTGGTGATCAACTGCTTCGCGGTCATGGGCGGGATCAATATCGTCGTGCCGCCGGGCGTCGAGGTCGACGTGCGCGGGGTGGAGATCATGGGCGGCTTCGACCACCGGGAGGCGGGTGTACCGGGCGACCCCGGCGCGCCCCGCGTGATCGTGACGGGCCTGGCGTTCTGGGGCGGCGTGGGCGTCGAGCGGAAGGTCACCAGGGCCGAGAAGCAGCGGCTGAAGGCCGAGCGGCGGGAGCGCAGGGCCCTGGAGAAGGACGAGGAGCGGCGGCGCAAGGAGCGGTGACCCCGCCCGCCGCCCGGCCGGTCAGAGCGAGGCCGGCGTCGCGCCCTTGAGGTGCTTGAGGTCCACCGCGCGGGCCATCGCCTTGTAACCGTCGTCGCTGGGGTGCAGGTGGTCGCCCGAGTCGTAGCGCGGCAGCAGCCGGTTGGGCTGGGCCGGGTCGCGCAGGGCCTTGTCGAAGTCGACCACGTTGTCGTACACGTTCCCGGCCCGGATCTGCGCGTTGACCTGCTGGCGCACCTGGTCCATGCGGACGTTGTAGCCGCGGTGGCCGTAGAACGGCGTCAGGGTGGAGCCGGTGACCCGCAGGCCGCGCGCGTGCGCCTGCTTGACGACCTTCCGCATGCCGGCGACCAGCTTCCTGGCGTCCCACTGGCGCGGGGTCTTGAACATGTCGTTCAGGCCGATCTCGACGATGACGGCCTGCACACCGGTGCGGGACAGCGCGTCGCGGTCCAGCCGGGTGAGCACGCTGGGCCCGTTGTTGGGGGAGTAGCGGCTGCCGTCGATCAGCAGGCGGTTGCCGCTGATGCCCTGGTTGAGGACGCCCAGGCGGGGCGCGCCGGGCTCCTCGCGCAGCCGCTCGGCCAGGAAGTCGGTCCAGCGGTGGTTGGCGCCCATCGTGGAGGTGATGCCGTCGGTGATGGAGTCGCCGATGACCACGACCGAGCCCTCGGCCTCGCGGCTGAAGACGTCGACGCCGGTGAGGTAGCGCCAGTACGGGCTCTGCTCGGTGTAGGCGGTGCCCGCGTCGTCCGCGGCCCGGTCGCCGCGCGCCAGGTAGGAGGTCTGCCGCGCGTACGGGTGGTAGGTGACCGGGCCCGAGGGCGCCGGGGAGTACGTGGTGATCAGCAGGTCCGTGTCGTGCGGCACGTCCAGCCGCACCGGGTCGCTGGAGACGGCCCCGCCGGCCGGGATGACGACGGAGGTGCGGTCGCCGAAGGTGAGGCGGCGCATCGTGCCGGCCGCCGCCGTGGGGTTGTTCGGGGCCGCGGCCACCGCGATGGTGGCGTGGGTGAGGGCCAGCGGGCGGGTGCCGTAGAGGTTGGAGAGCTGGATGCGGGCGCTGCTGCCGCCGACGCTGGTGTGGATCACGTTCCGTATCGACATGCCCGCGTACCCGTCGAGGGTGCCCGGCTCGGCCGCCGCCGCCGATGCCGACCAGGTGCCCACCCACTGGCCGGAGACGGCGGGTGCCGCGGAGTTACGGGGGTTGTGCGGGTCGCTTCCGGTGCCGCCACCGTTGCCGCCGACCCCGACGAAGATCGCGGTCGATACGAGGACCACCACTGCCGCCAGGCCGGCGAGCAGGGCGTAACCCACACTTTTGTTCATGCGGGGGCGTTCTCCTGGGGCAGGCGGAGCCGCTGGCTCCGGATGGGCAAGGGCAGCGTCTGATCAGCAGCGCCGTCGCAGTCCGATCGATCCTCCATGATCCCATGGCGGACGGTACGGCTGCCCGGCGGCTCCCTCCCCGCCGGGAGGGCGGAAAGGCGGTGCGCTCGACCTGTGGGACGACGGGAACTCGTTGTTCGTTCCAGTAAGGGAACCAGGACTAGGTCACAGTTGGACATACAGCGGGGCGGTCGAACGGATGGAGCGGATGGAACGCACGAAGACGGGCCTGGTCGCCGGTCCGGCGGACGGGCCGGCGGCCCGTACCGCGGCGGACCCTGTGGCCGGTTTCACATTCAACGAGGCCGATGAGGAGAAGCGGCGCGGGGTGCGCCGCATGAAGACCTTCGCCACCAGCCTGCTGCTGGCCGTCGCCCTGGTCTACGCGCTGGCGAAGTGGGGGGGCGCGGCCGGGGCCGGCGGCTGGACCGGCTACGTGGCGGCCGCCGCCGAGGCCGGCATGGTCGGCGCGCTCGCCGACTGGTTCGCGGTCACCGCGCTGTTCCGGCGGCCGCTCGGGCTGCCCATCCCGCACACCGCGATCATCCCGACGAAGAAGGACCAGCTCGGCCAGAGCCTCGGCGACTTCGTGGGGGAGAACTTCCTCTCCGGCGAGGTGGTCAGACAGCGGCTGCGCAAGGTCGGCATCGGCAGCCGGGTCGGCCGCTGGCTGGCCGAGCCCGAGCACGCCGACCGGGTCACCGCCGAGCTGTCCACGGCGCTGCGCGGCGCGCTCACCGTGCTCCGCGACTCCGACGTGCAGGCCGTGGTCGGCGAGGCGATCACCCGCCGCGCCGACGCCCAGGAGATCGCCCCCGGGCTCGGCGCGATGCTGGAGAAGGTCGTCGCGGACGGCGGCCACACCCGGCTGGTCGACCTGGTCTGCGCCCGGGCGCACGACTGGCTGGTCACGCACTCCGACTCGGTCATGGCGGCGGTGGCCGGCGGCGCGCCCGGCTGGACCCCGCGCTTCGTGGACCGCAAGGTCGGCGACCGGGTCTACAAGGAGCTGCTGCGCTTCGTGACCGAGATGCGGGACATGCCCGAGCACCCGGCCCGCGGCGCGCTGGACCGCTTCCTCACCGACTTCGCCGACGACCTGCGGTCCGACACGGACACCCGGGCGCGGGTGGAGCGGCTGAAGTCGGAGGTGCTGGGCCGGGGCGAGGTGCAGGACCTGATCGCCTCGGCGTGGGGCTCGGTGCGCGCCATGATGGTCGCCGCCGCCGAGGACGAGCAGAGCGAGCTGCGGCAGCGGGTGCGTAGCGCGCTGCTGTCGCTGGGCAAGCGGCTGGCCGCCGACGACCGGCTCCAGGGCAAGGTCGACGGCTGGCTGGAGGGCGCTGCGGTGTACGTCGTCACGACGTACCGCGACGAGATCACCCTGCTCATCACGGACACCGTCGCGAGCTGGGACGCCGAGCACACCTCGAAGAAGATCGAGGCGCACATCGGCCGCGACCTGCAGTTCATCCGGATCAACGGCACGGTCGTCGGCGCCCTGGCGGGCCTGTGCATCTACGCGGTGTCCCGCGCGCTCGGCGGCTGACCCCGCCCCGCCGCCGCTGATCGCCGGTCCGTCGCCCTGGTGATTGCGGGACGCACGCCGTACGGTGCCCCGCGTGACGGAGCGGATACCGGTGGTGGTGCGGGCACGGCGGGACCGGCGGGGGCCCGCCGCACGGCTGGTGTGGACCGCCGCCGAGCTGGCGGTGACCTGCGGTCTCGTCGTCCTGCTGCTCGTCGTCCACCAGCTGTGGTGGACCAACCGGGAGGCGCGGGCGAGCGCCCGGCAGCAGGTGACGGAGCTGGAGCGGCAGTGGCGCGGCACGGCCCAGCGGCCGTCCTACGACCCGCTGCCCACGCCGCGGATGGGCACCGAGTACCGGTCGGAGATCGAGGAGTCGCCGTCCCCGGCACCGCCGCGCGGCCCGCGCCGGGACCTGGCGTACGCCGTGCTGCGCATTCCCCGCCTCGGCGTCACCGCGCCCGTGGCGGAGGGGGTCAGCAAGGCGGGCGTGCTCGACAAGGGGTACGTGGGCCACTACCCGGGGACCGCGCAGCCCGGCCGGGCCGGGAACGTCGGGCTGGCCGGCCACCGGAACACCCACGGGGAGCCGTTCCGCCGGCTCGACCTGCTGCGGGCCGGCGACACCGTACGCATCGACACCGCCGGCGCCCGCTACACCTACGTCGTGGACCGCACCCTGCCGCAGACCACGCCCGGGGACGGGACGGTGCTGGCGGAGGTGCCGTACAGCTCCGTCCACCCCGGTCACCGCTATGCCGCGCCCGGGTACTACCTGACGCTCACGACCTGCACGCCGGAGTACACCTCGACGTACCGGCTGGTGGTCTGGGCGCGGCTGACGGCGGCGGAACCGCGCTAGTACGCGTACGAGGATGACGATGAGGACGAGTACGAGGACGAGCCGCCCGCGGCAGCGCCGGACTTGGTGATCTTCTTGCCGTCCGGGCCGACCGCGAACCAGGTGCCCTTGACGCCCTGGCCGTTGACGTCGCCCGGCTTCTTGTCACCGGTGTACCAGTACATCGGCCAGCACTTCACGGCCAGCTGTTTCGTGCCGTCGGGGCGCTTGACGGTGCTGATCAGCTTGGCCGGGACCCCTTCGAGCTTGCTCTTGTCGGCGGGTTTCGCCGGTTTCCAGGTGTCCAGGCAGGCGCCGGTGCAGGCGAACTTCATCGGCCAGGGGTTGTCCTTGGTGAAGCGGTAGAGCGTGCGGCCCTTGCCGTCCACGATGACCTTGCCGAGCTGCGCGGTGTCGGTGACCGAGACGTCCGCCTTCGGCGCGGCCTGCGGCGGCTTCTTCGCCGCCTCGCCCGCCTTGCCGCCGTCCGCGGCCAGCGCGTGCCAGACGCCGCCGACGCCCTGGCCCTTGGTGTCGCCGGGCGCGGCGTCCTTGGCGTACCGGTACACCGGCCAGCCGCCGAGGGTGAGCTGCTTGCTGCCGTCGGAGCGGGTCACCGAGCCCAGGTCGGCGGCGTTGATGCCGGTGGCGGCCTTGGCGTCGTCGGCGGGGACCGGCGGCCAGGTCGAGGCGCAGTCGCCGTCGCAGGCGGACTTCGGCGGCTTCGCGGTGTCCTTGTCGAAGCGGTAGAGGGTCATGCCGCCGCTGTCGGTGACGACCTTGCCCAGCCCTGGCGCGTCCTTCAGGGCGAGCGTCTTGGCGGCCGAGCCCATCGCGCCGGCCGCGGCGCCGCCGCCGTACCCGCCGTCCTTGCCGGCCGCTCCGCCCGCACCGTAGCCGTTGCTCGAGGCGCCCTGGCCGGCGGGTTGGACCCGGTCGGTGGAGGCGGCGTAGTCCTTGCCGCCGCAGCCGGCGGTCAGGGCCAGCACGGCGAGCGCGGCGGCCGCGATACCTGCCTGCCGTCGGTTGACCTGGGTGGCTCGGTTGCTCATGGGGATCTCCTTCGGTGGGGGCGGCGGAGGTGCCGTCGGGACGGGGATACGGGCTGGGATACGGGGGGCGGCACGGCCGCCGTTCAACGCCCGCGGAAGTTGTCACAACACGTCAAAAGCTGTTGCAGGCCGAGCAGTAGGAGGACGGTGCGGGACCGGGGTACGTCCGTGCGCGGTCCGTGCGCGGTCCGTACCGGGCGCGGGACCGGCGCAGGGCCCGTGGTCCCGGACCCGTGGGGGCCCGGGACCACGGCGGCGGTTCAGCGGCAGGTGCGGCCGCTGTTGATGCAGGCGACGGCCTTGGCCATCAGCCGGTCGGACATCACGTTGATGAAGTCGCCGTGGTCGGTGACCGGCTTGTGCAGCTGTTCGGGGAAGCTGTCGACGGCGAACTGCTTGCCGGCCGGCACCTTGTACGTGATCTTCTCCTGCAGCTGCGGGATGGCGCGGAAGCCGGCCGGGCAGGAGCCGTCCTGCTGCGCGAACGCCACGTGCGTGCGGTGGTTGGCGCTGTCGGTGTTCTGCCCGTCCCAGCAGCTCTGGAAGTTGAAGGTGCGCACCACGTCGGAGCCCTTCGGGCAGATCGGGTACTTGTCCTTCAGCTGGCGGTCCTCGAAGCCGGTGCAGCTCCAGGAGGCGTTGGCGTTGGCCGGGCCGTTGGTGAACGCCTTGGCGTCACCGGTGATGATCCGCAGGAAGCGCGGCATGGCGGTCACGTCACCGGCCTGGCTGCCGCTGAAGGTGAGCTTCGCCGAGGCGGGGGTGAGGACCGAGCCGACGTTGCCGTCGTGGCCCGCGCCCGGCTTGTGCTCCGAGGTGCCGTCCAGCACCCGCAGCACCGGCCAGTAGTACGTGGACTGGTCGCCGTTGCTGCACGTCGTGCCGGAGGCGGCCAGGCTCTGGTCGGTGGAGAAGGCGTCGGTGGTCTTGTTGCCGACGTAGTCGTGGGTGTGGTGCGCGCCATTACTGACGCCGGGCGTGACGATGACGTTGTCGGAGTTGAAGTGGCCCTCCTTGTTGGTGCCGCACTTCGACTGGAAGGTGCCGGTGGAGGCGCCGTTGCCGCGCGGCGGCTGCTGCGCGTTGGGCTGCTGGGACCGGATGTCGGCGAAGTCGTCGGGGGACGGGCCGCCGACGGGCGCCTGCTGTCCGCCGTTCTGGCCGCCGTTGGCCTGCTGGCCGCCGACGGCTTGCTGACCGCCGTTGTCCGCGCCGTTGCCGTTGCCGTCCTGGCCGTTGGCGTTCCCGCCGTTGGCGTCCTGGCCGTTGCCGTTCCCGCCGTTGGCGTCCTGGCCGCCGCTGCCCTGGCCGGTGGCGTCCTGGTTTCCCCCGGCCTGGTCCCCGCCGACCGCCTGGTTCCCGCCGGCCGCCGGGTCGCCGACGGATATCTCCTGCCCCGTGGGCTTCATCCGGCAGGCGCTCATCCTCAGCAGGCCGTCCGGCCGGGGCGCCGACCGGCCGATGGCGTCGGCCATCGCCCCGATCGTCTTCGCCCGCTGCTGCCGCAGCGTTTCCAGGGCCGCGTCCGTCGAGGCGGCGCCCGCCTGCGCGGGGCTCTGCCCGCCCGCCGTCATCTGCTCGTACGCCGCCGCCACCTGGCGGTCCAGCGCCGCGAGCCCGCGGGACACCGGGAGTTGCGCGCCGCGCGGCACCTGGCGCAGCCGGTCGCCGACGTCCGGGCAGGACACGGTGGCGGCCGCGACCGACCGGGCGGCGCGCTGCCCCGGGCCGTCCGTGCCCGACCCGTCGGCCGAGGCGCCGGCCGCGATCAGCGCGGTCCCGCCGCCGCCGAGCAGCAGCGCGGCGGCCGCGGCCACCAGCCGCTTGGTCAGACGCGAGCGTTTGTGGGCCTGTGGAGTCATGCGATCACTTCGCTTCGTGGGGAGGGGTGGGAAGTGGTGGGGAAAGTGGGGTGGGGGTACGGCCGCGTGTTCGGGGAAACGTACGGCGGCCGGGTCCGGGCCGCCGCCAGGTTGCCGAAGTCGACCAGGCCGGTACCTTCCAGGACCGTGAAGTGGTCCAGCGCGACCGCATTCGTACGGGTGGCCGGTCGCCGCACCACCGTGTTGCGGCCCTGTGCCCGGACGAGCGCGCCGAGGCCGCATGCTCCGGGGCACGGGGCTCATGCCGGGGCAGGAAAACGCCGGTCCTGCGCGGGCGTTGCCCTTGTGCGCGGGGCTCAGCGCGCGTACAGCGCGTCGATCTCCTTGGCGTACGCCGTCTCGATCGCCTTGCGGCGCAGCTTCAGGGACGGCGTCAGCAGTCCGTCGGCGACGCTGAACTCGCCGGGCAGGATGCGGAAGGCACGGATCGACTCGGCGCGCGAGACCGAGGCGTTGGCGACTGCCACCGCCCGCTGCACCGTGGCCCGCACGCCCTCCTCGGGCGGTTCGCCGGGCCCGGCGTGCCGGTATCCGCCGCGGTAGCGCCGCCAGTGCTCCAGCGCGTCGGGGTCGAGGGTGATCAGCGCCGCGACGTAGGGCCGGTTGTCGCCGACGACCAGGCACTGCGAGATCAGCGGGTGGGAGCGGATGCGCTCCTCCAGGGCCAGCGGCGCCACGCTCTTGCCGCCGCTGGTGATGATGATGTCCTTCTTGCGGCCGGTGATCACCAGGTAGCCGTCCGAGTCCAGCAGCCCGAGGTCGCCGGTGGCGAACCAGCCGTCGTGCGGCGCGCTGCCCCGCTCGTCCACGTACCCGGCGAACACCACGTCCCCGCGCACCCAGACCTCGCCGTCCTCGGCGATCCGCACCGCACACCCGGGCAGTGGCCGCCCGACCGTGCCGAACCGCACCCGGCCCGGCGGGTGCGCCGTCACCGCGCCGCTGGTCTCGGTGAGCCCGTACCCGTCGTAGACGGTCAGCCCGGCGCCGGCGAAGATCCGCCCCAGGTCCGCGCGGAGCGGTGAGCCGCCCGAGACGGCGGTGCGCACCCGGCCGCCCAGCACCCCGCGGATCCGCCCGTACACCAGGCGTTCGTACAGCGCGTGCCGGGCGCGGAGGGCGGGACCCGGGCCGTGTCCGCGGCCCCGCTGGTGGCGTTCGACGGCGCGCGAGTACGCCAGCGCGGTGGCCGTCGCGGCCTCGAACATCCGCAACCGGCCCGCGTCCTCGGCGGCCCGGCGCGCGGTGTCGTAGATCTTCTCGAAGACGTACGGCACCCCGAAGAGGAAGGTGGGCCGGAAGGAGGCGAGCGCGGGCAGCAGCGCCTGCGGGGTCAGCTCCGGCTCGTGGCCGAGCAGGATGCCGCCGCGCAGGCAGGCGACCTGCACCATCAGCCCGTAACTGTGGGCCAGCGGCAGGAACGCCAGGATCGCGGGCTGCACGCCGGGCGGCGCGGTGAGCCGGCCCCAGCCCGCGAGCAGGGTGTCGGCCTCGGCGGCGAGGTTGGCGTGGGTGAGCACGCAGCCGCGTGGCCGGCCGGTGGTGCCGGAGGTCTGCACGACGGCCGCGGTGTCCTGGGGCGTGACGGCGCGCCGGAGCCGGTGCACCTCCTCGTCGGCCAGCCGCCCGCCGAGCCCGCTGAGCCGTCCGACGCAGTCCTGGTCCAGCTGCCAGACGCGGCGCAGCCGGACCTCGGCGTCACAGGCCGCCGCCACCGTCATGGCGTGCTGCTCGTGCTCGATGACGATGGCATCGACCCGGCTCGTGGCCAGCGCCGCGTGCACCTGCTCGACGGAGGAGGTGGGGTAGACGGGGACGAGGTGCGCGCCGACCGACCAGACCGCGTAGCTGAAGAGCGTCCACTCGTAGCGGGTGCGGGACATCACCGCGACCCGGTCGCCGGCCCGTACGCCGTCCGCCAGCAGCCCCTTGGCCAGGGCCAGCACCTCGGCGCGGAAGGCGGCGGCGGTCACGTGCTGCCAGCGGCCCGGCTCTGCGGGGTCGCGGCGGGCGAGCTGGGGGAGCGCGGGCACCCGGTCGGCGAGTTCGTGGACGGAATCGGCGAGGCCGCCCGTGGGGGCGGCCGTCACCAGGGCGGGCGTGCTGGTCTCCTGCACCACACCTCCCTGTTCCACCCCGGCCGAATGGCCGGTGCAGCGGGCAAGTTACCCGCTGGTGACCCCGACTGCACAGCTCTCTGGTTAGTCTTGAGCAGAAGAGGACAAAACCGAGCGGAAACCGAGCAGAAGAGGGGAGCACTCGTGTACCGCATCGCCGATGCCTGGCGGCTGTACGCCGGCGCGCTCCTGTTCCTGCTGGCCGGCGTGGCCCTCGCGCAGAGCGGGCTGGCCACGGCGCTGACCGCGGCCGCGACCACCGCCGCCGTCCTCCTCCTCTGCCGCGCCGTGCTCGTCGCGACGCTGGCACGCCCCGATCCGCCGGGCCGGGTGCGCACCGCCATCCGCGACCGGGAACGCCGTACGGCCTTCCTGCCGCAGCGCGATCCCGACGCGGCCGGCCGGCCGCGGCCGAGGGCGCCGGGCCGTCGTCTCCCGACGGCCGCGTAGGCGCTCCTCGTACGGCGCCGCTGCTCCGCTCCGCCCCGCACGGGGCCCGTCCGCGCTCCCCTGCGCGCACCGGGCATGCCCGCGTGGTCCGTCACGCCGAAGTTCCTTCGCTCCTTTTGGTACTGACGAGACCCACGGAGGGCTCACCCATGTCCGTCTTCGCCACGCTCGGCGCCGCGCTCGGCCGCCTCGCCGACGTCCTCGCCCCGGTCTTCGGCGCCTCGGCGACCGCCGCCGCCATCGTCGTCTGCACGCTTGCCGTGCGCGCCGCCCTGCACCCCCTCGCGCGGGCCGCCGTCCGCGGTGAGAAGTCCCGTGCCGCGCTCGCCCCGCAACTGGCCGAAATACGCCGCAAGCACGCGAAGGACCCCGAGCGGATGCAGCGCGAGCTGGCCGGCCTCTACCGGGAGGCGGGTGCCTCGCCGCTGGCCGGCTGCCTGCCGATGCTGCTGCAGCTGCCGGTCTTCTTCCTGATGTACCACCTCTTCACCTCGCCCCGCTCCGGGCTGCTGGGGGAGCGGCTGCTGGGCGCGCCGCTCGGCGGCCGGTGGTTCGACGCGCTTGCCGACGGCGGCCCGTTCGGCCCGCACGGCCTGGTGTACGCGGGGCTCTTCGCGCTGGTCGCGGTGGTGGCGACGAGCACCTACCGGCGGGCGCGCAGGACCGCGGTGGCGGCGCCCGCCACGGGGGCCGAGGTGCCGGGCATGGCCGCCGTCGGCCGGCTGGCGCCGCTGCTCTCCTTCGGCACGCTGCTCACCGTGGCCGTCGTGCCGCTGGCGGCCGGGCTGTACGTCGTGACGTCGACGGCGTGGACGGCCTGCGAGCGGGCGCTGCTGCTGCGCGACCGCGGTCCCGCGGCCGGGACGGAGCGGCCGGACAGCGGCGGCAAGGCAGCCGCTGCTACTGCCAAGTAAAGGTCCAGTACGTGAACGGGGTCTTGCGGGCGGGACCCCGTTCTTGGACGATCGTCCGAATCGCTCGATGGCCGCACCCATCGGCCGGTCCGGGAGGCCCTTCCGGACCGACCCTTCGCACACGACCACGGGAGTTGTATCGATGAAGCTGCTGCGTGTCGGACCGGTGGGGGCGGAACGCCCGGCGCTGCTCGACGAGTCGGGAACCCTGCGTGACCTGTCGGAACTGGTGCCGGACATCGACGGGGCGCTGCTCTCCGACGAGGCGGCGCTCACCCGGGTACGGGAGGCGGCCGCGGCCGGCACGCTGCCCGCGCTGGACCGGGCCGGGCTGCGCAGGGGCGCACCGCTCGCGGGCATCGGCAAGGTCGTGTGCATCGGGCTGAACTACCACGACCACGCCCGCGAGACCGGCGCGCCGATCCCGGAGGAGCCGATCGTCTTCATGAAGGCCGCCGACACCGTGGTCGGCCCGGACGACACCGTGCTCGTCCCGCGCGGCAGCCGGAAGACCGACTGGGAGGTCGAGCTGGCCGTCGTCATCGGCCGCACGGCCCGCTACCTGGAGACCGACGAGCAGGCGCTCGCCGCCGTGGCCGGCTACACCATCGCGCACGACGTGTCGGAACGGGAGTTCCAGATCGAGCGCGGCGGCCAGTGGGACAAGGGCAAGAACTGCGAGACGTTCAACCCGCTGGGCCCCTGGCTGGTCACCGCCGACGAGGTCCCCGACCCGCAGGCGCTCGGCGTCCGGCTGTGGGTCAACGGCGAGCTGAAGCAGGACGGCACGACGGCCGAGCAGATCTTCCCGGTCGCCGAGGTCGTCCGCTACCTCAGCCGCTTCATGACCCTCTACCCGGGCGACGTCATCAACACCGGCACCCCGGCCGGCGTCGCCATGGGCCACCCCGAGCCCAAGCCGTACCTGCGCGCCGGCGACGTCGTCGAGCTGGAGATCGACGGCCTGGGCCGCCAGCGCCAGGAGCTCAAGGACGCCTGACGCCGCGGCGGGTGGCCCGCCCTCAGCCCTTCGGGGTCAGGGCCACCCAGAGCGGGCCCCGTGCGAAGGGCATGCGGTGGCCCTCGGGTGTGGTGAAGGTGGTGCCGCCGTCCGCTGCCGGACGGGACCACTGGGCCTGGTACTTCTTGCCGTCGCGGAGGACCAGCGCGTCGCCCGAGCCGACGGTCTCGGTGTACGGGGTGACGCTGCCCCACTTGTCGTGCAGGCGGGAGGAGCGGACGGTCACGTACTGGATCACGACGGTCGCCACGCCCAGCTGTCCGGCACCGGTCGTGCGGAACGGCGTGCCGTCCATCGAGACCAGCCAGCGCTTGCGCTCCCCTGACCAGCTGAAGGAGAAGCGGGCGGCGGGATAGCGGACCTCCTGCTGGGTGGCCGGGGTGCCGCCGGAAGGCGCCGAGCCGAAGCGGAAGCCGATGTCTGCGGGGGCCGCGGCGCCGGAGGCGGCGTCCAGGGCGCGGGCCGGGCGCAGGTAGAGGTTGTGCGGCGCGGCCCGGTCGGTGCTGCGGACGTACGCGCCGGGCGCCTTGCCGGGCGGCAGCGCGTCGATCGGCGCCGACTCCAGCGTGGGGCGGAGCTTGGCCTGGGCGCCGGAGTAGGCGAGCGCCGGGTGGCCGAACTGGCGGAGGAGTTCGAGGTCGGACTCGCGGGCGCTGCGCACCGGACCCACCCGGTCGGGGAGATGGGCTGCGAAGACGGCCAGTATGCGGGACAGGCCCGCCTCGACCTGCTCGGTGTAGAGGATGTCGGCGTCCTCCAGACCGGTCTGCGGGCGCGCTGCGGAGACGTTGTCGATCTTGACGGCGAGCACCTTGTCGCCCGCGCCCCGCTCGCCGGTGAACGGCGACCGCCCGTCCCCGTCGCCCGCCTGACACCCCGCCACCAGCGGCGACAGCCCCGCGGCGAGCCCCGCCGCCAGCACGGCCCGCCGCGATCCGGTCCAGCCCGTGCCACTCGTCCACGCCATGGGGGTACCGCCCTTCGTCGCCGGTTCCCCCACAGCTTTCCCGCAATGACGGGCGGGGCGCACGATTCGCGTCAGGCGGGGCGCAGGAATCGCTCCAACGCCTCGACGACGAGGGCGTGGTCGTCGGCCTGGGCGAGCCCCGAGACGGCCACGGCACCGACGACGCCGGTGCCGCGGAGGCGGACGGGGAAGGCTCCGCCGTGTGCCGCGTACCGGTCGGGGTCCAGCCGGGAGGACTCCTCGAAGGTCCGGCCCTTGGCCCGGAAGCGGGCGCCGACCAGGAAGGACGCCTCGCCGTATCGCTCCACGACCCGGCACTTGCGGTCCAGCCAGGCGTCGTTGTCGGCGCTGGTGCCGGGCAGCGCGCAGTGGAAGAGGCGCTGGGCGCCGCGCCGGATGCTGATCGTCACCGCGGCGTTCCGCTCGCGTGCCAGCTCGACGAGGAGGGTGCCCAGCTCCCAGGCGTCCTCGTTGCCGAAGCGGTCGAAGACCAGGCGGCGTTCGTGCTCTTCGAGGGTGGCGATGTCGTCGGCGGCGGTCATCGGGCGGCCTCCTCGATCCGTACCGTGCGGCCCTCGGCGGCCGAGACCTTGGCGGCCTCCAGGACGCGCAGCGCCGCTGCCGCCTCCAGCGCGGTGACCGGCGGCTCGCCGCCCGTGCGCAGCGCCTCGGCGACGGCGGCGTAGTACGCGGGGTAGTCGCCCGGCAGGGTGGGGACGGGCTCGCCGCCGCCGGTCTGCGGGGACTCACCGGCGCCGATCCGGCCCCAGGCGGACTCGGGCTCCACGCCCCACTCGCCGTCGCCGCCGGGCCGCAGGCCCTCGCGCAGCGCCGCCTCCTGCGGATCCAGGCCGTACTTCACGTACCCGGCCTCGCTGCCGAGCACCCGGAAGCGCGGTCCGAGCTGGGCGGTGGTGGCGCTGACCCACAGGTGGGAGCGGACGCCGCTCGCGTGCGTGAGCGCAATGAAGGTGTCGTCGTCGGCCTCGGCGCCGGGGCGGCGCACGTCGGACTCCGCGTACACCGAGACGGCCGGGCCGAAGAGGGTGAGCGCCTGGTCGGCGACGTGGCTGCCCAGGTCGTACAGCAGCCCGCCGATCTCGGCCGGGTCGCCGGACTCGCGCCAGCCGCCCTTGGGCTTGGGCCGCCACCGCTCGAACCGCGACTCGAAGCGCCACACCTCGCCGAGCGCGCCCTCCTCGACCAGCTTGCGCAGAGTGAGGAAGTCGTTGTCCCAGCGGCGGTTCTGGAAGACGGAGAGGAGCAGCCCGCGGTCCTTCGCCAGGGTGGCCAGCCGCTCGGCCTCGGCGGCGGTGGCGGCGAGCGGCTTGTCCACGACGACCGGGAGGCCGGCCTCCAGTGCGGCCGTGGCCAGCGGGACGTGCGTCTTGTTCGGGGAGGCGAGGACGATCAGGTCCAGCTCGTCCGCGCGGGCCAGCACCTCGTCGGGCGTGGCCACCGTGCGCACCTGCGGGTGCTCGGCACGTGCCTGCGCCTGCCGGTCGGGGCTGGAGGTGGAGACCGTGTCGAGGACCAGGCCCTCGGTCGCGGCGATCATCGGGGCGTGGAAGACGGAGCCGGCCAGGCCGTAACCGATCAGGCCGACGCGCAGGGGGCTGCCGGGGAGTGCGGTACCGGTGGAGTCGCTCGGGCTGCTCATGGCTCCCACTTAAGCAACGCTGTTGCCAAAGTGCAAGCGGTCCCCACAATGGAGAGGTGAGCAGCGAACACCCGCCGACCAGTGCACCCCCGCTGAGCAGCGAACATGCGCTGAGCAGCGCGCACCCGCCCCCTTCCGGACTCCCCGTTTCGGACCCGGCCCGACGCGCTTCCGGCGCCAATCTCCCCCTGTTGCGCGGGCACAACGCGGCCGTGCTGCTCGGGCTGCTGCGTGCCGCGGGCGAGGGCGGCGTCAGCCGGCTGGAGCTGGCGGAGCGCAGCGGGCTCACCCCGCAGGCGGTCAGCAAGATCACCGCACGGCTGCGCGAGGAGGGCCTCGCCGCCGAGGCGGGCCGGCGCGCCTCCACGGGCGGCAAGCCCCGTACGGTCCTGCGGCTGGTGCCCGGCGCCCGGCACGCGATCGGCCTGCACCTGGACCGGGACGAGAGCGTCGCGGTCCTCGCCGACCTGGCGGGCGAGCCGGTCGCGGTCCGCCGCGCGCCGCTGGACCTGGGTGCGGGCGCCGAGGAGGTACTGGCGGCGGCCGCGGACCGGGTCGCCGAGGTGCGCGCCGCCGCGCCGGAGGCCCGGGTGATCGGCGCGGGCGTGGCCTGCCCCGGTCCGCTGGACCACCGTACGGGCGTACTGCACCGGGTGACCGGGCTCCCGCAGTGGGACGGTTACCCGCTGCGCGCCGCGCTCGCCGAACGGCTCGGGCTGCCGGTCGTGCTGGACAAGGACACCAACGCGGCGGCGCACGGCCTGGCGCAGCGGGCACGCGGCGCGGGCTCGTTCGGCTATCTGCACCTGGGCACGGGGCTGGGCGCCGGGCTGGTGCTCGGCGGCGCCGTGCACCGCGGGACACGAACCGGAGCGGGCGAGTTCGGGCACCAGGTGGTGCAGCTCGACGGGCCGCCGTGCGGCTGCGGCAAGCGCGGCTGCATCGAGGCACTGTGCCTCGCAGCGGCCGCGGCGGGCGACCCGGCGGAGGCGGCCCGCGTGCTCGGCGTCGGCGCCGCCAACCTCGTCGAGCTGCTGGACGTCGACCGCGTCCTGCTGGGCGGGCGCACGGTGCTGGCCGACCCGGACACGTACGTACGCGGGGTCGCCGCCTCGCTCGACGGCCAGCTGCGCGCGCACGGCGCGGGCGGCGCGCGCACCGTCCCGGTCGAGGCCGCGCCCGGCGGCCCGCACACGGTGGCGCTCGGCGCCGCCCACCTGGTCCTCGGCACCCTCTTCGCGGCGCCGCACGGGCCGTTCACCGCGGCGCGTCCGGCGGTCTGAGCAGCACGCCGGACGGGCGTGCGAGGATCGGCCGGTGGACTACCCGAAGGACCAGGCGCCCGGCGCGCCGATCAGAGCCGGCATCCCCGAGCACGGGCGCATCCCCAAGTACTACGCGGCCAAGGTGCGGATCGGCGAACTCCTCGCCGAACTGGGGGAGGGCGAGACGCTGCCGACCGAGCGCGAACTCGCCGTGCGGTTCGAGGTGTCCCGGGAGACCCTGCGCCAGGCGCTGCGCGACCTGCTCCTCGAAGGCCGCATCCGCCGCCTGGGCCGCGGCACGGTGGTGGCGGGGCCCAAGCTCGAACAGCCGCTGGCGCTGGCGAGTTACACGGAGGGGGTGCGCAAGCAGGGGCGCCGGCCCGGGCGCCATCTGATCGGCCTCGACCGCTTCCCGTGCAACGCGGCGCTCGCCGCGGAACTCGGCCTGCCGGCCGGCGAGCCGGTGTGGCACATGGAGCGGGTGCTGCTCGCCGACGACGAGCGGGTCGGACTGGAGAGCACGTACGTCGCGGTCGAGCGGGCACCCCGGCTGGACACGGACTTCACGCCCGACTCCTCCTTCTACGCCTACCTGCACGACCGGCTCGGCATCGGCTTCGGCGACGCCGACGAACGGCTGGAGACGGTGCTGGCCACGCCGCGCGAGGCGCTGCTGATCGGCACGCCGGGGGCGCTGCCGATGCTGTTGATCCACCGGATCAGCCGCGATACGGCGGGGGTGCCGTTGGAGCGGGTGCGGACGTTGTTCCGGGGGGACCGGTTCTCGTTCACGGCGAAGCTCGGCGACGCGCCGTAGGGCTGCGGCCCGGCCGCCGAGTGCCGCCACGTCGTGGCTGGTCGCGCAGTTCCCCGCGCCCCTGACGGGGCGCTGTTTCGCCAGCCCCTTGCATAACTAAAAGATAACGGGTCTAGGCCAAGCGTGATGGCCTGTTCACCGTCCCGTTGCCGCCCGGCCCGCGGTCGGCCACTCGGCGCGACGAGCGTCCTCGCCATGCGAGTCATAGTTGTCGGAGCCGGCGTGCTGGGGACCATGCACGCCTGGCAGGCGGTCGAACGCGGCCACGAGGTCGTCCACATCGAGCGGGAGGCCGAGGCCCGCGGCGCCTCCGTACGGAACTTCGGGCAGATCTGGGTCAGCGGCCGCGCGGGCGGCGAGGAGCTGGACACCGCGCTGCGGGCCCGCGAGATGTGGGAGGAGATCGGCGCCCGGGTGCCGGGCCTCGGCTTCCGCGCCATCGGCTCGTTGACCGTCGTCAGGAACGAGGCCGAGCGGGCGGTCGCGTACGCGGCCACGCAGCGGCCCGACGCCGCGGCCCGCGGCTACAAGCTGCTGGACGCCGAGGAGGCGCGGCAGCTCAACCCCGCGCTGCGCGGCGACTTCCTCGGCGCCCTGTGGTGCGAGCGGGACGCCGCCGTCGAACCCCGCGTCGCGCAGCGCGAGCTGAAGCAGGCGCTGCTGGCCTCCGGCCGGTACACCTACCTCGGCGGACACGAGGTCCGCGACGTCCTCGACGACGGCATCGGCGTACGCGACGACCACGGCGGGACGCACCGCGGCGACGCCGTCGTGCTGTGCACCGGCGCCTGGCTCAGCGGCCTGGTCCGCGAGCTGGTGCCGGGCCTCCCCGTCCGCCGCGTACGGCTGCAGATGATGCAGACCGACCCGCTCGGCGAGCCGCTGACCACCTCCGTCGCCGACGCGGACAGCTTCCGCTACTACCCGGCGTACGGCGGCGAGGCGCTGGACGCGCTCAACGCCACGCAGGCGCAGACGCCCACCGCCGCCGCGCACAAGATGCAGCTCCTGATGGTCCAGCGCGCGGACGGCGGGCTGACCATCGGTGACACGCACGAGTACGAGACGCCGTTCGCCTTCGACACCGTCGAGGAGCCGTACGAGCACCTGGCCGGCGTCGTCGAAGCGCTCCTCGGCCGCCCGCTGCCGCGCGTCCGGCACCGCTGGGCCGGGGTGTACGCGCAGTGCACCGACCCGCGCCGGGTCGTGCACCGGCAGCAGGCGCGCGACGGCGTGTGGCTGGTCACCGGGACCGGGGGGCGCGGCATGACCTGCTCCCCGGCGATCGCCGAGAAGACCGCGAACGCACTGGGATGGTGAGCGAGTTGACCACCGGAGCAGACATTCAGCTGGTCGTCCTCGACATGGCCGGCACCACCGTCGCCGACGGCGGCCTGGTCGAGCGGGCCTTCGACGCGGCCGCGCGGCACATGGGCGTCGAGCCGGGCACCCACGGGCACGCCGAGAAGCTGGCGTACGTACGCGCCACCATGGGCGAATCGAAGATCTCCGTCTTCCGGCACCTCTTCGGCGACGAGGCAGCGGCCCGGCGCGCCAACGCCGCCTTCGAGCAGGCGTACGGCGAGCTGGTCGACGGCGGGCTGATCGCACCCGTGCCCGGTGCCCGCGAGGCCATCGAGGCGATGCGGGACGCGGGCCTCACCGTGGTCCTGAGCACCGGCTTCGCGCGGGTCACCCAGGACGCGATCCTCGCCGCGCTCGGCTGGCAGGACCTGGTGCCGCTCACCCTCTGCCCGGCCGACGCCGGCGGACGCGGCCGCCCGTACCCCGACATGGTGCTCGCGGCGCTGCTGCGCACCGGCGCCACCGACGCCGTGCAGCGGATCGCGGTGGCCGGCGACACCTCGTACGACATGCTCTCCGGCCGCCGCGCCGGTGCCTCCGTCGTCGCCGGGGTGCTCACCGGGGCCCACGACAAGGACCAGCTGCTGGCCGCGGGCGCCACCCACGTCCTCGGCTCGGTCGCCGAACTGCCCGCCCTGCTCGGAGGGGTACGCGATGACCGCCCTGCTTGACGCGGCCCCGGGTACCGCGACCGCCGCCTCCGGCATCCGCTTCGAGGGCGTCTCCGTCGCGTACGGCACGCACACCGTGCTGGACGGCCTGGACCTGACCGTCGAGCCGGGCGAGGTGATGGCCCTGCTCGGACCCTCCGGGTCCGGCAAGACCACCGCGCTGCGGGCCGTCGCCGGATTCGTGACGCCCGTCTCCGGGCGGGTGCTGATCGGCGGCCGGGACGTCACCGGACTCCCGCCGTACAAGCGCGGCATCGGCATGGTCGTACAGAGCTACGCGCTCTTCCCGCACATGCGCGTCGCCGACAACGTGGCGTTCGGGCTGAAGGCGCGGAAGGCGCCGCGCGCGGAGATCGCCGCGCGGGTCGCCGAGGCGCTGGAGCTGACCGGCATGGCCGGGTACGCGCGCCGCTACCCGCGCGAACTCTCCGGCGGCCAGCAACAGCGCGTCGCCATCGCCCGCGCGCTGGCCATCCGCCCCGGCGTGCTCCTCCTGGACGAGCCGCTGTCCGCGCTGGACGCGCAGCTGCGCTCCGGCATGCTCGCCGAACTGGCCCGGCTCCACCGCGAACTGCCCGACGTGTCGATCCTGTACGTCACCCACGACCAGGTCGAAGCGCTCACGCTCGCGGACCGGATCGCGGTCATGGACCGGGCGCGGCTGCGGGACTGCGGCACGCCCCGCGAGCTGTACCGGGCGCCGCGCACCGAGTTCACCGCGTCCTTCGTGGGCAACGCCAACCTGCTGCCGGTGACGGCCGGTCCGGGCGGCTCCACCGTGACCTTCGCCGGCACGGAGCTGACGGTGCGCGGCACGGCGGGCGTGGCGCGCGGCGCGGCGGCCACCCTGTGCGTGCGGCCGCACCTGGTCGGGCTGGGGGAGGGGCCGAACGCCCTGCGCGGCCGGCTCACCGAGCTCCAGTGGCGCGGCGCCACCCACCGGCTGTACGCCGAGGTCGCCGGGCACCGGGTGATGGCCGACGTGCGCGAGCTGCGCACCGCGCCCGCGGTGGGCGACGAGGTGACGCTGCACTTCGCGGCCGAGGACGCGGTCCTGCTCCCCGCGGGGGCGGGTGCCGATGGTTAGCGTCACCCAGCGGGCGCGCCTCGGCGCCACGCGCCGGCCGCGTGCCCGCGCCCTCCCGCGCGTCCTGTGGGCGCTGCCGCCCGTCGCCGGGCTCGCACTGGTCTTCCTCTACCCGCTTGTCCTGCTGGTGCGGCAGTCGTTCACCCCGGACGAGGGCGGGGCGGCGACGGCCGCGTACGGCGAGGTGCTGGGCACGGCCGCCTTCCAGGAAGCGCTGGTCAACACCGTGCTGATCGCCGCCGGTTCGACGCTCGGCTGCCTGCTGCTCGGCTTCGTCCTCGCGCTGGTCATCGCCTTCGTGCCGTTCCCCGGCGCGCGGGCGCTCGGCCGGTTCGTCGATATCTTCCTGGCGTTCCCGTCCTTCCTGATCACCCTGGCGCTGCTGTTCGTCTACGGCACGACGGGCGTGGCCAACGGGGTGTGGACCGCGGCGACCGGCGCGGCGAGCGGCCCGTTCGACTTCCTGCACACGCCCTGGGGCGTGCTGCTGGCGGAGATCACGTACTTCACGCCGTTCGTGATGCGCCCGCTGCTGGCCGCGTTCTCGCAGGTGGAGACCGGGCAGCTGGAGGCCGCCGCGTCGCTCGGCGCCCGCCCGGCGCGGATCGTCCGCACGGTGATCCTGCCCGAGGCGCTGCCCTCGCTCGCGGCGGGCGGCGCGCTCGTCCTGGTCATGTGCCTGAACGAGTTCGGGATCGTGCTCTTCACCGGCGCCAAGGACGTGGTCACGCTGCCGGTCCTCGTCTACACGAAGGCCATCCTCGACGGCGACTACACCGGCGCGTGCGTCGTCGCGGTCGTCAACATCGCGCTGTCCGTTGCGCTGTACGCCGGCTACCGCGCGCTCGTGGCGCGCACCGGCCGCGAGGGAGGTGCCCGCCGTGCTCGTGCACAGCAATAAGGCGAAGGCAGCCGTGTGGGCGGGCTTCCTGCTCCTCTTCCTCCCGCTCTTCGCGCTGCCGTTCGCCGTCGTCCTGGCCGCGTCCTTCGCCACCACCTGGAGCGGCGCGCTGCCCTCGGGCCCGACGCTGACGCACTATCAGGACATCACCCGGGGCGACTCGCTGGACGCGCTGGTCACCAGCCTGCTGACCGCGCTGGCCGCGAGCCTGCTGGCGCTGGCCGCCGGGACCTGGGCGGCGCTGGCCGCGCAGCGGCTGGGCGGCCGCGGCAAGAAGGTCATCGACACCCTCTTCATGCTGCCGGTCGCGGTGCCCTCCGTCGCCGTCGGCCTCTCCCTGCTGGTCGCCTTCTCGCAGCCGCCGCTGCTGCTCAACGGCACCCGGCAGATCGTGATCATCGGCCATACGGTGCTGGTCACCGCGTTCGCCCACCAGTCGGTGAGCGCGGCGCTGGACCGGCTGGACCCCGCGTACGAGCAGAGCGCGGCGGCTCTCGGGGCCCGTCCGGCGTACGTCCTGTGGCGGGTGAAGCTGCCCCTCCTGCTGCCCTCGCTGACGGCGGCCGCCGGCCTGTGCTTCGCGCTCTCCATGGGCGAGCTGAGCGCCACGATGATGATCTATCCGCCCGACTGGCTGCCGCTGCCGGTCCAGATCTTCGCCACCACCGACCGGGGCGCCCTCTTCACCGGCGCCGCCCTCGCGGTGGCCCTGATGGCCGCGACGCTGATCGTCCTCCTCGGCGTCTCCCGCATCCGCACCAGAGCCTCCTACCGCTGACGCGCCCTCCGAAGGAGCCGGACACTCATGCGCAGCCACCTCAAGCCGATCACCGCCCTCTGCACCGCACTCGTCCTCGGGTCCGCCCTCGCCGCCTGCGGCGGAGCCGCCGCCGACCCGGACGCCAGGGAAGTCACCGTCTACAGCGCCGACGGCCTGAAGGGCGAGAAGGGCGACGGTTTCTACGACAAGGTCTTCAAGGACTTCGAGAAGAAGACCGGCATCAAGGTCAACTACGTGGAGGCCGGCTCCGGCGCGACCGTGCAGCGGCTCGCCCGCGAGCGGATGAACACCCAGGCCGACGTGGTCGTCACGCTGCCCCCGTTCATCCAGCAGGCCGACGGCAAGGGCCTGCTGCAGAAGTACGAGCCCGAGGGGTACGACCGGGTCGCCGCCGCCGACCGGGACCCGAACGGCAAGTGGACCTCCGTCGTCAACAACTACTTCTGCTTCATCTACAACAAGAAGCAGCTGAAGCGGCCCCCGCAGAACTGGCAGGACCTGCTGGACCCCACGTACCGGAACAAGCTCCAGTACTCCACGCCGGGCGTCGCCGGGGACGGCACCGCCGTCGTCATCAAGGCCATGCACGACCTGGGCGGCACCGACCCGGCCATGGCGTACTTCAAGAAGCTCCAGGCCAACAACGTCGGCCCGTCCTCCTCCACCGGCCAGCTCGCCCCGAAGACCGCCAAGGGCGAGCTGCTGGTCGCCAACGGCGACGTCCAGATGAACTACGCCACCATGAAGTCCATGCCGGACCAGGGCATCTTCTTCCCGGCGGCCGAGAAGGGCGGCAGGCCCTCCACCTTCGCGCTGCCGTACGCGGCGGGGCTGGTCAAGAACGCGCCGCACACCGAGAACGCCAAGAAGTTCCTGGACTACCTGCTCAGCCCGGAGGTGCAGCGGGAGGTCTCCGCGGTCGGCGGCGGCTTCGCGGCCCGCAAGGACGTGCACGCCACCGACGAGAACGCCAGGAAGCTCGCCGCCCTCATGAAGGGCGTCGAGGTCTTCGAGCCGGACTGGCAGGACATCGACAAGAACCTCGACACCTACATCGACGCCTGGAAGACGGCCACCGGCAGCTGACGCCTCTTCCGGCCGGACCGGCGAAGAGGCCCTCCCGTCGCCACGGGAGGGCCTCTTCTGCATGACGTACGCGGGACTCCTCCCGGCGCAGGTCACAGACCGAGCAGCGAGCCGCCCGTGGCGTCGATGTCCTGGCCGGTGATCCAGCGCGCGTCGTCCGAGGCGAGGAGCGCGACGACGTCACCGACGTCCGAGGCGCTGCCGATGCGCTTGAAGGCGGAGTAGGACTCGCCGTGGGCGCGGGCCGCCGGGTCGGCGAGCCAGGCGTTCGCGTCGGTCTCCGTGATGCCCGGGGCGACCGAGTTCACGGTGATGCCGCGGGGCGCCAGCTCCAGCGCGAGGGTGCGGGTGAGGGTCACCAGCGCACCCTTGGACGCGGCCGTCGCGGCGATGGTCGGGAACGCCACCCGGGTGAAGCCGGAGGTGGTGTTGATGATGCGGCCGCCGTCGCGCAGCCGGTCGAGGCCGAGCTTGATGATGAAGAACGGGGCCTTGATGTTCACGTCGAAGACCTGGTCGAAGGCGGCCTCGTCGGTGTCCTTGATGCCCGCCATCACCGCGGTGCCGGCGTTGTTGGCCAGGATGTCGAGACCGCCGCGGGAGTCGTGCGCGGTGACGGCCGCGTCGAAGGCCGCCCACAGCGCCTCGGCGTCGCCCGGCCTGCCCAGCTCGGCCTGGACCGCGAACGCCCGCCCGCCGGCCGCCTCGATGGCCGCGACCGTCTCCTTGGCCGCCTGCTCGTTGGTGTTGTAGTGCACCGCGACGAGCGCGCCCTCCCGGCCCAGCCGCTCGGAGATGGCCCGGCCGATGCCTCTGCTGCCACCCGTGACCAGTGCCGTCCTGCCCTTGAGCGAGCCCATGGCTCCGCCCCCTTAGTTCCGTATTGGTCGCTACAGAAAGGAAGCTAGCGCATTTTCTGAAGCGTTGGCTATAGAATTCAGGTGTGGCTACGAAACAGCGGGGCCGCCCGCGCTCCTTCGACCGGACCGCCGCGCTGGACAAGGCGATGCGGGCCTTCTGGGAGCGTGGTTACGAAGCGACGTCCATCGCCGATCTGACGCGGGCGCTGGGCATCGGGCCGCCGAGCCTGTACGCGGCCTTCGGGGACAAGGAAGCCCTTTTCAAGGAGGCCGTGGACTTCTACGTCCGGACCTACGGGGCATACCTGGGGGAGGCCCTGGACAAGGAGCCGACCGCGTACCGCGGTGTGCAGCGCGCACTGCGGGAGGCGGCCGGGGAACTGACGTCGGACGACCGCCCGCGCGGCTGTCTGGTCGTCTTCGGAGCGAACAACGTCACGGCGCACTCTTCAGGGGTGGAGAGCGAGCTGCTGCGGCACCGTCAGTCCTTCCAGCGGGCCTTCGAAGCGAGGATCGCCCGCGGAATCGAGGACGGCGACGTTCCCCGGGACACCGACCACCAGGCGCTGGCGCGCTTCACGGCCGCCGTCTTCCAGGGGATGTCGCAACAGGCCAGGGACGGCGCCAGTCGCCAGGACCTGGAGAAGATCGCCGACCTGGCGATGCTGGCCTGGCCCGGCAACTGAACCCGTCGGCGCCGGGGGTGGTGCCCGCCCCCGGCTGACTTAGGCTGTGGGCGTCGGCCGTACGTGCGTTTCGCAGGAGACGCGCGGCAACGGCCGGTGCCCTTGGCAGTCAGGCAGCAGTCCCCGTACGGCAGGAGTCCGGCAGTGGCAGAGCGCAAGCCGATCGAGTCATGGCTCACCGACATGGACGGTGTGCTGATGCACGAGGGTGTGCCGGTTCCCGGCGCCGACGCCTTCATCAAGCGGCTGCGGGAATCGGGCAAGCCGTTCCTGGTGCTCACCAACAACTCCATCTACACCCCGCGCGACCTCCAGGCCAGGCTCGCCCGCATCGGCCTCGAAGTGCCCTACGAGTCGATCTGGACCTCGGCGCTGGCCACCGCGAAGTTCATGGACAGCCAGCGGCCGAACGGCACCGCCTACGTGATCGGCGAGGCCGGGCTCACCACCGCGCTGCACGACATCGGGTACATCCTCACCGACCACTCCCCGGACTACGTCGTCCTCGGCGAGACCCGTACCTACAGCTTCGAGGCCATCACCAAGGCCATCCGGCTGATCAACAACGGCGCGGCCTTCATCGCCACCAACCCCGACGAGACCGGCCCGTCCAACGAGGGCCCGCTGCCCGCGACCGGCTCGGTGGCCGCGCTGATCACCAAGGCGACCGGCCGCGCGCCGTACTTCGTCGGCAAGCCCAACCCGCTGATGATGCGGCACGGCCTGAACGCCATCGGTGCGCACTCCGAGACCTCCGCCATGATCGGCGACCGGATGGACACCGACGTGCTGGCCGGCCTGGAGGCCGGGATGGAGACCTTCCTCGTGCTCACCGGCCTCACCGGGCCCGGCGACATCGACAAGCACCCCTTCAAGCCGTCGCACGTCGTGGACTCCATCGCCGACCTGGTCCAGCTCGTCTAGCGGACCGCCCCGCGTGACCCGTACGGAAGACCCCTCTCACCCCGTCGGCGCAGGGTGGGGCCGCTCCGGATGCGGGGCGGGCGGGAGGGGGGAACCTTCGGAGGTATCCGGAGGTTCTTATGAGTCCACCACGATTCACCGTCTGCACGTGCACGGTCTTCACCGCATGCGTGGTGCTGGCCGGCAGCGCGCAGCCGGCGGGCCGCCAGGAAGCGCGGCCCGGGCCGGCCGCCGCCACCGCGGGGGTGGCGGCGCGCCCTGTGCTGCCCGCCGCACCGGTGGCAGCGGCACACGTCCCGACGGCCGCTGAGCACCGGTCCCAGGGCGGCATGAACTCGGGCCGCTCGGCCGGCCTGGTGGTGGCCGGCGGGGTGGCCCTCGTCGTGATCGGCCGCATCGTGCACGTGCTGCGGAAGCGGGGTGGCGGTGATGCCGAATGAGCGCCTCGCCACCACCGGCGGGTACGGCCGGCTGCTGACCGGCGTCGCCTGGGCGGTACTGCTGCTCGGGCTGTGGGTGTGGGGGCGCGGCCCCGCCGACGGACAGCTGCCGGCGGCCACCACCGGGGACGTCGCCGCGGTGGGCCGGCCGGCGTTCCAGGAACTGCCCGGGGCGATCGGCCCGCTGCCCGCCGCCCGGCCCACCGCGGTCGCCGTCGGCGCGCTGGGCATGGCACACGCCGACGTGGTCCCGAGCCGCCCTGGCCCCAGGGCCGGTGCGCTGCCGCCGCCCGCCCGCGAGTCGGGCGACGTGGTCTGGGACGCGTCGGGACCGCAGCCCGGCCGGCCGGGCGTGGCGGTGCTGACCGGCCGCGGCGACGGACCGCGCCGCGCCGCCTTCGCCGGACTGGCCGACGTCCGCGCGGGAGAGACCGTACGGGTGGCCCGGTCGGACGGCAGCATCGCGGAGTTCACCGTGGAGGACGTGCGGGTGCGCCCGGCCGGACGGCTGGGCGAGCGGCAGGTCCGGGAGGCGCACGCGCGCGGCCGTGCCGAACTCCGCCTCGTCACCGGGGACGGGCCGCGCACCGTGGTCTCCGCCTATCTGACCGGCGTCAGCGGACCCTGAGGAGGCAGCACGCGTGCGGGAGACGGAACGCGGGAGAGGAGCGCCCGGCCCGGCCGGCGGTTCGCTCCCCCCTGAACCACCGGCCGACCGGTCCTCGACCGCCGCGATTCAGGACTGCGGGAGTTGCCCTGCCGCCGGCGGGAGGCGCCATCAAGCGCGCGTTCCAGGCCGGGGGCCGGGGCCAGAACCACACTCTAGAACGCCCGCGCGGCCCCCGTACAGGGGGCGTCGGAAGCGGGCCGTAACAGGTTGCCCACTCGCCGTCGCCGGTGCACACGGGTGTGCCAGGATTGCTGCGACCGGCCAAGTTCCGTGCTCCGAGGGGGGAGTGGTGGATGTACGGCGTTGTACCCGGACCCGGGGGGACTCCGAGCGGACGGTGCGGTGACCGCGGCAGACGAGGCTTGTCCGTACCGGTGGTGGCGGCCCTGCTGCTGACGGCCGGCGCGCTGGCCGGATGCTCCTCGTCCGGCGGGTCCGGCGAGAGTACGGGACCGCCGGGCCAGCGGCCCAGGGCCACCGTGCCGTACTGGGTGAACCCGGACGGCAAGGCCGCGCAGCAGGCCGCCGCGTACCGCAAGGACGGCAAGCAGGACGACGCGAAGCTGATCGACCGCATCGCGACCCAGCCCGTCGCCGAGTGGATCGGCGTCGACGACCCGCAGGGCGAGGCCCGCGGCTTCACCGAGGCAGCGGCGAAGGCGAAGCGCGACGCGCTGCTGGTGCTCTACAACATCCCGCACCGCGACTGCGGCAGCTACTCCAAGGGCGGCGCCGCCGACGGCAACGCCTACCGGGCCTGGCTGGACGGGGTCATCAAGGGGATCGGCGACCGCGCGACGACGGTGATCCTGGAGCCGGACGCGCTGCCGCACATCGAGGACCAGTGCACCCCTGAGCAGTTCCACGAGGAGCGGTACGCACTGCTGACCGAGGCCGTCGGCAAGCTCAAGGCGCTGCCGCACACCAAGGTCTACCTGGACGCGGGGAACCCGCACTGGATCAAGGACCCGGGGCGGATGGTGGAGCCCCTGAAGCGGGCCGGCATCGACCGCGCCGACGGCTTCGCGCTCAACATCTCCAACTACCAGACCACAGCGGAGAACGTGAAGTACGGCCGCAAGCTCTCCGCGATGGTGGGCGGCAAGCACTTCGTCATCGACACCAGCCGGAACGGCAACGGCCCGGCGCCGGGCGGCGACGACCCGGAGAACTGGTGCAACCCGCGCGGCCGGGCGCTGGGCGAGCCGCCCACCGTCAAGACCGGTGACGGCCTGGTGGACGCGTACCTCTGGATCAAGCGTCCGGGGGAGTCGGACGGCACCTGCAAGGGCGGCCCGCAGGCCGGCAAGTGGTGGCCGTCGTACGCGCTGGGCCTGGCCCGCAACGCGAAGTAGTTCCGGCACCGGACACGAGAGAGGGGGCGCCCCGGGCGCCCCCTCTCTCACGTCCCGGTCAGCCGGTCAGCCTGTCAGCCGGTCAGCCGGGTGGTGGGCACGTGCACCCACACCGCCTTCGACGGGGTGCCCTCGGCGTCGACGGCGATGACCATGTACCAGCCGGGCGGTACCAGCGACGGGTCCTTGGGCAGCGTCGTGGTCACCGTGTCGCCCTCGGTCGTGAAGTCCAGCGCCACCGAGCGCTGTTCGACGTTGGTGACATGGGTGAACGAGCCGGGCCTGATCAGCCGCAGCTTCTTCAGCGATGCGCTGTGCGCCGACCGGAAGGAGACCTGCCCGCCGAGCCGTACGGTCGTGGAACCCGCGGCCTTGAGGTCGGGGCGGGCGCCGTGGAAGAGGTAGGGCGGGGTGTAGAGGTCGATCTGCTGCTGGAAGACGCCCGGTCGGGTGTTGTCCTTGTCCGCGAAGAGCGAGTCGGAGCCGAAGGTCATCACCCGGCCGTCGGGCAGCAGCAGCGCGCCGGAATGGTAGTTCCGGCCGACCAGCGGGTCGGCGACGCGGCGCGTGGCGTTCGCCGCCGGGTCGTACAGCTCGGCCCTGAGGATGTTGGAGTCGCTGCGGCCGCGGTAGTCGCCGGAGCCGTTGGTGGTCAGCACGGTGTCGTCCGGCATGATCACGCTGCTCGGATAGCGGGCCTTCGCGTACAGGTCCGGACCGTCGTGGAAGCGCGGCTTCGGGTCGGTGAGGTCCACGATCCGGGTCTTGGCCGTCGCACGCGGGTCCTCGCCGACCCCGCCGCCGCCGAGGACCATGTACCGCTGGTCCTGTGCGGGCGGCAGCAGCACGGACATGGAGGTCTCCAGGATGTCCGGATCGCTCATGCCGGGCACCACCCGGAACTTATTGCTCTTCAGGTCCCAGATGCCGGGCGTGCGGCCCTTGTTGTCCGGGCCGTAGCCGGCGTTGGAGCCGGTGTAGAAGACCTGGCCCTTGCCGGAGAGGAAGAGCGCCGGGTAGGTCGGGAAGAACCGCTGCTTCGGCAGGTAGGTCCACTTCTTGGTCTTCGGGTCGTACAGCTCGTTCTTGCCGGGGACGACCTGGCCGATCTCGTCCAGCCCGGAGACCGCGAGGACCTTGCCGTCGTCCAGTGAGGTCAGCGTCGGGTACCAGCGGGCCTCGTTCATCGGGTCGACGCGGAGGTACCGCTCGGCGACCGGGTCGAACTCGAAGGAGTCCTTGATCCCCTGGAAGTCCTTCTTGTCGAAGGAGAGCTTCTGCGCGATGCCGTAGAAGTTCCGCGCGTCCGCGCCGGTCAGGCCGTGGATGCGGTAGTTGTCCTGGGCGCCGGTGGCGTACGCGCGGCCGTCCTTGCGCGCCTCGACGTAGACCCGGGCCTCGCTGTGCTCGACCCGGACCTTCCCGGTGGCCCTGTCCTTGATCTTCTTGGCCCGCGGCACCACGACCGGGTCCTTGGAGACGAAGGTCTTGCCGTTCTCCTTGCCGGTGAAGAGGGTGCCGGCGGGGAAGGTCTTCGGGCCGTCCGGGTCCTCGTTGTAGATGATCATCAGGCCGCCGGCCTTCTTCACATCGCCCTTGAGCGTCTCGTAGCGCTGGGTGCCGCCCGCGACCAGGAGCTTGCCGTCCGGGAGCTGGGTGTGGCCGGAGCAGAAGAGGTCGGTGGGCGTGGGGATGTTCTTGAAGGTGTTCTTCGCCGGGTCCCACAGGACCGTGCGGAAGGACTTCGCCCGGAAGTGCGCCGCGTTGTTGCCGGAGCCGGCGACCAGCAGCACCTTGCCGGTGTGCAGCAGGGCCGCGTGAATGGTGTTGATCTTGTACTCGGACGGGACGTCCAGCACGTCCCAGTGCCCGTTCCGCTGTTTGTACTCCGGCCGGTTGATCTTGTACGAGTGGTACTGCTCCGAGGCGAAGCCGTACACCGCCGGGCCGTTCATCGCGGCCAGGGCGGTCACCGCCACCGCGCCGATCCCCAGACGGCGTGTGCGGCGGCTCGGTCGGTATCTCATCGGTTGGTTCCCCCCACGGGAATCTGCATGGTCTGCGCTGTGCGGTCCTCGGCGGCCCCGCCCCCGGCGCTCCGGGCGGCCCCCGCCGCCTCGGCGGTCCCGGTGACCCCGGCGGTCCCGGCGGGCTGCGGCGGTGCGGGCGGTCCGGCCCGGTGCCGGCCCGCGTCCCGGCGCAGGGACCAGCGCCACACGGCGATCGGCGTGCAGCAGACCAGCAGCGCCAGCACGGCCCAGGTGATCATCGCCGGGTGGGCATGGCCGAAGAAGAAGGAGGCGGTCAGCGAGCCGCCGAAGACCAGGAGGAAGAAGAGGTGCACCCGGAAGGTCCCGAAGAGGGTGTCGGGACTGGAGGAGTCGCCCTTGGGGGTCACCACGAACCGGCTCTTGCGGCGCAGCGCGGCGTCGAAGAGGGAGCGGGCGTAGATCGGCGCGGAGAGCGCGGACATCAGCATGCCGGCCACGCCGCCGGAGCCCTCCGGCTCGTGCGGGGAGACGTTGTGCCGGCGGTTCCACACGTAGAGGCCGATCTGGAGCGCCGAGGCGTTGCCGTAGAGCATCATCCACACGGCCGGGTCGATCTGGACGCCGGAGGCGCCGAGCCCGAGGAAGAGCGTGCAGCTGAGGGCGGCGAGTATCCAGTTCAGCGCGGACATCGGGTAGAAGATGACCATCATGGTGTAGTTGAAGAGGCGGCCCGGTGACAGCGTGAAGGGCGCCTTCCAGAACTGCTTGAGCAGCGTCTCGTACGTCCCGCGCGACCAGCGCAGCTGCTGGGTGAAGAAGTCCGTCCAGGCGGTCGGGCCCTCGCCGACGGCGAGCACGTCGGGGGTGTAGACGGAAGCCCACTTCTTGCCCGTGGCGGGGTTGCGGTGGCGGTGCATCTCGAAGCCGGTGGCCATGTCCTCGGTGATCGAGTCGTACAGCCCGCCGATCTGCTTCAGGGCCTTGATGCGCACCGCGTTGGAGGTGCCGACGAACATGGGGGCGCCGTAGCGGTTGCCGGCCCGCTGGATCAGCGCGTGGAAGAGGAACTGCTGCGACTCGGCGGCCTTGGTGACGAAGGTGTCGTAATTGCCGTACACCTGCGGGCCGATGACGAAGCCGACGTCGGGGTCGCGGAAGTAGCCGAGCATCCGCTCGAGGTAGTTCGGCAGGGGGACGTGGTCGGTGTCGACGGAGGCGAAGAAGTCGTAGTCGTCGCCGTGTGCCTGGAGCCAGGCGTTGTAGTTGCCGTGCTTCGTTCTCGCACGGTGCGGGCCCTTCGCGCGGTTCCACTCCGGTATGCCGTGCCGGGTGAAGTGGTGCACCCCGAGTCTCGCGCAGACCTCTCTGACCGCGGGGTCGTCGCCCTCGTCCAGCAGCCAGACGTGCACGACGCCGCGGTGCCGCACCCGGACCGCGGCCTCCAGCGTCTTCGTGACCATCTCCAGCGGCTCCTTGCCGGGCACGAAGGAGGTGAGGAAGGCGACGCGGGTGCCGCTCTCGGGCTCGACCGGTATCGGATCGCGCGCGACGAGGGTGGCGTGGGCGTTGGAGAGGACGTTCATGCAGCGGAAGAACTCGATCAGGCCGATCGAGACGAGCATGACCACGTCGAGGGCGGGGAGGAAGGCGAACTGCGGGTAGTCCCGCTCGGTCCAGTGGGCCGGCTGCAGCAGCCAGACCAGGAGCCCGAAGGAGACCAGGGGCGCGGCGCCGAGCAGCAGGGCCGCGCGCAATCGGTGCGGCTCGTCGGCGAGGAGGCTGCGGTACCTGACCTTGTACGGCTTGCCCGGCTCGGGCCGGGTCAGCGGGCCGGCCAGCCGGCTGTAGTGCTCGTAGTCGTAGCGCGGCAGCGGCGCGGGCTGCTGCGGTCGCCTGCGGTACTGGCGCGGCAGGCGTAACCGCGTCGTCGCGGACGGGTCGTACTGGTGTTCCTGCCGGGCGCCGGTAGGCGTCGACGTCATGACTCCATCCCCCCGCACGCAGAACTGGCTGCGTGTCCGTCTGTTCTCGTCCCGGGCCTCCGGTCCCCCTGACCGGCCCGGGCGCTGTGGTCTCGGCCGCCCACGCACACAGATGTGCGCCGCCCGCCGTCCGGTCGCCCCCGTCGTCATGGCGGCGCGCGGGGTTCCCCGACCCCTCGTCCGGCGCAGCCGCTGATGCTTCCCCCACATGCGCGTCAAGGCCATCTTCGACCCATCCGCCACGTCAGGGTCCCTAACCGGCCTTCATGATCGCAAGGGCGGAATGAGGTACTTGCGGAAGGTTCGGGCGTATGGGCGGACTCGAAGTAGTGTGCGGTGGTCCGTGCGCCCTCTCCTTGGGGCGGGGCGTCCCCTCGGCCGGATGCGGGTGTTACCGGTCGCCCGAACTGCGCAGCCGGTGACGGATGTTGTCGAAGTGATCGCGGACGGCCCGCTCCGCACGGGGCCCGTCGCCCTCCCGCACCGCCGCCACGATCTCCTCGTGCTGACGCACCGTGGTGTCCGGATCGGCATGGGCCGGGACGAGATCGGTGCGCACCCGGTGGAAGGCGTCCCAGAACGCCTCCAGCACCTCGCTCAGCAGAAGGTTGTCCAGACCGCGATGAAGAGTGGCGTGAAACGCGCGGTCGGTCTCGGCACGGACGCCCCCGGCCGCCGCCTCCGTCCGCATCCGCGCCACGATCGCGTCCAGCTCGGCCAGGTCCGCCGCCGGCACCCGGCCCGCCAGCCGTGCGATCAGTCCGGTCTCCACCGCCTCGCGCAGCTCCAGCAGCTGCAGCAGGCTGTCCTCGCCCCGGTAGTGGCCGGCCACCGTACGGAAGGTCAGGCCCTCGATCATCGGCGCCATCGACATCGGCCCCACGTAGGTGCCGAAGCCGTGGCGGATCTCCACGATGCCCATCGCCTGGAGCGCCTTCAGCGCCTCGCGCACGGAGTTCCGGCTGACCCCGAGCAGCTCCATCAGCTCCGGCTCGGTGGGCAGAGGCGCGCCGGAGGGCAGCCGCCGGTCGATGATCAGCCTCTTGATCCGCTCCTGGATGTCCCTCGCCATTCCGTGACTCTGCACCCCGGCACACCCTTTTGACCAGCGGTCCCGCCAGGAGAAGCCGTCAAGAAACGACCAAGGCCCCCTCGCCGTGACGAGGGGGCCTTGCCCTTACGTGCGCCGCCAGGGACTCGAACCCCGGACCCGCTGATTAAGAGTCAGCTGCTCTAACCAACTGAGCTAGCGGCGCGCGCTGACCTGGAAAACTCTACACGAACTCCAGGGGTGCTCCGGACCACGGACGACCGCCCCGCACCCCGCCGAACGTGTGAGGTGTGACACTCCTGCCGGTATCCGGGCGGCCCGGCTTTTCTTCCGCGTGTCGCTTCCCCTGCCCCGGGGTCCCGCCGCATTTCGGACCGGCGGTTCGCCGGTTTTGCGCCGGGGAAGGGTGTTTCCGTATGCGTGGTCATCAGTTGCACCGTCAGCATGCGTTATGTGCCGGTAGTTGAGAAGCTGTGCCGGTGTGGGGCCTATGAGGAAGAAACGGCCGGAAGGGGAACGGGAATGACGGTGCCGGTGTTCGTCGAATTCGAGCCCGCTGACGACTGCCCGTGCGCGGGCTGCGCCGAGCGGCGGCGCACCCTCGCACGCGCGGGGCTCAGGGACGGCGGCCACCCCGCCGCGCACGGCGCCCGCCGCGCGCTGGTGCTGGCCGCGGCCGCCGGCACGGTCCTCGCCTCCCCGGCCGCCGAGGGGCTGCACCCCACCGGTCCTGCGCCCCGCCCGGCCGCCGACGCGGAGCCGGCGCAGGTGCCGCAGGGCCAGGTCAGCGGGTTGTACGGCGGGGCGGGCGGTGGCCGGGCCCGGCCCGCGGGCGAGCCGCGCAGCACCACTCGCGCGCAGATCATCGCGCGGGCCAAGAGCTGGATCGCGGCGCGGGTGCCGTACAACATGAACGGTTTCTGGTCCGACGGCTACCGCGAGGACTGCTCGGGCTTCGTCTCGATGGCCTGGGGCCTGGGCAGCAACCAGTGGACCGGATCGCTCAGCCGGTACGCGGTACGCATAACGAAGGACGACCTGAAGCCCGGCGACATCCTGCTGTACCACAACCGGGCGAACCCCTCGGCCGGCTCGCACGTGACGATCTTCGGCGGCTGGGCGGACGGCGCGCACAAGAAGTACGTGGCGTACGAGCTGGCGCCGAAGCAGGCACGCAAGCGGGTCACGCCGTACGCCTACTGGAGCAACGCCGACAAATACGTGCCCTACCGCTACCGGAACCTGGCCGACGGCGGGGTGCCCGACACCGGGATGCCGGACATCGACCTCCCGGACGGTATGCCGGACTCCTTCCCGGGGCTGGGGCACTTCGGGCCGGGGGCCGACAACTCCTGGGTCACCCGGCTCGGGAAGCTGCTGGTCGCCCGGGGTGCCGGCGCGTTCTACCACGCGGGCCCCGGCCCGCGCTGGACCTCGGCGGACCGGGACGCCACCCGGGCCTTCCAGCTCGCGCAGGGCTGGCGCGGAAGCGAGGCCGACGGCATCCCCGGGCCCGACACCTGGGCGTACCTGACCGGCGGCAAGGGCCGGGACGTCGGCGACCGGGGCGCGCGGGGCGGCGGGTTCCCCGGCGTCCGGCACTTCCGGCCCGGCCACTCCAGCACGTACGTCACCCAGCTCGGCCGGCAGCTCGTGAAGAAGGGCTACGGCAAGCACTACCACTCGGGCCCCGGACCGCGCTGGACGGAGGCGGACCGGCGGAACGTCGAGGCGTTCCAGCGCGCGCAGGGCTGGCGCGGCCGGGAGGCCGACGGCTACCCGGGCCCCGAGACCTGGCGGCGACTCTTCCAATGACGGAGCACTTCATGGCAGGCAGAACGACGGACAGCGGACAGCCGGAGGCCGCCTTCCCGGCGGAGCCGGCGGGCGGCGCGGCACGGGGGTTCGGGGCTGCGCCGCGGATGGTCCCCCTGATGGACCCGGACACCGGGCTGCCCTTCGTGGACGAATTCGGGGTGCCGTCGGGCGGCGCGCCCCCGGCACCGGGCCCGGACGGGGTGCGGGCGGCGGACGCGGCCGGCGCGGAGGTGCGGCACCCGGCGCCCGAGGACGCCCGGCCGCCGGTCCCGGGCTGGGCGGCGGGTGCGGCGGAGCCGATGCCCGACCCGGCGCCCGTCCCGCGGCCCGAGCCCGATCCCACCCCGGAGCCGGCGCCGGACCCCGGGCCCGACGACCTGCCGCCCACGGCCGGCATCGAGGCCGCCGACGAGCTGCTCGACACCGCCGAACGCGCCGTCCTCAGCGATGCCCTCGGTGTGGTCGACGCCGGCAGCCGGGTGGCCTCGCCGGCCGCCCCCGCCGGGACGCCGACCTGGCCGGAACTGAGCACCGGGGACCCGGCGGCGCGCCCCGCCGCTCCCGTGGCGTCCGGCGCCCGCCGCGCGCCCGCCGAGGACCCGTACCTGGCCGAACGGCGCGGCCCCTCGCTCCCCGGCGGCCTGGCGCTGGTGGCCGGACTGGCCGCTGCCGCCTGCTGCGGGGCGCTGCTGTGGTGGCACGGGATGCTGCCCGCGCAGGCCGGGCGCCTGCTGCACCTGCCCGCGCGGGACCGTACGGCGCTGCCGCTCCGTGACGCCGCGCTGCTGGCATTGGGGTGCGCGGCCACGCTCTTCGCCCTCGGCGGGCTGGCCCGCGGCCGGGTCGGCAGCGCCTGGGTGCTCAGCCGCTTCGGGCGCTACCGCGGCACCGTCCGGCGGACCGGGCTGGTGTGGATCAGCCCGGTGCTGCGCCGCCGCCGGATCGACGTACGGCTGCGCCACTGGCGGAGCGAGCCGATCCCGGCGGTGGACGCGTCCGGGGTGCGGCTGCGGGCCGTCGTGCTGGTGGTGTGGCGGGTCGTGGACGCCGCACGGGCCCGCTACGAAGTCGACGACCACCTCACCTACCTGCGGGAACAGGTGGAGGCCGCGACCGCGCGGGTGCTCGGCCGGCTGCCTGCCGACGCCCCGCCGGCCCGGGCCGGCGGACCTGTGCTCCAGAAGGACGACGGGCCGAGCATCTGGGACGCGGAGGCGGTGGGCGACGCGCTGACCGCGCAGCTGGCCGCCGACTGCCGCCCGGTGGGCATCGAGGTGTTCTCCGCGCAGCCCACCCGGATCGAGTACGCGCCGGAGGTGGCGGCCGCGATGCACCGCCGGCAGGTCGCCGCGCTGGACGCCCGGCACCGCGACGCCGTGCTCACCTCGGTGGTGGACGCGGTGGACGACACCGTACGGCGGCTGACCAGCCGGGGCCTGGTGGAGCTGGACGACTACGAGCGCAAGGCGCTGGTCAAGGACCTGACCGTGGCGTTCTACACCGCCCGCGGCAGCGCGGCGGCGCAGGAGTGAGGCGCCGTGGTGGCCGCCACGACCCGCACCCTCGAACTGCAGCTGCTGCTCGGACCGGACACCGTCGTCCCGGTGGCGGGCCGGTTCAGCTACCGCAGTGACCGTCCGTTCGAGGTCAGGGTCGCCTTCGTCAGCCAGGGCCGGACGGTCGCGACCTGGGTGTTTGCGCGGGAGCTGCTGCTCGCCGGGCTGCGCGGCCCGGCGGGCGAGGGGAACGTACGGATGCGGCCCTTCCGGGACTCGGTCGGGCTGCGCCGGGTCCACATCGAGCTGCGGGCCCCGGGCAGCGAGTGCGCGCTGACGGCCGAGGCCACGGACCTGGCGGCGTGGGTGCGGGCGACGTCGGAGGTGGTGCCGCCCGGGCAGGAGGGCCGCCACCTGGACCTGGACGCCCATCTGGCGCGGCTGTTCGCGGAACGGAACTGAGACGTCCGGCTGAACGGGGGGCGGGGAGGGGTGACGAGCGGATCGGCAATTGGTCTGGACAAGTGCAACTGCCGTCATTACGCTGCGGCTTGGTCTAGACCACCATTGCACGGCTCGTCGAACCCTCCCCCACGTTCAGGAGCGAAGCATGCGCAAGAAGGTCAGCGTCACCGTCGTCGCCCTCGGCATAGCCGGCGCCTCCCTGCTCGCCACCGGCAGCGCCGCCAGTCATGGGTACGGCACCCAGCCCCCGAGCCGGCAGTCGCTGTGCGCCGCCGGCACCGTCAAGGACTGCGGCGCCATCCAGTACGAACCGCAGAGCGTCGAGGGCCCCAAGGGCTTCCCGGCAGCGGGCCCCGCCGACGGCAAGATCTGTGCCGGCGGCAACTCCGGGTTCGCCGAGCTCGACGACCCGCGCGGCGGGAAGTGGCCCGCCACGAACCTCAAGGCGGGCCAGGGCTTCACCTTCACCTGGAAGATGACCGCCCGGCACGCCACCACGGACTTCCGGTACTACATCACCAAGCAGGGCTGGGACCCGAGCAAGCCGCTCACCCGGGCCGCCCTGGAGTCGCAGCCCTTCATGACCGTGCCGATGGGCGGCAAGCAGCCGCCGGAGGTCTGGAGCCAGCAGGGCACCGTACCGACCGGCCACACGGGCCGGCACATGATCCTCGGCGTCTGGAACATCGCCGACACCGGGAACGCCTTCTACTCCTGCGCCGACGTCAACCTGTCGTAGCGGACCGTCCGGCGCGCGTGAGGTGCGGCTCCCGCGGACATACGACGAAGGCCCTCACCGGAGTGAGGGCCTTCGCCTTGTCTGTGCGCCGCCAGGGACTCGAACCCCGGACCCGCTGATTAAGAGTCAGCTGCTCTAACCAACTGAGCTAGCGGCGCCTGCTGACGACGTAAATACTACCTGGTCCTCAGGGGTGCTCCTGACCATGTGGCCCCGGCCACACAGGGCACCCCGCCCGGCGGGCCGCACGCCCCGGCCGCGCGGGTCAGAGCGCCAGCGAGAGCAGGACCGGCGCCGCCCTGCGGTTGAGGGTGTCGGCCGCCTTGCGCAGCCGGTGGGCGTTCTCCAGCGGCATGGACAGGGCGAGGCAGCCCACCGTCGCGCCGGCCGTGATCGGGACGGCGGCGCAGACCGTGCCCACGGCGTACTCCTGGAGGTCCAGGACGGGGACGGAGGCCGGCTGGCTGTCGAGCTTGTGGAAGAGGACCTTCTCGTTGGTGATCGTCCGGGAGGTGAGCCGGGCCGTCTTGTGCCGGGAGAGGTGGTCCCGCCGGCCGTCGTGGTCGAGCTGGGCGAGCAGGCACTTGCCCATCGCGCTCGCGTGCGCCGTGCGGTGGAACTCCGCCCATTCGTTGACCTTGGGGGCCTGCGGGCCGTCGGCGTAGTGCAGGATGCGCACCTCGCCGTCGATGTAGCGGCTGATGTAGACCGCCGCGCCGACGGAGTCGCGCAGCTCGTCCAGTGAACTCTGCAGCTTGTCGTTGAGTGCCTGGGCCTTTCCGGCGCCGCCGCCCAGTACGGACAGCGACTCCCCGACCACGTACGCGCCGTCGGACAGCTGCTCCAGATAGCCCTCGCGGCGCAGCATCGCCAGCATGTGGGTGAGGTGGGCCGTGGGCAGTCCGGTCTCGCGGGCGATCTGGGTGTCGGTCGTGCCGGTGGCGTGCCGGGAAACCGTTTCGAGCACACGGAGTGCGTAGCGCACCGAGTGGTAAGGCGCGGTGGGCTCGTGCGTCGGCGCCACGGTGTCCCCCTAGCAGGTTGTGACCGTTTGCATCGTCACCGTCGCCGCCCGTCACGGACGGCACGCGTCGCTGCGGCCTTCCCGGGTGGCGGGGCTCGTACCACGATAGCGGCCAACCTGGCGGACAGAAGGGGGTCTTGAGTGAAAATCGGCGTTCGGTACCCTGTCTGTTCAGCGCTTCACCACTGCGGCATATGCCGAGGTCATAGCCTTGGGCCGGAGAACGGCCCGCCGCCCCGCTCCCGGGGCGGCGGGCCGTGCGCGCGGAGTCAGAGCACCGCGCTGAGGAACTCCCGGGTCCGCTCGTGCTCGGGCTCCGTGAAGATCTTCTCCGGCGGTCCGGACTCGATCACCCGGCCCGCGTCGAACATCAGCACGTCGTCCGAGATGTCCCGGGCGAAGTTCATCTCGTGCGTGACGCAGAGCATCGTGATGTCCGTGGTGTGCGCGATGTCCCGCAGCACGTCCAGCACACCGGCCACCAGCTCCGGGTCGAGCGCCGAGGTGACCTCGTCCAGGAGCAGCACCTGCGGCCGCATGGCCAGGGCGCGCGCGATGGCGACCCGCTGCTGCTGGCCGCCGGAGAGCTGGGTGGGGTACTTGTCGATGTGCTCGGTCAGGCCCACCAGGTCCAGCAGTTCGTGGGCGCGCTCCTCGGCCGCCTCCTTGGACATCCCCAGGACGTGCACCGGCGCCTCGGTGACGTTGCGCAGCACCTTCATGTTGGGGAAGAGGTTGAACTGCTGGAAGACCATGCCGATGTGCTTGCGCACCTCGCGGGTGTGCTTCTCGCCGGCCGGGACGAGCCTGTCGCCCTTCTTCTCGTGGGTGAGGTACTCCCCGCCCACCTTGATCGTGCCCTCGTCCGGCTTGAGCAGCGTCATCAGCAGCCGCAGGATCGTGGTCTTGCCGGACCCGGACGGGCCGATCAGGGTGACGTGCTTGCCGGAGGAGACCGTGAAGTCCAGCGAGTCCAGGACCGTGTTGGTGCCGAACCGCTTGGTGACGCGGTCGAAGCGGATCAGCTCGCTGCCGTCCACCGCCGGGTTGACCGTTGCTTTCGAGAGGTTGCTGTCAGCGGACAAGACGACGCTCCAGGGCTCGCAGGAGAAGGGAAGCCGGGTAGGCGATGACGATGAAGGCGACGCCGACGATCGTGTAGGGCTCGAGGGTGTGGAAGGTCTGCGAGGAGAACTGGCGGGCCTCGCCGAGCATCTCCAGCACCCCGATCACGAAGATCATCGGGGTGTCCTTCAGCATCGCGACGACGTAGTTGCCCAGCGCCGGCACGACGCGCCGGATCGCCTGCGGCAGGATCACCGCGCCCCAGGTCCGGGTGCGCGGCAGGCTGAGCGCGGTCGCCGCCTCCCACTGGCCCACCGGGACGCCGTCGATGCCGGCGCGGTAGACCTCGGCGGTGTACGTCGAGTAGTGCAGGCCGAGGCCGATCACGCCGGTGGTCAGCGCCGAGAGCGTGATTCCCCACTCGGGCAGTACGTAGTAGAGGAAGAACAGCTGGACGAGGAGGGGCGTGTTGCGGATGAACTCGGTGACTCCCACCACCGGCCAGCGCACCACGGCGTGCTCGGAGCGCTGGGCCATCGCCCAGACCAGTCCGAGGACGAAGGCGATCAGCGAGCCGAGCGCCAGGGCCTCCAGGGTGACCAGCAGGCCGTGCCAGAACATCGGCATGAAGTCGCCGACGGAACTCCAGTCCCACTTCACTGGCCCGCACCTCCTGCCGGGGCCGCGCCGGAGCGGGCCACGTCACCGACCTGGTCGGGGCTGAGCCTGCTGCGCAGGCCCACGCGCTTCTCCGGAGCCTTGCCGATCCCCGCCTTGGCGTGCCGTTCCACGACCCGCATCCCGCGGGTGAGCAGGAAGGCGAGGACGAAGTACATGACGAGGATGATCGTGTAGACGGGCGCGCTCTGGCCGGTGGCGTTGCGCACCAGCGAGGCGCCGAAGGCGATGTCCGCCACCCCCATGATCGAGACCAGCGCGGTGCCCTTCAGCAGCTCGATCAGCAGGTTGTTGAACGGCGGGACCATTTCCGGCCAGGCCTGCGGGAGGATGATCTTCCGCAGCTGCTGGGCGGGGCTGAAGCTGAGTGCGATACCGGCCTCGCGCTGGGCGGGGGCGACGGCGTTGACCGCGCCGCGTACGACTTCCGACCCGTACGCGCCGTAGCTGAGGCCCAGGGCCAGTACGGCGGCCCACAGGGGGACCAGCTGCCAGCCGAAGGCGATGGGCAGCACGAAGAAGATCCAGAACATCAGGATCAGCGCGGAGGTGCCGCGGAAGATCTCGAAGTACGCGCCGGAGAGGAAGCGTACGATCCACAGCCGGTGGGTACGCGCCAGACCGATGACGAAGGCGACCACGGCGGCGAGTGCGGCGCTGAAGACCGTCAGCTGGACGGTGAGCCAGACGCCTTGGAGGAGGAGTTTCCACAAACCCCAGCTGATTTCGCTCATGGCTTGCACTTCTCCTTAGCGGTGATGGTCGTCATCTGGTCCTTGGTGAAGCCGAAGGGCCGCATGACGTCCAGGAGTTCGCCGCTCTTCTTCATCTTGTGCAGCTCGCGGTTGAAGGCGTCCCGGAGGTTGGTCTCCGGGGAGCGGAAGGCGAAGCCGCCGACGTCGATGACCGGCTTCCCGCCCACGTACGGCGTGACTTCCTGGGTGGCCTCGGCCTTCTTCGTATCGGTCTCCCGGACGACGTTGCGCACGGTCACCGCGGTGCCCACGAACACGTCGACCCGGCCCTGCTCCACCGCGAGCAGCCCGGCCAGCTGGTCGGGCAGGGTCGTGATGTGCTTGACCCCGGCCTCCTTGGCGTAGCCGATCTCGGCGTAACCGACGCCCGTGGCCATGTGGGCGCCGGCCCTGGCTATGTCCTTGTAGGTGTGCAGGTTCTTCGGATTCCCCTTCGGCACGATGAAGGCATCGAGCATCTGGTATTCGGGATCGGCGAAAATTACCTGCTCGCAACGCTCCGGATTGATGTACATTCCGGCCGCCACGACGTCGAACTGCAGCGAATTCAGGCCGGTGATGAGCGAGCTGAATTCCGTGGCGAACGGCTGGACGTTCGGCACGCCCAGCCGCTTGAAGATGCGCTCGGCGATGGCCGGCGCCGAGCCGGTCATCTTCCCGTCCTTCCCGATGTAGCCGTAGGGCTGCTCGCCCGCCAGTCCCAGCCGTACGGTGCCCTTGGCACGCAGCTGTTCCAGCAGATGTCCGCCGTCGCCGGTGTCGGCCGTCGACACCCGGCTGCAGGCGCTCGTCGCGCCCATCGCACCCGCCGCGCCGAGCGCCGCCACCCCCGCGAGCAGCGTGCGGCGACGGAGGCCGCTTCCCGAACTTCGTCCGTTTTGTTTGGTGTTCCCCATTGATGGAGCCATGGGCGCGCGACTACCCGAAGCGGGTGAACCTATGCCGATCGTTTCCGGCCCTTGATGCTTCCGGTATCGAAGGGGTCCTACACCGTGTTGCGGGGGAAAGTCCGAGTAACCACCGCTGTGCGCGGGGCGTTTGGGGCGGAAGGGGAATGACTTCCCCCGAGTCCCGTGGGAAGTGTCCGTGGACGCCCTACGCTCGGAATGCCGGGTGATACATCACCAATGACCGGCAGTGACCGGTAAGCATGGTAATCAACCAAGAGGGGTCATCATGGCCGACCGTTTCATCGAGGTCTCCCTGGACAAGCGCGGCGTGCGCTGCACGGCCAAGCTGCTCGACGACCGCGCGCCCGTCACATGCGCCGCGGTCTGGGACGCGCTGCCGCTCGGCGGCGACGTCTACCACGCCAAGTACGCCCGCAACGAGATCTACGCCCTGGTGCCGCCCTTCGCCCCCGAGGAGCCGCCGCTGGAGAACCCCACGATCACCCCCATCCCCGGTGACCTGTGCTACTTCACCTTCACCGACACCCAGCTGGCCACCTCCTCGTACGGGTACGAGGCGGCGGCCGAGCGGCAGGGCGGCAAGGCGGCGCACGCCGGCCGCGCCACCGTCGTCGACCTCGCGCTCTTCTACGAGCGCAACAACCTGCTGATCAACGGCGACGCGGGCTGGGTCCCCGGCATCGTCTGGGGCTCGGTCGTGGACGGCCTGGACCGGATGGCCGACGCCTGCCAGGACCTCTGGCGGGCCGGCGCGCTCGGCGAGACCCTCAGCTTCCGCCGGGCGTAGCGAGGAGGGCCGGGGCCGGGACGTCCGCGACCCCGGCCCCGTACAGGGCGTGCGCGGCGCGCAGCACGAGTGCGTCCGCGTGCCGTGCTCCGACGAGCTGCACCCCGATCGGCAGCCCGTCGCCGTCCACCCCGCAGGGCAGGGACGCGGCGGGCTGCTGCGTCATGTTGAACGGGTAGGTGAACGGCGTCCAGCTCGTCCAGCGTTCCTGCCCCGACCCCTTGGGCACCTCCACGCCGGCCTCGAACGCCGTGATCGGCATGGTCGGCGTGACCAGCAGGTCGTACCGCTCGTGGAACAGGGCCAGCCGCCGGCCGAGCGCCATCCGCACGTCCACAGCGGCGAGGTAGTCCAGCGCGCTGTAGCGCGCGCCCTGCTCGCACACCTCGCGCAGCGCCGGCTCCAGCAGCTCGCGCGCCTCCTCGCCCAGCGGCTGCACCACGCGTGCCGCACCGCTGAACCACAGCGTGTGGAACGCCTCCACCGGGTCCTCGACCCCCGGGTCGGCCTCCTCCACGTGCGCGCCCAGCTCCGCCAGTTTCTCCACGGCCCGGCGGACCGCCGCCGCGACCTCCGGCCGTACCGGTACGTCCCAGCCCAGCGTGGGGCTGTACGCCACCCGCAGCCCGGCCACCGGACCCGACAGCTGCTCCACGAAGGAGCCGGACACCGGGGCCAGCTGCGACCAGTCCCGCGCGTCCGGCCGGGAGATCGCGTCCATCATCAGCGCGGCGTCCGCCGCGTCCTTCGTCATCGGACCCGCGTGCGCCAGCGTCCCGAACGGGCTCGACGGGTACATCGGGACCCGCCCGTACGTCGGCTTGAGCGCGAAGATCCCGCAGAAGGAGGCGGGGATGCGGACCGAGCCGCCGCCGTCCGTGCCCAGGCTCAGCGGCCCGGCACCCAGCGCCACGGCCACCGCGCTGCCCCCGCTGGAGCCGCCGCACGTGCGCGACGGGTCGTACGGATTGCCGGTCACCCCTTGGAGCGGGCTGTCGGTGACCCCTTTCCAGGCGAACTCCGGCGTCGTCGTCTTCCCGATGAAGACCACGCCCTGCTCGCGCAGCCGGGCCACGGCGGGCGCGTCCTCGTCCCACGCCTGCTGCGCCCGGACGGTCCGCGAGCCGCGCAGCGTCGGCCCGCCGCGCATCAGGAAGATGTCCTTCACGGTGACCGGCACGCCGTCCAGCGGCCCGGCCGGTGTGCCGGCGCGCCAGCGTTCCGCCGACTCCTTCGCGGCGGACAGCGCCTCGTCGGCCTCCAGCCGGGTGAAGGCGTTGACGTGCGGCTGCACCCGCTCCGCCCGTTCCAGCGCGGCCCGCGCCGCGTCGACCGGGGAGAACTCGCCGGCCGCGTAGCCGGCCGTGAGCCGCAGTGCTGTGAGGTCCGCCAGTTGGGTCATCAAGCCCTCCATCGGGGGAGTGGAGTGTGCGGAATTTCCGGCTCCGGCCGGTGGCCGGGCGCGGCGGCGCGGCGGGCTGCGTACGGCGGGGGCTACTGCACCGGCACGTACCCCAGCCGCTTGTCGACGACGTTCAGCAGCGGCTCGCCGGCCTCCCAGCGGTCGTAGTTGTCCGCGAACTGCTCGGCGAGCGCGTCCCGCCAGCCGAGGGTGTCCCCGCTCATGTGCGGGGAGACGATCAGGCCCGGCACGTCCCACAGCGGGCTCTCCGCCGGCAGCGGCTCCTCCTCGAAGACGTCCAGTGCCGCGGCCGCGAGCCGCCGGCCGCGCAGCGCCTCGACGAGGTCCCGCTCGCTCACCATCGGGCCGCGCCCGACGTTGATGAAGCGGGCCGATTCCTTCATCCGGCCGAATGCTTCCCGGCCGAAGAGCCCGCGGGTCTCCTCGGTCAGCGGGGCGGCGCACACCACCCAGTCGGCGGTGGGCAGCAACCCGTCCAGCGCAGTGCTCGCGTGCACCGTTCCGAACTGCGGATCACCCGGCCGCTCCCGCCGTCCGACCAGTTCGACTTTGACGCCGAGGCCTTTCAGGGTCTGCCCGATGGCCCGTCCGATCGGCCCCGAACCGACTACAACCGCACGGGAACCGGCCACCCGGAGAGTTTCCCTGTGCTGCCACCGCCGCTGCCGTTGGAGCTCCCAACTGCCATAAAAATCCTTGGCCATGGCGATCACGAGACCGGCGACGTACTCCGCGATGGGCTGCTCGAAAACTCCGCGGGCATTGGTCACAACGGTCTCGTCCTCGATCAGCCCGGGGCACAGCAGCCGGTCGACGCCGGCGCTCGCGGTGTGCACCCAGCCGGGCCGCGGGCCGCCGGCGGCCCAGGCGTCACGGATGGCGTCGGAGGTGAAATCCCAGGCCAAGAGCACATCGGCGGTGGGAAGGCGGTCGGCGAGTGTCTTCTCGTCCGCGAAGATCACCTGGGCCCGCCCGGACAATCTGTCGAGCTTCGGGGGCGGCTCGGAACCGAGGACGAGGACGGTGTTTTCGGTCATGGGCCAGAAACCGTTCTGAAACGTGTGCCCCGTTAAATGAAAAGGGGCGCCGACAGATGCCTGAGATGCGAGGATTGACCACGCTAGGAAGCCGTAACTACCGTGTCAACAACGGCTCTGTCCCGACGTCCCGGCTTGTGCCGGTTGTATCGAAATCCCTGGCCAATGGCCTAGCCCTTTTCTTCTTCTAGGGGCCATTCATGGACGTCTCTTTCCTGGGGGGCCCGCAGCCGCAGTGCGGCGTGGGCGTCGTTGCACCGTTCGACTTCGCACTCGACCGCGAGCTGTGGCGCTGGGTCCCCGACGACGTGTCCCTGCACCTCACCCGCACTCCCTTCGTGCCGGTCGAGGTCTCCCTCGACCTCGCCCGGCTGGTCAGTGAGCACGAAACGCTCCGGGAGGCGGTACAGGCGCTCTCCGCGGTCTCGCCGCGGGTGGTGTCCTACGCCTGCACCTCGGGCAGTTTCGTCGGCGGCGTGGCGGGCGAGCGCGCCATGTGCGCCGCCATGCGGCAGGCCGGTGAGGTGCCGGCGATGACCACCTCGGGGGCGCTGCTGGAAGCGCTGTGCGAGATCGGCGCGCGGCGGATCGCCGTGGTCACGCCGTACACCAAGTCCGTCACCGACTCCCTGGAGGACTATCTGGCGGAAGGCGGCATCACGGTCACGGGCCGCGCCTACCTCGGCCTGACCCGGCACATCTGGAAGGTGCCGTACCGGGACGTGGTGGACATGGCGCGGCAGGCGGTGGTGGGCGCGGCCGACGCGCTCTTCATCAGCTGTACGAACCTCCCCACGTACGACGTGATCCCGCAGCTGGAAGCCGAGTTGCGGATGCCCGTCCTGTCCGCCAACCAGGTCACCATGTGGGGCGCGCTGCGAGCCATCGGCAGCCACGCGGTAGGCCCCTATCAGGCGCTGCTCGACCCCGTCGCGAGACGCGGCCCCGCGGCGCTGTCCGGTTCCCCGGAAGTGCCGCGGCACCGCCAGGAGCCGGAGGCGGCCTTCGCCGGTCCGCCCGCGGCACCGGAGGCCGAGCAGTCCGAGGGGCTCGAAGCACCGCCCTACCCGGACGACCCGTACGAGCCCTGAGGCCCGTACGCCACCTGAACAGCAGCGCACGTCGGTCCGTACACCCGCATCCGCACGCACGCATGGGAGTTCTGCATGGCCACGGTCGGCTTCCTCTACCCCGGCTACTCCGCCGAGGACGACTATCCCCGTATCGAGTCCCTCCTGGGCGGCGGCGTCCGGCTGCCGCTGGTCCACACCGACATCGGTGAGGACGCGCACCGGGTGGACGCCCTGCTCGAAATGGGGTCGGCCGCACGGCTGGCCGCCGGGGTCGCCGACCTCAAGGACCAGGGTGCGGAGGCCGTCGTGTGGGCCTGCACCAGCGCCAGCTTCGTCTTCGGCTGGGAGGGCGCGCAGGAGCAGGTGCGGGAGCTGTCGGCCACCGCGGGGCTGCCGGCGTCCAGTACCTCCTTCGCCTTCGCACGGGCCGTGCGGGCGCTGGGGGCCGAGCGGGTCGCCATCGCGGCGACCTACCCGGAGGACGTCGCCGAGCACTTCCACGCCTTCCTGAAGTCGGCGGGCACGGAGGTCGTCCAGACCCGCGGCAGCGGCATCATCACCGCCGCCGAGGTGGGCACATGGGGCCTGGACGAGGTGCTGCACCTCGCCCGGACGGGGGACCACCCCGACGCCGAGGTGGTCCTGCTGCCCGACACCGCGCTGCACACCGCGGCGTACCTCCCCGCCGTGGAGGAGGCGCTGCGCAAGCCGGTGCTCACCGCCAACCAGGTCACCGTGTGGGAGGGGCTGCGGCTGCTGGACCGGGAGATCCTCCGGCCCGAGCTGGGCACCCTCTTCGCGGGACCGCGGCGGGAGGAGTGACCGGGGGCCCGGGAACGGGCCGCCGGGAATAAACGGAGTACTGCTCCGGTTGGTCGCGGGGAAGACCCGCTACCTAGGAGGACCCGCACCGTGAGCGGCCACCACGACGCAAGCCGGGGCCCGGCCCCGGCCACCGACCGGGCCGCCGGCACGCCCGGCGCCGACGACGAGATCCGGGGCACGGCGCACGGCACAGCGCCCGTACCGCTGTCCGTCCTGGACCTGCTGACCGTCGGCGCCGGGGCGACCTCCACCGACGCGGTCCGCACCGCCGCCGACATCGCCAAGACCGCCGAGCGGCGCGGCTACCACCGCTACTGGGTGGCCGAGCACCACTCCATGCCCGGCGTCGCCTCGTCCTCGCCGGCCGTGATCCTCGCCCATCTGGCCGCGCAGACCGAGTCCATCCGGCTCGGCTCCGGCGGTGTGATGCTGCCCAACCACGCGCCGCTGGTGATCGCCGAGCAGTTCGGCACCCTGGAAGCGATGGCCCCGGGCCGCGTCGACCTCGGCCTCGGCCGTGCGCCCGGCACCGACGGCGCCACCGCCGCCGCGCTGCGCCGCACCGACCGGCTGCACGAGGGCACGGACGAGTTCCCGCAGCAGCTCGCCGAGCTGATCCGCTTCCTGGACGACGACTTCCCCGACGGGCACCCCTACGCGCGCATCCACGCCGTGCCGGGCCCGGTGCAGGCCACCTCGCCCGGCGGCGTCCAGTCCGCGCACCGCCCGCCGGTCTGGCTGCTCGGCTCGTCCGGCTTCAGCGCCCGGCTGGCGGCCCAGCTCGGCCTGCCGTTCGCCTTCGCGCACCACTTCTCCGCGCAGAACACCATCCCGGCGCTGGACCTGTACCGCGAGACCTTCCGCCCCTCGGCCGTACTGGACGAGCCGTACGCGCTGATCGGCGTCGGCGCGCTGGCGAGCGAGACCGAGGCCGAGGCCCGCCGCCAGGTGCTCGCCGGGGCGCTCTCCATGATCCGGCTGCGCACCGGCCGGCCGGGGCTGGTGCCCACGCCGGAGGAGGCGGAGAGCCACCCGTACAGCATGGTCGAGGAGGACTTCGTCGAGAGCTGGCTCGGCAACGTCATCTACGGCACGCCCGACGCGGTCCGCCAGGGACTGGACGACCTCGCCAAGCGCACCGGCGCGAACGAGCTGATGATCACCGCCAACGCCCACGGCGGCGCGGCCCGCCTCCGCTCCTACGAGCTGATCGCGGACGCGTACGGGCTGCCGGGCGGGGGCGCCTGACGGGGGACGGGGCTGCCGGGGCGGTGACGGGCCCCGTCAGCCCCGCTCCCCTTGTTCCTCCGGTGCTCCGGTGAGCAGTGCGGGCACCCGGTCGGCCGGCAGCGGCCGGGAGTACAGCCAGCCCTGGCCGGTGTCGCAGCCGATGCGGCGCAGCCGTTCGGCCTGCTCGGCGTTCTCCACGCACTCCGCCGTGACGGTCAGCCCCAGCCGGTGGGCCAGCGCCACGAGCGCCTCGACGATCGTCTCGTCGGCCGGGTTCGGATGCTCCGCCGAGCGGAAGCCGCGGACGAAGGAGCCGTCCAGCTTCAGCACGGAGACCGGCAGCCGGCTGAGATAGGCCAGGTTGGAGTAGCCGGTGCCGAAGTCGTCGATGGCGATGCGGACGCCCATGTCGCTGAGCGCCTGGAGGGCCTGGAGCGGCCGGCCCGCCGAGCCCATCACGGCCGACTCGGTCAGCTCCAGCTGGAGCAGTTCGGGTGCGAGGCCGGTCTCGTCCAGGATGCCGGCCACGTCGGCGACCAGGTCGGAGTCCCAGACCTGACGGACCGCCACGTTGACGCTGACGAAGAGCGGGGGCTCGTCGGGGCGGGCCAGCTGCCAGGCCCGCGCCTGGTGGCAGGCGCGCTCCAGGACCCAGCGGCCCAGCTCGACGATCGCGCCGTTCTCCTCCGCCAATCCGATGAACCGATTCGGCGGCAGCATGCCGAACTGCGGGTGCCGCCAGCGGACCAGCGCCTCCACGCCCTCGGCCCGGCCGTCGCCGAGCCCGACCAGCGGCTGGTACTCCAGCGTGAACTCGCCGCGGTCCACGGCAGGGCGCAGCGTGCTGGAGAGCGCCTGCCGGGTCATGCGGTGCGCGTTGCGCTCGGGGTCGAAGAGCGTCCAGCGGGCCTTGCCGTCCGCCTTGGCCCAGTACAGCGTGGTGTCGGCGGCCTGCATCAGGCCCGTCGCCGTCGTACCGGCCGCGGCCCGCTCCACCACACCGATGCTCGCCGAGACCGACAGCCGCTGGCCCGCCAGGTCGAAGGGCCGCTGCAGCGCGTCCAGCACGGACTGCGCGAGCTCGGCCAGCTGCTCGGTGCCGGTGGAGTCCTCGACCAGCAGCGCGAACTCGTCACCGCCCAGCCGGGCCACCAGCTGCCCGCCGCGCCCGGCCCGGCCCGCTGGGCGCTCGCCGCAGCGGGCCAGCCGCTCCGCAACCGCGCCCAGCAGCCGGTCGCCGACGCGGTGCCCGAGGGTGTCGTTGACCGCCTTGAAGCCGTCCAGGTCGAGGTAGCAGAGGCCGATCCGGCCCGTGCCGTTCCGGTCGTACGTCGCCGACTCCAGCGCGGCGGCCAGCCGCTCGAAGAAGAGGGCCCGGTTGGGCAGCCGGGTCACCGGGTCGTGCATCTGGAGGTGGCGCAGCCGGGCCTGGAGGTCGTGCCGGTCGCTGACGTCCGCGACGGAGAGCAGGACCCGGTCCCCGCCGGGCAGTGGCTCGACGCTCACCTCGGCCCAGAGCGAGTGGCCCCCGGAGTGCTTCAGCCGGCGGGTGCAGCGCAGCCGGTCGCTGCGGCCGGCCAGGACGTCGCGGTACGCGGTCCAGATGTGCGGGTCGCCGCCGAGGTCGGTGAGGTCGGCGGCGGAGGCCGCCGCCAGCGTGCGCGGGTCCCGGCCCAGCAGCTCGCCGAAGGCGGGGTTGGCGGCGGTCACCAGTCCGTCCCGGCCGAGGACCGCCATCGGCAGCCGGGCGGCCTCGAAGGCGGCGCGGTAGCCGCCGGCGGAGGCGGGGGAACCGGAACCGGGCGCGGGGACGCCGCCGGAGGCGCCGTCCGTGGCGGTGCGCTCGCTGCCCACGCAGCCCTCCCCTTCGATTTCGTTGGCCGGATCGTCACTGTGGGTGACCGCGGGCAGTGTGGCTCCGGAGGCGCGGCTCGTGCCGTCGGAGTGTCCGCTCACTGCTCGCTCCCGCATGGCGCTGGTCCGGTCGGTCGATCTCGGGGTAGGGGAATTCGCGGTGTAAGTGTGGCGATCATAGAGGTTTCCCGGACGGCCTAGCCAGCAACACAACCGTGACGATCGGCATCGTTGGCAGAAGTTTGACGGTTTCTGTGCACCTCTGTTCGGCAGCTGTCGCTGGTCGATCGATCGTGACGGTGTGTGATGACGCAGCGGGGCGTTGTTGTCACTCAACTGGCCCCATGGAACAGGACGAAGCACCACGAACCCCCACAGGGTGGATGGGATGTTCCGACTGCGTTCCGGGAGGTCGATGTGGAGCACTCCCCGACACCCGACGGGGTGGACCACGGACCGTTCCGGCGGTTCGCCGCCATCGCCACGTCGCTGATCGCACTCATCGCCACCTCCATCGTCGCCGCGCCCGCCACCGCGTCCGAGGCGACCCTCTCCTGTGCCCTGCCGCGCACGGACGTCCACCACTCCGAGGGCCTGAACTCCTGGAACGGCACCTACGCACGCCCCGCCCACACCCTCGACGCGGTCATGATCTTCCTGTCCTTCCCGGACGCCCGGCCGCGCGCGGCCCCGCGCCGGCTCTCCACCGATTACTTCCCCGCGACCAGCCGTTTCTTCCGCACCGCCTCGTACGGCAAGTTCCGGCTGCGCGCCCACGTGCACCGGGAGTGGGTGAAGATGCCGCGCTCGTCCGCCGCGTACGGGATACAGCGCGACTGGGACGCCGCGGGGCGCAGCGCCTATCTCGACGACGCGGTGGCGGCGGCCGACGCGCAGGTGGACTTCGGCCGGTACGACGTCGTCTACCTGGTCGCCGACCCGGAGGCGCCCGGCGTCGACTCCGACGCGACCAAGGTCGTCAACCTCGACCGGCCGCTGATGGCGGACGGGGCCCCGCTGCACCGCTTCGTCACCGTCTTCGAGAGCAACCCGCCGGACCGCAACGTCCTCGCCCACGAGACGGGCCACGTCTTCGACCTGCCGGACCTCTACCACCGGCCGGCCGACGTCATGGGGGACTGGGACACCTATGTGGGGGACTGGGACCTCATGGGCAGCCAGTTCGGGATGGCCCCCGAGCCCTTCGGCTGGCACAAGTGGAAGCTCGGCTGGCTCACCGACCGCCAGGTCGACTGCGCCCCGGCGACCGGCAGCACGGTACGCAGCCTGCGCCCGCTGGCCGCTCCGATGCGCCCCGGCAGCGCCCAGCGGCCCCGGCTGCTGGTGGCCCGTACCGGGGAGAACAGCGCGGTCGCGGTGGAGGTGCGGACCGCGGCGGGCAACGACCGGGGCCTGTGCCGCGAGGGCGTGCTCGTCTACCGGATCGACGGCGCCACGGCGTCCGGCGCTGGACCGGTGCGGGTGCTCGACGGGCACCCGGGCACCTCGGCCTGCTGGGGCGCCTCGGTCCACCCGCCGCTCGCGGACGCGCCGCTGGGCGTCGGCGAGAGCATGGACGCGGGGGACGGCGTACGGGTCGCGGTGACCGGCCGGACGGCGGCGGGCGACTGGACGGTCCGGATCACCCGGCAGTGACCGGCGGGCCCGGCCGGCCCGTGGACAACGACGAAGGCCCTCACCGGAGTGAGGGCCTTCGCTGTCTGTGCGCCGCCAGGGACTCGAACCCCGGACCCGCTGATTAAGAGTCAGCTGCTCTAACCAACTGAGCTAGCGGCGCCTGCTGACGTGGAAAACCTTAGCACCCTGATCGGGGTGGGCAAAAATCGATTCCCCGCCGTGGCCCGGCTCACGGGCGGGCGGCCGCGCCGGACGGGGCCGCGCGTACGGCGTCCGGGGCCGCCGGGCTCTCGGCGGGTGCCGTGCGCGCGGCCCGTACGCACGCCCACAGCAGCACGTCGGGGCCGGGCAGCCAGGGGTTCCGCACGTCGGGCGCGACCAGCCAGCGGGACGGCGGCAGCGGCGCGTCCGGCGTGGCCGGGCCGGGGTGCAGCGGCGGGATGCTCACCGCGTCGCCGGCGCCGTGGCACAGCAGCGGCGGTACCGCGCGCCCCCACTCCTCCCACGAGAGGAGCGAGGGCAGCCGCTGGGCGGTGCCGCGCGCGGCGAACAGCAGCAGCCGGCCGCGGTGCATCGCCACGGGCCCGGAGCCGGGCCCCGCCGCCCATAAACAGTCCGCCACCCGGCGGCCGAAGAGGGCGGGCGCGTTGATCACGTCGAAGACGGTGCCGCAGGGCAGCACGCTGGGCTCCGTGGGATGGGTGGCCCAGAGGTGGTGGACCCGGCGCGGGTGCGGGCTCGCGGACGCGAGCCAGTCGGCGCCGGCGAGCGTGACGTACGAGGCGGGGTGCAGATCGGGGGCCGGGGGCTGGGGCCAGTCACTCATGCCGACAGGTTTACCGGTACACGTGGTTCCGTTTCTGCGGTTCGGCGGAATTCGGGACACGGGGGAGTGACCCGGAGTATCTTCTGACCGCATATGCCAACGGCTCATGATCAACGCGAGGGCGACCATGAGCCGCGGTGCACGCCGTGGGTGCGGGTGCGCCGGTGCCGGTGTGCGAGCCGGGCCGCGCGGCGGCCGCGGTGGGCGGCCTAGCCGGCCTCGTCCGGGCGGTTGCCGCCCTCCCGCAGCAGGGACCGGCCGAACTCCACCATCTTGCGGGCGTAGTCCTCGGTCCAGTCGGCCCGCTCGGCGAGCACCGCCAGCGCCAGCCGGTCGAACCGCCGCGGGTCGGCGAGCTGCGCCGCCGCCATCGCCTGGTACTCCGTCGCCCGGTCCGCCGCCGCGCGGAAGGCGAGCGCCAGCTCCGTGGAACGGGTCAGCAGCTCGCGCGGGTCCTCGATCGACTCCAGGTCGAAGAAGTGCTCCGGGTCGGCCGTCGCCTCGGGCGGCTCGAAGAGCAGCGGCGCCGGTTTCAGACGCCGGGGCGCTGCGCCGCGCCCGTCGGGAGCCGGCTGCGGCTCGGACATGTACCTACCTCCAGGATCGTGTGCCGCGTCCCATTGTCCCGCGCTCCGCAAGTACGCCCCGGCAGCGTGCGTACGCCCGCGAGGCCCCGGCTACGGCCGCCAGGGCACCCGGTGCTCCGCCAGATGGGCCAGCACCGCGTGGTTCGCCTCCCAGCCGTCCGGGAACTTCACCGTCACCCCCAGCTGCACCGGCTCCGTGGACGGATGCTCGTCCAGCAGCTGCGCCACGCCCTCCCGGCACACCACGATGCACGCATGGCGGTGGCGCGAGGCCAGCACGCACAGCCGGCCGGTCTCCAGGTGGAAGGCGGTCGCGTCCGGGCGGCCGGACAGCGGGTGCAGCACGACCGTGACGTCGTACTCCCGTCCCTGCAGCCGGTTGGCCGTGTCCACCGTGACGCCCGTGACGCCCAGGTCGGCGAGCGCGGCCCGCACCGCCGCGGCCTGGTCGCGGTGGGCCGTGCCGACCGCGATCCGGTCGGCCGTCAGCGGCGCCGGGTCGGGCCCCCGCTCGCTGACCGTCGCGCCGCCGCGGTCCAGCAGCCGCCGCACCACCAGGGCCACGCCGCGCACCGCCTCGGGGTCCGTGCGGGGCGTGTGGCGCGCGGGCAGTTCGAGCAGGCCCCAGCCCGTCTCCGCCGCCTCGTCCACCACCCGGTCCACCGCCGAGCCGTCCGACGGCACGCCCAGCGTCAGCCGCCGGTCGCCGTGGCCGGTCCCGCTGCGGAACGGCGTGTACGGATAGAAGGCGTGCGACACCAGCGGCGCGGCCGAGGCGGGCAGCCGCCAGGACACCGGGAGGCGGTGCTGCGGCAGGTCGGGGTTGTGCGCCAGCAGCGTGGAGACGGCGCTGGCCGACGGGTCGTACGACAGGCCGGCCCACTGGTCGGCGCCCACCACGCTGAACGGGTCCAGCTGCCCGGGGTCGCCGACGAACAGCGCCCGCTCGAACAGGCCCGCCACGGTCAGCAGCGCGTCGGACCGCATCTGGTACGCCTCGTCCACGATCGCGTGCGGCCAGGGCTCGTCCACCTTCGTGTAGGCCCACTTGGCGGCCGTCGCCACGACGATCGGCAGGCCCTTGAGGTCGGCGGCCTTCGCGGCCGTACGGACCGAGTCGACCTCGTCCAGCACCGGGTCGTACGCACCGGGCTCGCTGCTGTGCAGCCGGCCGACGGGCAGCTCTGGGTCCTTCTCGGCCAGCCGCAGCACGAGGTCGTCGACCTGCGCGTTGGTCTGCGCGACGATCATCAGCGGACGGCCGGCCGCGGCCAGTTCGCGCGCCGCGCGCACCACCAGCGTCGACTTGCCCGCGCCCGGCGGCGAGTCCACGACGACGCCGCGCCGGTCGCCGTGCAGCGTGTCGTGCAGGATCGCCTCGGTCGCGGCGGCTGCCGCGGCGCCGGGGTCGAAGTCCGTACGGTCCGGCGCGGGAATTCCGCGGCTCACAGGAAGTCCTCCGCGGTCACGGGGTCGGGGTCGGGGAGCGGTACGGGCGGGGCGCCCTGGGCCGGGACGCCGGCACCGCTGCCGGGCGGCGGCCCGCCGTGCGTCCACGGCGTGTCCTCCGGCTCCGGCAGCTCAGGGCCGCCGCGCGGCGCGTGCTCGAAGAGCGTCCAGCACACCCGGTCGCCCTTCTCCGGCACGGAGCCGGGCTCCGGCGTCTTGCCGCGCCCCATGCCGCCGGTCAGCCGCACCACCAGCGTGCCCGGCTGGTCCGGTACGTACGCCACGAACTCCGCCGTCTGCGTCTTCCCGCCGTCCAGCGGGCGGTAGAGCTTCGCCCGCTCCTCCAGCTGGGGGCGGTCGCCCGTGCGCAGCGTGACCAGGGGCCGCGGCATCGGCCGCTTCCCCTCGGACATCGCCATCTCGACCTCGGTCACCTCGCCGGCGAAGGCCTCGCCGGTCAGCCGCCGGCCCGCCATCACCAGCGGGTCGTCCAGCGCCTCGTGCGCGTCCAGCTGGGCCTGCGCGGTCTCCCGCGAGGCGAGCTTCTGCGCGGCCGTGACCGCGTCGTCCAGCCGGGGCTGCGGCGGCTCACCGGCCCGCACCCGGTCCCGGTGCGCGGTGTAGGACCAGCGGTCCCGCCGCCAGCGGTCGGCCACCCTGGTCCCCTCGGGCAGCGTGCGCAGCAGGTCGACGCCGCGCCACACCGCGTCCCACGTCGGCCGCAGCACCCCCGCCAGGAGTGCGTCGAACTCCTCGCGCGCGCCGGGCAGTCCGGCGTCGTACCGCGCGATGGCCGGGGCCAGCGGGCCGTTGTCGAACGCCGGATCGGTCGCGGGGCCCGCCGGCGGGCACAGCAGCTGCCCGTCCGCGTCCCTGGCCGTCTCGGCACGGAGCGCCGCGGCGGCGCCCGACTCGCCCTCCGGCGGATCGATCCAGGCGAGCAGCGCACCCAGGTGCTGGTCCTCGGCCGCGCTCTGGCCGGTCGCCCAGTGCCGGGCGAGCAGGCCCGTCATCGGCAGCAGCAGACTGGCGCCGGGCACCCGGGCGCGCTCGCCGAAGTGGGTGAGCCAGCGGCCGAGCAGCGGCACGCGGGGCGGCGCGGGATGCGGGGTGTCCGGGTCCTGCTCGGCGGTCCGCCGGAAGCGCATGGACCGGCCCAGCAGCCGGACGAACTCCACGCCCGCCGCGCTCGGCACGAGCAGCTGCGGCGCGTCCGCGCACAGCTCGGCCTCGACCGTGACGCGCTTGCCGGTCTGCGGATCGGTCTCCTTGCGCTCGGCGGGCTCGACGTCGTCGGCGAAGGAGTCCACGTACGGCAGGACCGCGTCGGCCAGTTCGGCGAAGAAGGCGAACCGCAGGTCGCGGTCGCGCGGCTGAGGAACCGTCAGCAGCCGCGGCCGCTCGCGGTCCGTCCCGACCAGCGCGCCCAGCGGCGCACCGGTCTCACCGGCGGTCGTCAGGGGCACGAACACCAGGGGCCGGGCGGCGAGATGGCGGTGCCGCACGGTCGCCAGCGGCGTGGCCCGGCCGGCCGCCACGGCCTCCAGCCGGGCCAGCACGTCGATCAGCGACACTCCGCCTCCTCCTGTTGCCGCCCGGTGAGTTCGGCACCCGGGGGCGCGGCCGGACCGGGCACCGCGGGCACCTGCGGGGCCGCAGCCAGCGCCTCGGCGCGCAGGGCGGCGGCGCGGCGCAGTGCCACGGCCGCGGGGTCCTCCGCGCCGTCCGCCGCCCGGTCGTCCGTCGCCCCGTCGTCCGCCGCCGGTCCCGAGGCGGCCGCCAGGACGTCGCCGACCGTGCGCAGGCCGCCCAGCTCGCCCCGGACGCCGCGGCCCAGCGACTCGACGAGCCCCGCTTCCCTGGCCCGCGCGCGGCAGTGGAAGGCCAGCTCGCACGCGGCCAGGCACTCCGGTGCGTACGCAGCGCCGACCGACCCCACGGCCTCGGTCAGCTCCGCGGCCGGCCGGGTGGCGGTCTTCCCGTCGTCCGCGAGCCGCAGGTCGAAGGTGGTGCCCTCGGGGAGCGCGGCGGCCAGCTCCTCGACCCGGGTGAGCCGGGCCAGCTGACGGCGGGTCGTGGCCAGCTGCTTGCGGAGGT
>NZ_PQSQ01000019.1 GCF_002920575.1 Streptomyces sp. Ru73 | reverse complement strand
GATCCGGGCCGCGCTGCCGCCCGGGATGCGCGCGGCACTCGCCCGGCCCCGGCGGGCCGCGGCGCTGCGGGCGGCCTGCGCGGCCGGCGCGGTGCTGCTCGCCACCGGCGCGCTGCTCGTGCTGACCGGCCTGGCGTGGCACGCGGGCGCGGTACGCGACGGCCTGCTCCAGCTCACCCAGGACTGGCCGGGCCGCGGCACGGTCCTGCTGGTCTGCCTCCTGCTGCTGCCGAACGCGGCCGTCTGGGGCGCCGCGTACGCGCTGGGCCCGGGCTTCACGCTCGGCGCCGGCAGCACGGTGGGCCCGCTCGGGGCCACCGCCCACCCGCCGGGGCTGCCGCCCTTCCCGCTGCTCGGCGCGGTCCCGCCGGAGGGTGCCGGATCGCCGCTGACCTGGGCGGTCGCCGTGGGGCCCGTCGCCGCCGGCGCGGCCGCCGCCTGGTACGCGGCCCGGCCCGCGCGTGCCGCGGTGGAGGGGGTGCGGCTGGCGGAGCGGCGGGCGGACGACCCGTCACCGGCCGGACGGCGGCACGCGCGGGCGGCGGAAGCCCGGCTGCTGCGCTGGAACCGCCGGGCCACCGCCACGGTCGCCGCGCTGGCAGCGCTCTGGTGCGGGGCGGGCGCCGCCGTACTGGCGGGCCTCGCGGGCGGCGCGCTCGGCACCGCGGCGCTCCGGCACGTCGGCCCGGCCTGGTTGCTCACGGGCGCGGCGGCGGCCGGCTGGACGGCGGCCGTCGCCGTACCGGGCGCCCTGCTCCTGCGCGAGTGGTACCTCTGGCGCCGGCTCGGCCGCTCCCCGGTGACCGGGCTCCGGGCGTACTGGTCCGGCCGGGAGGAGCGCAGGGAAGCACGCGCGGCACGGCGGGAGGCCCGCGCCGAGCACAGGGAACGGACGGCGGCGCGGGGCCGGGCCGCCGCGCAGGAACGGGCGGTGGCCCGCGCCGAGCGGAAGGCGCGCCGGGACGGCACGGCGCGCGTGGCCCGGCGGAGCGGCGGCGCGCACCGCGCGGAGCGCGACCGCGGGGCCGGGAGCGAGTGGGTACGGCGCCTGCGGCTGCGGCGGCGTACGGCTGCCGGCGCTGCCGCGCACCCCTGGCACGAGACGGGCTCCCGCCGCACCCGCTGGGCCGAGCTGCGCCGCGTCTCGGGCGGTCTGGGCGCACCGGTCGCACCGGACGGGAGCGAGCGGCCGGACGGCCCGGCCGGTTCTGCGCCCGAGGCGCCGCGGCCCGGCTCGGGCCCCGCACCGGAGTGGCCGGGCGGGCTGGGCGGTCCGGGCCTGGACTGATCATCCGTACGGGCCCGCGGCACGGGTCCGGTCAGGGCGCACGCGCCCGCGCTGAACCCGCCCCTCGGCTCGGCTGCTCCTGGGCGCGCTACTCCTGCACGCTGAGGATCGGCCGCAGCTGCTCCGGCAGGAGCTTCTCGCAGGAGTGCCGCGCCGACTGGGTCAGCGCGTCGTTCACGCAGGTGAAGTAGTCCTTGTACACGAGCTGCAGGGTGAAGCCCGCGGCCACGATGGCCAGCGCCAGGCACGCCGTGACCAGCCCGCTCAGCGCCGCGGTGGTCTGCGGCCGACCGCCGCCGTACACCGCCGGGGGCGTGCCGGTGTTGCCGGCGGTCGCGTGCGGCGGGCCCGCCGTGGGGGTGGTGCTGACGTGCGGCGGACCGCCGCCCGCGACGTCGGCAGCGGTGGCCTTCGCGCGGCCCGGCCTGCCCGTGCCCTGCTTGGCCGCGCGGGGCTTGGCGCGCAGCGAGCTGATGCCCCAGTACAGCGCCAGCGCGCCGAGCAGCAGGGCCAGCTCGGGGAGGCTGAAGAGCGCGAAGAAGAACGCCCACATGCCCGAGAGCAGGGCGTAGCGCGCCCGCCGCTGGGCCGGATCGGTCGGGTCCCAGCGCAGCCCGGTCTGGCCGGGGCCGCCGGGACCGCCGGTGCCGTTCGGGCCCTCCGGGCCGCCGCGGCCGGGTCGGCTGCCGAACCCGCCGCTCTGCCGGCCCGGCTGGCGGCTGCTCCACTGGCTGCCCCAGCCCGTACCGGCGTCGTGCTCGCCCGAGGAGCCCTCGGCGTCGTCGCCGTGCTGACCGGAGTGCGCGTGCCGGGGACGCCACTCCTGGTCGGGCGTGCCGGCGGGCGGTGCGGCGAAGGGGTTGTCCCGGTCCTCGCGGCCACGGTCGTCGCGGTCCCGGCCGTCGCGGCCCCGGTCCTCTCCCTCCGCTCCCTCCGAGGAGGACGACGGCTTCTGCTCGCGCGGCAGCAGCACCGCCCCGGGAGCGGTGGCGGGCATCGGGAGGAGAAGGTGGGCCGCCGGGCGGCGTCGGTCCGTCATCTGAGGTGCGTCTTCCCCTTGTCTCGTCCGCCCGCCGGGCCGTCAGTCCGGCGGCGGGTCACCACGAATCCCATGTGATCCACCCCGTTCTCCGGGAGATCACATGCGCTTCCACGCCCGACGCTACCTTCCGCGTCCGCCCCCGTCCCGTGGGGGCCGCGCGGTGTGCCGGTATCGTTGCTGACGGTCGGCGCCTTCGTAGGGTTCCCCGGATTTCCGGTACCCATGGCCTTGTACGACCACACAAAGCTCGCGAGACCGAGAAAGAACCGCCGTGGCTTCCTCCCCACTCACCGTCCCCGCGCCCGCACGTCCCGGCCGCCCGGCCCGGATCGTCGCGCTGGTGTCCGGTTCCGGCACCAATCTCCAGGCGCTGCTGGACGCCATCGCCGAGCAGGGCACGGAGGCGTACGGCGCCGAGGTCGTGGCCGTCGGCGCCGACCGGGACGGCATCGCCGGCCTGGAGCGCGCCGAGCGCGCCGGGCTGCCGGTCTTCGTCTGCCGGGTCAAGGACCACGCCGACCGCGCCGCGTGGGACCGGGCGCTCACCGAGGCGACCGCCGCGTACGAGCCGGACCTGGTGGTCTCGGCGGGCTTCATGAAGATCTTGGGCAAGGAGTTCCTCGCCCGTTTCGGCGGCCGGACCGTGAACACCCACCCGGCCCTGCTGCCCAGCTTTCCCGGTGCCCACGGCGTGCGCGACGCGCTCGCGTACGGCGCGAAGGTCACCGGCTGCACCGTCCACTTCGTCGACGACGGCGTCGACACCGGTCCGGTCATCGCCCAGGGCGTGGTCGAGGTCCGGGACGAGGACGACGAATCCGCGCTGCACGAGCGGATCAAGGAAGTCGAGCGCTCGCTGCTCGTCGATGTCGTGGGGCGTCTGGCCCGTAACGGCTACCGCACTGAGGGACGAAAGGTAGTTATCCCGTGACCGAGACCGCCGAAGGCACCAAGCGGCCCATCCGCCGCGCGCTGGTCAGCGTCTACGACAAGACCGGGCTGGAAGAGCTGGCGAAGGGGCTGCACGCGGCGGGCGTCCAGCTCGTGTCCACCGGTTCCACCGCCGGGAGGATCGCCGCGGCCGGCGTCCCGGTCACCAAGGTCGAGGAGCTGACCGGCTTCCCCGAGTGCCTGGACGGGCGCGTGAAGACGCTGCACCCGAAGGTGCACGCCGGCATCCTCGCCGACCTGCGCCTGGACGACCACCGGAAGCAGCTGGCCGACCTGGGCGTCGAGCCGTTCGACCTGGTGATCGTGAACCTCTACCCGTTCCGCGAGACCGTCGCCTCCGGCGCGACCCCGGACGAGTGCGTGGAGCAGATCGACATCGGCGGCCCCTCCATGGTCCGCGCCGCCGCCAAGAACCACCCGTCGGTGGCCGTGGTCGTGAACCCGGCCCGCTACGACGACGTGCTCGAGGCCGCCTCCGGGGGTGGCTTCGACCTCGCCACCCGCAAGCGGCTGGCGGCCGAGGCCTTCCAGCACACCGCCTCGTACGACGTGGCCGTCGCGTCCTGGTTCGCCGATGACTACGCGGCCGCCGACGACAGCGGCTTCCCCGACTTCACCGGCGCCACCTACACCCGCAAGAACGTGCTGCGCTACGGCGAGAACCCGCACCAGGGCGCCGCGCTGTACGTCGGCGCCGAGGGCGGCGGCCTGGCCCAGGCCGAGCAGCTGCACGGCAAGGAGATGTCGTACAACAACTACACGGACACCGACGCCGCGCGCCGGGCCGCGTACGACCACGCCGAGCCCTGCGTGGCGATCATCAAGCACGCCAACCCCTGCGGCATCGCGATCGGCGCGGACGTCGCCGAGGCGCATCGCAAGGCGCACGAGTGCGACCCGCTGTCCGCCTTCGGCGGCGTGATCGCCGTGAACCGCCCGGTCTCCGTGGCGATGGCCGAGCAGGTCGCCGAGATCTTCACCGAGGTCATCGTGGCCCCGGACTACGAGGACGGCGCCGTCGAGGTGCTCGCCCGCAAGAAGAACATCCGCGTGCTGCGTGCCCCCGAGGCCCCGAAGGCCGAGGTTGAGGTCAAGGCCATCGACGGCGGCGCGCTCGTCCAGGTCGCCGACCGCCTCCAGGCCGACGGCGACGACCCGGCCAACTGGACCCTCGCCACCGGTGAGGCGCTCTCCGAGGCCGAGCTCGCCGAGCTGGCCTTCGCCTGGCGCGCCTCGCGCGCGGTGAAGTCCAACGCGATCCTGCTCGCCAAGGACGGCGCGACGGTCGGCGTGGGCATGGGCCAGGTCAACCGCGTGGACTCCGCGAAGCTCGCGGTGGAGCGCGCGGGCGAGGAGCGGGCGCGCGGCTCGTACGCCGCCTCCGACGCGTTCTTCCCGTTCCCCGACGGCCTGGAGGTCCTGACCGCCGCCGGCATCAAGGCCGTCGCCCAGCCCGGCGGCTCGGTCCGCGACGAGCTGGTCGTCGAGGCCGCCAAGAAGGCCGGCGTCACGATGTACTTCACGGGCACGCGCCACTTCTTCCACTGAGCGCGTACCGCACGTACGAAGGCCGGGGCCGCCGCACCCACGGGTGGGGCGGCCCCGGCCGTACGGGCGACGCGTCTCCTGCGCATGCGGCATACTCCGCCGCATGAGTGACGGAAACACGCCACCGCACGGCGGCTTCGGCCCTGCGGACCAGCCACCACCAGGGGGAACGCCGCCGCCCCCGGCGGGGCCGCCGCCGGGCGCCGCATACGGCTACCCGGGGCCTGCCGCTCCGCCACCGGGCCCGCCCGGGTACGGCTACCCCCAGGCGGGCGGTGTGCCAGGACAGGGGGCCGCCCAGGGTGGTTACGTGCAGCCCCTCCTGGTGCTCGGTGACATCACCGTCACCCCCGACGGCATCCTCACGCCGGCCGGCCAACTGCCGCTCAAGGGCGCCGTGTGGACCGTCCAGGACATGTCGCGCACCGAGGAGAAGCTGCCGACGCACGCGATCGTGCTGGCCGTCGTCTTCTTCCTCTTCTGCTTCCTCGGCCTGCTCTTCCTCCTCATGAAGGAGAAGACCACCACCGGGTACGTCCAGGTGGCGGTGAACAGCGGCGGGAAGTACCACGCGACGATGATCCCGGCGACGCACGAGAGCGTGGCGTTCCAGGTCACGCAGCAGGTCAACTACGCGCGCTCGCTGAGCGCCTGACCGCCTGCCGGGGAAACGGACAGGGCCCGTACCCACCGGGGTACGGGCCCTGTCCTGCGTGCGCCGTGCGCTCAGGCGCACGGCCGGGTGTCACTTCTTGATGACCACCGTGCCGGCGGCGCGGTCGTGCCAGCCCTGGAGCTTGCCGGTGCTGTCGAAGAACGGCGACAGGTAGACCAGCGCGGCGCCGATGTAGCAGAGGAAGGCACCGACCATCGGGATGATGTAGCGGATGAAGCCCGCGCCCACGCCCGGCACCTGGCCGGTGGACTCGCGGACGACCCGCAGGCCGAGCGCCATCTTGCCGAAGGTGGCGCCCTTGATGCCGATCATCAGCCACTCGTAGAGCAGCATGAAGAGGGCGAAGATGCCGAGTATGCCGAACATGACGGCGAAGCCGCTGCCGGCCTGCGCGGCCGCCTCGTTCATGCAGGCGTCGTAGCCCGGGTCCATGTAGCTGCCGCAGTCGTCGGCCGCGTTGCCGGCGATGCCGACGACGCTGCCCATGCCCGCGACCATGGCGATCGTCATGATCACGCCGACGATCAGGCCGTCCACCAGGCGCGCCAGGAAGCGCTGGCCCATCGTCGCGAGAAGCACGGGGCCGGTGACGAGGTTGATGTAGCCGTTGTTGGCCTGCACGGTGCCGGCCGGCGGCTGCTGCTGGGGGTAGCCGTAACCCTGCTGCGGCGGCACGCCGGCGCCCTGCTGCGGGTAGCCGTAGCCCTGCTGGGGCGGGACGCCCTGGGGGGCCTGCTGGGGGTAGCCGTAACCGGGCTGGCCCTGGGGCGGCTGCTGGCCGTAGGGGTTGTTCGGATCGCCGGCGGGCGGCGGAGGGTAACTCACGGAAGGCTTCCTTCGGGCGGGGACTGTGGCGGGCCGACGTTGACGACGGGAAGCCACCGCACCGCCCCCGCGGCGGGGCCGCGCGAGCCGTGAAGAGTGCCTGGTGTTCTCCCCCGAGCGTGCCGCCGTCGCATTCGGCCCCTCCTGCGAATGCGGCACGTGCGCAACATCGTGAAGTCCGGATAAAGACTTTGTCCAGCCGACGAGGGGCACTGGTCACCGGTCGATCCCGATATGTGCTCTTCCTGTTACCGAGACTGGACGGCTTTGTGGTGCGCTCGCGACAACCCCGGCGCTTCTACGCGCGTCACGTCCCGAAGCCCGCCCTGATTGGTACGCCGGGCCCGTCATCCGGGAGGATAGGAGCCATGAGCGCCCAGATTCTCGATGGCAAGGCCACCGCCGCCGCGATCAAGTCCGACCTGTCCGCCCGCGTGGCGGCGCTGAAGGCGAAGGGTGTCCAGCCGGGTCTGGGCACCGTCCTGGTCGGCGAGGACCCCGGCAGCCAGAAGTACGTCGCGGGCAAGCACCGCGACTGCGCCGAGATCGGCATCGCGTCCATCCAGCGCGAGCTGCCGGCCACCGCGACCCAGGAGGAGATCGAGGCGGTCGTCCGCGAGCTGAACGAGGACCCGGCCTGCACCGGCTACATCGTCCAGCTGCCGCTGCCCAAGGGCATCAACGAGAACCGCGTCCTGGAGCTGATCGACCCCGCCAAGGACGCCGACGGCCTGCACCCCACCAACCTCGGCCGCCTGGTCCTCAACGAGCAGGCACCGCTGCCCTGCACGCCCAACGGCATCCTGCGCCTGCTGCGCCAGTACGATGTCGAGATCAAGGGCGCCGAGGTCGTCGTGGTCGGCCGCGGCGTGACCATCGGCCGCTCGATGCCGCTGCTGCTCACCCGCAAGTCCGAGAACGCCACCGTGACCCAGTGCCACACCGGCACCCGGGACCTGGCCAAGCACCTCAAGGAAGCCGACATCATCGTGGCGGCGGCAGGATCGCCGCACCTGATCAAGCCGGAGTACGTCAAGGAGGGCGCGGCCGTCCTGGACGTCGGCGTCAGCCGGGACGAGAACGGCAAGATCGTCGGCGATGTGCATCCCGGCGTGCGCGAGGTGGCCGGTTTCGTCGCCCCCAACCCCGGTGGCGTCGGCCCGATGACCCGCGCCATGCTGCTGGTGAACGTGGTGGAGGCCGCCGAGCGCGCGGCCGGCTGAGCCACCGCGCGGCGACGACGTACGGACGACAGAAGGGCAGCGAGCCGCATGAACGCCGGAGCGCACTCGGACGGGGTGTCCAGGCCGCAGCGCCTCACCCGGCGCTTTCCGCTGATCACGAAGGACACGGCGCGTCCGCAGGGCGGCGGGCGCGCGGCGCCCGGTGACGCGCCCGCGCCGGTCCGCCAGTGGCCGCTGCTCACGGTCATCGGCGGCGTCGCGCTCGGCCTGCTGGTGATCGCGTTCGACGCCTTCCGGGTGGGCACCCTGCTGATCGGGCTGGCGCTGCTGGCCGGCGCCGTACTGCGGCGCATCCTGCCGTCCGTCGGCATGCTCGCCGTACGGTCGCGCTTCACGGACATGGCGACGTACGGCGGGCTCGGCTTCGTGATCGTGATGCTGGGCCTCATGATCCAGCCCGATCCCTGGCTGTCGCTGCCCTTCCTGGACGACATCGTCCACTTCACGGTGCGCTGACCGGACGCCTTCCGTAGAGGCGCCGGTACGGGCGTCCACGAGAGGGCTGTCCGGGCGGCGCCCACAGGGGCGTCGGTACGCGTAACGACGTGGACGGCCGGGGGCGCGGAGGCGGCGCCCCCGCACGTGTCCGGCGTGCGGGGCGCGTGTCCAAAGCATGAACGCTTTCCTGCGCCCTCTCCACGGGAACTGGCATCCTGACGACTGGCATCCCAACGGATAGCCGCAGCAGTTCGGGGGGATAGGGGGAGGCAATGCCTCGCTGGAGGGCGCTACCGGACGAACTCGACCCGCAGGTGAGGGAGTTCGCCGATCAGTTACGCAGACTCGTGGACCGCAGCGGCCTGAGCATATCGGCCGTCGCCGACCGCACGGGCTACAGCAAGACGTCCTGGGAGCGGTATCTCAACGGACGGCTGCTGGCGCCGCGCCGCGCGGTGCTCGCGCTGGCCGAGGTGACGGGCGCGCACGCCGGCCACCTCACCACGATGTGGGAACTGGCCGAACGCGCCTGGAGCCGCGCCGAGATGCGGCACGACGTCACCATGGAGGCGATACGGGTCGCCGAAGCACGGGCCGCGCTGGGGGAGTTCGGCCCGGCACCGGACACCGCGCGGGGCCCCGGCAAGCGCTCCGGCACCAAGGGCGCCGGCCGGGCGGCCACCGCGCCGCCGGAGGCGTACGTACGGGCGACGCCGTCCGAGGCACCGGCCGCGACGCAGGTACCGCACCAGCGCGCCTCCGAGACGGGCGAGGCGCCGGCCCCGGCAGCCTCCTCGGCCCCTTCGGCCGCCTCAGCGCCCCCGGCCTCCTCAGCGCCTTCCGCGGCCGACGTCGAGGCCCCGGCTCCGGCAGCGCATGCCGCGCCCGCGTCCGCGTCCGCCGCGCCGCCGTCGTCCCCCGCGCCCCCCGTCCCTCCGTCCGTACCCGGCCACCGGCCCCCCGCTGCCGGACCCGCCGCCGGACCCGACCCGGAGCGCCGTCGCCGCGCCACGATGTTCGTGACCGGCGTCGTCGGGGCGCTGCTGCTCATCGCGGCCGCCGTACTGCTGCTCGGCAGCGGGGACGGCGGACAGCAGGCCAAGCCCGCGCCGGCCGCGCCCACCCCGTCCCAGCAGTCCGCACTGCCGTCCGGCGTGAAGTGCGCCGGTGCCGGCTGCGTCGGCAAGGACCCCGAGGAGATGGGCTGCGGCGGCGACCAGGCCACGACGCCCTCGCGCGGCGTCATGGGCAGCGCGCTGATCGAGGTCCGGTACAGCAAGGTGTGCGGCGCCGCCTGGGCCCGCCTCACGGGGGCCGCGCAGGGTGACCGCGCCAGCGTCACGTCCGGCGGGCACACGGAGCAGGCGCGGGCGGCCCGCGACGGCTCCGCGTACACCGCGATGGTCCCGGTCACCGGGGCCCCGGAGAAGGTCAAGGCGTGCGGCACGACGAACGCGGGCTACCAGAGCTGCACGAAGCCGGGACCTTAGGGAAAGCCGGGCCGTAGGGGGGCGTGGGGGAGGCCCGGCAGGTTCTGCCCCCCAGGGGACGGAAGCCCCAGCCGTCACCTCCCACCGCACCGCCCTCCCGCTCCCCATCACCCCATTGCGCCATTCGGGGCGTACCGCGGAACCGGGGGCATGGCCCGGCGGTTTCGGGGCAGGCGACCGGTCGGCCCCCCACGGGCGTGGCACCACCCGGCGGCCGTTCGTGCTCCCCCTCCTTGTCGCGAACGGCCGTCCACCCCTGCCGCGAGCCGGCCGTACGCCTCCGGGCGCACGGCCGGCGACCGTCGAGGGGTGACGGCCGGTGAGGAGTCACACACCGGCCTGTCATCGGACGCGCGCCGCCGTCCGATAGCCTGACGCCCGGGTCTCTTGATACCGAGATACATCGAGGCATCGTGAGACTCCGTATACATGGGCAGGAACACCCACCGCCCACCGCTTCCATGGTGGCTCTGGGGCTTGCCCCCAGAAGAAACTCGCCGCAGGAGATCGCCATGACCCGCACTCCCGTCAATGTCACCGTCACCGGCGCCGCCGGCCAGATCGGCTACGCACTCCTCTTCCGCATCGCTTCCGGTCACCTGCTCGGCGCCGACGTGCCGGTCAAGCTGCGGCTCCTGGAGATCCCGCAGGGCCTGAAGGCCGCCGAGGGCACCGCGATGGAGCTCGACGACTGCGCCTTCCCGCTGCTGCAGGGCATCGAGATCACCGACGACCCGAACGTCGCCTTCGACGGCGCGAACGTCGCCCTCCTGGTCGGCGCCCGCCCCCGTACCAAGGGCATGGAGCGCGGTGACCTGCTGGAGGCCAACGGCGGCATCTTCAAGCCGCAGGGCAAGGCCATCAACGACCACGCGGCGGACGACATCAAGGTCCTGGTCGTCGGCAACCCGGCCAACACCAACGCGCTGATCGCGCAGGCCGCGGCGCCGGACGTACCGGCCGAGCGCTTCACCGCGATGACCCGCCTGGACCACAACCGTGCGCTCTCGCAGCTCTCGAAGAAGACCGGCGTGCCGGTCTCCGAGATCAAGAAGCTCACGATCTGGGGCAACCACTCCGCGACCCAGTACCCGGACATCTTCCACGCCGAGGTGGCCGGCAAGAACGCCGCCGAGGTCGTCAACGACGAGAAGTGGCTGGCCGACGAGTTCATCCCGACCGTCGCCAAGCGCGGCGCTGCGATCATCGAGGCCCGCGGCGCGTCCTCGGCCGCCTCGGCCGCCAACGCCGCCATCGACCACGTCCACACCTGGGTCAACGGCACCGCCGCCGGCGACTGGACCTCCATGGGCATCCCCTCGGACGGCTCCTACGGCGTCCCGGAGGGCCTCATCTCCTCCTTCCCGGTCACCTGCAAGGACGGCAAGTACGAGATCGTCCAGGGCCTGGAGATCAGCGACTTCTCCCGCACCCGCATCGACGCCTCCGTCCAGGAGCTCTCCGACGAGCGCGAAGCGGTCCGCGGCCTGGGCCTGATCTGACCTGACGGGCGCCCCCCCGGGCACCTACGGGCAACCCTGCGGCCGTGCGGTCCACCTCATGGGGGTGGGCCGCACGGCCTTGCCGTATCCGGCCTCCTGGCGTGGGCCGTGGGCCGTGCCCGGCCTCGGTCGTGGGGCGTGGCCGCCCCTTCCGCGACGCCGTAGCCGGTGCCGCCCGTGGCCCCGGAGGCCCGGGGCTCAGCGCTGGGCGGGCCCCGCTCCCCGCTGCCGCTGCTCGGTCCGCAGAGGGCGCGGCTGCTGGTGGCGCTGCGCCAGCTCCCGCGCCGAGGCGGAGCGCTCCACGCGCAACGAGTGGACGCGCGCCGCGTCCAGGCCCGACCGCAGCCGGGCGGCGCTGCTCATCGGCATCCGGCCGGCCCGCGCGGTGTCGCCCTGCAGCTGTGAGCGCAGGGCGCTGACCCGCGCCGCATGGGCGTTCAACTGGCCGGGCGTCATGTCGGCCACGGACACGTGGGTGGCGGCCAGCACGGTGGCGGGATGCGTGGGGATGGGCGCGGCGCCGCTTCCCCTGCTGCGCCGGGGATCGATGCCGACCGAGCGGAGTGCCGCGGCCTCGGCCCGTCGCCGGTCGTCGGCCGAGGACCGCTGCCGCGTCCCCGGTCCTGAGGCGGAGCGGTACCGCTTCTCGGCCGGCGTCATGCGCGTGCGCCAGGTGACCGTACCGGAGTACTCGTTCACGTAGAGGTCGACCTTGGCGCGCGGCGGGCGCCGGCGCGCTGCCGCCGCGCGCTCGCGCTCCACCCTGGCCGGCTGCTCGGCCCGGTCGCGCTCCTGCTGCCCGAGACGCCTCGTGCGCGACGCGTCGTCCGCGGGCCGGTGCCCGTGCTGGGATGGGTACGCCCTGGGGTCCATGCCTGTCCTCCGCGGCAGCGATGGCGGGTTGGTGAGGGAAGCGGCCGTCGAACGTGCCGCCGTGGGGCCGAGCCGTGGTGGTCCGATCCGCGGTGCCCGGTCCGTGGCGCCGGGCCGTGGGGCCCGCGGCCTAGACCGGGGACTGCCCGGGCGGACCGGCGTGCTGGGCGAGCCGGGCGAGCCTCTTCCGGGCCGCCTCGATCTTGTCCCCGTCCGCCGCGGCCGGGCCGCCGGGCCGGGCGAGCTCGACCCACGTATGGATCAGCTGCTGTCCGTACACCAGCGCCTGCTGCGGGTCCTTGATCGCCAGCCACACCTTGGCCGCGCGCAGGAACGTGTCGTAGGCGGTCGGGTCGTTCTGCTTGTGCCGGTAGTGGAAGACGTCGAGGTAGATGGCCACGGACTTCACGGTGTCGTGCGCCAGGTACGCAATGTGGGCGAAGAGCTCCTGGAGGTGGAGCACGTACGGATGCCCGACGCCGAACTCCTGTACCGCGGAGCTGAGCGCACTGTTCGCGGTGGCGGCGGCGAATTCCAGGCGGCCCAGCTGGACGGCGTCGTTGATCCGGGTGACGGCGTCCGCGAGGGCGGGCGGGATGCTGGGCGGGGCGGTGGCACCCGGCCGGGGGGCCGGTTGCGGAGCCGGCGCGCCGCGCCCTGACGACGGCGCGTACGCGGCCGGCGCGGGCTGTCCGCTCGGCGCCGTACGCGGATCGGCCGTCGGGGCGTGCGGGGCCGGCTCCGGTATGTGCGGCGCCGGCTGCGCCGCGGGGGCGCCCTGCTGCTCGATCGGCTGCGGATGGGGCCGCGCCTGCGGCTCCGCCGCCGGAACCGGCTCCGGCGACGGCGCCGGGCCCGTGAATGGCGCTGCGTCCTGGGAGGACACGGGCGAGGCGGCCGGAGAGGGAGCGGGGGACGGCGCCGGCTGGGCAGACGGCGCGGGCGCGGGAGTGGGTGCGGGCGCGGGGCTCTGGGCCGGTGCGGGTGCGGGTGCGGGGTCCGGTGCCGGAGGGGGGGCCGGTGCCGCGGCCGGTGTTGCTGCCGGCGGGGCCACCTGCTCCGGCGTCCCGGCGAACTGGCTGGACCCGTCGGTCTGCACCTCGATAGGGGTGAGGTAGCCGCTGCGCGCGTCGTGCACCGAGGCCCGTACGGGATGCCCGGTGGCCATGGCCAGTCGGTACAGGTAGTTGAGCACCGCATCGTGGAGCGCCTCGTCCCCGGAGGGGGACACGGGCATACCGCCGACCGTGCAGTCACCGTTCTCGGTGATCAGCACTTCGAACGGAGTCGGCGCCGGCTGCTGACTTTGATCAGCGGCCGGTTTCCGCTCACTGCGGCGGAATCTTGGCATATCGCACTCACTCAGGGTCTCGCTGTGGACGTGATCTTCCGTGCCCCCGCCGTTCGGACGGGAGACCGGCCGCGCCTGCTCGGCCATTGTGACCACGGGCAGCAATGGGTTTCATCGGGTTGGTACGCAGCGGTGCGTCACTGACCGCGGCCGCGGCCGGGGTTGTTGTTCTGCTGCGGCAACTGCCGGGGACGTACGGCGTTCTGCTGTGCGGCGGGTCCCTGCGCCGCGGTGTTCCCGGTGCTCTGCGCGTTCCCCCGGACGGACCGCTGCCGCGCCGCGCCGGCGATCGGATTGACCGCCTGCCCCGCCGCTTGCGTACCCGACTGCGTACTCGCCGCCGACTGGGTCTGCGTGTTCTTCACTCCCCCTTTCAGTTCCGCGAGTTGGGCGACGGACATGTTCTGCTGCGTGGACTGATTCGGCACGACAGCCGGCGCGGGCTCACCGGCGCGCTCCCGCACGGCGGCGAAGTGCTTCTCCTCGGCGATTCCCTGCAGTTCGACCCGGGCAAAAGGCTTCGCCAACTGTTCGTGGTTGGCCGGCTCCACAATCGGCAGCTTCTCACCGTTGACCTCGCGGCACGTCTGGTACCGCTCGTTCATCAGCTGGTTGGCTGCGTCGATATAAGGGCCTGCTTTTTCCCTGCCGAACTCTTCGACCAGCGCTCCCGACCGGGCCAGCTCGAAGAGCTTGTGGTTGGCCATCTTTACGTCGAAGCTGTCCGGAGTGTGCAGCTGCAGCTCAATGCGCTGGCCGGTCTCGCGATGTTCCCACGCGCTGTTGATCCCCTTGTAGACAGGGTCGGTCCAGGTGTTCTGAACTTTGATCTCGTCGAAGCCGCGAGCCCGCAATTCGTTGAACGATTCCTGTACTCCGTGGGTGTACGACTCCGCCTCGAAAAGCAGCGTGTACCGATTGAGGTCCTTCATGTCGGCGAGAATCTCCGACGTGGTGGCCTCAAGGTCTTTGCGGAGTTCGCGAGCCACTTTGCCGCGCAGAGATTCGAGCGTTTTCAGCGAGTAGTCGACCTCGGCCACTCCTTCGGACAGACGGTCGCCGGGGAGCTGGCTCCCCTGCCCGTTCGTCCGGTCGCGAATCTCCCGCATCATCGCGTCGAAAGCGGGCCGCGCGGCCTCGGCCTGCTTCCAAGCAGCTTGTACCAGGGCATCGTCCGCGACCGTCAGCGTCAGATGCGACTCGCCCTTCTCGGCGTTGCCCCGCCAGCCGATCTGATCGTTCACAGCGCTGTGGCGCCCTGTACGCCCAGGATCCTGAACAGGATTTGATCCGCCTCTTCCGCGGTGATGGGGACCAGATGCGGCGGATCGTGCGGCCCTGCGCTGTGGAAGTCAAAGATCGCCGTGGTGCGAGCCCAGGTCTTGTCGCGGCCGAACGCCTCGTCGCGACCGGTCTCCAGGCTGTACTTACGGCGTACGACACCGCGTGCTTTTTCGCCGGGCCGGGGCTCGTCACGGTAGACAGCCCAGTAGAGGGCCCACCGTCCGCGGTCCGCCGCCAACTCCATCGCCCGCTCGGGCGTGACCGGCGTCAGGGCATCCGGGTTCGGCCCGTTCGAGACCTTGTGACCCGGCCCGGCTCGGTGCCACTCCCAGTCGAAGAAGGACAAGAACTCCCATTCCTCGCTGCCGAGAGGCCGCCGCCACAGGTCCTCGGTGGTTCGGTGGGTCTCCATGTCTTCACCGGTGGCGATGAAGTACTCGTACTCTGCCGTCATTCTTTGCTCCATCGTCTTCGTAAAGTGAGTGGATAGTCCTCAGTCTTGCTTCTCGGAGGACGGGGGCGCGCTCGGGACGACCGCTGCTGGGACCGCGTCGACGCGGCTGACCTGCCAGTCGTCCTTCGCGTCGGTGCGGACGAGCGTGACGAAGGCCTGTACCCGTGGGCCGACGCCCTTCCAGCCGTCGCGGCCGGTCGCCGTGCCGGAGACGGAGATCTGCCGGTGGGCCTTGGTGGGCGTGTCGGCCGGGGCGTCGCCGTCCACCTCCAGGTGAAGCTTCACCTTGGTCCACGCCTTGTGCTTCGCCCAGGTGTTCCACTCGTTGCCGGCGCCGGCCGCGGGGCGGTAGCTGCGCTCGTCCTTGGCCTTCTTGCTGGTCAGGTAGGGGACGGTCCGCAGGATCGCGTCGTGCGGGCTCATGTCGTACTTCGTGTCGTAGCTGTAGGCCATGAGCGCCCACGCCTTGGCCACGGCCGTCGCGTCGTGGCGGTCCGGCTTCGGCGCCTCGGGCACGTGCGCATCGGGCCCGAGCGGCTTCGCGGACGGCAGCGGGGCCTTCTCGGCGAACGACGGCTGCGTCGCCTTCGGCTTCTCGTCCGGGCTTTCCAGGCCGGGGAGGCCGCAGCCCGCGAGCACGGCCAGGCTCGCGGCGACGGCCGCAGCCAGGCCCGCTCGCCGCGCGCCACCCACTCGCACGGTCGTGGTCTTCACCGCCCGAAACCCCCGTTTCCCACCGTTACGACCCCCGTCTGCCGAGGTCACTTCTTGAGCCCCAGCCACGGGGCCGGATCGACGTACTGACCGTTCACCTGCACCTCGAAGTGGCAGTGTGCACCGGTGGAGAACCCGGTGGAACCCACCGCACCCACCTGCTCACCAGTATTGACCTCCTGCCCGACATGGACGTTGATGGCGGACATGTGGTTGTAGGTGGTCGACACCTTTTTGCCGTCCATCGTTCCGTGCGAGATGACCACGCGGTTGCCGTACCCCGTCGACCAGCCGGCGAAGGTCACCTTGCCCTTCAGCGCGGCGCGCATGGGAGTGCCCATCGGGGCGCCGAAGTCGATGCCGGTGTGGAGCTTGCGTACGTGCAGCGTCGGGTGCATGCGCATGCCGAAGGGCGAGGTGACGGGCGGGTTGCCGCGTACCGGCATCGCCAGCTTCTGCCCGGCCGGAATCTCGGCGCCGCCGCCGGTGGCCTCCTCGTACTTCGCGATCAAGGATTTGATGCGCGCGACGTATGCAGTCGTCTCGTCGTACGGCGGCATGCCACCGTATTTCTGCACCGCGCCGGGGCCGGCGTTGTAGGCGGCCAGCGCAAGATCCAGGACGTTGCCGTTCTTCGCGTAATTCCTGATCTGGTCCGCGAGGGCGCAGTCGTAACGCCCCTGGGCCATGATGGCGTCACCCGCGTCGTACGGGGATATGGTGCCGTTCTTGTCATCGTCCCGGCCCCAGGTCTTCCAGGTGCCGGGCATGAACTGCGAAAGGCCCAGGGCCCCCACCGGGGATACGGCCTTGGGATTCCAGCCGGATTCCGCCTCTATCTGCGCTGCGATCACGGCCGGGCCGATCTCGGGGCATTGCGCGCCGGATTTCAGCACCCACGGTACGTATTCCGGCGGTACGTGCTTGCTGTTGAGGGAACCGGTGCCGTCGGACGGCAGATCGGAATCCCCTCCGTCGCCACCCGCAATGCCCATGAACAGGACAATAGGCGCGAAAACCACTGCGACCGCTCCGCCGATGAGCCATGCAGCCGCACCCCCGCCCCGAGCCATGCATCCCCCCGTGCACTTCCAGATCCCTGGGTAGCGCACACCTTAGCGCGGCTGGCATCATGCATCGCGCGGGTATCGACTGAACCAACGTCATCCCGTTACACAGCCGCCTCGATCAACTAGCGAGCGGCAACCGCCCAGTTGGGCGGGAAGGTTGGTTATCGGGGGAGAGAAGAACTGTGCGGGGGAATGCGGGGGAAACGCCCTTTGGGCCCGAAATCTGGGTCCGAGGGCCGGTGAGTGGCGGGGGAGACACGGCGCTCGCGGAACGTCAGTCCGAAGCCGAACAGCAAGCCACTCCACAGCAGTTCTCCTGGGTGAATGTCCACGGAGGCGCCGGAGCGACGACGCTGGCGACGCTGTTCGGTGGCGCGGACGTGGGTCAGCGATGGCCCGACCCGGCGCGCGGCGAACCGTCGACGCTCCTGCTCGTCGCGCGTACGCACGCGGTCGGGCTGCGTGGGGTGTCGCAGACGCTGGACCTGTTCCGACGTGGCGAGCAGCCCGCCGGACTGCAGATCGCGGCCGTTGTGCTCGTTGCGGACGCTCCCGGCCGGCTGCCGCGGGAGCTCCAGCAGCGGATCAAGATCCTCGGGTCCGCGGTCGCCGTGCACCGGGTGCCGTGGGTCGCGGCCTGGCGCACCGGCGCGAAGCTGGACGGTTCGATACCGCGCGAACTGCTGGCCCTCGCCCGGCTGGTCGGGCACCCCGTTCAGTAGGAGTGGAGCAACTGTGACGGCATTTCTGATGGCGGGGGCGCCGCCCTCGTACGTGACGGACCCGCTCAACGAAGTCATGGGAATCGTCGCCTGGGTGGCGACCGCGGCGGGTGTCATGGGGCTGCTGATCGTCGGGGCCAGGATGGCGCTGTCGATCCGCCAGGGCGAGGGACAGGAACACCTGGTCCAGCTCGGCACCGTGCTCGGGGCCTGCATCATCGCGGCCACTGCGGGGCCCGTCGTGAATTTCATCCTCTAGCCACCCCAACTCCACCGCGAGTGCGTGAACTTGCTGGTGGGCTGTGGACGCGCGGACAGGAGAGGGATTCCTGTCCGTCACCGATACCGATTCGAAGAAATCGTGGGCGAGCAGCCCCAAAAACGTAATAAGGAGAAGGCCGTGAAGAAGGCAGACATCTACCGCTATCTCGCCGATGGGGGTGTCCCCCAGCCCAAGAGCGATGCCCCGAAGGCGCTCACCGACAAGGTCGACACGGTGCTGGGAATCGTGGCCTGGGCGGGCACGGCGGCCGGTGTCGCCGGCGTACTGATCACCGGCGCGATGATGGCGATGTCGCTGCGCCGGGGCGAGGGTTCCGAGCACATGGGCCGGCTCGGCATGGTGCTGGGCGGCTGCGTCCTGGTCGCCACCGCCGGTCCGCTGGTCAACTTCGTCTTCTGACGAAGCGAAAAGGGAGTTAACCGATGGGTAAGCGCTCTGATTCCAGCGGCGAGTGGGAGAAGCCGTTCTGGCAGCAGCGGGGATGGATCGTCTCAGCGGTCTTCTTGCTGGCCGTGGTCGTGGTTGCCGCCGTCGCGCTCGTGGTGCGCGGTGGGGAGTCGGAGCCGCCGGCGCAGGACGACACCAGGCCGAAGGCTTCGCCGTCGGCGTCCCAGGGTGACGACTCGCAGGCCGACGACCGGCCGGCCGGCTGCAAGACGGACGACAGCGACCAGGAGAAGCCGACGAAGGCGCCGGCGGACATGCTGTGGAAGACCTACGGCACTGTTCCGGTCCCGGTCTCCGCGACCTACGGTCCGAAGAAGTTCGACGGCAACATCTGGTCGTGTTACGCGCACACCCCGATGGGTGCGGCGTTGGCCGTCAACGCCATCACGGACAAGCTGCCTTACCCCGGTTGGCGCGACGTCGTCGAGAAGCAGTTCGTGCCCGGGGCGGCGCGCGACAAGCTGATCAAGCAGCGCGCCAAGGAAAAGGACGACCCCCGGAACAGCACCCAGGAGTCCGGCGGCAACTTCTACGGCTTCTCGGTCCTGACCTACGCCAAGGAGCAGGCGACCGTCCAGATCCTTCTCAAGGTGGGTGAGGAGTACGCCACTGCTTCCGTTTCCCTCAAGTGGCTCGACGGGGACTGGAAGGTGGATCCGCAGCCGAACGGCTCGCCGTACAGCGGCTTCTCGCAGACCTCCGGGCCTGAAGGCTTCGTGAAGTGGGGCAGCTGACATGGGCGTCGGGGACTGCATCAAACATCCCATCAACTGCGGGAAAGAAGCCGTCAGCTGGGGCGCTGACAAGATCTCCGGGGGCGCCGAATCCGTAGCGAAGTCCGCCTTCGGCGGTGCCGTCCGGGCCTTCGCCGAGGCCATCGGCAAGGCCGTCGACGCGGTCATGCACACCCTGAACGGCATGTGGATGAAGGTGGACGCCGACGGCGTCTACCAGGGCCACAGTCCGATCGATGCGATCCAGAGCCAGCTCAACTGGCTCGTGGGGTACGTCGCCGTCGCCTCCCTGCTCATCGCTGCGATCCGGATGGCGCTGGACCGAAAAGGCCAGTCGATGCAGCAGGCCTTCCACGGCATGTGGCGGGTCGTCCTGGTGTCCGCCGTGTCGGTCACCGCGATGCAGGCCCTCACGACCGCTTCGGACAGGTACGCCGAGTACATCTACAAGCAGGCGCACATCGGGAAGAACGGCGCACAGCTGGTCGGTGCGCTGGTTCCGATGGCCGCCACGAGTCCGGGAATCGTGATCATCCTGGGCCTGCTCAGCGTGCTGGCGATCGTGGTGCAGGTCATCCTCATGTACCTCCGCATCGGCGTCCTCGTCATGCTCGTGGGCACCCTGCCGCTGTCCGCAGCGGCGTCGATGACCGGGTGGGGCGGCGGCTGGTGGAAGAAGCACATCGGATGGCTGGCTGCCTGGCTGCTGTACAAGCCGGCCGCCGCGCTCATCTTCTATGCCGGTACGGCGATGACCAAGGACACGAGTGACCTGAACCAGATCATCGCCGGACTGGGTGTCCTGTTGCTCGGCATCTTCGCGCTCCCCGCCCTCCTCAAGCTCGTCGTGCCGGCGACCGCGGCGCTCGGTGACACATCCGGTGGGTCCGTGGCGATCAATGCCGCCAACAACATCGCGACCGGTGCCGTCAGCATCGCCGGCGGCAGCGTCGGCGGTGGTGGCGGTGGCGGCGGTGCCGGAGCGGGCGGCGGTGGCGGCGGTGGTGCCTCCAGCGCGCCCAAGGGCTCGCCCTCCAGCGGCGCCGGCGCGTCCGCCGGTGGCGGTGGCGCGGCCGGCGGCGGTGCGGGGGCTGCCGGGGGCGGTGCGGGGGCTGCCGGCGGGGCCGCGACGGCCGGTGCTGCGACAGCCGTGCAGGCAGCCGCAGTTGCCGTGCAGACCGGCGTCCAGGCAGCCAGCGAAGTGGTCAACTCCCTTGGCGACAACGACGGAAACAAGGGTCACAACGAATAGCGGGCCCGTGACGCGGGCCGCCCCGGCCGCCGGGTGCGGGCGTCTTGCCGGCCGGGGCGGAAAGGGCGGCGCACCGGCGCCGCCCGGCGTCGCAGGGACTCTTTGAAAGGAATCGCATGGCCTCCGAAGTCGCGCGTCCCACGTACGGGAACTGGCGACGCCCCAGACGGCCGGGGCTGGGACCGCTCGGCCTGCTCGGCACGGTCGCCACCTTCGGTGGACTGGTGGTCGTACTGCTGGCCTCCCTGATCTCCCTGATGGCCGCGATCACCGTGCTCGTACCGCTGTTTCTGCTCGTCGCACCCGTGGCCGTCCGCACGGTGGACGGGCGCAACATCTATCAGCTGCTCGCAGTTCGGATCGGTTGGATGCGCAGGAAGTCCAAAGGCTCACACATCTACGTCTCCGGCCCGCTCTCGCAGCGGCCCGGGGGACGGTTCTCCCCGCCCGGGCTGCTGGCCCGGGTGAAGATGCGCGAGGGGAGGGACGCGTACGACCGCCCGTTCGGCGTGCTGCACCACCCCGGGCGCAACCTGTACACGGTCGTGCTCGCCTGTGAGCCCGACGGCGGCTCGCTCATCGACGGGGAACAGGTCGACATCTGGGTCGCCTCGTGGGGCGACTGGCTGGCGCGGCTGTCCCACGAACCGGGGCTGCGCGGCGCGTCCGTGGTGGTGGAGACGGCGCCCGACACGGGGACCCGGCTGGCCGCCGAGGTGCTGCCCCGGCTCTCGCCGGACGCCCCGGCCGCCGCTCGCGCGGTGATGGAGGAGGTCGTGGAGCGCTACCCGTCCGCGTCCTCGGAGATGCACACCTACGTCACTCTGACGTACGGGACGGTGGGCACCCGCCGCGACCCCGAGACCGTCGTCACCGACCTGGCGATCCGCCTGCCCGGCCTGCTGTCCGGCCTGATCGCGGCGGGCGGCGGCGCCGCGTATCCGCTCTCCGCCGAGCAGATCGCGGAGACCGTGCGCGTCGCGTACGACCCGGCGATCGCGCCGGACGTGCTGTCCGCGCGGGCCGAGAACAAGTCCACCGGGCTGGAATGGGAGGACGCCGGGCCGGCCGCGGCGATCGAGTCGGTCACCTCCTACCAGCACGACTCGGGCGTCTCCCGCAGCTGGCTGCTCACCCTGGCGCCGCGCGGGACCGTGCGCTCCAACGTGCTGCGCGGCCTGCTGGAGCCGGCCCCCGGTACCCGGCGCAAGCGCGTGTGCCTGGTCTACCGGCCGATCGACCCGGCCACCTCGGCCCGCATCGTCGAGGCCGACCGGCGCAACGCCCACTTCACCGCCTCCTCCGGGCGCGGTCTCGTCCAGGCCCGTGCGTCCAGTGAGATGCGGGCCGCCGAGCAGACGGCCGCCGAGGAGGCCGCGGGCGCCGGTCTGGTGGAGTTCTCGCTGATGCTCACGGTGACGGTCGACAGCGAGGAGCAGCTCGCGGACGCCGCCACGACCGTACGGAACCTCCAGGCGTCGTCCCGCGTGCTGATGCGGCCCGCGGACCGCATGCAGGCGTCGGCGTTCACCTGCACGCTGCCCGTCGGCATCCTGCCGTGGGAGCACACGCTGATGCCGCGTGAGATCCGGGAGGCGCTGTGAGCAAGAAGAAGCCCCCGGCGCGCAAGGCGGCGCCCCGCGTCCCCGTGGCTCCGGCCCGGGGCTGGTACGGACCCGGCGGTGGCCAGGTCGCGCACCTCGACCCGCCGACGATGTGGCGTGCCACCACGGTGCAGGCCTGCGGCCTGTGGCCGTTCGCCGCCGGGTCCGGTGCGCCCATGACCGGCGTACCGCTCGGCCAGCACCTGCACACGGGCGCGACCGTCTGCGGGGACCCCATCTCGTGGTTCACCCGCGCCCGCTACATCTCCAACCCGTCCCTCTTCATGCTCGGCATGCCGGGCCTGGGGAAGTCGACGCTGGTCAACCGGATGCTCATCGGTCTCGCCGCGACCGGCGTCGTGCCGCTGGTGCTGGGTGACCTCAAGCCGGACTACGCCGACACGGTGCGGGCCCTGGGCGGCCAGGTCATCTCCATCGGCCGTGGTGTCGGCGGCATCAACGTCCTCGACCCCGGTGCGATGGGTGAGGCGGCGGAGCGGCTGGGCGGCGAGGCCGGGCGGGCGCTCACGTCCGAGGCGCACGGCCGCGTCCTGAACATGGTCGCCGCGCTGATCACCATCGTGCGCGGGCAGCCGATGGGCGACCACGAGATGTCGGTGGTCTCCGCGTGCCTGCACCACCTGCGGGAGCGCACGCCCGCTGGGCGCGCGCCGCTCCTGCCCGACCTGCTGCGGGTCCTCGACGAGGGGCCGGACCGGGTGCGTGCCGTGACGCTGGACCGCGGTGACATGGCGCGGTACCGGGAGGCCGTCGACCCGCTGCACCGGTCGCTGCTGGGCATCCTGGACGGTCCGCTGGGCTCCACCTTCGCCTCCGAGACCTCGACCCGTATCGACCCCAACGCGCCGGCCGTGTGCATCGACATCTCCCGGATCGGTGAGGCCGACACCCAGCTGACCGCGGCGGCGATGCTCGCGGCCTGGTCGGACGGGCTGGGTACGGTCGCCGCCGCGCATGCGCTCTCCGATGCGGGACTCGCGCCGCGGCGCTGGTTCTTCACGGTCCTCGACGAGCTGTGGCGTCCGCTCCGTGCGGCGTCCGGCATCGTCGAGCGGATCGACGCGCTGACCCGCCTCAACCGCTCGCTGGGCCTCGGCGACGCGAAGATCACGCACACGCTGAAGGACGCGGAGGCCCTGGGCAGCGAGTCCGACCGGGCGAAGGCCCGTGGCTTCGTCGAGCGCGCGGGCATGGTGGTCTGCGCGGGTCTCCCCAAGGCGGAGATGCAGGACCTCAGCAACATCGTCGGGCTCTCCGAGCGCGAGATCGACCTGGTGTCGTCCTGGTCCTCGCCGCCGGGCTGGGCCGGTACCGGCGGGAACGAGGAGCCGCCGGGACGCGGCCGCTTCCTGATCAAGGTGGGCGGACGGCCCGGCATCCCGATCCGGGTGGCCATCACCGACACCGAGCGCGAGCTGCACAACACCAACACCCGCTGGGTCGGGGCCGGTAATCCGGTGGAGGACATAGGGGCACGGGGATGAGCAGCAAGCCGTACACGGGGGGCCGGAAGGGCGGTACGGGAGCCGACGACGTGCTCCCGTGGCTGATCGTCGCCGTTGCCGCCTTCTGCTTCCTGGCGTTCTTCGGCGCATGGTTCGGCGGCACGCTGGGTGCCGCCGTGTCCGGCGCCGGCTGGAACCCGCCGCCGTTCTCCCTGCGGTCCATGGCCGACCTCGTGCAGCAGGGACCGTCGGCGCTGTGGCCGGACGCCCCGGTGGGAGCGGTCGTCGCGGGCATCGTCGTGCTCTTCCTGCTCGCGATCGTGCTGCTCGTCGTGGTGATCACGGCGATCCGCCGGCGGACCGCCAAGCCCAAGGGGCTGGCCGGAAAGCGGGAACTGGCGGTGTTGCTGCCCAAGGAGGCGGCGGCCAAGGCCCGTTCGCTGCGCCCCTCGCTCCCGAGGACGGGCCGGCTGGACCCCGACGACACCGGCAATCTGCTGGGCAATCTCGAACCGAACGGGCCGGAGCTGCGTTCCTCGTACGAGGACGTGGAGCTGCACCTGATGGCGCCGCGGTCCGGGAAGTCGACCGGCGTCGCGGTGCCCCGCACCCTGCGCGCGCGGGGCCCGGTGATCCTGACGTCCAACAAGGCCGACGTCTACACGGTCACGAAGGCCGAGCGGGAGCGCGTCGGAACGGTATGGACGTTCGACCCGCAGGGCATCGCCCACACCCCCCGCACCATGTGGTGGGACATGCTGGCGGAGGCGTCGACCATCGAGGGGGCCATGCGGCTGGCCGGCCACTTCGTCGGCGCGGTCAACGACGACGCCTCGAAGAAGGACTTCTGGATCTCCGCGGCCCAGAACACCCTCACCGCGCTGCTGCACGCCGCGAACCGCGGGCAGCGGCAGGTGACCGAGCTGCTGGGCTGGCTGGCCGACCCGGCCGACCGCACCCCGATCGACCTGCTCAACGACGCGCAGATGCCGGCGCTCGCTGCGCAGCTGCAGGGCACCATCCAGGGCGCGGTGGAGACGCGCGACGGCATCTACGAGACCGCCCGGCAGTGCGTGTCCTGCCTGCTGGACCCCAGGATCGCCGCATGGGTGACGCCGGACCCGCAGGTCGCGCAGTTCTCGCCGCAGCGGCACGCACTGAGCCGCGACACGCTGTACCTGCTCTCCAAGGACGGCGGCGGCTCGGCCGCCGGCGTCATCGCGGCCCTGGCCGACTCGGTGATGCGGGCGGGAGCCGTGGCGGCGGAACGGCAGGGCGGCCGGCTGGACCCGCCGATGACCGCGGTGCTGGACGAGGCGGCGAACGTCTGCCGCATCTCCGACCTGCCGGACCTGTACTCGCACTTCGGCTCGCGCGGCATCAACGTCGTGACGCTGCTGCAGAGTTACCGGCAGGGCAGCCGGGTGTGGGGCGAGGCGGGCATGGACGCGCTGTGGAGCGCGGCGACGATCAAGCTGCTGGGTGCCGGACTGGACGACGCCGACTTCGTGGAGAAGGTCTCCAAGCTGGTCGGCGAGCACGACGTGAGCACGGTGAGCGTCTCCCGCAGCAAGGACGGCCGGACGCGTTCGACGTCGTACCGGCAGGAGCGCGTGATGCCGGTGGACCGCATCCGCGCACTGCCGAAGGGCACGGCGCTGCTGCTGGCGACCGGCATCCGGCCGGCGCTGATCCGGCTGCGGCCCTGGTTCAAGGAGCCGGGGGCCGAGCGCATCCAGGCGGCGGCCCGGGCGGAGACAGAGGCGATGACGGCGCGCGCGGCGCGGACAGTGATGGAGAAACCGTGACGGCACAGACCTTCGACGGCGGCGCCGAGATGCAGGCGCCGCCCTTCATCCTCTACCTCGACGGCGAGGAGTACGCCGAGGAGCTGCGCAATCTCGCGATGTGGGTCAACGGCCTGCTGGTGCCGGTCTACGGCCGCGAGCCGCGCTCCCAGGCGCCCTGGTGCCCGCGCTGGTGGGAGCACCAGGAGGCGGTGGCCCGGCTGCACGCCCTCTGGCTCGCCTGGCAGGAGCTCACCGACCCGGCGTCGGGGGCCAGCGGTCCCGCCGTGTGGCACCGCGACCACCTGGGGCCGGCCATGCTCGAACTGCGCGACCCGTCCGGCCCGTTCGCCGGCTGCAAGGCCGGGGCGCACCGCCCCAAGGCCGCGCCGGAGGTCGACGCGTACGACGGCTGACCGGGCAGGGGAGCGGGGAACGGTGGAGCACTCGGAGGCCCGGCGGCTGCGCGAGGCCGCCGAAGCGGCCGGGGACGCGGACCTGGACCTCGAGGTGCGGGCGGAGCCCGGCGGAGAAGCCGTCATCAGGCTGCGCCACGAAGGCCGCACCGTCGTGGTGAAGCACGTACACGGCCTGTGGCGGGTCACCGTGGGCATCACCCCCGCCGGTCCCACCGCTCCCGCGGTCCTCTTCGCCACCCTCGACGAAGCGCTCGCCGCCGCCGTACGGCTGCTGCGGGCCACGGAGGAAGAGGCGAGGGAGCCCCGGCGGGCGGTGGCGAACCCCCAGCGGGTGAACCCTGCACCCCGCCGTGCGGCACGGCCCCCGGCACCACCCCGGCCCTCCCAGGGGCCCGACCGCGGCCCCACCCGGTCGCGCTGACCCGAATACTGCGCAGAAGTGAGGAAGCACGTGCGTAATGCGAAGGCGCTGTGGTGCCTGCTCCTGGCGGGCGCGTTCGTCACCGGATGCAGCGGCACCGGCCCCGTTGCGGACGGGGAACCCGCCAAGAAGAAGCGGAGCAGCCCCACGGCCGCACCGCTGACGGAGATCTCCGCGCCGTCCGGCTACCGCGCCACCGAGGGCTGGCAGCAGAAGCTCACCTGGCTGCCGGAGAACGCCCGGACGGTCCCCGTCGCGGCGTCGGTCCCGGCCGGCAAGGTCGCCTATCTGACCACGGTGGCCGAGGCCGGATACGCCGTGCAGGTCAGGGATGCCGCGACCGGCAGGATCGAGTGGACGGGCAAGCCCTGGGTCCCGCCGACGCCGCTGTCCGAAGTCACCGAGGCCAGTTCCTTCCAGTCGGACGACCCGGAGCTGCCCGGGGTGACCACGGTGCACCAGGACGGCCGCGACTACGTGGTCGCCTGGGCGCACGGCGTCCGGGGCAAGGACGAACTGAACAGCGGCAAGGAGCTCGTGGAGCTGCAGATCTTCCCCCTCGACGCTTCCGGTGAGAACGTCGCCCCGGCGCACCGGGTCGCGGTGCCCCTCAAGGACGAGGACGGCTCCACCTCCGTCAACGCCGACCCCGATGACCTCGAGGTCAGCGACGGCGGCGCGGGGCTCGTCCTTCACTGGGACGGCTATGCGACGTACAGCGCCTCGGTGGACATGGCGAGCGGGAAGGTCACCAGCTACGGCAACGGGAGCAAGCTGGGCACCGAGTGCGACACCGGCACGTGCACGGCGTGGGTCGCCGCGACCACGGCCGGGGGCCCGGTCGCCGTCAGCACGCTGAACGGCGGCTTCGGGGTGCCGAAGCGGTGGAGCAGCCAGGACGTCACCCCGGACGGGGCCGCCACCGGGCACCTGCGCTCGAACGACAAGCTCAACGGCGACGTCGTCGGCACGGCCGGCACGCACCTCGTCGCCGAATGGACGCCCAAGGGGGAGGACCAGGGCGGGGACCGGGTCTGGTCCGTGCACGACTCGGCGACCGGCCGGGTGCAGGCGAGTACCTCCTGCTCCCCCGCCGACGTCGACTCCCAGGGCAGCCGGGGCGGGCCACGGGTCGCGACCTCGGCCGACGGGCGGTACGTGGCCTACGGCTCCGTGGTCTTCGACCTCCGCGAGCACAAGGGCGTGTGCCTGGCGGGCGACACGCAGCGCAAGGGCATCCTGGTCAGCGCCGTACGCGACGACGGCATCGCGTACGGAACCGTGCCGGCCGCCGACACGGACGGCACCGTCGCGCAGGTGCGGGTCGCGGACGGAAGGGCCGAGGCACTTCCCGCCGGAACGGAGCTGCCCCTGCAGCCGTTGAAGGACTCGGGGCTCTTCGTCACGCGGAACAATGGCGCGGGACTGCTCGTCACCGCCCTCAAGAAGTACTGAAGCACGTGTCAACGGGAGCACTCATGAATCACGCGTCCTTCCCCCACTTCACCGGCGTCGTCGACTGGCGGCACCGCCGGGCGGGCGCCGCGCACTCCCTGGTCCGCGCGGTCCACGACCCCGCCGCCCGGCAGACGGTCGTCGTCGTCTCGGAACTGGCGAGCAACCCCGCCGACCGGGGCATCACCGACGACTTCGGCAGCGTGGCGGACGCCGTGGTGCCCGTGCTCCGCGGTGAGCTGGCGCAGGACCTGGGGACCGTCGTGTGGATCGCCCACTTCGGGGAGTTCTCCTACGACGACCCGACCGGTCCTGAGACCTTCCACCGCATCGAGGTCACCGGTGACGCCGGCAGCGGGCACCAGGACGACCTGCGGGGCGACCGGGCACTGTCGGCGCAGGAGGTGGAAGCGCTGCTCAAGGGCCGGCGGCTCGACCCGGTTCCGCAGGTGCTGACCGCGCTGGGACGCCAGGGCTGACGGCTGAAGATGACCGAACACGTATCCGGCAGGGAGGTGCTGGGGCAGGCCCGTTCCCTGTACCAGCACTACCGGGACGCCGTGGCGCCCACCGGCAAGCGGGTGGCGATCATCCGCTTCGAACCCGCCGCGACCGATCCGCCCGAGTGGCAGGCGCGCCTCCAGGCATCGAGGGTCTCCGCCGAGCAGAAGGTGAAGAGCTTCGAGCACCTGGGCTTCCACGCCGACCACATCGTCCTGCCGCCCGGTGCCGGCCGTGCGCAGTTCGCCGACGTGCTGGAGCGGTGCAACCAGGACGACCGCACCCGCGCGGTCATCGTGCAGTTCCCGCCGCCCGCCCACCTGATGCCGCTGGTGCAGCGGATGGACCCGCAGAAGGACATCGACGCGCTGCTGAAGGACCGGTCGCCGTACCGGGCCTGCGCCACGGCGGAAGGCATCAGCCGGGTCGTCGAGCCCTTCGCGCAGGACAACCCGGCCATCGCGGTGGTGGGCGCCAAGGGCTTCGTGGGCCAGGGCGTCGTGACGCAGCTGAAGGAGATGGGCCACCGCCCCGTCGAGCTCGACGCGGGGGACGACCTGCGCCGCGTCCGGGACGCCGACATCGTCGTCTCGGTCACCGGCAACCCCGGCATCCTCGGCCCCGAACACCTGCGGCCGCACCACCGGCTGGTGGTCGACTCCGGTTTCGTGCCGCAGCCGGACGGCAGCGTCCGCGGTGACGTGCGGCGCGACGCCTACGACATCCCGCAGCACCTCACGCCGGTGCCCGGCGGCATCGGACCGGTGGAGATGGCCACCCTCATGGAACGGGTGGTGCGCAAGGAGGTCGATCCGCACGTCACGCCGTGGCAGGTGCAGCCGAAGCCGTACCTGACCCGCGAGCAGTCCGGCCGGGCCCTGTCCACCGCCGGTCCCGGCGCGGCGCAGGGGCAGCAGGCCCCGGTGGCCCAGGCGGCGCGGCTCAGGAGCCAGTCGGCGCAGGGACCGCAGGCCGGACCGGCGGTCGGGCAGCAGGCCACGCGCCCGCAGGCGGCGCCGGCCCGGCCGCACATTCCCCGCCCGCCGTCCGGGCCGTCCGGCGGGCCCGGCCGCTGATGGAACCGGCAGCGTACGCCGCGCTCACCGCCGGGCAGGTCGCCGCGGCCGTGCAGGCAGGCGACCTCGGCGCGTCCGAGGTGGTGGCCGCGGCACTGGCACGGATCGAGGAGGCCGATCCGGAGCTGCACGCGTTCACCGAGGTGTGGCGGGACGAGGCGCTCGCCCGGGCCCGCGAGGTGGACCGGCTGGTGGCCGAGGGGGCGCGGCTGCCGCTCGCCGGGGTGCCGCTGGGCGTCAAGGGTGTCCGGGGCGCGCGGTCCGCCGCCGCCCGGGCCCTGACGGCGGCCGGCTGTGTGCCGGTCGGGGCGACGTCGGTGCCGGGGCCGGGCACGCCCTGGCAGACCTGGGGCCTGGGGCGGGGCGGGCGTACCCGCAACCCCTGGCGCGCGGACCGGACGCCCGGCGGGTCCTCGGCCGGCTCGGCCGCCGCGGTGGCGGCGGGGCTGGTACCGCTGGCCACGGGCAGTGACGGTGCGGGTTCGGTACGCATCCCGGCCGCCTGGTGCGGCGTGTTCGGCCTGAAGGCCACCAACGGTCTGCTCTCCTCGCCGGACCGTACGGGGCTCGCGGCTCCGGGCGTGCTCGCGCGGTGCGCGTCCGACGCGGCGGCGTACTGGCGCTGCGTGCGGGGGGCGCGGGACGGCGGGGCCGGTACGGAGTCTCCCGTCCCCGCCGTCTGGTCCGCCGACCTGGGCTTCGCCGCGCCGGACCCGGAGCCGGTGGCGGTCGCCCGGCGTGCGGCGGACCGGCTGGCCGCGGCCGGGATCGTGCGGCCGGTGGAGGACGTGACGGTGGCGCTCGCCGATCCGGCGGACGCCTGGCTCGCACTGCGGACGCCCGGCGCCGACCCGGCCGCCGCGGAAGCGGTCCGGGCCGGCAACGACCGTCGTCTTGCGGCGGTCTTCGCGCGGGCCCGGCTCCTGCTGACCCCGGTCACCCCGAATCAGCCGCATGGGCACGAAGGACCGGGTGATCGGTACAGCACGGCGCTGACGTGGGCGTTCAACCTCAGCGGCCACCCCGCGGTGAGCATTCCGGCGGGCTTCGGCGCGGACGGCTGTCCGGTGGGTCTCCATATCGTGGCCGCGCACGGCTGCGAGCACCTGCTCCTGGACATCGCGCGGGCGGCGGAGACGCACGCCGGTCTCCGTGCGTGGAGTGTCCCGGCCGACGCTCATGACACCCCTCTGTAGACCCCACCTATCCGCGAAAACACCGCAAACTCGGACGTAATGCTCGCACTTTCGTGACCCCCGTCACCTTCCGTGAAGTTTTAGGCATGAGGGCCGGATAAGGGGGGAGGGGTCGATGTTGCTGGTGTGAACCGGCAGGCACAGGACGGCTAGGAAAGTGGAAGGCTGAGCGGACGTGTCGGCAATCGAGACCATTCACGTAGACGGGGTGTGGCGGGCTGCCGCATCCGACGCCACGCGGGAGGTCCTCGACCCCGCCGATGCGACGGTGCTGGCCACCGTGTCGGAAGGCGGCGTCGAGGACGTGGACGCGGCGGTCGCCGCGGCCGCCCGGGCCTTTGACGGCGGGCAGGGGGAGTGGCCGCGTACGCAGGCGGCCGAGCGGGCCGCGCTGCTGCGCCGCGTCGCCGACCTCCTGCAGCGGGACCGCGAGGAGATCGCGCTCATCGAGAGCCGCGACACCGGCAAGACCCTGGAGGAGGGGCGCGTCGACGTCGACGACGTGACCAACGCCTTCCGGTACTTCGCCGACCTCGTGATGAACGAGAGCGGCGGCCGGGTCGTCGACGCGGGCAGCGAGGACGTGCACAGCGTCGTCGTGTACGAGCCGGTCGGCGTGTGCGCGATGATCACGCCCTGGAACTACCCGCTGCTGCAGGCCAGCTGGAAGGTCGCCCCGGCGCTGGCGGCCGGCAACACCTTCGTGATCAAGCCCAGCGAGGTCACGCCGCTGTCCACCGTGCACCTGGTGAAGCTGCTGGTGGAGGCCGGGCTGCCGAACGGTGTCGCGAACATCGTCACCGGCGCCGGCGTGCCCGTCGGGCAGCGGCTGGCCGAACACCCGGACGTGGACCTGTTCTCCTTCACGGGCGGTCTGGTCAGCGGTACCAAGGCCGGTGCGGCCGCGGTGTCGGGCGCGAAGAAGATCGCGCTGGAGCTGGGCGGCAAGAACCCGAACGTGGTGTTCGCCGACGCGTGCGCCACCGACGAGGAGTTCGACACCGCGGTGGACCAGGCGCTGAACGCCGCCTTCATTCACAGCGGGCAGGTCTGCTCCGCCGGTGCGCGGCTGATCATCCAGGCGTCGGTCAAGGACCGGTTCGTCGCCGAACTGGCCCGCCGCGCCGAGCGGATCAAGCTCGGCCGGGGCACCGAGGAAGGCGTCGAGTGCGGCCCGCTCGTCTCCCAGCAGCAGCTGGAGAAGGTCGAGGCGTACGTCGAGTCCGCGCTCAAGGAAGGCGCCCGGCTACGCTGCGGCGGCTCGCGCCCCAAGCCGTCCGACGTCCGGCCCGAGGGCGGCTACTTCTACCAGCCGACCATCCTGGACCAGTGCCACCGCGACATGAAGGTCGTCCGCGAGGAGACCTTCGGGCCGATCCTGACGGTGGAGACCTTCACCACCGAGGACGAGGCCGTCGCGCTCGCCAACGACACCGAGTACGGCCTGGCCGGCGCGGTGTGGTCCGGTGACACCGCGCGCGCCCGCCGGGTCGCGGCCCGGCTGCGCCACGGCACCGTCTGGATCAACGACTACCACCCCTACCTGCCGCAGGCGGAGTGGGGCGGCATGGGCAAGTCCGGCATCGGCCGCGAGCTGGGCCCGGCCGGCCTGGACGAGTACCGCGAGAGCAAGCACATCTACGAGAACCTGCGCCCGGAGCCGGTGCGCTGGTTCGCGGGCTGACCCGCCCGCCACGACCGGGCGGGCCGCCGCACCGTGCAGCCCGCCCGGCCCCCGGGGCCCGGCCGCACCCCCCACCCCCTCGCAGGCCCGCCCCCTTCCCCCCTTCTGGACTCCCCCGCCGCAAGGAAGCGGCCCAGCGGATCCGCAGCCCCGCCGAGCACACCCGCTCCGAAGCACTGCGCATCCGCTCGCACTTTGGAAAAAACAAGGAGCTACCCATGCCTCCCGCTGCGAAGAAGATGTCCGCCGACTACGTCATCGTCGGTGGCGGCACCGCAGGTTCGGTGATCGCCTCCCGCCTGACCGAGGACCCCGACGTCACCGTCGCCGTCATCGAGGGCGGCCCGTCCGACATCGACCGCGAGGACGTGCTGACGCTGCGCAAGTGGCTCGGCCTGCTCGGCGGCGAGCTGGACTACGAGTACACGACCACCGAGCAGCCGCGCGGCAACTCGCACATCCTGCACAGCCGCGCCAAGGTCCTCGGCGGCTGCTCCTCGCACAACACGCTGATCTCCTTCAAGCCGCTGCCGTCCGACTGGGACGAGTGGGAGGCCGCGGGCGCCACCGGCTGGAACGCCAAGGCCATGGACCCGTACTTCGGCAAGCTGCGCAACAACATCGTGCGGGTGGCGAAGAAGGACCAGAACGAGATCGCCACCGACTGGATCGAGGCCGCCAAGACCGCCCTCGGCGTGCCCGAGGTCGTCGGCTTCAACGACCAGCCCTTCGAGGAGGGCGTCGGCTTCTTCGACCTCTCCTACCACCCGGAGAACAACAAGCGGTCCTCCGCTTCGGTCGCCTACCTGCACCCGCACATGGAGGCCGGTGACCGGCCGAACCTCACGCTGCTGCTGGAGACCTGGGCGTACCAGCTGGAGCTGGACGGCACCGTCGCCAAGGGCGTGCACGTCCGCACCAAGGACGGCGAGGAGATCTACCTGGAGGCCGGCCGCGAGGTGCTGGTCTGCGCCGGTGCGGTGGACACCCCGCGGCTGCTGCTGCACTCCGGCATCGGCCCGAAGAAGGACCTGGAGGCGCTGGGCATCGAGTGCAAGCTCGACCTGCCGGGCGTGGGCGAGAACCTGATCGACCACCCCGAGTCGGTGATCGTCTGGGAGACCAACGGGCCGATCCCGGGCAACTCCGCGATGGACTCCGACGCGGGCCTCTTCGTGAAGCGGGACCCGGACCACAAGGGTCCGGACCTGATGTTCCACTTCTACCAGATCCCCTTCACCGACAACCCCGAGCGGCTGGGCTACGAACGCCCCGAGCACGGCGTGTCGATGACCCCGAACATCCCCAAGTCCCGTGCGCGCGGCCGTCTTTACCTGACCTCCGCCGACCCCGAGGTCAAGCCGGCCCTGGACTTCAAGTACTTCGAGGACGAGGGCGACTACGACGGGCAGACCCTCGTCGACGGCATCAAGCTGGCGCGCAAGGTCGCCGAGGCCGAGCCGTTCAAGAAGTGGCTCAAGCGCGAGGTCTTCCCCGGTCCGGACGTGACCGAGGACGCGGAGATCAGCGAGCTGGTCCGCAAGGCCGCGCACACCGTTTACCACCCCGCCGGCACCTGCAAGATGGGTGCAGCGGACGACGAACTCGCCGTTGTGGACCCGCAGTTGAGGATTCGCGGGCTGAGCGGTATCCGTATCGCGGACGCCTCCGTCTTCCCGACGATGCCGGCCGTGAACCCGATGATCGGCGTGCTGATGGTGGGGGAGAAGTGCGCCGAAATTCTCACCGAGACCCCGACCCAGGGAGGTGATGCGTGATGGCCGGCACCGTCATCGACGCATCCGCCAGCGACAAGTCCCCCGCCGAGTCCGCCGGTTCGGCGCCCGAGCAGGACGCCGTCTTCGCCGTCCGCAAGCTGTGGAAGGTCTTCGGGCCCAAGGCCGACAAGGTCCCGGGGGACGCCTCCCTCACCGACCTGTCCGCGCAGGAGCTGCGCGAGAAGACCGGCTGCACCGCCGCCGTCCGGGACGTCTCCTTCGACGTCAAGAAGGGCGAGGTCTTCGTCGTCATGGGCCTCTCCGGCTCCGGCAAGTCCACCCTCGTGCGCTGCCTGACCCGGCTCATCGAGCCGACGAGCGGTGACCTGGAGATGGACGGCGAGGACGTGCGCGGCATGGACAAGTCCTCGCTGCGCGAGCTGCGCCGGCACCGCGCCGCCATGGTCTTCCAGCACTTCGGCCTGCTGCCGCACCGCTCGGTGCTGGACAACGTGGCGTACGGGCTGGAGATCCAGGGCGTCGGCAAGGCCGAACGCCGCGCCAGGGCCATGGAGATGGTGGAGAAGGTCGGCCTCGGCGGACTGGAGCAGCGCCGTCCCGGCCAGCTCTCCGGCGGTCAGCAGCAGCGCGTCGGCCTGGCCCGCGCGCTCACCGTCGACCCCGAGATCCTGCTCTTCGACGAGCCCTTCAGCGCGCTGGACCCGCTCATCCGGCGCGACATGCAGGAGGAGGTCATCCGCCTGCACAAGGAGGAGGGCCGCACGATGGTCTTCATCACCCACGACCTCGCCGAGGCCCTGCTGCTCGGTGACCGCATCGCCCTGATGCGGGACGGGAAGATCGTCCAGCTCGGCACCCCCGAGGAGATCGTCGGCTCCCCGGCCGACGACTACGTCCGCGACTTCGTCCGCGACGTGCCGCGCGAGCAGGTGCTGACCGTACGCCGTGCCATGCGGCCCGCCGAGTCCGGCGAGGCCGACGAGGGCGCCGCGCTCGCCCCCGACACGCTGATCTCCGACGCCATCGAGGCCGTGGCCCGCTCCGGCGGTGCGGCGCGCGTCGTCGAGGACGGCCGCTGCCTGGGCGTCGTGGACCACGCCTGCCTGCTCAACGTGGTGGCCCGGCTCGACGAAGGCGGCCCCGCCGAGGAAGAGGCGGCCGCCTGATGCATCCCCGTACCGTTCCCACCGTCCCCGTGACACTGGACCCGAGAGCACGTGCCGCGGCCGCCCGGCCGCTGACCCTGCGGGGGCTGCGCGCAGCGGCCCGCCGGTACTGGCACGAGGCCCAGCGCGCCGCCGCGCTGAACGTGCCGACCGGTACCGCGAAGCGGGGGCGCGTATGAGCGCCGCCACGACCAGCCCCACCGCCACCGCGCCGGGCACCGCTTCTCAGGGCCCCTCGCGCGTCGCCGCCTCGCTGCGGCACGGCGCCCTCGGCAAGCTCCTCGTGCTCGCCGTCGCGGCCGCCGTCCTGGTACCCCTCGTCAACGCCAAGTGGGCGAGCGGCGTCTGGCCGCACGCGCTGACCGTCGACCTCTCCGGTCCGTTCGGCGACGCCAGCACCTGGATCGTGAACAACCGCGATTCGCACTGGTTCTTCGTCTACTTCCTCGGCCACCTCTCCAACGGCGTGGTCGTCTCCGTACGCGCCGTCTACCTCTGCCTCCTCGCGCTCGGCTGGACCGGCGTGACCGCGCTGGTCACGCTCGTCGCCTGGCGCGTCGCAGGGCTCCGCATCGCCGCGACCGCGCTGGTCTCGCTGCTGGTCAGCGGCGTGCTCGGGATGTGGGTGCCGACCATGCAGACCATCGCCCTGATGGTCGTCTCGGTCCTCGTCTCGATCGTCGTGGGCGCGGCCCTCGGCCTCGCCGGCGGCCTGTCGGACCGGATGTTCCGGCTGCTGCGCCCGGTCCTGGACACCATGCAGGTGCTGCCCGCCTTCGCGTACCTGCTGCCGTTCGTCATGGTCTTCGGCATCGGCGTCCCCGCTGCGCTGCTGGCCACCGTGATCTACGCGGCCCCGCCGATGGCCCGGCTGACCGCGCTCGGCCTGCGCGGCGCCGACGCCGGCGTGCTGGAGGCCGTCTCCTCGCTCGGCGCCACCGGCCGGCAGCGGCTGCTGACCGCCCGGCTGCCGCTGGCCCGCAAGGAGCTGCTGCTCGGCGTCAACCAGACGATCATGATGGCGCTGTCCATGGTCGTGATCGCCTCGATGATCGGCGCCGCCGGTCTCGGTGACCGCGTGTACCAGGCGCTGGCCTCGGTCGACGTCGGCTCCGCGCTGGCCGCGTCCATCCCGATCGTGCTGCTGGCCATCGTCATGGACCGCACCACCGCCAAGGCGGGCGAACGGCTGGGCGCCGAGCAGGCCGGCGGGCCCGCGTGGCTGCGCGGCCGGTTCGTCTGGCCCGCGGTCGCCGTCGTGACGGCCGTCCTGGCCGTCGCCGGCCGGGCCGCCGGCTCGCCGGTCTGGCCGACCGCGGCCGTCGTGGACATCGCGCCGCCGGTCAACCACTTCAAGGAGTGGATGGTGGACCACCTCTACTCCGGCATCCCCGTCATCGGCGGCACCGCCGACTGGGCGGCGGGCTTCACCTCCTGGGTGCTCAACCCGCTGCGCGACGGGCTCACCGCGCTGCCCTGGTGGGGCGCGCTGCTGATCGTCGCCGCGCTGGCCTGGATCATCGGCACCTGGCGCACCGCGCTCACCGCGACCGTCGCGCTCGCCGTCATCGGCGTGCTCGGCGTCTGGGTGCCGTCCATGAACACCCTGTCGCAGGTGCTGGCCGCGCTGGTCGTCACGCTCGTCGTCGGCATCGGCGTGGGCGTGCTCGCGGCCGGCAGCGCCCGCATGGAGCGCATCCTCCGGCCCGTGCTGGACGTCTGCCAGACCATGCCGCAGTTCGTGTACCTGATCCCGGTGGTCGCGCTGTTCGGCGTGGGCCGCGCCCCGGCCGCCGCCGCTGCCGTGGTCTACGCGCTGCCCGCCGTCATCCGCATCACCACCCAGGGCCTGCGCCAGGTCAGCCCGGCCGCCATGGAGTCCGCGCAGTCGCTCGGCGCGACCCGCTGGCAGCAGCTCCGCCAGGTGCAGCTGCCGCTGGCCAGGCCCGCGCTGCTGCTGGCCGTCAACCAGGGCGTCGTCCTGGTCCTCGCCGTCGTCATCATCGGCGGCCTGGTGGGCGGTGGCGCGCTCGGCTACGACGTGGTCACCGGCCTGTCCAAGGGCGACCTGGGCCTCGGCATGATCGCCGGTATCGCCATCGTCTGCCTGGGCCTGATGCTGGACCGGGTGACGCAGCCGACGGACCGCCGCGCGGGGAAGGGAGCCTGACCATGACTCGTACCCGTACGCGCATGCGGACCACGGCCACGGCCGTCGGCGCGACCGCGCTGACCGGCGCCCTGCTGCTGGCCCTCAGCGGCTGCGGCAAGGCCGACATGACCAAGCAGACGTCGCCGTTCGCCGCGGCGGCCGGCACCAAGACGGTCACCCTGTCCACGCAGACGTGGGTGGGCGCGCAGTCCAACGTGGCGGTCGCCAAGTACCTGCTGGAGCACGAGCTGGGCTACCGGGTCGACACCGTCCAGGTGGACGAGACCCCGGCCTGGGACGCGCTCAGCCAGGGCCGGGTCGACGCGATCATGGAGGACTGGGGCCACCCGGCCCAGGAGAAGCTGTACGTCGACGAGAAGAAGACCATCGTCAACGGCGGCGACCTGGGCGTGGACGGCCACATCGGCTGGTGGGTCCCCAAGTACTGGGCCGACAAGCACCCGGACGTCCTGAACTGGAAGAACCTCAACAAGTACGCCAAGCAGCTGAAGACCGCGGAGAGCGGCAGCAAGGGCCAGCTGATGGACGGCTCGCCGTCCTACGTCACCAATGACAAGGCGCTGGTGAAGAACCTCAAGCTGGACTACGAGGTCGTCTTCGCCGGTTCCGAGGCGGCGCAGATCACGCAGATGCAGCAGTTCGCCAAGGAGAAGAAGCCCTTCCTGACGTACTGGTACGCACCGCACTGGCTCTTCAACCAGCTGCCGCTGAAGGAGGTCAAGCTCCCGAAGTACACCGATGAGTGTGCGGAAAAGGGCACCAAGGACCCGGAGTCGATCGACTGCGCCTATCCGACCACGCCGCTGCAGAAGTTCCTCAACGCCGACTTCGCCAAGGGCAACAGCTCGGCAGCGAAGTTCCTGAAGAACTTCAAGTGGACCGTGAAGGACCAGAATTACGTCTCGGAGCGCATCGCCGACAAGCACATGGCCCCGGAGGACGCGGCCGCCGACTGGGTGAAGAGCCACCCGGACACCTGGCGGAAGTGGCTGCCGAAGTAGTGAGGCCCGCCGGGCGACGACGCGGCCGGACATCCCTCACGGGGTGTCCGGCCGCGCCCGTTCGGCGGCCGTCAGCGCGTACTCCACCTCACCGTGCTCAGCGCCCGGCAGCGGGTCCGGCCATTCCACGTGGAACGTGCGGACATACCGCAGTCCGCACTTCTCCATCACCCGCCGGGAAGCGGTGTTCACGGCCATCGTCGTGGCCACGACCCGCCGCACGCCCCACGCCGTGAACCCTTCGTGGAGCAGCGCCAGGGCGCCTTCCGTCGCGTATCCCTTTCCCCAGGCGGAGCGGCGCAGCCGGTATCCCAGCTCGACCTCGTCCCGGCGGCCGGCCCGCACGGGCCGGAATTCGAACCAGCCGAGGAACCCGCCGCCGGCCTTTTCCGCCGCGGCCCAGTAGCCGAATGAGCCGGGGTCCGCGTACTCCGTGACGAGCAGTTCGGGTTCCGGGTGCCCGCTGTCCAGAAATCGCATGACTTCGGAATCCGCGTGCAGCTCACGCAGATCGTCCAGGTCCGCCCGCGTAAATGCGCGCAAAAGCAGCCGTTCCGTCTCCAGTAAGACGTGCATCACAGTCCCCTACTCGCGCGTCAACCCCTTGTTGGCGGCATAGTAGGGCGGGCCCTGAATGGGGTCATGACAATTTGGCAGTCGCATTGCAGTTCATAACGGGGAGTAGGGCACATGCCATCCATACGTCGTACCGCAGCAGCCGCCGTGGCGGTCGCCGCGCTGCTCGTCACCGCCACCGCCTGCGGACCGGAGGACACCAAGGCCGCCGGCGCCGACAGCGCGGCGGAGAGCACCGGACCGTCCGACGCGGCCAAGCTGCCCAACGGCCTGCCCAAGAGCCTGGACTCGCTGAAGAAGTGGGAGAACGGCGGCTGGAAGAACTGGGACAAGGACACCTGGGCCCGCAAGGCGAAGGACTTCGCCAACCCGGTCATCAAGGACCTGTGGAAGCCGTCCCGGATGGCGAAGGCCGAGGCCGCCCCCGCGGTGACCGCACAGAGCGCCGGCTCCGGCGGCGGGCCCGGCACCACCGACCCCGAGCCGCGCCCGGTGACCGCGCAGCAGGTCGAGCGCCCGTACCACCAGCACATGGCGCCCATCGGGAAGATCTTCTTCGACAGCCCCGACGGCCCGATGGTGTGCTCCGGCACCGTCGTCTCCGACCCGGCCAACCCCGGCAAGTCCAACCTCGTGTGGACCGCGGGCCACTGCGTGCACTCCGGCAGGAGCGGCGGCTGGATGCGCAACATCGTCTTCGTGCCCTCGTACAACGACAACGGGCTGCCCGCGAACCAGGTCTCCGCCTCCTCGCAGCAGAACGTCACCCCGTACGGCACCTGGTGGGCCGACTGGTCGCAGACTTCCTCGCAGTGGATCGACGGCGGAGCGCACAGCGGCAACGCCGCGTCCGCCTACGACTTCGCCGTGCTGCACGTGAAGCCGGAGAACGGCGGCGGCAAGTCCCTGGAGGAGACCGTCGGCGCCTCGGTCCCGGTCTGGTTCGGCGCGCCCCAGGGCAGCGGCGTCACCGGCCTCGACGGCGTCAAGGCGATCGGCTACCCGCAGGCCCCGCCCTACGACGGCGCGAAGATGATGAACTGCCTCGACCGGCCCGTGCGGCTGACGATGGCTCAGAGCACCCCGGCCATGCACTGGATCGGCTGCAGCATGACCGGCGGCACCTCCGGCGGCGGCTGGCTCGCCGACCACGACGGCAAGCTGTCCCTGGTCTCCAACAGCTCCATCGGCTCGCTGGACCACACCTGGCTGGCCGGGCCGCACCTCGGCGCCGAGGCCAAGGGCGTCTTCGACGCGATCAGCAAGAAGTTCGCCGGCCAGTGACGTACGGCCTGCCGCGATAACAGGCCCGGTGGCCGCTTCCGTACGACCAGTACGGAAGCGGCCACCGCGTGCGATCGGCCCGGGTCAGCCCGGTCCGGCCCGAGTCAGTCGGTTCAGCCCGCGCGCAGCGCCGCGGCCACCTCGCGCAGTGCCGCCACCGCCCCGTGGTGCAGCCCGCCGCCGAAGGTGACACGGGACGCGCCCGCGGCCCCCAGCTCGCGCGGCGCCGGACCGCCCGGCCGGGCGAGGGCGTTGACCGGCGCGCCGATGCCGGCGGCCAGCTCGCCCAGCAGTTCCGGCGGCGCCAGGATCGGGTACACGCAGTCCACGCCCGCCGCGACGTACCGCCGGCCCCGCTCCACGGCCGCTTCGGCACCCGGGACGCCGCGCAGGAACGTGTCGATCCGCGCGTTGATCACCAGCGCGTCCCCGGCGGCGGCCCGCACCTCCGCGAGCCAGTCCGCCTGCCGCTCCGGATCCCGCAGCGTGCCGGTCGCCGCGTCCGAGTCCTCCAGGTTGCAGCCCACGGCGCCCGCCTCCAGCAGCCGGTCGACCAGCTCCTTGGCGGGCAGGCCGTACCCCGCCTCCACGTCGGCGGTGACCGGCACGTCCACGGCCCGGGTGATCCGGGCGACCGCGGCGAACATCTCGTCCGCCGGGGTGTGCCCGTCCCCGTACCCCAGCGACTCGCCGATCCCCTCGCTGGGCGTGGCCAGCGCCTCGAAACCGGCCTCCGCGAAGACCCGCGCGCTCGCGGCGTCCCACGGGCCGGGCAGCACCAGCGGATCGCCCGGCGCCCGGCCGTGGTGCAGGGCGCGCAGCCGCGCCGCGGTCACTTCAGGGACTCCGGCGTGAGCCGGCAGGTCACCCCGAAGCGGTTCCAGGCGTTGATGGTGGTGATCAGGGCGATGAGCTGCGCCAGCTCGGCGTCCTCGAACTGCGCCGCGGCCTGCTGGTACACCGCGTCCGGCACGAAGCCGTCCGTCAGCACCGTGACCGCCTCGGTGAGCGCGAGCGCGGCCCGCTCCTTCTCGCTGTACGCGTCGGCGGCCTCCTCCCACGCGTTGAGGAAGTAGATCCGCTGCTCGGTCTCGCCGGCCTTGCGGGCGTCGGTGATGTGCATGTCGATGCAGTACGCGCAGTGGTTGAGCTGCGAGGCCCGGATCTTGACCAGCTCGACCAGTGCGGGGTCCAGCCCCTTCTTGGCCGCCGTCTCCAGCCGGAGCATGGCCTTGAAGACCTCGGGGGCGTGCTCCGACCAGTTCAGGCGGGGACCGTGCGTGCCGGCGCCGTCGCCGGTCGTGGTGTTCGTCGTCATGGGTTCGACGCTACGACGGTGCGGGCCGCTGGGTATGGTCCATTTCCATGAGCGATTCCTGGGCCGATTTCGGGCCTGATCTGTATCTGGATCTCCCGCGTACCCAGGGGAAACGTGCCGCCCTCGTGCACGCGCTGCGGGACGCGGCGCGCACCGGGCGGCTGGCGCCCGGCACCCGGCTGCCGTCCTCCCGCACCCTCGCCGCCGACCTGGGTCTGGCCCGCAACACCGTCGCCGAGGCCTACGCCGAACTGGTCGCCGAGGGCTGGCTCACCGCCCGGCAGGGATCGGGCACCCGAGTGGCGGAGCGCGTGGCACGCCGCCCGGCCGCCCCCGCGGCGGCGCGCACGCGGGCGCAGCCGCCCGCCGCGCCACCCCCGCCGGCCTACGACCTCACCGCCGGCACCCCTGACGTCTCGGCCTTCCCCCGCACCGCCTGGCTCGCCGCCGCCCGTACGGCGCTCACCGCGGCTCCGGCCGAGGCGTTCGGCTACGGCACCCCGGCCGGGCGGCCCGAACTGCGCGCCGTCCTCGCCGACTACCTCGCCCGCGCCCGCGGCGTGCACGCCCACCCCGACCGCATCGTCCTCTGCACCGGCTTCATGCAGGGCCTGGCGCTGCTCGCCCGGCTGCTGCGCCAGTCCGGCGCCCGCGAGGCGGCCGTGGAGTCCTACGGGCTGCCCTTCCACCGCGACGTCCTGGCCCGCGCCGGGCTGCGCCCCGTACCGCTCCCGGTCGACGCGCACGGCGCGCGCACCGACACGCTCGCCGCCCGGCCAGGACCCGGCGCCGTGCTGCTCACCCCCGCGCACCAGTTCCCCACCGGCGTGCCGCTGCACCCCGACCGCAGGGCCGCCGCCGTTGACTGGGCGCGGCGGACCGGCGGGCTGGTGCTGGAGGACGACTACGACGGCGAATTCCGGTACGACGGGCGGCAGGTGGGCGCCCTGCAGAGTCTGGACCCGGACCACGTCGTGTACCTCGGCACCGCCAGCAAGAGCCTCGCGCCCGCGCTCCGGCTGTCCTGGCTGGTCCTGCCGGAGCGGCTCGTCGCGCCGCTGCTCGCGCTCAAGGGCACCGGCGAGTGGCAGACCGCCGGCCTCGACCAGCTGACCCTCGCGGAATTCCTCTCCGGCGGCGCCTACGACCGGCACGTCCGCACCATGCGGCTGCGCTACCGGCGCCGCCGCGACCAGCTCACCGCCGCGCTCGCCGCGCACGCGCCGCACATCCGGGTCACCGGCCTCGCCGCGGGCCTGCACGCGGTGATCGGCCTGCCGCCGGGCACCGAACCGGCGACCCTGGAGGCCGCCCGCCGCGAGGGCCTCGCCGTCGAGGGCCTGGCGGCCTTCACCGCGCCCGGACAGCCCGCCGGGGCCGAGCGGACGCGGCCTGCCGAGCTGCGCGACGCGCTGGTCGTCGGCTACGGCCACCCGCCGGACCACGCCTTCTCCGGGGCGCTCGGCGCCCTGCTCAAGGCCCTGCCGCCGGCCCCCTGACCTGCTCAGCCCGCCTTCCGAGGAGACCCATGACCACCACTCGTCCCGTCACGCTCGTCACCGGCGGCAGCCGCGGCATCGGCGCCGCGACCTGCCGCCGGCTCGCCGGCCTGGGCCACGACATCGCCCTGAGTTACGTACAGAACGCCGAGGCCGCCGAGCGGACGGCCGAGGCGATACGCGAGGCCGGGGCCCGCTGCGTCACCGTGCGGGCCGACACCGCCGAAGAGGCCCACGTCAACCGGCTGTTCGACACCGCGGCCGAGCAGCTCGGGCCGGTCACCGGGCTCGTCAACAACGCCGGCGTCTCCGGCCCGCTCGGCCGGCTCGCCGACACCGGCACCGACGTGCTGCGCCGCGTCCTCGACGTGAACGTCCTCGGCACCCTGCTCTGCTGCCGCCGGGCCGCACAGGACATGGCGGCGCACGGGACCGGCGCGATCGTCAACGTCTCGTCGGCGGCCGCCACCCTCGGCAGCCCCGGCGACTACGTCCACTACGCCGCCTCCAAGGCGGCCGTCGACGCGCTGACCGTCGGGCTCGCCAAGGAGCTCGGCCCGGACGGCATCCGCGTCAACGCCGTCGCGCCCGGCATCACCGACACCGACATGCACGCCGCCATGGGCGCCCCCGACCGCGCCGCGCAGTCGGCCCCCGGCATCCCGCTCCGCCGCCCCGGCGCCCCCGACGAGATCGCCGCCGCCATCGCCTGGCTGCTCTCCCCGGACGCCTCGTACACCACGGGAACGGTCCTCCGGGTCGCGGGCGGCCGCTGACCCCCGCTTCCCGCGGCGGGCCCGGCCGCGCTGCGGGAATTCCCACCGGCGGCCAGGACGCCCCGCGGACCTGAGAGAATGTGTGCCATGGCTCTCGATCGTCCGCGTGTGCTCTCCGGTATCCAGCCCACCGCCGGCTCCTTCCACCTCGGCAACTACCTCGGCGCCGTCCGCCAGTGGGTAGCGCTCCAGGAGTCCCACGACGCGTTCTACATGGTCGTGGACCTGCACGCGATCACCGTGCCGCAGGACCCGAAGGAGCTGCGCGCGAACACCCGCGTCGCGGCGGCCCAGCTGCTCGCGGCCGGGCTGGACCCCGAGCGGTGCACCCTCTTCGTGCAGAGCCACGTGCCGGAGCACGCACAGCTCGGCTGGGTGCTGAACTGCCTCACCGGCTTCGGCGAGGCCTCCCGCATGACCCAGTTCAAGGACAAGTCGGCCAAGCAGGGCCAGGACCGGACGACGGTCGGCCTGTTCACGTACCCCGTGCTGATGGTCGCCGACATCCTGCTGTACCAGGCGAACCAGGTCCCGGTCGGCGAGGACCAGCGCCAGCACCTGGAGCTGACCCGCGACCTCGCGGACCGCTTCAACCAGCGCTTCGGCGACACCTTCACGATCCCGAACCCGTACATCGTCAAGGAGACCGCGAAGATCCAGGATCTTCAGGACCCGACGATCAAGATGAGCAAGTCGGCGTCCTCGCCGAAGGGCATCATCGACCTGCTCGACGAGCCCAAGGTCACGGCCAAGAAGATCAAGAGCGCGGTGACCGACACGGACACGGTGATCCGCTTCGACCGCGAGGCCAAGCCGGGCGTCAGCAACCTCCTGAGCATCCTCTCCACCCTCACCGGCACGGACATCCCGCAGCTGGAGAAGGACTACGAGGGCAAGATGTACGGCGCGCTGAAGACGGACCTGGCCGAGGTCATGGTCGACTTCGTCACACCCTTCCGGGACCGTACGAAGGAATACCTGGACGACCCCGAGACGCTGGACTCGATCCTGGCCAAGGGTGCCGAGAAGGCGCGCGCGGTGGCCGCCGAGACCCTGGCCACGACGTATGACCGGATCGGCTTCCTGCCCGCCAAGCACTGACGGTCCGCACGGGACCGTCCCGGCCCCCGCGCGGGGGCCGGAGGTCCCGGCGGCGGCAGGACCGACGACGCTCGCCGTAAAGGCGGCGCACCCGGCACACTGGCATCCGGGGACACCATCCGTTTCAGGGAGGAGAACGCAGTGGGGACCGTAACGCTCGGCGTTTCGATCGCGGTCCCGGAGCCGTACGGCCGCTTCCTCCAGGAGCAGCGCGCGGGCTTCGGTGACCCGGCCGCGCACGCCATCCCCACGCACATCACCCTCCTCCCGCCCACCGAGGCCGACCCCGCCGACCTGCCGCGGGTCGAGAAGTACCTGGCCGAGGTGGCGGCCGACTTCCGCCCCTTCACGCTGCGCCTGAAGGGCACGGACACCTTCCGCCCGCTCTCGCCGGTGGTCTTCGTCAGACTCGTCGACGGCAAGGCGGGCTGCACGGCCCTGCAGGAACGCATCCGCGCCGCGTCCGGGCCCTGCGCCCGCGAGCTGCAGTTCCCGTACCACCCGCACGTCACCGTCGCGCACGGCATCTCCGAGGAGGCGATGGACCGGGCGCAGCGGGAGCTGGCCGACTTCGAGGCCGCCTGGACGATCGGCGGTTTCGCGCTCTACCAGCAGGGCCCGGACGGGGTGTGGCGGCTGGAGCGCAATTACCCTTTCGGCGCCCCGGTGGCGGGGGTGCCCCGGCAGGCGGACCTGACCCGGCCGCCGGCCCCGTCCCGCTAGCCCCTCCCGGCCTGCGCCGCCCCGCGCGCGTCGTCCCGGGCGTACCGCCATCCGGAGGATAGTGTTCCGCCGGACGGGACGCCGGCCGGAGGGGGTACACGCGGCTCATGGAGTGGTTGACCAGGCTGCCACTGATCGGTCCTGCCGTGGTGTGGCTGATGCGCACCCACCTGTGGCGGGCCTACCAGCGGATGGACCGCGTGCACTGGACCCGGCTCGCCGCCGCCCTCACCTTCACCAGCTTCGTCGCGCTCTTCCCGCTGCTCACGGTGTCGGCGGCGATCGGCGCCGCGCTGCTCAGCGACGCGCAGCTGCGCCAGTTCCAGCACCAGCTCACCGAGCAGGTGCCGGGCATCGCGGCGCAGCTGGACATCGGGAAGCTGGTGGACAACGCGGGCACCGTCGGGGTGATCGCCGCCGCCGCGCTGCTCTTCACCGGCGTGGGCTGGGTCCAGTCGCTGCGGGACTGCCTGCGCGCGGTCTGGGAGACCGACGACGAGGACGGCAACTTCTTCCTGGCCAAGGCCAGGGACGGGGCGCTGCTGCTGGGCCTGGGCGGCGTTGCGGTGGTCTCGCTGGGCTGCTCGGCGTTCGCCTCGGCCGCTGTGGGCCGGGTGGCGCACGGGCTCGGCATCCCGGAGGACGGCGCGGGCAGCCTCCTGCTGAAGCTGCTGGGCTTCCTGATCGCCGTGCTCGCCGACTTCCTGCTGCTGGCGTACGTGCTGACGCAGCTGCCCGGAGCCGAGCCGCCGCGGCGCGCCGTGGTCGTCGCGTCACTGATCGGAGCGGTCGGCTTCGAGGTGCTGAAGTACGCGCTCAGCGGCTATCTGCAGGGTGTCGCGGCGAAGAGCATGTACGGCGCGTTCGGCACCCCGATCGCGCTGCTGCTGTGGATCAATTTCACCGCGAAGCTGCTGGTCTTCTGCGCGGCGTGGACGGCGACCCAGGAGCCGGCCGACGAGCCGGTGGAGGTGCCGGACGTCCCGCCGGCCGGCACGGGGGCCGGGACCGCGGAGGACGCCGCCTGACGCCTCCCACGGCCGCCTGCGCGCTCCCGGCCGCCCGGCGCGCTCCCCGGCTGCCCCGGGCGCTCCCGGCCCCGCCCGCCGGCTCAGCGTCCGCGCCGCCGGACCAGGTCGGGGAGCGGCCAGCGGCGGTGCACCGCGACGGCCACGCCGCCCAGGACGATCAGCGCGCCGCCCGCGATCCCCAGCGCGGTCCACGCGCCGCCGCCGTCCCCGGGGCCGTCCGTGGCGGCCAGGTGCGCGGCGGAGTGCTTGCCGCCCGCCTTGGCCGGGCTGTGCTTGCTCGCGTCGCCCTCCTTGCTCTGCGGGCCGATCAGCCGGCCCACCGGCTCGACCTTGTCGCGCGCCGCGAAGCCCCAGTCGAAGAGCGCCGCGGTCTCCTTGTAGACCTCGTTCGCCTCCTTCTTCTGCGGGTTCATGACCGTGACCAGGAGGACCTTGTCGCCGCGCTGCGCGACGCCGGTGAAGGTGGCGCCCGCGTTGGTGGTGTTGCCGTTCTTCACGCCGGCGATGCCCTTGTACGGCTTCCCGCCGTACACGCCGGTCAGCAGCCGGTTGGTGTTCTGGATGCCGAAGGTCGGGCGCTTCTTGCCCTTCTTCGCCTCGCCGGGGAACTGCGCGAACGCCGTCGAGCAGTACTCCCGGAAGTCGGCGTTCTGCAGCCCGGAGCGGGCGAAGAGGCTCAGGTCGTACGCGCTGGAGACCTGCCCCTTCGCGTCGTAGCCGTCCGGCGTGACGACGTGGGTGTCGTGCGCGTTCAGCTCGTCCGCGTGCTTCTGCATGTCCCGGACGGTCTGCTCGACGCCGTGGTTCATGGCGGCGAGGGTGTGCACCGCGTCGTTGCCCGAGCGCAGGAAGACGCCCAGCCACAGGTCGTGGACGGTGTAGGTCTGGTGCTCCTTTATGCCCACCAGGCTGCTGCCCTCGCCCATGCCCGCCAGGTCCTCCGGCTCGACCGTGTGCTTCTCGGTCTTGGGCCACTTCGGCAGCAGGGTGTCGGCGAAGAGCATCTTCAGGGTGGAGGCGGGCGGCAGCGGCCAGTGCGCGTTGTGCGCGGCGAGCACGTCGCCGGACTCCGGGTCGGAGACGATCCACGAGCGCGCGGAGAGCCCCTTCGGCAGCTTCGGGGCGCCGTCCTTCAGCTGCACCTGGGTACCGGGCTCAGCGAGCCGGTCCCCGCCCACGTGGGACATCACGGCGGGCGGCTCGGGCTGCTTCGTGGGCTTCTTGTCGTCGGCGTACGCGGGCGCCGCCACGGCCAGCGGCGCGGTCAGCGCGGCGCACACCAGGGCGGCGGCCGCTGCCCGGCGCCCGGTGCGGCGGCGGGCGGCGGGGGAGAGGGGACGGGCGGCGGGGGACAGCGCGGGGGAGGGGGAAGTCGTCGGCACGTCGGTGAACGTACCCGCAGCGGCCTGCGCCGCAGTCGCCGACCCGGGTGACACCGCCCCTGCCGACGGCGCCACGGACCCGCCGCCCATACTGGAAGGCATGAAGCTCTCGCGCCCCGTCTCCTGGTTCCTGCTCGCCTTCGGGGTCTGGAGCTGGTTCATCTGGATCACTTTCGTCAAGAATCTGGTCAAGGACGGAAGTGGTCTCGCCTTCGATGACGCAGGTGACCCGACTGCCTACTTCTGGGTGCATCTGGCGCTCGCCGTGACGTCCTTTCTCTTGGGGACGGCAATCGGGGTGATCGGGTTCCGTGGCGTACGGGCCCTGCGGCGCGAGGCCGCGGCCCCGGCGGACGAGAAGTCCGCTACGTGATCTTCGTCCTGGTCATCGCGGCGATCTTCGCGCTGCTTGGCGCGGTGCACCGGTACCTCTGGCGCCGCCTCGTCCGCGACACGACCGCCCCCGGCGGGGCCGCGCGCCGGACCGGTACGGTGCTCGCCGTCGTGCTCCCGCTGCTGGTCCTCGCCGCGTTCGTCGCGCCCCGCGCGGGCGCCCCGTTCCCCCTCCAGCAGGCTTTCGCCTGGCCGGGCTACCTCTGGCTCGCCCTCGTCCTCTACCTCACGCTCGCGCTGCTCGCGGGCGAGGCCGTACGCGCGGTATGGCTCCGGCTGCCGGCCCGCCGCGCGGACGCGGGGGAGCGGGCCGCGTTGCCCGTCGCGCCGGCGCCCCCGGCAGCGGGGGCATCTCCGGCCGCGTCCCCGGCCGCCGGGGCGGCACCGCGCGCCGAGCGCCACCCGGCCGCCGAGGAGTCCCCGGCCGCCGAGGAGTCCCCGGCCGCGTCCCCCTCACGCCGCCTCTTCGTCGCCCGCTCGGTGGCCGTCGGCGCGTCGGCCGCCGCCGCTGCCACCGTCGGTTACGGCACGTACAGCGTGCTCAGCGGGCCGCGCACCAAGCGGATCACCGTCCCCCTCGCCAAGCTGCCGCGCGCCGCGCACGGCTACCGCATCGCCGTCGTCAGCGACATCCACCTCGGCCCGATCCTCGGCCGCGCCCACACCGAGCGGGTCGTCGCGGCGGTCAACCGCACCGGCCCCGACCTGATCGCCATCGTCGGCGACCTGGTGGACGGCACCGTCGCCGACCTCGGCCCGGCCGCCGAACCGCTGCGCCGGCTGGAGGCCCGGCACGGCTCCTTCTTCGTCACCGGCAACCACGAGTACTTCTCCGGCGTGCAGGAGTGGGTGGACCACGTACGCGAGCTGGGTGTCCACCCGCTGCGCAACGCCCGCGTCGAGCTGCCCGGCTTCGACCTCGCCGGCGTCAACGACATCTCCGGCGAGAACCACGCCGACGGCCCCGACTACGCCCGCGCCCTGGGCGACCGCGACCCCGCCCGCGCCTCGGTCCTCATGGCCCACCAGCCCGTGATGATCCACGAGGCCGTACGGCACGGCGTGGACCTCCAGCTCTCCGGCCACACCCACGGCGGCCAGCTCTGGCCCGGCAACCTGGTCGCCGCGGCGGCCAACCCCACCGTCGCGGGCCTGGACCGCTACGGCGACACCCAGCTCTACGTCACCCGCGGCGCGGGCGCCTGGGGCCCACCGGTACGCGTCGGCGCACCGCCGGACGTCACGGTCGTCCAACTCGCCGCACGCGGATAGGGTGTTGATCATGTTCCTGCCCTCCCGCGCTCTCAGCGGCAGCCGTCGGCACCGCCTGGCCGTGGGGTCGATCCTCACGCCGTTCCTGACCCTGGTGGGCGTGGCGCTGAGTGCCACGGCCATCAGTGTGTCCGGGCAACCCGGGCCGTTGCTCGGTTTCGGTTCGGCTGCGTTTTCGGCGTACGCCGTTGCCTGGTGGAGCGCCCGCTACTGGTACGCGGCCTTCCAGGAGGGGCGGTCCGCCCGGCCCGTTCCCGAGCCCCACCCGTGGCCCTGGGCGCTGCCGCCCGTCGTCCTGTCCGTCGTCTTCGCCGTCACCGGCATCGGCGCCGTGCAGGACGGGAAGACGGCGGCGGCGGTTTTCAGCCTGGTGTTCGCCACCGTGCTCCTTCTTCCCGTAGTCATCTTCCTCGCGGTGATGCTCACCCTGCGAGGGCAGCGCTCCGGGCCACCGGCGACGGGCGCGGGGCAGGCCGCCTCCCCGCAGGCGCCGCAACGGCCGTACCGGGCCTGGGGAACGATCGACTGACCGCACCGCCCTCGCGAACGGCGGCCAGGAACGCGGCCCAGGCGGCGTCCCCGAATATCAGCACCGGCCCGTCCGGGTTCTTGCTGTCGCGCACGGGGACGACGCCGGGCCCGTAACTGTCGTGGACCTCAAGGCAGTTGCCCGCGTCGGCGCCGCTGTAGCTCGACTTACGCCACATGTGCGTACTCCTCTGTCACAGCCGCTATGAGGGCCAGCGATTCCTTGTGCGACAACGCGTCCCCCAGGGCCTGGTCGTACAACGTCTGACACTGGTGCACGGCGAAGGGGAGGTCGACGATGTTCCCAGTGTGCAGGCCCTCGGCATAGACGATGGGTGCCGCGTCCTCGAACCACATCAGCATGACCGAACTCGCTTCCTGGAGCGGATGGGCGCCGACCGCGAACGGAAGCACGTGCACGCGGATGCGCTCGCGGCTGCCCAGCTCGGCGATGTGCCGAAGTTGGGCGGCCATGGTGGCCGGGCCGCCGACCGGGCGCCGCAGTACGGCTTCGTCGAGCAGGAACCACATCACCGGCCGCACGGGGTCGTCGAAGATGCGGGCCCGCTCCAGCCGTGTGACCACGACCTTGTCACACGCCTCGTCGGTTCTGCGCGGGTAGTACGTACGCAGCACGGCCCGCGTGTACGCCTCGGTTTGCAACAGGCCGGGGACCAGCGACGACTCGTACGCGCGGATCATCAGGGCCTGCTGTTCCAGCCCGGCCGCCTCCGCGAAATAGTCGGCGAGCGACCGGGGACTCAACGTCGGCAGAAACCGCTCGAAGAACCCACCCGTGTCCAGGACTTGGTCCAACCGCCGCGCATCCTCCAGCGACGGCTTACGACGTCCCGCCTCGATGTGGGCGATGTGCGTGCGGGACATGATCGCCCGCTGGCTCAGTGCCTCCTGCGTCAGTCCGGCTGCCTCGCGTCGCTGCCTCAGCTCCGTGCCGTACGCCGAACGCGACTCCGGAATCCCCTCACCCAGCATGTGGCCAACCCCCTCCGGTGACGGACCCGTTGTCACGTGTCACCCGCTACTGAGCGTAGGGACGCCGGGCCAGGCTGGGGGGTGAGAGTCCGGCTCCACCCCTCGAAGGAGTAGTTCCGCATGCTGGCCGTACAACCCCCCTCGTCCCTGCCCCTGCCGTCCCCGCCGCCCCTGCCCGACTGCGAGGAGTGCGAGCGGCTGGCGCGGATGGAACGGGCCGCCCGGGCGGCCCACGACCGGAGCCGGGAGACGGACGCCCGGGTCCTGCTGCGCCACCACCACCGCGAGGCGCACGAAAATCGCGCGACGCCAGGTCAGCCGGGCTGTTAGCTTCCGAATCATGGAACCTCTGTCCGAATCCGACATCCGCGCATCCTTCGTGAACTGCTCCAAGGGGGAGGCGCGGCGGCTGAACATCCCCGCGGGACTGGACGGGCTGCCCTGGGACGACCTGGACTTCCTCGGCTGGCGCGACCCGCAGGCGCCCGACCGGGCCTATCTCGTCGCGCCGCGGGAGGGCGGGCCGCTCGGCGTGGCGCTGCGCCGCCCGCAGAACATCCGCCGGACGTTCACCAAGACCACGGTCTGCTCGTTCTGCCTGACCGGGCACGGCGGCTCGGGGGTGAGCCTGCTCGCCGCGCCCCGTGCGGGGGCGGCGGGCCGGCAGGGCAACACCGTGGGCGCGTACGTCTGCGCGGACCTGGCCTGCTCGCTCTACCTGCGCGGCAAGAAGAAGCCGGACCTCGCCGCGCGCTACGAGGAGCAGCTCGGGGTCGAGGAGAAGGTCGCCCGGATGACCGCCAACCTGGACGCCTTCCTCGCGAAGGTCACCGAGGGGCGCGAGCAGGGCTGACCCGCCGGGTGGCCGTTCGGGCGGCCGGTCGTTCACCGATCTCTGCCCGGACAACCCTGGCCGTACGGTGCCGGCCCCCGTATGCAGGGAGGATCTGCCCACTCGCGAGAGAGGTCCCCATGCACGCACGGGACACCAGCAAGGCCACCGACGGCACTCCCACCCGGCCCGCCGGCCGGGTCCCGGTACGTGCCGCCGGGCCCGAGGCGTCGGTGCTCGCCCTCCAGCGGGCCGCCGGGAACGCCGCCGTGTCCCGTGCGGTCCAGCGCGTGCGGGGCGCGGGCGCCGGTGCGTCCAAGCAGGGGGAGCACGTCTTCAACGCCCTCGACGCGCTGGCCATGAAGGTGTACACGACGCTGAAGGACATGCGGGAGCGGCGCGTCGGCGAGCTGAACGAGCAGGTGAAGAGCAAGTCCCTGAGCCGCGAGCAGGCGGGCCGCGCGAAGGCGCAGACCGGGGTGAAGGAACGGCTGGAGCACCTGAGGACCCACGCGGAGGCGGCGGGGGCCAAGCGGGACCACCCACGGTTCCGCTCGGCGATGCAGGGCGCGGCGAAGGACGCGGGCGGTGACCAGAACTCCCGCGACTACTCGGAGCTGTCGAACGCGGTGATGGCCGCGGTGGGCACCTGCGGCACGCGGCAGTGGAACGGCGGTGCGGCGCTCGAGCGGTACCGCGGCGCCGCGCTGGAGTCGGTCATCATCGACCAGGTGGCGCGGACCCAGCTACGCGACAACGAGCTGCCGAAGGCGGACCGCAAGGCGTTCGAGACGTGGTTCGAGGAGACCAGGGCGGCCATGCACGCGCTGTTCGACGACATCATCGGCACGGCGGACGCGGTGCACGAGATGCTGCGGGTCACCCGCAGGGGCGCTGGCGGCTACCCGGACCGGGGCCGGCCGGGAGCCGATGAGCTGTCGGACACGGACGCCGAGCCGGACGCCGGAGCGGACTCGGACGCCGGCTCCGGGCCGGACGCCTGACCCGGTACCAGGAAGTCGTTCAGCAGCTCCGTCAGCTCGCGGACCAGCGGGCGCAGCACGCGGAAGCGGGAGGCGGCGATCAGCCGGGCGACGAGCGGGGCCGTGCGGGTGACCAGGGCGCGGCTGCGGGCGCAGTCGGGGGAGCGGTCGTGCACCCAGTACAGCACCAGGCCCATCTGCTGGAGCCAGAGCAGCCGGGGGAGCTGGTCGGCCAGCTCGGGCGCCGACTTCACGTCCGCACCCGCCAGGACCTCGCGGTGCAGGGCGATGGCGGCCTCGCGGGGGCCTTCGGAGGCGTCGGAGAAGGGGCTGAGCGGGCTGTCGGGGTCGGCGGCGTTCTTGAAGAACTGGGCGGCGAACCGGTGGTACGGGGCCGCCACGTCCAGCCAGCTCAGCAGCACCCCGCGGATACGGGCCGACAGCTCCTTCTCGGTGGCGAGCACCTCGGCGGCGGCCGCCCGGTGCTCGTCGGCGATCCGGTCGTAGAACCCCTGGATCAGATGTTCCTTGGACGCGAAGTAGTAGTAGGCGTTGCCGACCGAGACCCCGGCCTCCTGGGCGATCGCCCGCATGGTGGTCCTGTCGTACCCGCGCTCCTCGAACAGGGCCATCGCGGCCTGGAGGATGCGGGTGCGGGTCTGTTCGCCCTTCGCGGGCCGGGGCGCCCCGGTCGTCTCGTCGCTCACAGGGTCCGACCTTAGCCGGGGACCGCGGCGCTCCCGTCGGCCCGTCGCTCCGGGACGTACGACCAGCCCCGTGCCCGGTCGTACGTCCAGCCTGCGGCCCGCTCCCGCGCGGGGCCGGTGGGGTGGTGCGCGGCGCGGTACTTCGCAGCGGCCAGCACCGCCGCCCTGGCCAGCGGGGCGCCCGCCGGGGTGGCGAGGCGGTGGGCCGTCGCGCGGTGGCCCGCCAGCGCCCAGAGGCAGACGATCCAGGCGGCGGCGCCCCGGTAGACCTGGCCGCCGTCGCCGACGCAGGTGATCTCGCGGCAGGTGGCGGCATGGTCCAGGTCGGGGAAGCGGCGACGGGCCTCGGCCGAGCCGGCCGGGACCGGGACCAGGGGGACCAGCTGCCGCTGCCGGGTCAGCCAGTCCCGTACGGAGGCGCAGAGCGGGCAGTCCGGGTCGTGGAGCACGGTGATGCTCCGCAGCGGAGCCCCGGCCCGCGCCGCCGTGGCCGCTGTGGCTGTCATGGCCGCCGTGGCCGTCATGGCCTCAGGCTCCGGCCGGGGCGGTGAAGCCCTGCGGCTCGACCGGCGGCAGCGGCTCGCGGTCCATGGCGCCGCGGCGGCGGATGCGGCCGAGGACGTAGACGTTGGCCAGGTGCAGGACGCCCAGCACGAGCAGGACCACGCCGAGCTTCACGGACAGTGTCTCGACGAGGGCGCGGGCGGTCGTGACGGGGGCGGCAGCGCGCAGGTACAGCGCGACGAAGCCCAGGTTGACCAGGTAGAAGCCGACGACGAGCAGGTGGTTCACGGCGTCGGCGAGCTTCTCGTTCCCGCGCAGCACGTCGGCCAGGAAGATCCGGCCGTGCCGGCTGAGGGTGCGGGCGACCCAGACGGTCAGCGCGATGCTGACCAGCAGGTAGACCGCGTAGGCAACGACGGTGAGGTCCATGGGACGGCCTTTCTGAACGTGTTCAAATCCCCGTTGTGCTGACCGTAGACCTGTTCTTGAACATGTTCAAGTGCGGGCGCGCCGCGGGGCGTCAGAGACCGTGTTCGGCGAGGAAGTCGGTGATCAGCCGCTCCCACTCCTCGGGGCACTCGTGCATCGGCACGTGGCCGGCGGCGAGCCCGGCGTACCGCGCGCCGGGGATGTGATCGGCGAGGTAACGGGAGTGCGCGGGGTCGACCAGCTGGTCGTGGAGCGTGGCGATGACGAGGGTGGGGACGGCGACGTGCGGCAGATCCGCCCGCGTGTCCAGGGTCCGCACCAGCGCCGCCTGGTCCGCCGAACCGGCCGGCACCAGCTCGGGGCAGGGGTCCAGCAGCGTGTCGACGTCACGGTCCGGCAGCTCGTCGAGGTGGCCGGGGGACCAGCCGCTGAGCGTGCGGGCCAGCGCCAGCCCCGCGTAGTCGTCCTGCTCCAGCAGCCGCAGCCACAGGGCCAGCCAGAGGTCCGTACGGCGGTCGGGCGCCGCCAGGCCCGCGGTGAGGACCAGCCCGCTGACCCGCTGCGGATAGCGGGTCGCGGCGCGCACCGCGACCGCGGCACCGAGCGAGTACCCGACGACCGAGAAGGTCTCCAGCCCGGCCGCCACCGCGCCGTCCACCACCGCGTCGGTGAGGGCATCCAGGGTGAGCGGGCCGGAGGCGCGCGGGGTGCGGCCCGAGCCGGGGTAGTCGGGCGCGACCACGGTGTGGCCGGAGGCGGCGAGTGCCGGTAACAGCCGGGCGTAGTTGTCGTCGATGCTGCCGGTGGCGCCGTGGGCCAGGACGACGCCCGGGCCGGAACCGGTGACGGTGGCGGAGAGCGGGGGCAGGGGCCGGTGCGGGGAGAGGGGGGTGGTGTCGTTCGTCATACGGGAGAGCATTCCCCGGCACGACGGGCGTACCTACGCGAAGGCCCCCGCCCGGAACCAATTCCGGACAGGGGCCCTCGGCAGGCGGACCTGGATCAGAAGCGACGCGTGATCAGCGCGCGCTTCACTTCCTGGATCGCCTTGGTGACCTCGATGCCACGGGGGCACGCGTCGGTGCAGTTGAAGGTCGTACGGCAGCGCCAGACGCCGTCCTTGTCGTTCAGGATCTCCAGGCGCTGCTCGCCCGCCTCGTCACGCGAGTCGAAGATGAAGCGGTGCGCGTTGACGATCGCCGCCGGGCCGAAGTACTGGCCGTCGTTCCAGAACACCGGGCACGAGGACGTGCACGCGGCGCACAGGATGCACTTGGTGGTGTCGTCGAAGCGCTCGCGGTCCTCGGCGGACTGCAGGCGCTCGCGCGTCGGCTCGTTGGTGTCCTTCGTGATCAGGAAGGGCATCACGTCGCGGTACGCCTGGAAGAACGGCTCCATGTCCACGACCAGGTCCTTGAGGACCGTCAGGCCCTTGATGGCCTCGATCGTGATCGGCTTCTCAGGGTTGATGTCCTTGATCAGCGTCTTGCAGGCGAGCCGGTTCTTGCCGTTGATCCGCATGGCGTCGGAGCCGCAGATGCCGTGCGCGCAGGAGCGGCGGAAGGTCAGCGTGCCGTCCTGCTCCCACTTGATCTTGTGCAGACCGTCGAGCACGCGCTCCTTGGGGTCCAGCTCCAGCTGGAAGTCCTGCCACGACGCGTCCGCCGAGACCTCCGGGTTGAACCGGCGGATCCGGAAGGTCACAGTGATCTTCTGGAGTGCGGTGCTCTCGGCCGCGTCCAGCGCCGCCGAGTGCTTGTCAAGCGTGGGGGTGCTCATCAGTACTTACGCTCCATCGGCTGGTAGCGGGTCTGGACGACCGGCTTGTAGTCGAGACGGATCGACTCCTTGCCGTCAGCGCCGACCTCGCGGTACGCCATGGTGTGCCGCATGAAGTTGACGTCGTCGCGGTTCGGGTAGTCCTCGCGGTAGTGACCGCCGCGGGACTCCTTGCGGGCCAGCGCGGAGACCGCCATGACCTCGGCCAGGTCGAGCAGGTTGCCCAGCTCGATGGCCTCCAGCAGGTCGGTGTTGAAGCGCTTGCCCTTGTCCTGGATGGACACGTTCATGTAGCGCTCGCGCAGCTCGCCGATCTTCTCGACCGCGGTCTTGATCGTCTGCTCGGTGCGGAACACCATCACGTTGGCGTCCATGCACTCCTGCAGCTCCGTGCGGAGCTTGACGACGCTCTCGGTGCCGTTGGAGTTGCGCAGCCGCTCGACCTGGTCCTGGACCTGCTTGGCCGGGTCCTCGGGCAGCTCGACGAACTCGTTCTTGTGGGCGTACTCCGCGGCGGCGATGCCCGCGCGGCGGCCGAAGACGTTGATGTCGAGCAGCGAGTTGGTGCCCAGGCGGTTGGCGCCGTGCACGGAGACGCAGGCGACCTCGCCGGCGGCGTACAGGCCCGGCACGACGGTGGTGTTGTCGGCCAGCACCTCACCCTCGACGTTGGTCGGGATGCCGCCCATGGCGTAGTGCGCGGTCGGCTGGATCGGAATCGGGTCCGTGTAGGGCTCGATGCCGAGGTAGGTCCGCGCGAACTCGGTGATGTCGGGCAGCTTGGCGTCCAGCTGCTCCGGCGGCAGGTGGGTGAGGTCGAGGTAGACGTGGTCGCCCTCGGGACCGCAGCCACGGCCCTCGCGGATCTCCGTGTAGATGGAGCGCGAGACGACGTCACGCGAGGCGAGGTCCTTCATGACCGGCGCGTACTTCTCCATGAAGCGCTCGCCGTCCTTGTTGCGGAGGATGCCGCCCTCACCACGGGCGCCCTCCGTCAGCAGGATGCCCATCCGCCAGATGCCGGTCGGGTGGAACTGGAAGAACTCCATGTCCTCCAGCGGCAGCCCGCGGCGCCAGGCGGCGGCCTGGCCGTCACCGGTCAGGGTGTGCGCGTTGGAGGTCACCTTGAAGAACTTGCCGGTGCCGCCGGACGCGAAGATGATCGACTTCGCCTGGAAGACGTGGATCTCGCCGGTCGCCAGCTCGTAGGCGACGACACCGGCGGACTTCCGGACCCCGTCGACCTCGTTGAGCAGCAGATCCAGGACGTAGAACTCGTTGAAGAACTCCACGCCCTCCTTGACGCAGTTCTGGTACAGCGTCTGGAGGATCATGTGGCCGGTGCGGTCCGAGGCGTAGCAGGACCGGCGGACCGGGGCCTCACCGTGGTTACGGGAGTGACCGCCGAAGCGGCGCTGGTCGATCGTGCCGTTCGGGGTGCGGTTGAACGGCAGGCCCATCTTCTCCAGGTCGAGGACGGAGTCGATGGCCTCCTTCGCGAGGATCTCGGCGGCGTCCTGGTCGACCAGGTAGTCGCCGCCCTTGATCGTGTCGAAGGTGTGCCACTCCCAGTTGTCCTCCTCGACGTTGGCGAGGGCGGCGGCCATGCCGCCCTGCGCCGCGCCGGTGTGGGAGCGGGTGGGGTAGAGCTTCGTCAGGACGGCGGTGCGGCTGCGCTTCGTCGCCTCGATGGCGGCGCGCATGCCGGCGCCACCCGCGCCGACGATGACGGTGTCGTACTTGTGGATCTTCATTGTTCCAGTCAGCCCCGGCTTTAGCGGATGTTCGGGTCGAAGGTGAAGATCACCAGCGTGCCCAGAAGGACGGTGAACACCGTGGCGGCGTACAGCAGCATCTTCAGCCAGAAGCGGGTGTTGTCCCGCTGCGCGTAGTCGTTGATGACCGTGCGCAGGCCGTTGGCGCCGTGCAGCATCGCGAGCCACAGCATGATCAGGTCCCAGGCCTGCCAGAACGGCGAGGCCCAGCGACCGGCCACGAAGGCGAAGCCGATCTTGCTCACGCCGCCGTCCAGCACCAGCTGGAGCAGCAGGTGACCGAGGACCAGGACGACGAGCACGATGCCGGACAGCCGCATGAAGAGCCAGCCGTACAGCTCGAAGTTGGTCCGGGTCGACCGCGGGGTCTTCTTGGTACGGGCGCGGGGCGGCTCGATGACGGGAGCCGGGTTGTCCACGTCGTACAGGGACACGGAGTCGTTCACAGGAGTCGTCTCAGCAGAGGACATCGCGCTTCATCAGCTCCCGAACAGCGTGCGCAGGGTGTGCTGCAGCACGGGGTAGAAGGCGCCGGCCATCAGGACCAGCCAGACACCGACAACGGTCCACAGCAGCTGCTTCTGGTACTTGGTGCCCTTCGACCAGAAGTCCACGGCGACGACGCGCAGGCCGTTGAGTGCGTGGAAGAGGATGGCGGCCACCAGGCCGTACTCCATCACGTTGACGAGGGGCGTCTTGTACGTGGCGACGACGTCGTCATAAGCCTCGGGGGAGACGCGAACGAGAGCGGTGTCGAGCACGTGCACGAACAGGAAGAAGAAAATGAGGACGCCGGTGACTCGGTGAGCCACCCAGGACCACATACCTTCCCGGCCGCGATACAGCGTTCCAGCCGGCACGGAAAAACCCTCCGGGAGCGGGGACTGGGGCCTGCCGGCTTCACTGTCGGTCTGGCCCGGCCGGGTACGGTCCACCGGCCCTGGCCATCGTAGCGACGACTTGTCGGTTACTCGCGCCGGGGTCCTCAGGTGTGATCAAACAAGCACGGACGGGCTATCGGACAGGGAGGAAACAGTCCATCACGGACGATGGCCCACAAGATGGGCGAGGCGCCCCCGGGCGATCCGGCGCAGCTCCTCGGCCACGACGGCCCGCTCCTCCTCCGGCTCGTGCGCCAGCCGGTCCCGGATGCCGCTCAGCACGTGGTCCAGCAGCTCGTCCTCGCGCAGCCCGTCCAGGCAGATCACGAAGACATGGCGGAACCGGCGCTCGTACTCGGCGTGCGCGGCGCGCAGCGCGGTGTGGGCCGCGAGGGTGCCGCGGCCGCGGGCGCCCGCGAGCGGCTGCGGCGAGACGGACTCCTCGGCGAGGGCTTCGGTGAGGTCCTCGGGGCTGAGGTCGTAGCTGGCCTCGTCGGCGGCGGCGAGCAGTGCGTCCAGGTCGGGATACGGGCGGTGCGCGGCGAGCCTGCGGGCCCAGCGGCGGCTGCCGCAGCAGGCCAGCAGCGCGGTCTCGGCGGCTCCGGCGTCGGCCGAATTCAAGCGGTCGAGCCCCGGCGCGCCGTCCGGTGCCACCCGCGGCGGCCGGCACGTCTGCGAGGGTATGCCGGACCGGGGAGCGGGCAGGGTGCCGGGCCGGGCCGGGGACTCGTCGGACAGGGCGATCTCCTCGGGCGGTCAGGGCGGCGCGTCGCGCCGGGAACGCCACGCCGGGGGTGGCGAGATCCCTGGGGAACGAGAGACTGACGGTGCTTCTGGGGGTGGAGTTCGGGTGAGTCGTCACCGTAACGACGCGAGACGGACCTTGTCCGACGGATGCGCGAATTTCACCCGGATGAGAGAGCTTTCGCGCGCGTAGTGGACGTGACGTTTCTCTGGCTGGCAATACTTCGCCCTGGAAAGGGAGGTTTGCGTAGATGAGGAAGTTGACGGCATGGGTGGCCCTGGCCGCCTCCGCTGTGACCATCACCGGCTGCTCCGACTCCGGACAGCGCGGCGGCAGCGGCAGCCAGGATTCGAAGTCGCCCACGTCCGCCGCGTCCTCGGCCGCGCCCACGCCACGCTGGGCCCCGGTCAAGGGGACACCGCGCACCGTCCCCGCCGTCCGCTCCTTCAAGGCGGCCGACGGGCGCGGCTGGCGGGTCTCGAAGAACGCCCGCGTCGTCGTCCCCGCCGGCCAGGACAGTCCGCTCGCCGACGAGGCCCGCCGGCTCGCCGCCGAGCTGGGCGGCCTGCGGCTGTCCTGGCGGGACGACGCCCGGCCCGGCGACATCGAGCTGGAGATCTCCGGCAAGGGCAAGGCCGCCGGACAGAACAACGCGGCCCCCGCGAGCACCGCCGACGAGGCGTACACGATCATCGCCAGGGACACCCGGCTCACCCTGACCGCGCCCACCGACACCGGCGTCTTCAACGCCACCCGCACGGTCCTGCAGTCCGTACGCGCCACCAAGGGCGTCCCCGAGGGCACCATCGAGGACCGGCCCGACCGTGCCCAGCGCGGCCTGCTCGTGGACACGGCGCGCAAGCACTTCACCGCCGACTGGCTGGAGAAGCGCATCCGCGAGATGGCCGACCTCAAGCTCAACCAGCTGCAGCTGCACTTCTCCGACGACCAGGCGTTCCGCATCGAGAGCGCCAGCCACCCGGAGATCGTCTCCAAGGACCACCTGACCAAGGACCAGGTCCGCCACCTGGTACGGCTCGCCCGCGAGCTGCACATCACCGTCATCCCCGAGCTGGACTCGCCCGGCCACCTCGGCGCGGTGATCGACAAGCACCCCTCGCTCCAGCTGCGCAGCGCCGCCGGCACCGCCCAGCGCGGCGCCATCGACATCTCCGAGCCGGAGGCCGCCCGGATCGTCGACGACCTGATGCGGGAGTACGCGAAGCTGTTCGCCGAGGAGGGCGTGCCCGGACCGCACTGGCACCTGGGCGGCGACGAGTACCGCGCCCTCACCGTGAAGTCGCCCGGCACCACCTACCCGCAGCTCGCCCGCGCCGCCACGAAGAAGTACGGCGCGAAGGCGACCGTGGAGGACCTGACGACCGGCTGGCTCAACGACCGCGAGAAGACCCTGCGCAAGGCGGGCGTGCGGCAGATCGAGGCGTGGAACGACGGCTTCCACGACAGCAAGGTGACCACCCCGGCCAAGGACCGCACGGTGGCGTACTGGACCGGCAAGGAGATCGGCGCGAACGACCCGGCCGCGTTCCTCGAGGAGGGACGCAAGGTCGTGAACCTCAACGACGAGTACCTCTACTACGTGCTCGGCCAGCCGAACGACTTCACGTACCCGACCGGCGAGCGGATCTACAAGGAGTGGACCCCGGCGGTGCTGCGCGGCACCAAGCCCGTGCCCGCCTCGCTCGCCGGGCCCGACCGGGTGCCCGGCGCCCGGCTCGGCGTCTGGTGCGACCTCGCCCAGGCCCAGACCGCCGACCAGGTCGCCCGCGGCATCCGGATGCCGCTCGCCGCGCTCGCCCAGAAGGTCTGGGACCCGCGGAAGCCGCAGCTGTCCTGGCCGGACTTCAAGGCACGGGCCGCCACGGTGGCGCCCGCGCGCTGAGCGGAGACGGACGTACGCCTTCCTCCCGGTCTGTCACGGTCCGCTGTGACGTTCCCGCGCCCCGGCACGCAGTACGGCCCAGCAAGGGACTGCCCGGCGAAGGGGAAGGCGTACGTCATGAGCCTGGTGGAACTGGTCGCGCGCGGACGCGCGCGGGCTGGCGGCGAGCGGCCTCGCCTGCCTGGACCGCTGTCTGCCGCTCCTCGGCGCCGGCGACGACGCGCTGCGCCCGCTGTGGGCGAGCCTCGCGGCCGACGGCGCGGCGTGGGGGCCCCAGCTGACCGCGGTACGGGCCCTGCTGCCCGACGGACCGGCGGACGCCGCGCCGGGCGAGGCCGAGCCGGCCCTGCTGGCCCAGCGCATGGTGGACGCCGCGCCGGCCAGCCGCACCGACGAGGCCGCGCTCCGCGCCTGGGCCGAGGACTGCTCGCTCGCGGCGCTCCGCATCCACCACCTGCTGGACCCCGCGGGCCGGGCGGACGAGGACGCGCCGTCCCTGGAGGACCGCCGCGCGGGCCGTACGGAGGGCATGACCCCGCTGGTCGAGGCCGAACTGCGCCGCCAGACGACGATCCTGGAACTGCTGGCCGGAGAGAACCCCGTCGGCCTGCGCCAGGCCGTGGAGATCTCCGCCGAGGGCCGCCGGGTCATGCGCGCGGTCTGCTCCCGCCAGGCCCGCGGGACCGTCTGAGCGGTGCGGCGCCTGCCTGGTGCCGCGACGGACCGGTCCGCCGGGCCGGTGCCGTCGGGCCGGCGCCGCTGGGCCGGTGCCGTCGGACCTGCGTCGTCCGGCCGGTGTTGTTCGGCTGACGGGTGCCGTCCGGCTGACCGGTGTTGTTCGGCTGACGGGCGTCGTCTGACTGGCCGGTGTGGTCCGGCCGACCGGTGCGGTCCCGTTGACGGGCGCCGTCCGACCGTGCTGTCGGAGCGGCGCCGTCCGATGATGCTGTGCGGCCGGGCCGTGCGGTCGGCCCCCGGCGTCGCACGCGTAACACTGTGACATTTCCGTCTGTCCCGACGCTGATGTCATCGGGGGCGCAGACGCCCTGATCCGGGTCATGCCCCCACGGGTGGCGCGGACCCACACGTACGAAGAGGACAGCGGTTGGGCCGAGGGGAATCCCGTCGCGCGCAGGCGCGCGACGCGGAGCTGGGCGCGGCCGTGGCACGGGCGCAGCAGGGCGACGAGGCCGCCTTCGCGGCCGCGTACCGCCTGGTGCAGCCGGGACTCCTCGGCTACCTGCGCGGACTCGTCGGCGAGGAGGCCGAGGACGTGGCGGCCGAGGCGTGGCTGGAGATCGCCCGCGACCTCGGGCGGTTCCGCGGGGACGGCGCGGGGTTCCGCGGCTGGACCGCGACCATCGCCCGGCACCGGGCGCTGGACCTGCTGCGCCGGCAGAAGGCACGGCCGCGCGCGGCCGGGCTCGAACCGGAGCTGGCCGAGCTGCCGGGGCCGCACAGCACCTTCGAGCAGGCCCTGGAGACCCTCTCGACCGAACGGGTGCTGGCACTGATCGCGGGGCTGCCGCGCGAGCAGGGCGAGGCGGTGCTGCTGCGCGTCGTCGTCGGTCTCGACGGCCCGGCGGCCGCCCGCGTCCTGGGCAAGCGCCCCGGCGCCGTGCGGACGTCGGTCCACCGCGGGCTGCGGCGGCTGGCGGAGGAGCTGGGCGGCGGCGCGGACGGGGGCGACGGAAGCGGTACGAGGAACAAACGGAGAAGGTGAGGGGCCACGCATGGGTGGCGGTTCCAGGAGCGCCGGCGCGGCGTCCGGTGACGACGACGGGGGCGGCCCCGCCGCGCTGGGCGAACTGCTCGGCGCCGCGGTGCGTGCCGGTTCCCCCGTCACGCCCGAGGGGGAACGGCGGGCGGTCGCCGCGTTCCGCGCGGCCCAGGAGGCCCGGCAGCAGGCGGCGGGCACCCGGCGGCGGGACGACTGGCGCCCGCGTACGGTCCGGCGCGCCGGACTGCCGGTGCGCGCCGCGGTCGGCGCGCTGCTGGCGTCGGTGACGCTGGGCGGCGTCGCGGCGGCGGCCATGGGCACCTTCCCCGGCAGCACGCCGGAACGGCCCCGCCCCTCGCACACGGCGCCCGGCAGCGCCACGCCACCGTCCCTGCGCCCCGACTCGTCGACGGACCCCGTCATCCCGCTCGTCTCGCCCCCGCCCGTACCGCCGGGCCACCTGCCGGGGCACGGCGAGAAGCAGCACGGCGCGAAGGGCCACGGGAAGCACGGCAACCACGGGGAGCACGGCAAGCACGGCAAGGGCCGGGACGGCAGCCACGGCGACCAGGGCAAGGGCCGGGACGGCGGCCAGGGCACGGGCCACGGCCACGAGCAGCCGGGTGAGCCGGGCAGGAGCCAGGGCCACACGAAGCCGGACGGGCCCGCGCACCCGCAGTCGGCGAAGCAGCCCGAGAAGGCGGCCCAGGCCGAACGGCGGGCGAAGGCGAAGAAGGCCCGGCAGGCCCGCCGGCCGAAGCAGGACCGCCCGACGAAGCAGGACGAGCGCGGGGCGGAGAAGGACGAGCGCGGGAAGAAGGCTCCGGGCGCCGAGCGGTCCGCCGCGCCGGAGAACGGGCGCGGGCACCGGGAGAAGTGAGGAAGGGGACGGCCGGGGCCGCCACCCCCCACAGGAGAGGCCCCGGCCGTCGCTCAGGGAGGGCGGCGTCGCGCCCTCACCCTCTACAGCGCCGACGGCGCCGAAAGCGTCACAGCCGCGTCACGCGCCGTGCGGACGGCCGCATCCCGGCGACTCTGGACGCAGGGCGGCCGATGCCCGTAACGTGCAGGTCCGCGCCGGTCGGTGCGCCCGTCGCGCGTCATACGGCGGCCCGGCGGGGCCGGCGGACGGCCGGGCGTACTTACTTCGGCGTACGGGGCACCACGGGATACCGTCGGCGCCAGCAGCAGTTCCTTTACCTGCGGTAGCCGGGCGCCGGCAGCAGACGCAGGCAGCAACGACCGGGCAGCGGATGTTCCGCGTGCGACAGGATGGACCCGTGCAAGGGGACGACACTCAGCCGGACGACAGCCGGTTGACGGTCGCCGTACAGGCGGCACAGGACGGCGACGAGGCGGCCTTCCGCACCGTCTACCGAGCCGTACATCCGCGTCTTCTCGGATATGTACGGACTTTGGTGGGCGAAGCGGACGCAGAGGATGTCGCCTCCGAGGCCTGGCTGCAGATCACCCGTGACCTCGCCCGGTTCAGCGGTGACGCCGACCGCTTCCGCGGCTGGGCCGCCCGCATCGCACGCAACCGCGCCCTGGACCACATCCGCATGCGCGGCCGCCGCCCGGCCATCGGCGGTGACGAGACCGAACTGGCCGACAAGCCGGGCCCGTCAGACACGGTCGGCGAGGCCCTGGAGTCGCTCGGCACGGGGCGCGCCTTCCGGCTGATCTCCCAGCTCCCGCAGGACCAGGCCGAGGCGGTGGTGCTGCGCGTGGTCGTCGGGCTCGACGCCAAGTCCGCGGCCGGCGTCCTCGGCAAGCGCCCGGGGGCCGTGCGCACGGCGGCCCACCGCGGACTGCGCCGCCTCGCCGAGCTGATCACCGGGCCGGGCGAGGGCCAGGAGGCCGCTGAAGCCGGTGTTCCGGCGGAGCAACCCGAACACCTTCCCGACCGTCCTTCACCAGGGAAGGGGCCGGCCGGCGGGCCCGTGGGCGAGGTGCCTCTGCAGCGCCGCGGGGGCCGGTCCGGGGGAACGGAACCGTGCGTACCCGGTGTGACGGAAACGGCCGCACGTACGCAGAAGGACATGTGATGGCCGACGACCGGTACAGCTGGCTCGACGAGGACGCCGCGGAGCGCTTGCTGCGTGGCGAACGGGTCGATGCCGGACGCGGCCACGGCGCACGGGAGCTCGACGACCTGCTCTCCGCGGCCGCCATGACCGCGGCGGCGCCCGCCCCCGGCACGGCGCTCCCGGGCGAGGAGGCCGCCGTCGCCGCCTTCCGGCAGGCTTCGGCGGGCCGGTCTACGCGCGACACTGCCGCGGCGGGAAACGTGGCCGAGGAAGCGGCGGAGGACGGGATACCCGTGGTGCGGCGCGTGCCCGGCGGCGCGTCCCGCACCGAACGCTCCCGCATCGGCCGCCCCTTCCGGCGCGGCCTCGCCGTCGCCCTGGCCGGCTGCGCCCTCGGCGGCGTGGCGGTGGCCGCAGGTACCGGCGTCCTCCCCACCCCCTTCCACAGCGGCGAGCCCGCGCCGTCCCCCAGCGTCTCGGCCGCCGTCACCCCGAGCCCGCTGGAGAGCCGGGCGCACGACACCGACGGACCCGACGGCGGCACCCGCTCCCCGCAGGCCGACCCGGAGTCCGCCGACCCGGCCACGCCCGCGTCACCCGGCGCCACGGGCGGCCGGCCGAGCCCCGGCGACGGCACCGTACGGCTGCCGGTCCCCGACCTCACCCCCGGCGGGGGCGGGCTGGACGGCGGCGACAAGGCCGAACGGCGCGCTGCCGCACTCGCCTTCTGCCGCGACTACGCCGCGGGCCGCACCCCGGCCGCCGACCCCGAGCGGGTGCGCGGACTGGAGCGCGCGGCGGGCGGCACGGAGAAGCTGCGCCTGCTCTGCAAGCAGTACGTCCAGAAGAACGGCCTCACCGGGGGCGGGCTCGGCGGCTCCCACACGACGACCGGCGGGACCGGCGGTTCCTCCGACGGCGGCTCGTCCGACGGCGGTTCGTCCGGGGACGGCGGCTCCGGCGGCAGCGGAGACACCGGGGGCTCCGCGGGCACCGGGGAGGACCAGAGCTCGGGCGGCCAGGGCGGTGACGACGACGGCAGCCACCAGGGCTACGCGCCGGGCGTGAGCGTCTCCCCGTCGCCGCTGGAGGACTCGTCGGCCGACCCGTCACCGTCGGAGACGGCCTCGCCGGAGCAGGCGGCGACCCCCTCCGCCACACCGTCCCCGACCGGCTGACCCCCCTCCTGACCAACCGGTGTGACGTTTTTGGAGCCGGTGACGCTGTACGTACTGAAGCCGACTGGTCATCGGCTGCGCGGGAGCCGGGGTTCCCCCCGTACCTACGGCACCGCGCGTCGGCGCGAGCGGGGCACGTTCCCCCGGCCCCGCTCGCGCCCTTTCTTGTGCGCTACTTGTATATGACGACCTTCGTACCCGGCCTGACCTGCGCGAACAGTGTTGCGATCTGCTTCCTGTCGCGGACGTTGACGCAACCGTGCGAGGCGCCGGAGTAACCGCGGGCCGCGAAGTCCGCCGAGTAGTGGATCGCCTGGCCGCCGCTGAAGAACATCGCGTACGGCATCGCCGTGTGGTAGATCGTCGAGACGTGGTGGCGGCTCTTGAACGTCACCGCGAAGGTGCCCTCACGCGTGGGCGTGTACTGCGAGCCGAAGCGCACGTCCATCGCCGACACGACGCGGCCGTCAACCATCCATGCCAGCGTGTCACTCGTCTTGCTGATGCAGATCACGCGGCCCCGCAGGCACCGTTTGTCGGGCGCCGCGACCGGCCGGGTGGTGAGCGGGTACAGCTCGCTCCGCGCGGGCCTGCCCGTCCGCGCGTGCAGGGCGCTCAGCGTCGCCCCGTCCACCGTGCCCGTGCGCGGCAGGCCCCGGTCGCGCTGGAAGGCGGAGACCGCGGCGGCGGTCACGGAGCCGTAGTACCCCGTGGGGTTCCGGTCGAAGTGCTTCAGGCGGCGCAGGCGGGCCTGGAGGTCGCGGACCTGCTCGCCGCGGGCGCCCGGCGCCAGTACCGGCTTCGGGCGCGGCTTCGGAGCCGTCGACGGCTCCGGCGGCTTCGCCGCGGGAGGGGAGGACGCGGGCGCGGCCGGCGCCGCCGGGGCGGCCGTGCGCGGCGCCGCGTGCCCGGCGCCCTTGCCGTCGTCGACGCGTATCCGCATCTCCTTGCAGCCGGCGGCCGCCGTCAGCACCGCGGTCAGTGCCAGCGTCCCGGTCAGCGTGCGGAAGGCCCTGCTGCGACGCATATCCCACCCCTGTGGTCTCACCCGCCCCTCTCATTCGTTCCCGGCGCTGCGGCCCGCCGAACCTGCGGTCATGCTGTGAGCAAGGTCCCAGGGCGTGCCCCTCCACGGCGCGCACGCCCGCCACTACAGTCCGTCGCGAAGGTCCGTCATTACCGGGTAGTAGCCCAGCAAGACTGTTCAGCAGCACAGCGGGAGGCAGCACCATGGCGCGCGAGTCCGGCAGCTCCCGGCACACCGAGAGCGGTGTGCCCATCGAGCCCGTCTACGGTCCGGACGCCCTCGGCGACTGGGACCCGGCGGAGAAGCTGGGGGAGCCCGGCGCGTACCCCTACACCCGCGGCGTGTACCCCACGATGTACACCGGACGCCCCTGGACGATGCGCCAGTACGCCGGCTTCGGCACGGCCAAGGAGTCCAACGCGCGCTACAAGCAGCTGATCGAGAACGGCACGATGGGCCTCTCGGTCGCCTTCGACCTGCCGACCCAGATGGGCCACGACTCCGACGCGCCGATCGCCTCGGGCGAGGTCGGCAAGGTCGGCGTGGCGATCGACTCGATCGAGGACATGCGGGTGCTGTTCGACGGCATCCCGCTGGACAAGGTCTCCACCTCGATGACCATCAACGCGCCGGCCGCCCTGCTGCTGCTCCTGTACCAACTGGTGGGCGAGGAGCAGGGCGTGGACCCGGCCGAGCTCACCGGCACGATCCAGAACGACGTGCTCAAGGAGTACATCGCCCGCGGTACGTACATCTTCCCGCCCAAGCCCTCGCTGCGGCTGATCGCCGACATCTTCAAGTACTGCAGGGCCGAGATCCCGAAGTGGAACACCATCTCGATCTCCGGCTACCACATGGCCGAGGCCGGTGCCTCGCCCGCGCAGGAGATCGCCTTCACGCTCGCTGACGGCATCGAGTACGTACGGACCGCCGTCGCGGCCGGGATGGACGTCGACGACTTCGCGCCCCGGCTGTCGTTCTTCTTCGTCGCGCGCACCACGATCCTCGAAGAGGTCGCCAAGTTCCGTGCCGCGCGCCGGATCTGGGCCCGGATCATGAAGGAGGAGTTCGGCGCCAAGAACCCGAAGTCGATGATGCTGCGTTTCCACACGCAGACGGCGGGCGTGCAGCTGACGGCCCAGCAGCCCGAGGTGAACCTCGTGCGCGTCGCGGTCCAGGGCCTCGGCGCGGTCCTCGGCGGTACGCAGTCGCTGCACACCAACTCCTTCGACGAGGCCATCGCGCTGCCCACCGACAAGTCGGCGCGGCTGGCCCTGCGTACGCAGCAGGTCCTCGCGTACGAGACGGACGTGACCGCCACCGTCGACCCGTTCGCCGGGTCCTACGTCGTCGAGAAGATGACCGATGACGTGGAGGCCGCCGCGCTCGAACTGATGGGCAAGGTCGAGGAGCTGGGCGGTGCGGTCGCCGCCATCGAGCGCGGCTTCCAGAAGAGCGAGATCGAGCGCAGCGCGTACCGCATCGCGCAGGAGACCGACTCCGGCGAGCGCGTGGTCGTCGGCGTCAACCGCTACCAGCTCGACGAGGAGGAGCCGTACGAGCCGCTCCGCGTCGACCCGGCCATCGAGGCGCAGCAGGCCGAGCGCCTGAAGAAGCTGCGCGCCGAGCGGGACCAGGCCGCGGTGGACACGGCGCTGGCCGACCTGAAGAAGGCGGCCGAGGGCACCGACAACGTGCTGTACCCGATGAAGGCGGCCCTGAAGGCGAAGGCGACGGTCGGCGAGGTCTGCGACACCCTGCGCGGGGTGTGGGGCGCGTACGTCCCCGGCGACGTGTTCTGACGCGGGGCGCGGAACCTGGTCCGCGCGCTGCGTCACACTGGTGTCATGTCCTCACCGCGTCGTACCTGTCCCGTGTGCACCAGAGACATCGCCGTGGTCGGCGGGCGGTTCGCCCGGCACGACCCGCCGGGGCGGCGTACGGGGCTGGAGCTGATCTCCTGCCCCGGGTCGCGGCGGATGGCGCCCATGATGGCGCCGGCGGAGAAGCTGTTCGACCCGGAGGAGCCGCCGTTCCCGGGCCAGCAGCCGCTGTTCTGAGGCCGTGCGCCCGGCCCGCCGCTACGGCGCCAGGATGTCCAGCTCGGCCATGGCGCCGACGGTGATCTCGCGGGTCAGCTCCTCGGCGCGGGCCGCGTCCCCGGTCCGGATCGCCTCGGCGACCTGGACGTGCAGGGTGACGGCTGCCGGGTCGGGGTCGGTGAACATCACGTGGTGGTGGGTGCGGCCGGTGAGGATCGCCGCCACCACTTCGTGCAGCCGCGCGAACATCTCGTTGCCCGAGGCCGTCAGCAGGATCTTGTGGAACGCCGTGTCGTGGACGAGGTACGCCTCCAGCTGCTGGCCGCGTGAGGTGGCCACCATGCCCATGGCCCGCTCGGTGAGGTCGGCGCACTGCTCGGGCGTGGCGTTGCGTGCCGCCAGCCCGGCCGCGACCGGCTCGATGGCGCAGCGCAGCACGGTGAGGGAGCGCAGCTGGCGGGGGCGGTCGGAGCCGGCCAGCCGCCAGCGGATGACCCGCGGATCGTAGACGTTCCACTCCTCGGTGGGGCGTACGGTCACGCCCACCCGGCGCCGGGACTCGACCAGGTGCATCGACTCCAGGACGCGTACCGCCTCCCGGATGACCGTCCGGGAGACGTCGTAGCGCTGGGCCAGCTCGTCGGTGCGCAGCACCGTGCCCGGCCGGTGCTCGCCGGCTGCGATCTCCGGCCCGAGAGACTCCAGCACCTTCGCATGCAGTCCCTGCCCCGCGTTGTCCATGCGATAAGCCTACGTTCCCGGGTCTCGGGAATATTAAGTATGACGTTTGCGTCACAGACTCTTGAATACGTCGTACCTAATGGGTTTCAGTGGGGCGATGCATTCGAGCCACCGAGGTGGCTCGTCACGCCAAGTCAATGAGGACGAACGAGCGAGGTAGACCGCGATGAGCACCCCCCCTGTCATCGTCGTGATGGGAGTCGCCGGCACCGGCAAGACGACGATCGGACCGCTCGTCGCCGAAGCGCTGAACGTGCCGTACGCCGAGGGCGACGACTTCCATCCCCCGGCCAACATCGCCAAGATGTCCGCCGGGCACCCGCTCGACGACGCCGACCGCGAACCGTGGCTGGACGCCATCGGCGCCTGGGCGCACGAGCGGGCCGGCAAGGGCGGGGTGGTCAGCAGCTCCGCGCTGAAGCGGATCTACCGCGACCGGCTCAGGGCCGCCGCGCCCGGCATCGTCTTCCTGCACCTCACCGGCTCCCGCGAGCTGATCGCGGGCCGGATGGCGGAGCGCAAGGGCCACTTCATGCCCACCGCGCTCCTGGACTCCCAGTTCGCCACCCTGCAGCCGCTCGCCGACGACGAGCGGGGCGTGGCGGTGGACGTCTCCGGCACCCCGGAAGAGATCACCGAGCGGGCCGTCGCCGCGCTGCGCCGGCTCGACGAAGGCACCACCCCGGCCACCACCGAGCTCTGATCAGGAGCCTTCTCCCCGAGTTCTGAACCGGCGCCCCTTCCCCCGGGGCCCCGGTCCCGAGCCGTACCCCCGAGCTCCGATCACGCGACCGGGCTCCAACCGAAGGACACGCCGTGACCCATCTCAGCGTCGAGATGATGGCAGCGGACGCGGCCGAGCCGATCACCTCGGCCGGCAACGCTCAGCTGGGCATCTCCGTACTTGTCGGCATCGCCGTCATCGTTCTGCTCATCACCCGGTTCAAGCTGCACGCCTTCCTGTCACTGACCATCGGCTCGCTGGTGCTCGGTGCGGTGGCGGGCGCGCCGCTGGACAAGGCCATCACCAGCTTCACCAACGGTCTGGGCTCCACCGTCGCGGGTGTGGGCGTGCTCATCGCGCTCGGCGCGATCCTCGGCAAGCTGCTCGCCGACTCGGGCGGCGCCGACCAGATCGTCGACACCATCCTCGCCAAGTCCAGCCGGCGGATGATGCCCTGGGCGATGGTCCTGATCGCCGCGATCGTCGGTCTGCCGCTCTTCTTCGAGGTCGGCATCGTGCTGCTGATCCCGGTCGTGCTGCTGGTCGCCAAGCGCGGCAACTTCTCCCTCATGCGGATCGGCATCCCGGCCCTGGCCGGCCTCTCCGTCATGCACGGCCTGATCCCGCCGCACCCCGGCCCGCTCGTCGCCATCGACGCGATCAAGGCCAACCTCGGCGTCACCCTCGCCCTCGGCGTGATCGTCGCGATCCCCACCGCGATCCTGGCCGGCCCGGTCTTCTCCCGCTTCGCCGCCCGCTGGGTGGACATCGCCCCGCCGGAGAAGATGATCCCCCAGCGCCCCTCCGAGGAGCTGGAGAAGCGCCCCAGCTTCGGCGCGACGCTCTCCACCGTGCTGCTGCCGGTCGTGCTGATGCTCGCCAAGGCCCTCGTCGACATCATCGTCGATGACCCGAAGGACCACGTGCAGCGCGTCTTCGACGTGATCGGCTCGCCGCTGATCGCGCTGCTGGTGGCCGTGCTGGTCGGCATGTTCACCCTCGGCAAGGCCGCCGGCTTCAGCGCCGGCCGGCTCTCCTCCACCGTGGAGAAGTCCCTCGCCCCGATCGCCGGCATCCTGCTGATCGTCGGCGCGGGCGGCGGCTTCAAGCAGACCCTGGTCGACGTCGGCGTCGGCGACATGATCCTGGACCTGTCCAAGGACTGGGGCCTGCCCGCGCTGCTGCTGGCCTGGCTGATCGCGGTCGCCATCCGCCTCGCGACCGGCTCCGCGACCGTCGCCACGGTCTCCGCCGCCGGCCTGGTCGCCCCGCTGGCCGCCGACATGAGCACCACCCACGCGGCGCTCATGGTCCTCGCCGTCGGCGCCGGCTCGCTCTTCTTCAGCCACGTCAACGACGCGGGCTTCTGGCTGGTGAAGGAGTACTTCGGAATGAAGGTCGGCCAGACGGTCAAGACCTGGTCGCTGATGGAGACGGTCATCTCCGTCGTCTCGATCATCTGCGTGCTGCTGCTGTCCCTGGTGTTGTAACCCGCCGGGACACAGGGCATCGCGGAAGGGCCGTACGGACGGATAGCGTCCGTACGGCCCTTCCCGTACGAGAGGCGGACCCATGACCACCGACAGCGGCGTACCGGTCGACCACGCCCTGCTGCACGCGGCCGAGGAGGCCGTGGCGGCGTACGCGCGCGGCGACGACCACACCGTGGCGGCCGCGGCCCGCACCGCCGACGGCCGCATCGTCACCGGCCTGAACGTCTACCACTTCACCGGCGGCCCCTGCGCCGAGCTGGTCGTCATGGGCGCAGCGGCCGCACAGGGCGCGTACGACCTGCGCCAGATCGTCGCCGTCGCCGACGAGGGCCGCGGCATCCTCCCGCCCTGCGGCCGTTGCCGCCAGGTCCTCCTGGACTACTACCCGTCCCTCACCGTCCTCCTCGGCCCCCGCGACACCCCCCGCGCCCTGCCGATCCGGTCCCTCCTGCCCGAGGCGTACGTAACAGCCGACCAGTAGACCGACCGGGAGGCCGACCAGCAGGCGGCGCGGGCCACCCCGCCGGGCCCACCGGATCAGCCCTCCGGCAGCCAGACGTACCGCACGTCCGGCTCGCGTTCCTCGTTGTCCCGGCCGTCCGTACGGCACCGCTCGCGGAAGCCGTGGCGCAGGTAGAAGCGCTGCGCCGGCCGGTTGACCTGGAAGGTCCACAGCGCGAGACCGCCCGGCCTGCGCTCCTTCGCCAGTGCGACGAAGCGGTCCCCGAGGCCCTGGCCGCGCCGTTCCGGGGCGAGGTGGAGCTGGTCCAGCTCGCGCGGGCCGTGCAGCACCATCAGCCCGGCGATCTCGCCGTCCGCGTCCGCGACCCAGGTCTCCCGCTCCGGTACGACCACGTCGCGGAACCACGCCCGTACCGCGTCGTCCGAGTGCGCGCGGCGTACGCCCGGCAGCGCGGCGGCACAGGACCGCAGCCACACCTCGGCCACCGCCGGCGCGTCCGCCGCCACGGCCCTCCGCAGTACGGCCCGCTCCGTTTCCGTTCGCTCCATGGTGCGGCACTCTGCTGCACGGCCGCCCGCCGCGCACCCGGGTTTCCGGGCTCAGGCCGCCGCCCGGGACGCGTCGGCTGTGGGGAAGTAGCCGGTCAGCGCTGTCGTGACCGGGTCCGGTGTGGTGGCGGCCGTGGTGATGTAGCCGTCCGGGCGGACGAGGAAGAGGGTGTTCTCGCCGTACGCGCGGCGGGCGTGGCCGTCGGGGTCGGTCAGGTCGGGGGACGGGCCGCCGATCCGGTACGTGCGGACGTGCGCGGCCCACTCGGGGGCCGGGCGCGGCGGTTCGGCGCCGTCGAAGGCGAGCAGGGTGAAGTGCGGGCCGCGGAAGGCGTCGAAGAGGCGGAACGGCGTGCCGTCGGGCCCCGTGCACGGGGCGTCGGGCGCGCGGTCGCCGGCCCGCAGCGCGTCCGGTGCGAGACCGGCGCGGTGCTCGCCGGTCAGCGGGGAGTCGCGGTAGGCCAGCGTGAGCTGGTGCAGGTCGCGGCCGCGCCGGAGCGAGCGGGTGCGGTGCAGCCGGGTACTGGTCTCCAGGATGCCCGCGGCGACCGGCAGCCGCTCCGCCTCGTACGTGTCCAGCAGCGCGTCCGGCGCCCCGTGCCGCAGCACCTGGCCCAGCTTCCAGCCGAGGTTGTAGGCGTCCTGCACGCTGGTGTTCAGGCCCTGGCCGCCGGCGGGGGAGTGGATGTGGGCCGCGTCCCCGGCCAGGAAGACCCGGCCGTCCCGGAAGCGCTCGGCCATGCCGGCGCGGGGCCGGAAGACCGAGGTCCAGAGCACCTCGCGGATCTGCCCGGCGGTGAGACGGGTGTGCGCGGCGAGGGTCGCGCGCACGGCCTCGGGATCGGTGTCCGGAGCGCCGCCGGAGAGCGCCGTGATGCTCTGGAAGGTGTCCGTCCCGGCCAGCGGCAGCAGCGTGACGAAGCCGCCGTCCGGCTGCGGGAAGAGGTGCCAGTGGTCCCGGTCCAGGCCGTCGACGCGCAGGTCGGCGAGGAGTGCGGCGCCCGGCTCGAGGTCCGGGCCGCTCATCGGGACGCCCAGCCGGCGGCGGACGACGCCGCGGCCGCCGTCGGCGCCGACCAGGTACCGGGCGCGCACGGTGCGGACCGTGCCGTCGGCGAGCGAGGTCAGCTCGGCGGTGACGCCGTCCGCATCCTGCCGGAACGAGGTCAGCTCCGTGCCGAGCAGGGCGCTCCCGCCCAGCTCGGCCAGGCGCGCGTGCAGCAGCTCGGCGTTGCGCCACTGCGGGACCATCAGCACGTTCGCGTACGGGGTGTGCGGCGTCGGCGCCACCCGCTCGACCATCTCGAACGTCTCCGCGATCCGGCCGTCCCGCCACGTCGCCATGGGCGGGTAGGGGCCGCCCGCGGCGCGCACCGCCGGGAGCACTCCGAGATCGTCGTAGACCTCCAGGGTGCGCGGCTGCAGCCCGGTGCCGCGGGCGCCGGGTGAGAGCCGGTCCTGCCGCTCCACGAGCAGCGCCCGCACGCCCCGCCGGGCGAGGTCGACGGCGAGCGCCAGACCGGTCGGCCCGGCCCCGGCGATCAGTACGTCCACGGCTGTGTCCATGACGGCACCCCTGTCCTTAACGTTGTTAAGTCGCCTCGCGCCGAGCATGGGCTTAACGGTGTTAAATTGTCAACATGGCAACCCGACTGGACCGGACGCAGGTGGTCGACACCGCACTGCGGCTGCTGAACGACGTGGGCCTGGACGGGCTCACCCTGCGCCGCATCGCGAAGGAGCTGAACGTCCAGGCCCCGGCCCTGTACTGGCACTTCAAGAACAAACAGGAACTGCTGGACGAGATGGCCACCGAGATGTTCCGGCGGATGGCGGCGGAGTTCGCCGACGGCCCGCCGGGCGGCCACGACGCGACCTGGCAGGAGATGCTCCGGGCAAGCTGCCGCACGCTCCGCCGTACGCTGCTGGCCTACCGCGACGGCGGCAAGGTCTTCTCCGGTACCCGGATGACCGACGACAGCTACGCCGCGCCGATGGACGCCCTGCTGCGGGAGCTGACGGACGCCGGCTTCACGCTCACCGACGCGGCACACGCCTGGTGGGCCGCCTACAACTTCACCATCGGCCTGGTCATCGAGGAGCAGTCGGTCTTCCCCGAGCCCGGCGCCCCGGAGGACCGCGGCCCCGAGTCCCGCGACCCGGCCTACGACCTCGGCGACCGCGAGCGCCGGCTCGGTGACCGGTATCCGCTCGCGGCCGCCGTGGGCCGCGCGTTCTTCGGCGACTTCGACCGCGCCTTCGAAACGGGCCTGCGCATCGTGGTCGCAGGCATCGAGGCAGCGGTACCGCGCGGCGACACCGCCTGAGACCGGCCGGGCGCGGCCGCACGCCGCCGCCCCGGCCGGCCGTTCACCCCATGAGGGATCGTTTCAGCCGAGGGGTCAGGGGGCGTTCGACGAAGCGGTACAGGGACCAGGCCAGGGCCAGCATCAGGCCCAGGGTCAGCGGGAACGTGGCCGCGGCGGGGAGGCCGAGGTCCTGGTGCAGGAAGCGGACCACGACCCAGCCCAGGTGCTCGTGTATCAGGTAGAAGGGGTAGGTCAGCGCGCCGGCGACGGTCAGCCAGCGCCAGTTCGCCCAGCGGAGCTTGCCCAGGGCGACGGCGGCCACCAGGAGGTAGCCGAGGGTGACGACGGCGATGATGCCGAACGACGGCCGGTAGGAGAACGCGTCCGGCATGTCCGCCGGGTGCCACAGCCGGCTGACCGCGTAGTGCTGGCCGATCAGCCAGCTCACCGCGACGATCGCCCAGCCGGTGGTGTCCCGGGAGCCGTAGCGGTGGATCAGGTAGAAGCCGATGCCGCCGATGAAGAACGGCGCGTACTCGGGCATGAGGACGATGTCGAGGACGGAGCTGTTCGCCGCCTCGGCCACGGCCGCCGCCAGCGTCCAGCCCGCGCAGAACATCACCACCCGGCCGCGGGTGGCGCCCGGCAGCACGACGCAGAGCGCGAAGAGCGCGTAGAAGCGCAGCTCCGCCCAGAGCGTCCAGCACACGCCGAGGACGCGGTCCACGCCCAGCGGCATCTGCAGCATGGTCAGGTTGGTCAGCGCGTCGGTGGGGGAGACCGCCTCGTACGCCACCCAGGGCAGCGCGAAGACGATCGTCACCAGGAGGACAGCGGCCCAGTAGGCCGGGAAGAGGCGCGAGACGCGGGACGCGAAGAACGCCCTGAGCGGCCGGCCCCAGCCGCTCATGCAGATCACGAACCCGCTGATGACGAAGAAGATCTGGACGCCCAGGCAGCCGTACGCGAAGAAGCCCGAGGCGGTCGGGAACTGGTCGGCGGGCGAACTGCCCCAGGCGTCGCCGATCTCGCCGTCCCGGCCGCCGTAGTGGTAGGCGGCCACCATCAGGGCGGCGAGCAGGCGCAGTCCGTCCAGGGCGCGCAGCCGGGTGGGGCCGACCGCGCGCAGGGTCACGGGCGCGCCCGGCCGCTCGGCCGCCGGGCGCGTGGGGGGTGCCGGTGCGGTCGTCATCCGAACGCGGCCCGCTTCTTGAGCCTGCGCTGGACGGCACGGGCCTGCCGGGCGACCCGGCGGACCGTGGCGTTGCGCGGGATGAACGCGAGCTGCACCGGGACCCCGCCGGGCAGCGCCAGCGCGGTGAGCCGGCGCCGCTTGAAGTAGCGCCAGGTGTGCTCGTCCAGATGCGCGGCGAGGTACCGCTCGGCGGACGGGCGCAGGTGCGGGTAGATCTGGTGCTGCATCGCGTACCCGACCGCCTTGACCAGGCCGGTCAGGTCGCGCGCCACCTCGCCCTCGGTGGGCGGCGTCCAGCGGGCCACCGCGGTCGCGTCGGTCAGCGGCGGCAGCAGCGCGTCGACGATCGTGACCGGGATGCGGTTGCTGTTCTGGTACGGGGCCAGCCGCTCCAGCAGCAGGTCGGTGCCGATCCGGGCCGCGGGCAGCCCGTAGAACGCGGTGGCGGTCAGCAGTGCGGTGGAGAAGCAGCCGACGACCAGCGCGGGCTTCATGCGCTGGTACAGCACCTCGGCGAGCTGCGGCGTGTCCACCACGGTCAGCTCGGCGCCCAGCCGCTCCGCCTCCTGCTCCAGCACCTGCGACCAGCGCGCGGGCGCGGTCGGGTGCGGCTTGAAGACCACCTGGCGGTGGCCCAGGTCCACGGCCCCGCGCAACATCTGGACGTGCAGCTCCTCCTCTTCCTCGGGCGTGAGGATGGAGAGCGCGGAGAGGTACTGGCCCAGCAGCAGGGCGCCGCCCTCGGCCGGTACCGCTGCCGTACCGCCCGGCTCGCCGGCGAACTCGGCCAGCTCGGCGAGGACGGCCAGGAACGGCTCGGTCGGCACGGTCTCGGCCGGCACCCCGAACTCGGTGAGGAGGAGCGGCTTCAGCCCGGGTACCAGGTCCAGGTGGAGCAGCCGCCGGATGCGGGTGCCGACCAGCGGGTCGAGCTTGGAGCGGGTCGGCCCGTAGCTCATCAGACCGTCCGCGTACACCTCGACCGGCGCGCCCTGGAAGATCTGGCAGAGGGCGAGGGCCGGGTTGACCTGGATGGACTCCACGATCAGCTCGACGGGGGAGTCGCCGAGGTCCCAGAGGAGGCGGAGGTGGCGCTCCCACAGCGGCGCGTCGTCACCGCGCGGGGACCAGCCGCCGGGGTGGAACGGGGAGATCGTCTCGTTCCAGGAGCGCACCTCGTCGAACCGCCCCCGCAGCCGTTCGAAGCCCGGCATCGTGTCCAGCGCCGGAGTGGTCTCGGGAATGGCGGCATTGTTGCTGACCAGGAGGATCCGCCGGCCGGCCGGCTCGAAACGGTCCGCGTCCAGGGCCGCGGCCAGCGTGGCGGCGCCGTACAGCGTGGACGCGAAGAAGATCTGCGTGCGCGGCCGCGCGGAACGCGCGGAGAATCCGGTGGCGGACATCAGGCGGCCACCTCCGCGGGAACCGGCTTGCGGCGCAGCCGACGCAGCCGGGAAGCACGCTGTACATCCATGGAATCCAGAGCTTCCTTCAATACGTCCTGCGGCATTCGCTTCAACGCCGCGGCACTCATCGAACGCAATTTACGGGCCACCTGCGGTTCGAACCGTTCGATGGAACCGAGGTGGTGGGAAATGATGGCGCAATACGTCCGGACCGCCTTCGGCAGCAGCGCCGCCGCGTCCCGGTCCCGCGCCGTCTCCTCGATGACCTGGTCGAACGCGCGAATGAAGTCCAGCTGCCGGACGTCGCCGATCTGGGTCAGCGACGAGGCCACGCCGCGCCGGTAGAAGACGCCCAGCATGCCGAGGACCGCCATCGACTTCGCCTCGCGGTGCAGCCGCCAGATCCAGGGGCGGTCCTCCGCGGTGCGCAGCCCGTGCCGGAAGTGCAGTACCCCGTCGTCCAGCAGCCGCCGGTGGTACATCCCGGCCCAGGCGAACGCGTAGTCCACCGAGGTCGAGCGGTCGGCGGGCAGGATCAGGTCGCGCGGGTCCATGACGACGTCGCGCCGGCCGTGCGGCACGCGGTGGACCGAGCGGGCCCGCGCGGTGCACTGCACGTGGTCGGTGCGGACGAAGTCGCAGCCCAGCTCCTCGATCGCGCCGAGGAGCCGCTCGTAATAACCGGGCGCGAGCCAGTCGTCCCCGTCCAGGAACGTGATGTATTCACCGCGGGCCGCGTCCAGGCCGGTGTTCCGGGCGGTGGCCAGGCCGCCGTTCTGCTCGTGCCGCAGCAGCCGGGCACCCGGCAGCTCACGCTCGGCACGCTCCAGAATCTGCGGCGTCCCGTCGCGCGAGCAGTCGTCGACGAGAAGGAATTCGAAGTCGTCCCGCGCGTTGGCCGCGAGACTTCTCAGGGTGTCGGGCGCGTATGTCTGCACGTTGTAGAACGGCACGATGACGGAGAGCTTAACCACTCACGTGACGTTAGGTGCGGCTCCGGCATTCGTCTTTACCGCGCGCGGGCGCCAGGGTGAACGAAGAATGGCGGAATGGTTAACCGCCCTTTCCGGCCTGCCGGTTCCCCGTTCGTCGACGTGCTGTTAACCCTTTGTTGCGTCTCAGTTGGCCCGCGAATCGAAATGCCTTCCTAGCGTCTTCGACGTGCCATCACGTACACCTTCCACGCCACGGGTCGCGGTCCTCGCCGACTCGGACACCCGGTGGAAGTGGGGCGCCCTCACGGCGCACCGCCTCCAGCCCGGCTGCCGGCTCGACGGCTTCCTGCTCCGGGGCCGTGCCACGCCCACCGTCCGCCAGCTCGACGAGGTCGGGGCCCGTGCGGACGCGCTGCGCGAGATCCGCGGGGTCGACTTCGTGCGGTCCGTCGACCGTACCTCGTACGACGTGGTGCTGCTGTCCTGCGTGGGCGGCGCGGTGCAGGCGATGCTGCACGGCCTGGCCCGCGCCTGGGAGGGCAGCGGCCGCCGCCCCGCCGTCGTCACCGGCTACGTCGGCGTGGTCTACGAAAAGCTCGCCGACGGGCTGCTGCTGCGGCACGGCGCCGACGTGGTGCTCGCCAACTCCCGGCACGACGCGGACCGCTTCCGCGCGGTCTACCGGGGCGTCAACGCCGACGACCGCAGCGTGGTGGAGTGCGCGCTGCCCTTCCTCGGCGGCGCCCGCCACGAAGGCGGCAGCGAGGTGCGCACCGTCGTCTTCGCCGTCCAGCCCTCCGTGCCGGACAACCGCAACGACCGCGCCTACCTGCTGCGCCGCGCCGTCGAGCACGCCCGCCGGCACCCCGGGCGCGAGGTGCTCATCAAGCTCCGCAGCAAGCCGGGCGAGCACACCACGCACATCGAGGAACTGCCGTACCAGAAGCTGGCGGCGAAGGTCCCCGGCGGTCTGCCCGCCAACTGCCGCCTGGTGTACGGGAACATGGGCGAGGTCCTGGACCGCACCGACCTGATGGTCACGGTCTCCTCGACCGCCGCGCTGGAGTCCCTGCACCGCGGCATCCCCACCGCCGTCCTCACCGACCTCGGCATCCGCGAGGCCCTCGGCAACCACCACTTCCTCGGCTCCGGCTGCCTGGCCTCCTGGGACGAGCTGGACGCCGGCCACCTGCCCGAGCCCGACCCGGAGTGGGTCGCAGCCCAGGGCGTGTGCGCCGACGGATCGTACGAGAAGGCCTTCGACGCGGCGCGCGCCCGCGTCACCGAGCTGTGCGACGCCCCCGAGCTGCCGCCGCTCGCCCCGTACTACACGCCCCGCACGGCCCCCGGCTACCTGCCCGGCATCCTCGCCCGGCACGGCCTGGACCCGCACGGCGACCCGCTGCCCGGCTACGAGCCCGGCGCGGCGGAGCCGACCGGGCTGCGCCGGGTGGCCCGGGACACCGTCCGCGAGGCGGCCCGCGGCGCCTACCGGCACGGCGTCCAGCGCGTCGCCCCCGCCATCCGCCGCTGGGGACAGCTGTGAATCCCCCCTCGACCGGTCTCCGGAAGGAGCCTGAGATGCCGCAGTCCGACCGGCCCACCGTGGTGGCCGTCATTCCCGCCAGAGGCGGCTCCAAGGGCGTGCCCGCCAAGAACCTGGCCGCCGTCGGCGGCGCGCCCCTGGTGGTCCGCGCGGTGCGCGAGTGCCTGGCGGCGCGCCTGATCACCGACGTCGTGGTCTCCACCGACGACGACGCGATCGCCGCGGCCGCCCGCGGCGCCGGCGCGGTGATCGTCCGCCGGCCCACCGCGATCGCCGGCGACACCGCCACCAGCGAGGCCGCCGTCCTGCACGCCATGGACGCCTACGAGACCGAGCACGGCACCGCCGTCGACGCCGTCCTCCTCGTCCAGTGCACCAGCCCCTTCCTCGTCCGCGAGGACATCGACGGGGTGGCAGCGGCCGTCGTCGAGCAGGGCGCCGACTCCGCGCTCACCGTCGCCCCCTTCCACGGCTTCGTGTGGCGCGACGCGGCCGACGACGCCGCCTCGGGCATCGGCGCCGACCGCGACGCGCGCACCGCGGACGGGCCGGACGCGCCGGTGGCCACCGTCACCGCCACGCGGGAGGGCGGCTACGGCGTCAACCACGACAAGTCCTTCCGGCCGCGCCGCCAGGACCGGCCCCAGGACCTCCTGGAGACCGGCGCCGCCTACGCCATGGACGCGGCCGGCTTCCGTGCCGCCGGCCACCGCTTCTTCGGCCGTACCGAACTGGTGCGCACCGATCCGGCCCGCGTGCTGGAGGTCGACGACCCGCACGACCTGGCCCGCGCCCGCGCCCTCGCCCCGCTGCTGGACGCCCCGCGTCCGGGGGCGCTCCCCACGCTGGACGACGTGGACGCGGTCGTACTCGACTTCGACGGCACCCAGACCGATGACCGGGTGCTGATCGACTCCGAAGGACGGGAGTTCGTCTCCGTGCACCGCGGCGACGGCCTCGGCATCGGCGCGCTCCGCAAGACGGAGCTGAAGCTGCTCATCCTGTCCACGGAACAGAACCCGGTCGTCGCCGCCCGGGCCCGGAAGCTCCAGATCCCGGTCCTGCACGGCATCGACCGCAAGGACCTCGCGCTCAAGCAGTGGTGCGAGGACCACGGCATCGCGCCCGAGCGCGTGCTCTACGTCGGCAACGACGCCAACGACCTCCCGTGCTTCGGCCTCGTCGGCTGGCCCGTGGCGGTCGCGAGCGCCCACGACGTCGTACGCGGCGCAGCCCGCGCCGTCACCTCGACTCCCGGGGGCAGCGGGGCGATCCGCGAGATCGCCTCCTGGCTCCTCGGCCCGTCTCTCTGAGGCACCCCGTCCCGGAACCGACCCGGACACACCCGCCGGACCCGCTCCGGAACACCCGTCCCCCGTCTCTGCGAGAGACACCCGACAACGAAGGAACTCTCCTCATGACCAGCAACAACCGCCTCCGCAGCCTCGGCGACCGGATCGTCGGCCCGGGCCACCCGGTCTACGTCACCGGCGAGATCGGCATCAACCACAACGGAGACCTGGAGAACGCCTTCGCGCTCATCGACGCCGCCGCCGACGCCGGCTGCGACGCGGTGAAGTTCCAGAAGCGCACCCCCGAGATCTGCACCCCGCGCGACCAGTGGGACATCGAGCGCGACACCCCCTGGGGCCGGATGACCTACATCGACTACCGCCACCGCGTGGAGTTCGACGAGGACGGCTACCGCGCCATCGACGACTACTGCAAGAAGCGCAACATCCAGTGGTTCGCCTCCCCGTGGGACGTGGAGTCCGTCGCCTTCCTCGAGAAGTTCGACGTGCCCTGCTACAAGGTGGCCTCCGCCTCGCTGACCGACGACGAGCTGCTGAAGGCCATGCGCGCCACCGGCCGCGCGGTCATCCTCTCCACCGGCATGTCCACCCCGAAGCAGATCCGCCACGCGGTCGAGGTCCTGGGCAGCGACAACATCGTCCTCTGCCACGCCACCTCCACCTACCCGGCCAAGGCCGAGGAGCTCAACCTGCGGATGATCAACACCCTGCAGGACGAGTACCCGAACGTCCCGATCGGCTACTCCGGCCACGAGACCGGCCTGCAGACCACCCTCGCCGCCGTCGCCCTCGGCGCCACCTTCGTCGAGCGCCACATCACCCTCGACCGCGCCATGTGGGGCTCCGACCAGGCCGCCTCCGTCGAGCCCCAGGGCCTGACCCGCCTGGTCCGCGACATCCGCACCATCGAGGAGTCCCTCGGTGACGGCGTCAAGAAGGTGTACGAGAGCGAGCTCGGCCCGATGAAGAAGCTCCGCCGCGTCGCGGGCGTCGTCGCCGAGGCCGAGGCCGCCGAGGCCGACCGCGAGCCGGTCTCGGTCTGAACAGGAAGCGCGACGACACCGTGAGCGCAGCAGACGGGGCCCGGCGCCCTGTCCCCGAGGCCGGGCATGGGGGCCCGGCCCAGGCGGCGGGCGGCCCCGGCTCCCGGAGGCCGGCCCGCCGACCCGGCGGGGTGTTCCGGCGGAACCCGGACACCGCCGGTACCACCCTCGCCTTCGTCGAGAGCCCGGTACAGCTGCTCAACGTCCTGGAGTGGGCGTACCTGGAGCGGACGTCGGACGCCGGGCGGACCGGCGCGCTCACCGTCGTCGTGCTCTCCCCGCACGACCCCATGACCCGCGGCCAGCTGCGCCGGATGGCGGAGCTGGCCCGGGACGAGGGCTGCACGGTCCGCTGGGAGGAGGCGCGCGGCGGCGCTGCCGCCCCCCTGCGGACCATCGGGGGCCTGTCCCCGCTGCTCCGCCGCGCCCGCCGCATCGTCATCGGCGACCCGTTCTCGCGCTACGTCCAGCTGCTGCTGACGCTCACCCGGGCGCGCGACCTGGTCGTCGTCGACGACGGCACGGCCACCATGGAGTTCATCTCCCAGCTGGCGCGCGGCGAGCGGCTGGTGCGCTGGCACCGCAGCGGCGGCAGCCGGGGCGCCCGCGACCTGGTCTTCGCGCCGTTCTCCGCGGCCGCGCGCCGCCGGCTGACCCCGGTACCCGACAACGACCGCCGCACCGTCGGCGTCTTCTCCTCCATGCCCGTCGAATCCCCGCCGGGCGTCCGCGTCACCGCCAACGACTTCGCCTGGACCCGGGCCCGCTTCGGCCCGCCCAGGCTCACCCGCGGCACCGACATCGTGGGCACGTCCCTGGTCGAGACCGGCGTCGTCGACCCGGACCACTACCTCACGGCCGTCCGCGCCCTGGCCCGTACGCACGGCGCCACCCGCTACTTCGCGCACCGCAGGGAGAGCGCCGAGAAGCTGCACGCGCTGGAGGCCGTCACCGGACTGGAGATCGTCCGGCCCGACCTGCCGCTCGAACTGATCGCCCGGCGCGGCCCCATCGGCCGGACGATCCTCAGCTTCCCGTCCACCGTGGTGCACACCCTGCCGCTCGCGCTGGCCGGCACCGGAGTGAAGGTCGCGGTCTGCGACGTCGATCCCGCCTGGCTCACCACGAAGGCATCGCCGCGCGCCCAGGGCTTCCTCTCGGGCGTCACCGGCACCGCCCGTGACGTGCAGCGACTCACCTTCGCCGGAGCCGGCTGAGGCCGCCGCGCAGGGGGCCGGTCCACAAGATCGGGGTTTGGGATTCGCCGCCGCGTGAAACCCTACGTCATACCCCCTTGATGACCTGTCCATGCGCCGGGCGGCCTAGATTGTCTTCCCCTAACGGGCTGAACTTTTGTTGATCGACGGACAGTTGCCCCGCCCGGCCCCGTAACCTTCAGCGGGTGAACCAACTGATGTCCCGCGGACCCGAAGCCGATGCCAGCCCCGCACGGGGGACCCTGCCCGGAGCGCTCACCGAGGAGTTGCGCGCCGAACTCATCGCCTTCCGGCGGGACTTGCACATGCATCCGGAGCTCGGGAACCAGGAGTTCCGGACCACGGCGGCACTGAAGGCGCGGCTGGAGAAGGCCGGTCTGGCCCCCCGTGTCCTGGACACCGGTACCGGCCTGATCTGCGACATCGGCAGGGACCCCGGTACGACACCGGACGCGGGCCGCCCCATGCTGGCACTGCGTGCCGACATCGACGCGCTGCCCATCCCGGACACCAAGACCGTCGACTACCGCTCGACGGTGCCGGCCCGCGCCCACGCCTGCGGCCACGACGTGCACACCACCGTCGTGCTCGGCGCCGGCCTGGTCCTCGCCGACCTCGCGGCGCAGGGGCTGCTGCCGGGCCCGGTACGGCTGCTGTTCCAGCCCGCCGAGGAGGTGCTGCCCGGCGGCGCCACCGACGCCATCGACTCCGGGGCGCTGGAGGGCGTCGGCCGGATCCTCGCCGTGCACTGCGACCCCAAGGTCGAGGTGGGCCGGATCGGGCTGCGCACCGGCGCGATCACCTCCGCCTGCGACCGGCTGGAGGTCGCGCTGGAGGGGCCGGGCGGCCACACGGCGCGGCCGCACCTGACCACCGACCTGGTGACCGCAGCGGCCCGGGTCGCGGTCGACGTGCCCTCGCTGATCGCCCGCCGGGTCGACGCGCGCGCCGGGCTCGCCGTGACCTGGGGCCGGCTGGAGTCCGGGCACGCGTGCAACGTCATCCCGCAGCGCGCCGAGCTGTCCGGCACGGTCCGCTGCCTGGACCTGGAGGCCTGGCGACAGGCCCCGGACCTGGTGTACGCGGCGATCGACGAGGTGGCCACGCTGCACCGCGCGAAGTCGCAGATCACGTACGTGCGCGGGGTGCCGCCAGTGGTCAACGAACCGCTCACCACGCAGCTGCTGCAGAACGCCATGGCGGCGCGGCGCGGTCCGGAGGCCGTGGAGGACACCGAGCAGTCCCTCGGCGGCGAGGACTTCTCCTGGTACCTGGAGAAGGTGCCCGGCGCGATGGCCCGGCTGGGCGTGAAGCCGGTCGGCGACCCGACCGGGCGGGACCTGCACCAGGGCGACTTCGACGTGGACGAGGAGGCGATCCGGGTGGGCGTCGAGCTGTTCACAGCCGCCGCGTTGCTCGACCGGAACGCGCTGTAAACCCAGCCGTAGGCTCCGCTTCGCGACGATCCGATAACGGCTTCAGGACACCCCTTTTTCTCGCATCTACGCGCGTTACGATGCGGCGGAATCAGCGCCGTAGGAGGCGCTACGAGTCGAAGGGGACCCCTCGTGCGCCGGGTAACCAAGATCGCTGCCGCGGGCATAGCCTCCGCGGCTCTCGCTCTCTCGCTCACCGCCTGTGGCGAATCCTCCACCGAGGCCGCCGGCAAGAACAAGGGCGTCGGCCTCGCGTTCGACGTCGGCGGCCGGGACGACCACTCGTTCAACGAGGCGGCGGCCCGCGGCACCGACAAGGCGGAGAAGGAGCTGGGCGTGAAGTCCAAGCTCATGACCGCGAAGAACGGCGAGACGGAGGCCGACCGCGAGCAGCGGCTCACCTCCCTCGCCGAGGCCGGCTACAACCCCGTCATCGGCGTCGGCTTCAACTACGGCAACTCCGTCAACAAGGTCGCCAAGAAGTTCCCCAAGACCACCTTCGCGGTCGTGGACGCGCCGTCCGCCGCCAAGAACGTCTACGGCATCAACTTCTCCGAGAACGAGGGCTCCTACCTCGCCGGCGTGGCCGCCGCGCTGAAGACCAAGACCAAGAAGGTCGGCTTCATCGGCGGTGTGAACAACGCGCTGATCCAGAAGTTCCAGGCCGGCTTCGAGAAGGGCGTCCAGGACACCGACCCGAAGGTCAAGGTCACGGCGCAGTACCTCTACGCCAACGACGACAAGGGCTTCAACGACCCGGCCGCCGCCAAGGGCAAGGCCAAGGGCATGCTCGACAACAACAACGACGTCATCTACACCGCGGCGGGCCAGTCCGGCTCCGGCTCGATCGAGATGGTCGCCGGCAAGAAGGGCGCCTGGGCCATCGGCGTCGACTCCGACCAGTACGCGCAGCCCGGCCTGGCCAAGTACAAGGACCACATCCTCACCTCCGTGGTGAAGAACGTCGACGTGGCGGTCTACGACGTGATCAAGAGCGTCAAGGACGGCAAGCCGCTGACCGGCACCGTCCACCTGACGCTGAAGCAGGACGGCGTCAGCCTGGCCACCTCCGGCGGCTACATCGACGACATCAAGGGCAAGATCGAGGCGGCCCGGAAGAAGATCGTCGCCGGGGACGTCAAGGTCCCCGAGACGCCCGCCAAGTAAGCGCCCGTCAGGGCTCCACGAGCCCGGTCCGAGGGCGGGGCCTCCCGGCCGCCCCGCCCTCCCTCTTTCCTTCTCTCCCAGGAGAGTGCGCCATCACAGCGTCCAGCAGCCCCCCGGCGGAGCGCGCCCCCGCCGTCGAACTCCGGGGCATCACCAAGCGGTTCCCCGGCGTCGTCGCCAACCACGACATCGACATCACCGTCCGGCGCGGTTCCGTGCACGCCCTGGTCGGTGAGAACGGCGCGGGCAAGTCCACCCTGATGAAGATCCTCTACGGCATGCAGAAGCCGGACGAGGGCACCATCACGGTCGACGGCGAGCAGGTCTCCTTCGCGAGCCCCGCCGACGCCATCGCCCGCGGCATCGGCATGGTGCACCAGCACTTCATGCTCGCCGACAACCTCACCGTCCTGGAGAACATCGTCCTGGGCGCCGAGAAGCTGCACGGCATCGGCGCGGCGGCCCGCGCGGCCGTCCTGGAGGTCTCCGACCGGTACGGCCTGAACGTACGGCCCGACGTGCTGGTCGAGGATCTGGGCGTGGCCGACCGGCAGCGCGTGGAGATCCTCAAGGTCCTCTACCGCGGCGCCCGTACGCTCATCCTCGACGAGCCGACGGCGGTGCTGGTACCGCAGGAGGTCGACGCGCTCTTCGCCAACCTGCGCGAGCTGAAGGCCGAGGGCCTCACCGTCCTCTTCATCTCGCACAAGCTGGGCGAGGTGCTGTCCGTCGCCGACGACATCACCGTCATCCGGCGCGGCACGACCGTCGCCTCCGTCGTACCGGCGGAGACCACCCCCAAGCAGCTGGCCGAGCTGATGGTCGGCAGCGAGCTGCCCTCGCCGGAGACCCGCGAGTCCACCGTCACCGACACCCCGATGCTGACGGTCGACGCGCTGCACCTGAGCGCCACCGACCCCGACGGCGTCGTGCGCGCCGTCCTGGACGGCATCGGCTTCACCATCCACAAGGGCGAGGTCCTGGGCATCGCCGGCGTGGAGGGCAACGGCCAGGCCGAACTGGTCGAGGCCATCATGGGCATGCGCGACCCGGACGGCGGCACCATCACGCTGGACGGCGCGGACATCAGCCACGCGCCCACCCGCAAGCGGCGCGAGGACGGCATCGGGTACGTCCCCGAGGACCGGCACCGGCACGGCCTGCTGCTGGAGGCCCCGCTCTGGGAGAACCGCATCCTCGGCCACGTCACCGAGAAGCCCAACTCCAAGGGCCGGCTGCTGGACCTCAAGGCGGCCCGCGCCGACACCGACCGGATCGTCGCCGAGTACGACGTCCGCACCCCCGGCATCGAGGTCACCGCGGCCTCCCTCTCCGGCGGCAACCAGCAGAAGCTGATCGTCGGCCGCGAGATGAGCCACCACCCCAAGCTGCTGATCGCGGCGCACCCCACGCGCGGCGTGGACGTCGGCGCGCAGGCGCAGATCTGGGACCAGATACGCGAGGCCCGCCGCGAGGGGCTGGCCGTCCTGCTGATCTCCGCCGACCTGGACGAGCTGATCGGCCTGTCGGACACCCTGCGGGTGATGTACCGGGGCCGGCTGGTCGCGGACGCCGACCCCGCCACCGTCACCCCCGAGGAGCTGGGCTCGGCCATGACAGGCGCCGCCGGCGGACACCTGGAGCACGAGGAAGCGGAAGGGGGCGGCCGGGAGTGAAGAGAATCGACCGCACCAAACTCACCCTGGGCATCGCGGCCCCGGTGCTCGCCATCGTCGCCGCGCTGGTCATCACCTCGGTGATCATCCTGGCCACCGGCAAGGACCCGCTGCACGCCTACGCCGTGATGGCGGACTTCGGCTCCAAGAGCGACAGCCAGGTCTGGATCATCAACAAGGCGGTGCCGTACTACCTGTCCGCGCTGGCCGTGGCCATCGGCTTCCGGATGAACCTCTTCAACATCGGCGTGGACGGCCAGTACCGCATCGCGGCCTTCTTCGCCGCGGTCGTCGGCGGCGCGCTCACCCTCCCCGGGTTCCTCCAGATCCCGCTGATCATCATCGTGGCGATGCTGGTCGGCTCGGTCTGGGCGGGTATCGCGGGCGTACTGAAGACCACCCGCGGGGTCAGCGAGGTCATCACGACCATCATGCTGAACTCCATCGCGGCCGCCGTCATCGGCTACTTCCTCCAGGAAGGCCGGCTCGCGGTGAAGGACGGCAACCTCTTCCACACCCCGGACATCCCGGCGTCCAGCCACTTCTTCACGATCCCGACCCAGCCCGACCCGCTCGACGGCTTCCTCGTCGTCGCGGCCGTCGCGGGCGTGGCGTACTGGTTCGTGCTCGGCCGCACCCGCTTCGGCTTCGACCTGCGGACCGTCGGCCGGTCCGAGTCCGCCGCACAGGCCGGCGGCGTCAGCGTCAAGCGCATGGTCATCACGTCCATGCTGCTGTCCGGCGCCGCGGCCGGCCTGATCGGCATGCCGACCCTGCTCGGCGTCTCGTACAACTACGGCACCGACTTCCCCGTCGGCATCGGCTTCACGGGCATCGCCATCGCGCTGCTCGGCCGCAACCACCCCCTCGGCATGGCCGCCGGCGCGCTGCTGTGGGGCTTCCTGGAACGCACCGGCACCCAGCTGGAGTTCGAGGACTACGAACAGGAGATCGTCGGCGTGATGCAGGGCGTCATCGTCCTGTGCGTGGTCATCGCCTACGAGGTGGTACGCCGTTACGGCCTGCGGCTCCAGCAGCGCAGGGTCGGCGAGGAACTCGCCGCGCAGGCCGGCAGGACCGACAAGGCGGAGGTGTCCGCGTGAGCCAGAACCTCACGGCCCCGGTCGCGAAGGACCCCGGCGGCAAGGGCGGCAAACTCGCCGCGGCCCGCGCGAGGCTGACCTACCCCAAGGTCCTGCTGATCCTCGCGGGCGCCCTCGTCCTGCTCTCCCTGCTCCGCGTCGTCACCGGCGCCACGGACCTCACCGGCTCCGGCCAGTACACCGCTGCGCTGAACGCCGCCGTGCCGATCGGCCTCGCGGGCCTCGGCGGCCTGTGGGCCGAGCGCTCCGGCGTCATCAACATCGGCCTCGAAGGCATGATGATGCTCGGCGCGTTCTCGGCCGGCTGGATCGGCTGGCAGTACGGGCCCTGGGCGGCGGCGCTGGCCGGCGTCCTCGGCGGCGCGCTCGGCGGCCTCATCCACGCCCTCGCCACCGTCACCTTCGGCGTCGACCACATCATCTCCGGCGTCGCGGTCAACATCATGGCGCTGGGCCTCACCCAGTTCCTGGCCAAGCTGTGGTTCGGCGCGGACGGCAGCGCCGCGGCGGCAGCGGGCGGCAACGACAAGCAGTCCCCGCCGATGGACAACATGCCGACCTTCACCGTGCCGGGCCTCTCCGACGGGCTGCTGTCCGTGGAGAAGCACCACTGGTTCCTGGTCTCCGACCTGGCCGGCATCCTCGGCTCGCTGGTCACCAACGTCTCCTGGCTGACCGTGGCCACAGTCGCGGTCTTCGCCGTCAGCTTCTTCGTCCTGTGGCGCTCGTCCTTCGGACTGCGGCTGCGCTCCTGCGGGGAGAGCCCGGTCGCGGCCGAATCGCTGGGCGTCAACGTCTACACGTACAAGTACGCTGCGGTGGTCGTCTCCGGCGCGCTGGCCGGCCTCGGCGGCGCGTTCCTCGCCATCTACGTGCACATCTACCAGGACGGCCAGACCGGCGGCCGGGGCTACATCGGCCTCGCCACCATGATCTTCGGCAACTGGCGGCCCGGCGGCGTCGCCATGGGCGCGGGCCTCTTCGGCTTCATGGACGCCTTCCAGCTGCGCGGCGGCGGCACGACCGTGCACGCGCTGCTGCTCCTGCTCGCGGTGCTGCTCGTCGGCCTCGCGGTCTGGAAGCTGCGCGGCGGCCACCGCCTCCAGGGCATCGCCAGCATCGTCGTCGCCGTGCTGCTCGCGCTCTGGTACGCCACGACCGACACGGTCCCGCTGGAAATCGTCTCCGTCGCGCCGTACATCGCTACGCTGCTGGTCCTGTCGCTCGCCGCCCAGCGGCTGCGGGCACCGAAGGCCATCGGCAAGGCGTACCGAAGGGGTCAGGGCAAGTGACCGACGTACAGCGAGGGGGCCGGCGCACGTGACCGAGGCTCCCGACTGGGAGAAGCTGCGCGAACGGGCCCGGGACGCGATGTCCCGGGCCTACGCCCCCTACTCCGGCTATCCCGTCGGTGCGGCGGCCCTGGTGGCCGACGGCCGCACCGTCACCGGCTGCAACGTGGAGAACGCCTCCTACGGCCTCGGCCTGTGCGCCGAGTGCGGCCTGATCTCGGACCTGTTCGCGACCGGCGGCGGCCGGCTCACCGCGTTCGCGTGCGTGGACCGGCACGGCAAGGTCCTGGTGCCCTGCGGCCGCTGCCGCCAGCTGCTGTACGAGCACGGCGGTCCGGACCTGCTGGTCGACACCGAGGCCGGGATCCGGCCGCTGAGCGCGCTCCTCCCGGACGCGTTCGGGCCGGAACACCTGGCCCGCTGAACCGTTTCCCGCACCCTTTCTATGCGTGTAGACATGGGGGTGACAGCCATGGAAAGGCTGCATTCGTGGAAAGGAAGCCGATGGACGCCATCTCCGTCATCCGCGCCAAGCGCGACCGCGCCGAACTCACCGGCGAGCAGATCGACTGGATCATCGACGCGTACACCCGCGGCGAGGTCGCCCACGAGCAGATGTCGTCCCTGGCCATGGCGATCCTGCTGAACGGCATGAACCGCAAGGAGATCGCCCGCTGGACCGCCGCGATGATCGACAGCGGCGAGCGGATGGACTTCTCCTCGCTCACCCGGCCCACCGCCGACAAGCACTCCACCGGCGGCGTCGGCGACAAGATCACCCTCCCGCTGGCGCCCCTCGTCGCCGCCTGCGGCGCCGCCGTGCCCCAGCTCTCCGGCCGCGGCCTCGGCCACACCGGCGGCACCCTCGACAAGCTGGAGGCCATCCCCGGCTGGCGCGCCGACCTCAGCAACGACGAGATGCTGGCCGTCCTGCACGATGTCGGCTCCGTCATCTGCGCGGCCGGCGCGGGCCTCGCCCCCGCCGACAAGAAGCTCTACGCCCTCCGTGACGTCACGGGCACGGTCGAGTCGATCCCCCTGATCGCCTCCTCCATCATGTCCAAGAAGATCGCCGAGGGCACCGGCTCCCTCGTCCTCGACGTCAAGGTCGGCTCCGGCGCCTTCATGAAGAACCTCGACGACGCCCGCGAACTCGCCGCCACCATGGTCGAACTCGGCACCGACCACGGCGTACGCACCACAGCCCTCCTCACCAACATGGCCACCCCCCTCGGCCTGACCGCGGGCAACGCCCTCGAAGTCCGCGAATCCGTCGAGGTGCTGGCCGGCGGCGGCCCCGCCGACGTCGTCGAACTGACCCTCGCCCTCGCCCGCGAGATGCTCACCGCGGCCGGCCTCCCCGACGCCGACCCGGCCAAGGCGCTCGCCGACGGCTCCGCGATGGACCACTGGCGCCGCATGATCCAGGCCCAGGGCGGCGACCCCGACGCGCCCCTCCCGGTCGCCCGCGAGCAGCACGTCGTGAACGCCGCCACCTCCGGCGTCCTCACCACCCTCGACGCCTACGCCGTCGGCCTCGCCGCCTGGCGCCTCGGCGCCGGCCGCGCCCGCAAGGAGGACCCGGTGCAGGCCGGGGCGGGCGTCGAGCTGCACGCCAAGCCCGGCGACGAGGTCCGCGCAGGCGAGCCGCTGCTCACCCTGCACACCGACACCCCCGAGAAGTTCCCCGCGGCCCTCGAAGCGCTGGACGGCGGCGTACTGATCGCCCCGCCCGGTACGGACTTCACCCCGGACCCGATCGTCCTGGACCGCATCGCATAGCCCCGCGCGGCGGGCGGCGGGCGCTCCGAGCGGGGCCGCCCGCCGCGCGCCGCCCGCGCTCCGGTGTTTCCCTGGCCGCATGGCTCGGAAGAAGAAGCAGCGGCAGCGCGAGGACGACCTCGCCAAGGGCGACAAGGTCACCTGGAAGTCCCACGGCAGCGAGGCCGTCGGCACCGGCTGCGCCCACCGCCATCTCGCCCAGTAGCTGCTCGACCCCTGGCAATCCGGGAAACCGACCGCGACGCTGTACGGGGAGCCCAAGGCGGGGACCTACCGGGTACTCGCCACGGTGAAGTACGGCGATCAGCTGCGTCTGCCCGCGCCGTTCGACGTCACGATCGATACGTCGCTGTTTCCCGTCGGCTGAGACGAAGGGGCCGTCCCGCCAGGACAGGTGGCGGGGCGGCCCCTTCGGGCTTGAAATGCGGCGCCGGCGCGCCGTTACGCGGCCTTCTGCATGCGCAGGACGCGCTGTTCGGCGACCGCCTTGCGGGTGGCGTACAGGGTGACCGACGCCGCCCCGACCATGGCCAGCAGGCCGAGGGCGACCGTGGCCGCCCAGCCGCCGGCGTGGAAGGCCGCGGCGCCGAGCGCGCCGCCCACGCTGGAGCCGACGTAGTACGCGCTCTGGTACAGCGCCGACGCCTGCGCACGCGCCGTCTTCGCCGTACGGCTGACCGCCCCGGACGCCACCGCGTGGCCAGCGAAGAAGCCGGCGGTGATCAGGACCAGGCCGAGGACGACCAGGACCAGGACGTCGGCCAGGGACAGGAGGAGGCCCGCCGCCGTGGTGCCGACGGCCAGGTACAGCGCCCCGCGCCGGCCCAGGCGGCCGACCAGGCGTCCGGCCGCCGCCGACGAGACCGTGCCGACGAGGTACACCAGGAAGACCGAGCCCGCGATGCCCTGCGGCAGCGAGAACGGCTCCCCGACCAGGCGGTAACCGATCACCGTGTACACCGCGCCGAAGACCGTCATGAACAGCGCGCCGATCGCGTACAGCCGGCACAGCAGCGGGTCGGAGAGGTGCCCCAGGATCGTCCTGCCGAGCGCCTTCGGGCCGACCGCCTTCGGTACGAAGTGCCGCGGCTTCGGCACCATCAGCCGGAAGACCACCGCACACACCACGGCCATCAGGCCCACCGCGGCCAGCGCAGCGCGCCAGCCCCACGCCTGCGCGACCCAGCCGGTCACGATCCGGCCCGACATGCCGCCGATGCTGTTGCCCGCGACGAACAGTCCCACCGCCGCGACCAGCGCCTTCGCCCGTACCTCCTCGGCCAGGAAGGCCATCGCCGAGGCCGGTACGCCCGCCAGCGCCACGCCCTGGACGCCGCGCAGGGCGATCAGCACGCCGAGCGAGGGCGCGAACGGCACCAGCATCGCCACGACCGCGGCGACGGACAGCGACACCGTCATCATCGTGCGCCGGCCGAACCGCTCGGAACACGCGCTCAGCGGCAGCACCGCGAGCGCCAGGCCGAAGGTCGCCGCCGACACGGTCCAGCTGGCCTGGTCCGGCGTCACCCCGAGGTCGTCGGAGATGGCGGGCAGCAGCGCCTGCGTGGAGTACAGGAGGGCGAAGGTGGAGATGCCGGACGCGAAGAGCGCAAAGCTCATCCGGCGGTAGCCGGGGCCCCCGGGCCGCAGCTTGCCGGCCTCGGGGTCGGCAGCGGTTGCGGCGGAATCGACGGTGGTGGACGACTGGGCAGAGGCGTCCGCGCGGGTGGTGGCGGACGCCCTGGTATCAGCAGGAGGCATGTCTCGAACGTACGGCCGTGCCGGTTCATGCGTCCAATGCATTGAAACGCCATAATCGATGCCATGCCGCATGACCACAGCTCACAGCGTCCTCTGTTGCAGGTTCGCAACAGAAAAGACACTCTCGATTCGTCCTGGGCGCTGGCCCTCGCCCCGCGCCTCGCCCAGTTCGAGGCGGTGGCCCGGCACGAGCACGTGACCCGCGCCGCGTACGAGCTCGGCATGCCGCAGCCGACCCTCAGCCGCGCGATCGTCCGCCTGGAGGAGGAGCTGGGCGTCGCGCTCTTCGCCCGGCACGGCCGCACGCTCTCCCTCAGCCCCGCGGGCCGCGCCTTCCTCGCCTCCGTGGAACGCGCGCTGAGCGACATCGAGCGCGCCGCGGAGTCCGTACGCGCCGACGCCGACCCGGCCGCCGGCAAGGTCGCCTTCGGCTTCCTGCACACCCTCGGCTCCGAGACCGTACCGGGCCTGCTGCGCGCCTTCCGCGCCGACCACCCCAAGGTCCGCTTCCAGCTCGTACAGACCTACGGCGAGGCCATGCTCGACCGGCTCCGCGCCGGCGACCTGGACCTCTGCCTGACCTCCCCGGTCCCCGACGCGCCCGAACTGGTCGCGCGCCGGCTGGACGAGCAGAAGCTCCGCCTGGTCGTGCCCGACGATCACGCGCTCGCAGGGCGCAAGCGCATCCGGCTGGCCGAGGCCGCCGACGAGCTGTTCGTCAGCCTCGAACCCGGCTTCGGGCTGCGCCGCATCACCGACGCGCTCTGCGCCGAGGCCGGCTTCACCCCGAAGGTCGCCTTCGAGGGCGAGGAGGCCGAGACGCTGCGCGGCCTGGTCGCCGCCGGCCTCGGCGTCGCCCTCCTGCCGCCCCCGCCGGTACCGCGCCCCGGCGTCGTCGAACTCACCGTCACCGCGCCCCGCGCCGTCCGCGAGATCGGCGTCGCCTGGCTCGACGGCCACGTCGACACACCCCCGGTGGCGGCCTTCAAAAAATTCCTCCTGAGCCGCCGGGGACAACTGCTGAACTGAGGGGCGGGAGGC
>NZ_PQSQ01000018.1 GCF_002920575.1 Streptomyces sp. Ru73 | reverse complement strand
GAGCGCCGGCTCCAGGGCGAGACCAGCCGCGGAGAGCCGGTAGGCGACGCGGAGCGGCGGGCCCGCGTCGACCTCGCGGACCACCAGGCCCGCCGAGCCGAGCTCCACGAGCCGGTCGGAGAGCATGCGCTCACTGATGCCGGGGATGGCCCGGCGCAGGTCGGCAAAGTGCACCGGGCCGGACATCAGGGTGGCCACGATCAGGCCCGTCCAGCGCTTTCCGAGCAGCCCGAAGACGCGGGTCATACCGCTGTCGACCTGCTTGCATGCCTCTCCGCCGCGATCCGCCATGGGACCAGGGTACTGCTTTCCCGTTGGGGACTGCAGAAAAGTAAGCTACTGTGCTATTCATAGGTACATACGGTTTTCCACTTACTGCCGAGGAAGGGGACGCCGGCCCACCGGCCCCGGCCCCTACCGGCCATAGCCACCAGGAGCCCACCATGGCCACGCTGCTGCTGATCGACACGTCCGTCTCCCCCGAGGGCGTCTCCGCCTCCCGCGCGGTGACCTCCGCCTTCCGCAAGACCTGGGAGGAGCAGCACCCCGGCGGCACGGTGATCCACCGCGACCTGGCCGTCGACCCGCTGCCGCACCTCGACGGCGTCGCCGCCTCGGCCGGCTTCAGCGACCCGGCCACGCACACCCCGGAGCAGCAGGCGGCGTTCGCGCTGCGGACGAAGCTCGCCGAGGAGATCGAGCAGGCGGACGCGATCGTCATCGCCGCCCCGATGTACAACTTCACGATTCCGTCGACCCTGAAGGCGTGGCTCGACCAGGCGATCATCATGGGCCGTACGAGCGGTGAGAACCCGTCCGCCAAGGGCACCCCGGTCGTCGTCGTGGCGAGCCGCGGCGGCAGCTACGCGCCGGGCACCCCGCGCGAGGGCTTCGAGTACGTGCAGAACTACCTGGAGTCCGTGCTCGCCGGCGGGTTCGGCTTCGAGGTGGACTTCATCGTGCCCGAGCTGACGATGGCACCGGTGAACCCGGCGATGGCCGAGCTGATCCCGCTCTTCGAGGCCTCCCGCGAGAAGGCCCAGGAGGAGGCCGTCACCAAGGCCAAGGAGCTCGCGAAGCGCGTCGCCGCCTGAGCGGAGCGGACCGATGGAGCGAGGGATGTGAGGTACGCCTCACATCCCTCGTGCGGTTTCCGGCACTCCGCGCGTCCCGGACCGCCGCAAAAGCCGGACCCAAGAGGCCCGGCCCAAGAACCCGGACCGCCGGCCCGCATCGCCGCGCCCCGTCGGCCCACAGCCCCATGCCCGCAGACCATGTCCACAGGCCCGGACCCGCAGCCGGTCCGATGCGTCCGACGCCCCCGATACCTCCGGACAACGAAAAACCCCCGGTCCGGATCTCTCCGGGACCGGGGGTCCTCTGTGCGCGAGGGGGGAGTTGAACCCCCACGCCCTTTCGGGCACTGGAACCTGAATCCAGCGCGTCTGCCTATTCCGCCACCCGCGCATGGGTGTTGTCGTTCGATTCTCTCACCGGTGATCCGGGCCGTTCGGTCCGGGTCTTCGGCGGGAGCGCCTTTCGACATGGAAAACATTAGCACGCTGCAGGGGGTGCTCTCACACCCGTTCCCCGCCGGCCACCTCACGGCCGTCCGCCGACCCCCTCCCGGCCGCCGGCCGGGACGGCTCCCCGCCCCGCGCTCGAACGCCGCGTGCCCCGGCTCGTACCGGAAGCCGTGCGCCTGTCACCCGCCCGGCCCCGCCGCGGGCATCCAATCCTCCCCGTCGCGTCAGTACGGCGCCCGCCACAAAGGTCCATCCGTGCACCCCGTACGCCCTCAACGGCCCCGCCCGCCCGGGGAGACCGGCAGTTGCGGGACACTGTCGTGCGGCCGCATCTACGATCGCAGTCAGCATCGGACGGCGAGCGTGGGCAACCTTGTGAGAGGCGACACTCGTCCTCTAGGCGGGAAAGGGGAACCAGCTGTTTTCCCGACGCGTGGATACGATCAGTAAGCAGTACAGGGACGACCCTGAAGAAGACTGAGGAAGGAGGTGCCCCGTGGGAGTACTGAAACGCTTCGAGCAGCGTCTCGAGGGCCTCGTCAACGGCACCTTCGCCAAGGTGTTCAAGTCCGAGGTACAGCCCGTCGAGATCGCGGGTGCGCTCCAGCGTGAGTGCGACAACAACGCCACGATCTGGAACCGCGACCGGACGGTCGTCCCCAACGACTTCATCGTGGAGCTGAGCGCCCCGGACTACGAGCGCCTCAGCCCCTACAGCGGCCAGCTCGGCGACGAGCTGTCCAGCATGGTGCGGGACTACGCGAAGCAGCAGCGCTACACGTTCATGGGCGCGATCAAGGTCCACCTGGAGAAGGCGGAGGACCTCGACACCGGCCTGTACCGCGTGCGCAGCCGTACCCTCGCCGCCAGTACGTCACAGCAGGGAGGCGCCGCCCCGCAGGGGGCAGGCGCGGCCCGGGCCGGCCGGCCCGGCGGCGGACACGTGGGCCCGCCCCCCATGCCCTCGTCCCCGCCGCCCGGCGCGCCGCAGGCCGCGCGCACCGGCGCAGGACCCCAGCCGCAGGCCCAGACCCGGCGCTGGATCGAGATCAACGGCACGCGCCACCAGATCTCGCGTCCGACGCTGGTCCTCGGCCGCAGCACCGACGCCGATGTACGCATCGACGATCCGGGGGTCTCGCGCCGCCACTGCGAGATCCGTACCGGATCGCCGTCCTCGATCCAGGATCTGGGGTCGACGAACGGCATCGTGGTGGACGGGCAGCACACCACCCGCGCTACGCTCCGCGACGGCTCGCGGATCGTCGTGGGCAGCACCACCATCGTTTACCGGCAAGCCGAAGGGTGAAGCGGGGGCAATGTCAGAGCTGACCCTCACGGTCATGCGGTTGGGTTTCCTCGCCGTACTGTGGCTGTTCGTCATCGTGGCCGTACAGGTCATCCGCAGCGATCTGTTCGGCACGCGCGTCACGCAGCGCGGCGCCGCCCGCCGCGGGGGCCAGGAGCCGCGGGGCGCGCAGCGGCAGGCGGCACCGCCGCAGCCGCAGCGCCGTCAGGAGAGCGGCCGCGGCGGCAACAACCGCCAGCGCCGCGGCGCCCCCACCAAGCTGGTGGTCTCCGAGGGAACCCTCACGGGCACGACGGTCGCCCTGCAGGGCCAGACCATCACCCTGGGCCGGGCGCACGACTCCACGATCGTGCTGGACGACGACTACGCCTCCAGCCGGCATGCCAGGATCTACCCGGACCGTGACGGGCAGTGGATCGTCGAGGACCTCGGGTCCACCAACGGCACGTATCTCGACCGGACCCGGCTGACGACTCCGACGCCGATTCCGCTGGGAGCGCCGATCCGCATCGGCAAGACCGTCATCGAGCTGCGGAAGTAGTACGACAATGAGCGAGCGGAGCGAGCGAGCCGCGGCGGTCCACTCGGCCGGCCCGTGCGCGCTCCCGACCGGAGGGTGGGCAGTGTGGCGCGAGACCGGCTGTACCCCGAGCCGACGGGCGAGGTGCGCATGAGTCTGTCACTGCGCTTCGCCGCGGGTTCCCACAAGGGCATGATCCGGGAGGGCAACGAGGACTCCGGTTACGCCGGCCCGCGGCTGCTCGCCATCGCCGACGGCATGGGCGGCCAGGCCGCCGGTGAGGTGGCCTCCTCGGAGGTGATCTCCACCCTCGTCCAGCTCGACGACGACGTGCCCGGTTCCGACATCCTCACCTCGCTCGGCTCGGCCGTGCAGCGCGCCAACGAGCAGCTGCGCGTCATGGTCGAGGAGGACCCGCAGCTGGAGGGGATGGGCACGACCCTGACCGCCCTGCTGTGGACCGGTCAGCGGCTCGGCCTCGTGCACGTCGGCGACTCGCGCGCTTACCTGCTGCGCGACGGCGTGCTGACCCAGATCACCCAGGACCACACGTGGGTGCAGCGGCTGGTCGACGAGGGCCGGATCACCGAGGAGGAGGCCACCACGCATCCGCAGCGCTCGCTGCTGATGCGGGCGCTCGGCAGCGGTGACCACGTGGAGCCGGACCTCTCCATCAGAGAGGTGCGCGCCGGGGACCGGTACCTGATCTGCTCGGACGGTCTGTCGGGGGTGGTGAGCCACCAGACGCTGGAGGACACCCTCGCCAGCTACCAGGGCCCGCACGAGACGGTGCAGGAGCTGATCCAGCTCGCGCTGCGCGGCGGCGGCCCGGACAACATCACCTGCATCGTGGCCGACGTGCTGAACGTCGACGACACGGACACGCTCGCCGGGCAGCTGAACGACACCCCGGTGATCGTGGGCGCGGTCGCGGAGAACCAGCACCAGTTCGGTGACGGTGCCATGCAGACCCCGGCGGGCCGCGCGGCCGAGCTGGGGCGCGGCGGGCGCGGTGACGTGCCCCAGCAGGCGGCCGGCGGGTTCGGCCCGCCCGGGAGCGGCGGGGGTGCCGAGGCGGTTCCGCCGCAGGGCGCGTACGGCGCCTTCGTCGACGAGGACTACGCGCAGCCGCGGCGGCGCGGCCGGTGGATCAAGCCGACGCTGATCATCGCGCTGTGCCTGGCCGTGGTCGGCGGCGGTCTGTACGCGGGGTACCGCTGGACGCAGTCGCAGTACTTCGTGGGTGCCAAGGACGGGCACGTGGCCCTGTACCAGGGCATCAGCCAGGACCTGGCGTGGTTCTCCATGAACAAGATCGACCAGGACCACCCCGAGATCGAACTCAAGTACCTGCCCGCCTACCAGCGGAAGCAGGTCGAGGAGACGATCGCGGTCGACAGCCGGACGCAGGCACTGGCCAAGGTCGGTGAGCTCGGCAAGCAGGCCGGCGCGTGCAAGTCCCTGCAGCAGCGGGAGGCCGCGGAGCGCGAGGCGGCCCGCAAGAAGAGCGAGGGCCAGGCCGGCGGGACCGCCGGTACGAAGCCGGGCACGACCACCAAGCCGGGCTCCACGGCCACGCCGAGCAGCGCGACGCGCGACGCGAGCCCCACTCCCACGCCGTCCACCAGCAACTCCCCCTCCGCGGAGCAGCAGCGGCTGGAAAAGAATTGCAGCACCCAGCAGTGAGGGCGTAGGGGGCAGTTGATCTCATGAGCAGTACCAGCAACACCACGACCATCGGGACGATCGGAGCCCCGAGCCGCCGGAACACCGAACTGGCGCTGCTCGTCTTCGCCGTGATCATCCCGGTGTTCGCCTACATCAACGTCGGGCTGGCCAAGGAGGACACGGTCCCGGCCGGCGTGCTCGGCTACGCGCTGGGCCTCGGCCTGCTGGCCGGCGTCGCGCACCTGGTCGTGCGCAAGTGGGCGCCGTACGCGGACCCGCTGATGCTGCCCATCGCGACGCTGCTGAACGGCCTGGGTCTGGTGTTCATCTGGCGCCTGGACCAGGAGCCGCAGATCACCACGCCGCAGCTGGGCGGGGCGATGGCGCCGGGGCAGCTGATGTGGTCGACGCTGGGCGTGGCCCTGTTCCTGGGCGTACTGATCTTCCTGAAGGACCACCGTGTCCTGCAGCGCTACACCTACATCTCGATGGTGGTGGCGCTGGTCCTGCTGATCCTTCCGGTGTTCTTCCCGGCCCGCTTCGGTGCCCGCATCTGGATCACGATCCCGGGTGTGGGTTCGCTGCAGCCGGGTGAGTTCGCGAAGATCATCATCGCGATCTTCTTCGCCGGTTACCTGATGGTGAAGCGGGACGCGCTGGCCCTGGCCAGCCGCCGCTTCATGGGGCTGTACCTGCCGCGCGGCCGTGACCTCGGGCCGATCCTGGTGATCTGGGCGCTGAGCCTGATGATCCTGGTCTTCGAGACCGACCTGGGTACGTCGCTGCTGTTCTTCGGCCTCTTCGTGATCATGCTGTACGTGGCGACGGAGCGGACCAGCTGGATCGTCTTCGGTCTGCTGCTCAGCGCCGCCGGCGCGGTCGCCGTGGCCTCCTTCGAGTCCCACGTGAAGACGCGTGTGCACAACTGGCTCAACCCCCTGGAGCTGCTGAACGGCGGCGTCACCGAGACCGCGCAGGCCATGTACTCCTTCGGCTCCGGCGGCATCCTCGGGTCCGGCCTCGGGCAGGGCTACTCGCGGCTCATCGGCGGTATCGCGCCGAAGAGCGACTACATCCTGGCCACCGTCGGCGAGGAGATCGGCCTGGCCGGTCTGATGGCGATCCTGCTGCTGTACGGCCTGCTGATCGAGCGCGGCATCCGGACGGCGCTGGCCGCCCGTGACCCGTTCGGCAAGCTGCTGGCCGTCGGCCTGTCCGGCGCTTTCGCGCTGCAGGTCTTCGTCGTCGCCGGCGGTGTCACCGGCCTGATCCCGCTGACCGGTATGACGATGCCGTTCCTGGCCCAGGGCGGTTCGTCCGTCATCGCGAACTGGGCGCTGGTCGCGATCCTGCTCCGCATCAGCGACACCGCGCGCCGGCCGGCCCCGGCCCCCGCCCCCTCCACCGATGCCGAGATGACCCAGGTGGTCCGACCGTGAACAAGCCCCTGCGCCGGGTCGCGATCTTCTGCGGCCTGCTCGTCCTCGCCCTGCTCGTGCGCGTCAACTGGGTGCAGTTCGTCCAGGCCGACGAACTCAAGAACGACAAGCACAACCGCCGGGTGGCCATCGAGCGGTACAGCATCCCGCGCGGCAACATCATCGTCGGCGACAAGGCCGTGACCGGCTCGACCACCACCGACAGCGGCGACTTCAAGTACAAGCGGACGTACAAGGACGGCCCCATGTGGGCGCCGGTCACCGGGTACGCCTCGCAGGCGTTCGACGCCAACCAGCTGGAGAAGCTGTACGACCCGGTCCTCACCGGCACCGACGACAAGCTCTTCTTCAGCCGCACGGTGGACATGTTCACCGGCGAGAAGCAGCAGGGCGGCGACGTCGTCACCACGCTCAACGCCAAGGCGCAGAAGGCCGCGTACGAGGGTCTGAAGGGCAAGAAGGGCGCCGTCGCGGCCATCAACCCCGAGACCGGCGCGATCCTCGCGCTGTCCTCCGCGCCGTCCTACGACCCGTCCAGCTTCGCCGGCATGAGCGACGACGACGCCAAGGCGTACAACGGGCTGCTGAAGGCGAACAACCCCGACGATCCGATGCTGAACCGGGCGCTGCGCCAGACCTACCCGCCGGGCTCGACCTTTAAGGTCGTCACCGCGGCGGCGGCGCTGGAGAACGGCCTGTACACGGACATCGACGCGAAGACGAACTCGCCGCTGCCCTACTACCTGCCGGACACCGCGCACCAGCCGCTGAACAACGAGGGCAACATCCCCTGCAAGGACGCCAGCCTGCGTGAGGCGCTGCGGGTTTCCTGCAACAGCGTCTTCGGCAAGATCAGCGCCGACCTGGGCAACAAGAAGATGATCGAGGAAGCCAACCAGTTCGGCTTCAACAAGGAGCACTTCACCCCGGTCCGCGCGGACGCCAGCGTCTACCCCAAGGACAACCGGCCGCAGAACGCCATGGCCGGCATCGGGCAGGCGTCCAACCGCGCCACGCCGCTGCAGATGGCCATGGTCGCCGCGGCGGTCGCCAACGGCGGCACGCTGATGAAGCCGTACATGGTCGACAAGCTGGTCGCCCCGAACCTCAACGTCATCCAGCAGACGCAGCCGGAGAAGCTCAGCGAGCCGCTGAAGCCGGAGAACGCGCAGAAGCTGCAGGACATGATGGAGACGGTCGTCAAGAACGGTACCGGCACCACCGCGCAGATCCCGGGCGTCACGGTCGGCGGCAAGACCGGTACGGCGCAGCACGGCGAGGACAACAAGGACAACCCGTACGCCTGGTTCATCTCCTACGCCAAGACCGACAAGGGCACCCCGGTCGCCGTCGCCGTGGTCATCGAGGGGTCCGACACCCTGCGCGGTGACATCGCGGGCGGCAAGCTCGCCGCTCCCGTCGCCAAGGCGGTCATGGAGGCGGTAATCGACGGCAACAAGTGACCTCGGTCACGACCGTACCGGTCACATATCAGGTGACGGCCGCGGGCGGGCCACGTCAGGCGTGCCGGGTACGGTATGCGCGAACAGCACACCGCCGGACCACACACAGGTGCGGTCGGGATCGACGGAGAGGGCTGGAGTAGCTATGGAAGAGCCGCGTCGCCTCGGCGGCCGGTACGAGCTGGGCTCGGTGCTCGGCCGCGGCGGCATGGCCGAGGTCTACCTCGCCCATGACACCCGCCTGGGGCGCACCGTCGCCGTGAAGACGCTGCGGGTGGACCTCGCCCGCGACCCGTCTTTCCAGGCCCGGTTCCGCCGCGAGGCCCAGTCGGCCGCCTCGCTGAACCATCCGTCCATCGTCGCCGTCTACGACACCGGCGAGGACTACGTCGACGGTGTGTCCATCCCGTACATCGTGATGGAGTACGTCGACGGTTCCACCCTGCGCGAGCTGCTGCATTCCGGCCGCAAGCTGCTGCCCGAGCGCTCGCTGGAGATGACCATCGGCGTGCTCCAGGCGCTGGAGTACTCGCACCGGGCCGGCATCGTCCACCGCGACATCAAGCCCGCGAACGTCATGCTGACCCGCACCGGCCAGGTGAAGGTCATGGACTTCGGCATCGCCCGTGCGATGGGTGACGCCGGCATGACGATGACGCAGACCGCAGCGGTGATCGGCACGGCGCAGTACCTCTCCCCGGAGCAGGCCAAGGGCGAGACCGTCGACGCCCGCTCCGACCTGTACTCCACCGGCTGTCTGCTGTACGAGCTGCTGACGGTGCGGCCGCCGTTCGTCGGCGACTCGCCGGTCGCGGTCGCCTACCAGCACGTACGGGAGGAGCCGCAGCCGCCGAGCGCCTTCGACCCCGAGATCACGCCCGAGATGGACGCGATCGTGCTGAAGGCCCTGGTCAAGGACCCGGACTACCGCTACCAGTCGGCGGACGAGATGCGTGCCGACATCGAGGCGGCGCTGGACGGGCAGCCGGTCGCGGCCACCGCGGCGCTCGGTGCCGTCGGCTACGACCAGGACCAGCCCACCGCGATGCTGCGGCCGCAGGACCCGGCGGGCGCCACCTCGATGCTGCCGCCGGTCAACCCCGACGACGGCGGTTACGGCTACGACGAGCGCCCCGACCGGCGCCGCGGCGGCCAGAAGAAGAACCGCACCTCCACGATCCTGCTGATCCTGGCGGCGATCCTGGTGCTGATCGGTGCGATCTTCATCGGCAAGGCCATGTTCGGCGGCGGCAAGACCGACGGCAGCTTCGCGGCGCCCAGCCTGGTCGGCAAGACCCTCGACCAGGCACGCGAAGCCGGCCGGAACGGCGGCTTCAAGGTCGAGAAGGGCGGCAGCAAGACCTGCGACAACGTCAAGAAGGGGCAGGTCACCAAGCAGAACCCGGCGGCCGGCACGGACATCCAGAAGGACGACACGGTCACGGTGACGATGTGCACCGGCGCCGCCAAGATCACGGTCCCGGACGTGCTCGGCTACACCTTCGACAAGGCCAAGTCGATCCTGGAGAACAAGGGCTTCACGGACATCCAGCAGACGACGGAACAGTCCGACCAGACCCCGGGCAAGGTCATCCGGCAGAACCCCGACAGCCAGACCGAGGCGGCCAAGGACAAGACGATCGTCCTGACCGTCGCGGCCGAGAAGCCGAAGACCTCGGTGCCCGACGTCACCAACAAGCCCTTCGACCAGGCGCAGAAGCAGCTGACCGACCTGGGCTTCAAGGTGGCCCGCACCGATGAGGAGTCCGACAAGCCGGCCGACACCGTGCTGTCGCAGGACCCGGTCGGCGGCAGCCAGGCCGAGAACGGCTCCACGATCACCCTGACCGTCGCCAAGGCGGCCGAGAAGGTCCAGGTCCCCGACCTGGCCAACCAGAAGCTCAAGGACGCCAAGAAGACCCTCACCGACATGGGCCTCGCGGTCGGCAACATCACCGGTCCGCAGGACGACGACTCCACCGTCGTGGTCTCCGACCCGATCGCGGGCTCCGAGGTCGCCAAGGGCACGTCCGTGAACATCACCACGATGCCCGGCAACAACGGCAACGGCGGTGGCGGGAACGACGACGGCGGCGGCTGGTTCGGCGGGGTCGGCGACTGGGGCCGCAACAAGCACTGATCCGGGACCGGCAGCGGCCGGCACACGGAGAGAGGGCCCGGGGCGACTGCCCCGGGCCCTCTCGCGTACGGCGGTGGCGGCTAGCGCAGTTCCTTCGGCGGGGTGCGGTCGGCGTCGACCTTCTCGGTGCGGACCAGCTCGCCCCAGACGATGTAGCGGTAGTTCGAGGTGTAGACCGGCGTGCAGGTCGTGAGGGTGATGTAGCGGCCCGGCTTCGTCCTGCCGGACTTCTTGGGGACCTTGTTCAGCACGCCCACGTCGTACTTCGTGGTCTGCGGCAGGATCGCGAAGACCTTGTACACGTACCAGCGGTTCTGCGACTCGTAGACGATCGGGTCGCCGTCCTTGAGCTTGTCGATGTTGTGGAACTTGGCGCCGTGCCCGTCCCGGTGCGCGGCGAGCGTGAAGTTGCCCGTCTTGTCCTGCGGCAGTGCCGACTTGACCGGCTCGGTGTAGTAGCCGGCCACCCCGTCGTTGAGGACCTTGCTGTCGGTGCCCTTCTTGACCAGCACCTCACCGTTCTTCATGGCCGGGACGTGCAGGAAGCCGATGCCGTCCTTGGTGTCCAGCTCCTTCTGCTCCGGGCCCTTGGACTCGGCCCAGTGCTGGCGCACCCGGTCGCCCTGGTGGTGCGCCTCGCGGTCGGCGAGGACGTTGGTCCACCACAGCGAGTAGGCGACGAAGAGGCCCATCACCACACCGGCCGTGATCAGCAGCTCGCCGATGAAGCTCACGACGGCGGCTATCCCGCGCCGCACCCTTCGCGGCGCACGCGGCGGCGCCGTCGTGGCGGACGTCACCGGTGCCCCGGCGTCATCAATGTTCTCGACGCCCTCGACGTCCGCGTCCGGTCCGGTGGCAGTCACCGCGTGGTACCCCCTGATGGTGCTCAGCTGACGAGCGCATCCGGCTTGCCCTTGCTCCGCGGCCGCTCCTCGACCATCTTGCCCCACACGATCATCCGGTAGGTACTGGTGAACTCCGGGGTGCACGTGGTCAGCGTGATGTACCGGCCGGGCTTGGTGAATCCGGAGCCGGGCGGGACGGGGCCGAGCACCCCGACGTTGGAGGGCGAGGTCTGCGGGAGGATGCTCTCCATCTCGTACGTGTAGAAGCGGCTGCGGGTCTCGACGACGATCTTGTCGCCCTGCACCAGCCGGTTGATGTAGCGGAACGGCTCCCCGTGGGTGTTGCGGTGGCCCGCGACCGCGAAGTTGCCGCGCTTGTCCCAGGGCATCGCCGTCTTCAGCTTGCCCTCGCCGTAGTGGCCGACCATGCCGCGGTCCAGGACCTCGTGCTTGCTGATGCCCTCGGCGATCGGGACCTTCACGTCCAGCTTCGGGATGTACATGATCGCGAAGCCCTGGCCGGGCGAGAACACGCCCGCCGCGCGCTTGTCGTCCTCGCCGCCCTTGTCCCACTCCTGCTGGAGGTTGTTGGCGGCGCCGCCCGCCTCGTTGAGCGCCAGGACATTGGTCCACCACAGCTGGTACGCGACGAACAGCAGCATCAGCACGCCGAGCGTGATGAACGCCTCGCCCGTGATCCGGCTGGCGATGACGCCGGCGCTCTCCTTGCGGGCGCGTGCCGCCCGCCGTGCGGCGACCCGCGAGGTCGGCGCGGGCTCCTGGGCGGCCGGCGCGGCGGGAGCGGCGCGGCGGCCGCGTCGTCCGCCCCGTTTGGCGGCTGCCTGCGCGGCTCTGCGGCGCTCGGCACGGCCGCCGGTCACCGGAGTCGCTGTTTCACGTGAAACAGCGTCCTCGCGCGGTTTCACGGCCTTGCGGTCCGCCTGCCGCAGCGTCATGGTCTCGTCGTCGGCGGGCGGGGCCGGGGCGGGCACAGGCGCGACGGGCGCGGCCGGGACGACCGGCGCGATCACGGTCTCGGCAGCGGCCAGGGCGGCGTCACCGTACGCGGCAGGTTCCGAGGCGCGGTAGCCCGCCGTTTCCGTGGCGCCGTACGCCGCTGTTTCCGTGGTCGCACCGTACGCGTCGGCGGCGGGGTACGAGCCGTACGTCTCCGTGGGGTCGTACGTGCTGGCCGTGTCGTACGCCCCGGCCCCGCCGTAGGTCCCCGTCGCCCCCGTCCGGCCGTACGCCGGGCCCTGGCTGTGGGCCGCCGGGCCGTCGTGGTCGGTGAGCCGCTCGAAGACGGCCGTCGGCTCGTACCCGGCGGGCGGTTCGTAGGGGCGGGCCGCCTCGCCGTACTCGGCCGGCCCCGCCGGTCTCTCCTCCGGGCCCTGCCCCCCGTGCCGGCCGGGCAGCGGATCGTTGAGGGGATCGCCGAGCCGGCCGACTGCCGCCTCGAACGCGGCAGTGTCGTCGTACGGATCGTGCGGACCGTACGACGACGTGCCTTCGCGCTCGGGGCGGAGCGCGGTCACGCGCCGGCCTTGCCGACCACCGGGGCGAGCCCCGTCGAACGCTCCACAGCTCCCTCGTCACCGCACTCGACCAGCCAGTTGGCGAGCATTCCGTGGCCCCACTCGGTCAGCACCGACTCGGGGTGGAACTGCACGCCCTCGACGGGCAGTTCGCGGTGCCGTACGCCCATCACCAGGCCGGTCTCCGTCCAGGCGGTGACCTCCAGCTCGGCGGGCAGGGTGTCCCGCTCCACCGACAGCGAGTGGTACCGGGTGGCCGTGAACGGCGAGGGCAGGCCCTGGAAGACGCCCTTGTGCTCGTGCGTCACCAGGGACGTCTTGCCGTGCAGCAGCTCCGGGGCGCGGCCGACGACGCCGCCGTACGCCACCGCCATGGACTGCATGCCCAGGCAGACGCCGAAGACCGGCACGCCGGTGTCCGCGCAGTGCCGCACCATGTCGATGCAGACACCGGCCTGCTCGGGCGCGCCCGGGCCGGGCGACAGCAGGACGCCGTCGAAGCCGTCCTGGGCGTGCCCCGGCTCCACCTCGTCGTTCCGCCGCACCTCGCACTCGGCACCGAGCTGGTAGAGGTACTGCACGAGGTTGAAGACGAAGCTGTCGTAGTTGTCGACGACGAGGATCTTCGCGCTCATCGGACGGCCCCCATTCCCTGGTCCACCGTGACATCCCCGAAGGGGAGCAGCGGCTCCGCCCATGGAAAGACGTACTGGAAGAGCAGGAAGACGATCGCCAGCACGAGCACGAGCGAGATCAGTGCCTTCACCCATGCGTTGCCCGGCAGATGCCGCCAGATCCAGCCGTACATGCTGTCCCTACTTGCCGATGCCAATGGTCATTTGCCCCACCAGAGTAAGGGGCGAGTCCCGGCGGTGTGGCTCAGCTGCGCAATGCGGACGGACGGCCCTCGGCCACGGGCCGGGTCGCGTCCAGGTGCGCCCAGGCGATCAGCCGGTGACTGTGCCCCCACTCTGGCTCGCAGGTCGTAAGGGTGAGGTAACGGCCGGGCCCGTCGTAGCCGGATTTGTGCGGTACGGGGTCGATGACCCCGATGTCGCCGGGGACGGTCCGGTAGGGGCGCCTGTCGATGCGGTACGTGAACCACGTCGTGCCGTCGCTGAGGACGACCGCGTCACCGGGCCGCAGCCGCGGGAAGTCCTTGAACGGATCGCCGTAGGTGCGGCGGTGGCCGGCGACGGCGAAGTTGCCGGTGGCGCCGAGCCGGGCGGTGCCGGCGTAGTGGCCGAGGCCGCGCTGCAGGGTGCCGGTGGCGGTGCCCTCCAGGACGGGCTTGGCCCAGTCGCGGCCGAAGCGCGGGATGTACATGACGGCGAAGGCGCGGCCGTTCCGGTAGGCAGGCCGCGGCGGCGGGCCCTCGTCCTGTGTGCGCCCGTGCCCCGCCCGGCCGCCGGGAGCGGGCGAGGCGGTCGCGACCGGGCCCGTCGACCAGCGTTCCTGGAGCTTGCCGAGCTCGCCGTCCATGGCGCTGTCGGCCCGTACGCCCGTCCAGAAGAGCACGTAGACGACGAAGAGGACGATCAGGCTGCCGACGGTGAGGCACAGCTCGCTGAAGGTCCTCACGATCCACCGCACGGTCATGCCGCCCCTCCCGTCACCCGGCCACCGCCCCTGAAGGAGCTGCGCGCCCCTCCCTCGGCGCACCGGCGCTCCGGCGCGCTACGGCTGCACGGGCTGTGCGTAGTGGAGATCCACTGTGCCGGAGTAGCCGGGCAGAGTCATCGCCCCGTGCGGTTCGACTTTCCAGCCGAGTCCGTAGGCGTCGACGTACTGGAGGTAGTTCTGGATGGCGGGGGAGGCGTTGAGCGCGTTGGTCAGCTTCGCCCGGTCGCCCACGGCGGTGACGGTGTAGGGCGGGGAGTAGACGCGGCCCTGGAGGATCAGGGTGTTGCCGACGCAGCGGACCGCGCTGGTGGAGATCAGCCGCTGGTCCATGACCTTGATGCCCTTGGCGCCGCCCTGCCACAGGGCGTTGACCACGGCCTGCAGGTCCTGCTGGTGGATGACCAGGTCGTTGGGCTGCGGCTCGGGAACGCCGGGGATCTTGGCGGTGGCGTTGGGCGGGGCGTCGGTGAGGGTGACGGACAGGCCCTGGCCCGACACCTTCTTGGTGCCGGCGTTCTTCTCCAGCGCCTGCACCCGGGCCTTGTCGGCCTCGGTACTGCCGTTGTCCTCGTCGGCGAGGCGGTCGACGTCGGAGCGCAGGGTGGCGTTGCGCTCGTCCTGGATCTTGTTCTTCTGGCTGTGGTCCTGGATGAGGTCCGAGAGCCGCAGCATCGAGTCGTCGGAGCGCAGGTTGGTGCCGCGTGCGGTGTCGAAGCTGATCCAGAAGAGCAGCCCGGCGAGCGCGAAGACGGCCAGCGTCAACAGGCGTACGGGGCGCAGCCGCAAACGCGAGAGGCGGCCGCGGGAGTCAGCGGATGTGCTCAACGTACCCTTACTCCTTACGACGCCGCGGAAGCACTACGCTAACGGACGCCCGGGGGGAGCACTGGATCCCCGACGTCCGCCCGGCGCCAGCCTTGTACACCGCGCGGTCACGCAGCGCATCGACAGGAGAGTTCCTCGTGCCGAAGTCACGGATCCGCAAGAAGGACGACTTCACGCCGCCGCCGGCGAAGCAGAGCAGTTCGATCAAGCTGAACTCCGGTCGGGGCTGGGTGGCGCCGCTGATGCTGGCGATGTTCATGATCGGGCTGGCCTGGATCGTGTGCTTCTACGTGACCGAGGGCGATCTGCCGGTCAAGGCGATGGGGAACTGGAACATCGTGGCCGGCTTCGGCTTCATCGCGGTGGGCTTCGGCGTCTCCACGCAGTGGAAGTAGCCGGGGCGGCGCTCCCGGGCCGGTGATCCGGACGGATTTTCCGGCCTGATGTCCCCCGCTGAACGCAAGCTGTGCCCAAGACCATCCACACGGTTATCCACAGCCGGGGAAAACTTCAGAAGATCTGTGGATAACCCCTGTGGGGTTGACACCGGTCACACCGGGGGCGAGGACCTCCGGTGGGCCGGCTTCCCTTGTCTGTACTGCGAAAACGTCCCTGCAGCGGCCCCCCTTGCCGGGATCCTGCACCGTGCGCACAGGGGCCGACACAAGCTGTGGACAAGTGAACGGTCGGTCACTCCCCGGCCCGCTCCGGCGCGGCCTGTGGGGATACTGGTGCCCCCTGGTGTGCGTGCGACTCGAAGATCCGGGGGCGGACCGGGCGGGCGTCAGCCGGTGAGCTGGGACGTGCGGAACCACACCACCGCGACGATCACCAGCAGCGCCACCACGCAGGCACCGGCCTGGACGAGCGTCCGGCGGCCGCGGGGCGCGTGCACCATCGCGTACGTCACCCCCGCGCCCATCACCAGGCCGCCCACATGGGCCTGCCAGGCGATGTTCGGCCACAGGAACGTGAAGGCGAGGTTGAGGCCGAGCAGGATCAGCACCGGCTTCATGTCGTAGTTCAGCCGGCGCAGCAGCACCGCCGTGGCGCCCAGCAGGCCGAAGATCGCGCCGGAGGCGCCCAGCGAGGGCTGGTTCTGCGCGGCGAGCAGGTACGACAGGGCGCTGCCGCCCAGCCCGGCGAGGAAGTACAGCGCCAGGAAGCGGACCCGGCCGAGCGCCGCCTCCAGCGGCGGCCCCAGCCACCACAGCGACAGCATGTTGAAGCCGATGTGCATGACCTGCTGATGCAGGAACATGGCGGTGACCAGGCGGTACCACTCGCCGTGCGCGACGCCGACCACGTGCAGCGCACCGGGGTCGAAGGCCCAGCCGACCAGGTCGAGGGCGTTCACGAACCGGTCGCCGACCACCATCGCGGCGACGAAGACCGCGACGTTGACGCCAATGAGGATCTTGGTGAGCAGCCGCGGGTCGGCGGTCAGCGTGCCGCCGGCGACCGTGCGCGGCCGGTTCGCGCCGGGCGCGTGGCCGGTGCCGCTGCCGCCGCGTACGCACTCCGGGCAGTGGAAGCCGACCGAGGCGCTGACCATGCACTCCGGGCAGATCGGGCGTTCGCAGCGGGTGCAGGTGATGCCGGTGGACCGGTCGGGGTGGCGGTAACAGCCGGGCGCGACGGCCCCGCCGTCCGGCGAACCGTTTCCGCCGCGGGCCTCCCGCGGTTCCTGCGGACTGCCTGGCGCCTGCTCCATCGCTACCCCTCGTTCTCCTGGCCCGCGGCTCCCGCACGCTGCGCGCCCCGCCTGGTCTACGACCGGGCGGGGCGTCATGGTTCCACGCCGCCCGCGGTCCGCCGCGGGCAGGGGTGACCGGCGGGGCCGGCGCTGCGCGGGCTCAGCGGGTCTCGACGACGACCTGCTCGATGACGATGTCGTTCACCGGACGGTCGGTGCGCGGGTTCGTCTGGGTGGTGGCGATGGCGTCCACGACCTTCTTGCTCTCCTCGTTGGAGACCTCGCCGAAGATGGTGTGCTTGCCGGTCAGCCACGCGGTCGGCGCCACCGTGATGAAGAACTGCGAGCCGTTGGTGCCCGGGCCGGCGTTGGCCATGGCCAGCAGGTACGGACGGTCGAACACCAGGTCGGGGTGGAACTCGTCGGCGAACTCGTAGCCCGGACCGCCGGTGCCGTTGCCCAGCGGGTCGCCGCCCTGGAGCATGAAGCCGCTGATCACCCGGTGGAAGATGGTGCCGTCGTACAGCTTGTCCGTCGACTTCTGGCCGGTCGCCGGGTTGATCCACTCGCGCTCGCCCTTGGCGAGCTCGACGAAGTTCTTGACCGTCTTCGGGGCGTGGTTCGGCAGGAGCCGAAGTTCGATGTCGCCCTGGTTGGTCTTCAGGGTGGCGTAGAGCTGCTCAGCCACGATCTACCTTCCATAAGTCTTCACTGACGGTTCCCGATCCTCGCACGAACGGCCGCGCCCGTCCCCCGCGCGCCACCTGACGACCGGTCTTCGCACTGATTTCCCCCCTTCCCGACGTTTCCCGCGCCCGTCAGCGGGGACCCGTACATTCCGGTCGGACGCCGGTCATCCGGCGGAACCGGCCGGACGAGAAGCAAAACCAGACAGGGGGCGAGAAACCGCCGAATCGCGATGGCGCGGCCGGAAGCCGTCTAAGCGGCGCGCGCCGCGCCGAACCGTGGCATTGTCATCCCAAGGCGCCCAAGTCCGCATTGACCCGGATGCCCGCCAGCGCATGCCGTACGTCCGCTGCGCAGGCATGATCTGCAAGCGGGCGGAGAGGCGACAGACAGCAGACGTGGGCAAGCGCCCCCGAGCCCGGACACGCCACCGATGAGGAGGATCCCGTGACCCGCAAGGACAGCGTGCGCGCCGCGACCGGCACGGCCAAGGAGAGCGTGCGGCACGCCGCGGAGGTGGTGGCTCCGTATGCCGGTACGGCCAAGGACACCGCCGTGCACCTCACGCACGAGGCGCGTACCAAACTGGCCCCCAAGGTGACCGAGGCCGCCCAGCAGGCCCGGCACCAGTACGACGTGCGGCTGCAGCCCCGCCTGGAGCACGCGCGCGGCGCGCTGCCCCCGAAGGTGGACGCCGCCGCGACCAAGGCCGCCGCCCGCACCCGCAAGGCGGCCCGGCAGGCCACCGACTACACCGCGCCGCGTGTGGAGAAGGCCGTGCGCAGCGCCCGCGCGGCGGCCGAGCCGGCGCGCGAGGAAGCCGTGCTGCGTGGTGCCGCCGCGCTGGCGGCGCTGCGCGGGCAGGTCACGGCGGCCGAGATCGAGAAGCTCGCCAAGAAGCACCGCCGCCGGGCGCGGACCGGCAAGGCCGTCAAGCGGCTCACCCTGCTCGGCCTGCTCGCCGGCGGCGCCTACGCCGCGTGGAAGTGGTGGGACAAGCAGGCCAACCCCGACTGGCTGGTCGAGCCGCCCGCCGCGACCGAGGTCGGCGAGCGCACCTCGCTGAGTGCCGTGGACGGCAGCCCCGGCGCGGTCCTGGACCCCGAGGTCCAGGCGAAGCAGGCGGAATCCGAGGCGGACGAGCGCCACGGCCGCCCGTAAGCGGCGCAGGATCGCGGCACCGTCGCCGCAGCAGAAAGCCCTCCGAACGCGTTTCCGCAGTTCGGAGGGCTTCTTCTGTGGAGCCTAGGGGAGTCGAACCCCTGACATCTGCCATGCAAAGACAGCGCTCTACCAACTGAGCTAAGGCCCCGTCGGGCACCAGAGTACCCGGTACCCGACCGCTTTCCCGACCGGGTATCGCTCCGGACGGTCGCTCTCCGTAGGATGCTTCGCGAGATTCGCGGCAGCGAAGCGAAGGGGAGACGCAATGGACGCAGCACAGCAGGAAGCCACCGCGCGCGCTCGGGAGCTGCAGCGCAGTTGGTACGGGGAGCCCCTCGGGGCGCTCTTCCGCCGTCTCATCGACGATCTCGGCCTCAATCAGGCCCGTCTCGCCGCCGTGCTCGGACTCTCGGCCCCCATGCTGTCGCAGCTGATGAGCGGCCAGCGCGCGAAGATCGGCAACCCTGCCGTGGTGCAGCGCGTCCAGGCCCTGCAGGAGCTGGCGAGCCAGGTCGCCGACGGCAGCGTCAGCGCCGCCGAGGCCACCGACCGGATGGACGAGATCAAGAAGACGGCGGGCGGCTCGGTGCTGAACAACACCACTCAGACCTCCACGACGGGCGCCACCACCGTCCGGCGTGTCGTGCGCGAGATCCAGTCGCTGCTGCGGTCGGTGGCCGCGGCCGGCGACATCATCGAGGCGGCCGACTCCCTCGCCGTCAGCCATCCCGAACTGGCAGAGTTCCTGCGGGTCTACGGAGCGGGCCGGACCGCGGACGCGGTGGCCCATTACGAAGCGCACCAGAACTAGCCACACATGCGGTGAGGGAGCGGACGCGGCGCCATGGGTGAGGTCTTCGCCGGCAGGTACGAGCTCATCGACCCGATCGGGCGGGGCGGGGTGGGCGCCGTGTGGCGCGCCTGGGACCAGCGGCGCCGGCGGTACGTCGCGGCCAAGGTGCTGCAGCAGAGCGACGCGCACACGCTGCTGCGCTTCGTGCGCGAACAGGCGCTGCGCATCGACCATCCGCACGTGCTCGCGCCGGCCAGCTGGGCCGCCGACGACGACAAGGTCCTGTTCACCATGGACCTGGTCAACGGCGGTTCGCTGGCCCACCTGGTCGGCGACTACGGCCCGCTGCCGCCGCGCTACGCGTGCCTGCTGCTGGACCAGGTGCTCTCGGGGCTGGACGCCGTGCACGCCGAGGGCGTAGTCCACCGGGACATCAAGCCCGCGAACATCCTGCTGGAGGCCACCGGCACCGGCCGTCCGCACGTGCGGGTGTCCGACTTCGGCATCGCGATGCGCAAGGGCGAGCCGCGGCTGACCGACACCAATTACGTGGTCGGGACGCCCGGTTACTTCGCGCCGGAGCAACTGCTCGGCGCGGAGCCGGACTTCCCCGCCGACCTGTTCGCGGTCGGCCTGCTGGCCCTGTTCCTGCTGACCGGCAGCAAGCCGGACGCGCAGGCGCTGGTCGACCGCTTCGTGCAGTACGGGGTGCCCGGTGCGCCCGAGGACGTGCCCGAGCCGCTGTGGCAGGTGCTGGCCGCGCTGCTGCAGCCGGACCCGGAGAGCCGGTTCAAGACGGCCAACGGGGCACGCAAGGCGCTGCTGTCGGCCGTGGAGCTGCTGCCCGAGGAGACGGTCGAGGACGAGATCGTCGAGGTCTTCGACCACATCGGGCCGCTGCCGGCCGGATACGGGCCCGACGGACCGACCGGCGGCCCGCGCGGCGGCGACCTCACCGGCCCCCCGGCGCCGGGCACGGGCGGCTTCCCGCCGGCGCCGCCCGTCCCGCAGGGCCCTCCGACGCCGTCCGCCCCGGTGCCGCACGCGGCGCCGGCGCCCGGCCCGGCCCCGTCCGGCCCCGGCTTCCCCGGTGGTGCGCCGGGCGCGTCGCCCTCGGGGTACGGCTTCCCCGCCGCTACGGGGGACGCGCAGCCGTCACCCGGTACGCCGCCGCCCGCGCCGCACCAGAGGCCGTACGAGCCGACCGCGGCGGTGGGCGGGGACCTGCCCCTGACCCGCCCGTACACGGTGGACGGGCCGCGGGTGCCCGCTCAGGCGCCGGCGCCCGCGGAACCGGACACGCCTGCCGCCGGGCCGGTGCGCCCCGGGCCGCCCGCCAAGGTCGCGGTGCCGGTGCTGGTCGTCGCGCTGCTGTGCATCGCCGTGGGGGTCTGGGCGCTGACCGCCGGCTGACGCCCTGTGCACGGCCCGTGCCGGGTCTGGGAGAACACGGCCCGCCAGGCACCCCGGCTCGCCCGGAAGACCGCAGCCGGGCCCTGGAAGGCCGCAGAAGGCCCGCCAGGGCCTCCGGAGCCCGCCGGGGCTACCGGGGCCGCCCGAACTCCTGTCCGGCGTTCTGAGAGCCGCTCCGGCCGTCGTACGGCTGTTGACCGGCTGCCCGGCCGCCCCGACCGGCCGGAGCGCCGGCGGCCGGCCCGGTGACCGCCGTGGCGCCCGCCGCGGCCCTGCGCCGCGCGGCCACCGTCCAGCCGCCGAGCCCGGCGAGCAGCAGCGCGCCGACGCCGATGCCGGTGAACCCGACCGTCCGCAGGTGCCCCGCGTGCTCCGCCTCGGTGGCCGTGCGGCCCGTCGCGGCCAGCTCCCGGTCCTCGGGCGTGACGGAGAAGTCAGCGGCCGGCTGCGCGTACTGGGGGCCGGGCTTCGCCGCGCCCTTGAGGTCCACCCGCAGCGTGAGGTCGGCGCCCTTCTTGAAGAACTTCGCGGCGTCCGGGTTGAGCGAGACCTCCAGGTAGTACCAGCCGGCGAAGCGCATCGGACTGACGGCCTCGTCGTCGCTGAGGCGGTTGCCGTAGTTCACCGGCGCGGTGAAGAGCCGCGCCTCCGTCTGCTTGCCCTCGTACGACACGAAGTCCCCGGCGCTGACCAGGCCGCGCGCCGGGTTGTACGCGGTCAGGCCGAAGGCGTTCGCCACGAAGGTGGAGACGCCCACGCCCTCCTTCCGCCGGCTGCTGGGGAGTTCGGCGCTCACGTTCAGCTGCTGCCCCCAGTCCACCGGCACCCGGTAGAAGCGGGTCTCGCCGGGCAGGATGCGGTCCGTCCACTGCCCCTTGCCCACGGAGGCAGCGTCGTTGAAGCCGGTGCCGCCCCGGACGGACTTCTTCGCGCCGCCCGTGGGGGCCGCGGGCGTGGCGCTGCTCCAGCTGCCCTCTCCCGGCTCTCCGGGCGCGGGGCCCTTGAGGGCGGGCTCGGTCATGTAGCGCAGCTCGACCGGCCAGCGGTCGGACGCCGCCGTGGCCTGCCCGGAGCGCTTCACCACCACGTAGTACGGGCCGGCGTGCTGGCACTCCGACAGGTCGTTGCCGATCCGGCGGGCGGCGTAGGCGGCGAGCGGGTACGCCGTCCTGCCGCCCCGGTACCGCACGTCACCGTCGCTGCCGCAGGTCGTGCCGCTGCTGTCCTGGACGGACACGGTCAGCCCGTCGGTGTAGTCCTCGACCTCCGTGCCGGGCGGGGGCGCGGCCACCGCCGAGACGTACGCGGTGGTCCTGCCGTCCAGGGTGAGCTGGTAGCGCTTCTCCTCGCCGCGTTCGAGCGAGTCGGTGTAGAGCCCGGGGGCGATCTTCGGGGCGTCGAACGTGCTGGACGTGCCCTTGACCTCCTCGGCATCCGGAGCGGGCGCGTACGTGGGCGGCGTGGCGGCCCCGGCCGCCCCCGGGAACAGCGCCAGTACGCCGAAGGCCAGCGGGCCGGCCAGCCCCCTCCTGATCGTGCGCCGCGTCACCACGTACTCCCCCTCATCGTCCCGATCCCGAACCGGTACCGCGCTGCCTGGCACGGCCCCTGACGTACGCCACCGCGAGGCCGGCCAGGAGGAGGGCTCCCACACCGAGGCCGGCGGACGCGATCACGGGGCGCGCGGTCCATCCTCCACCGGCGGCCCGGCCGCTGTCCGCCGGGGACGCGGAATCGTTCGGTACGGCCGCGTGCGCCTGCGGGCCGCTCCTGGCGCGGCCCAGCACGGCCACCCGCAGGACCACGCCGATCCGCGGATTGTCCGCGATCTCCGCAGCCTTGGCACCGAGGGTGACGGCGAGGTAGAAGTCGCCGTTCCGGTGCACGGGCACGACGTTGGGGTTGGTCTCGTAGCGGTTGGCCCAGCTGACCGGCACGGTCCCCATGTGCAGCGAGGCGGGCCGCCCGTTGTAGGGCGTCTGCGGGGTGAACTCACCCGTCCCGCCGCCGACGGGCTGCCGCGCCGGGGTGTAGACCTGGGTGGCGCCGTAGGAGGTCCGCGCGCCGTACCCCGTCACGGTGGGCTCGTCGGCGAACTCCACGTCGTAGCGCAGCTGCTGGCCCCAGCCGACCGGGACCTTGTACCAGAGTGTCTGCGAGGGCAGGACCTTGTCGCGCCAGACGCCCTCGCCGATCGCCATGGCGTCGTTGAAGCCGGTGCCTCCGGTGACGTCCTTCGGGGCGCCGGCGGGCAGCCGGGCGTCCTTGCCGCCCGCGCCGTACGCGGGCGCGGGGCGGGCGGGCGTCACGCCCTTCGCGAGCGGCCGCTCGCTGCGGTACGTCAGCTCCAGGGGCCAGCGGGCGGCATCGGAGCCGTCGGCGGCCTCCCGTTCGACCACGAACCAGTAGCGGCCGGCCTTGTCGCAGGTGCCGTTGCCGTCCTCCGCCGGGACGCGGCTGACGCCCGAAGTCAGCGGCGTGGCGCCCTCGTTCTGGCCGAACACCTCGGTGCTGGACTCGCAGACGCTGTCGGTGCCGTACGCGAGCTGGGTGCGCAGCACGGTGGTGGTGTCGACGGCGGCGCCGGGGTGCGGGACGGCGGTGGCGGAGAAGTCGGCGGTGGCGCGGCCGTCCAGGCGGACCGCGTAGAAGCGCTTCTCGCCGGGGCCGATGGTGTCCCGGTACTGGCCCGGCGCGAGGGCGGGTGCGCCGGAGCGGGCGGGCGTGCCCCGCACCTGCTTCCCCCTCAAGTGGTAACCCTCGGCGGAGATCCGGCCCGCGCGCTGCATCTGACGGGCCAGCGCCCTGGCGTCCGGGGCGTCGTAGTAGCGGCCGTTGCCCGCCTTCGCGACGCATTCCAGCTGCTGCCTGGCCCTGCCGCGGACCTGGAAGCCGATGGTGTCGATCCGCAGGTCGGTGCCTGACCTGCCGAGCTGTTCGGCGACCTCGCACGGCGGCGGCGTCCGGCAGGTGTCCTCGCCGTCGGAGAGGAGCACGATGGTGCGGCGGCCGCCGTCCCGCGGGAGGTCGGCGGCGGCCTTCCGCAGCGACAGGCCGATCGGGGTGTCGCCCTTGGGTTCGACGCCGGCCACGGCCTTCTTCAGACCGGCCCGGTCCAGCGGGCGTACCGGCCGCACGAGACGGGTGTCGTCGCAGCCGCTGTCCTTGCCGGCGCCGTAGACGCGCAGGCCGGTGGGGAATCCGTCGGGCAGCGCGTCCGCGAGGGTGCCGACCGCCGTGCGGGCCGCGGCGATCCGGGTGCGCCCGGCGCCGTCCGGCCCGGCCATCGAGCCGGAGGAGTCCAGCACCATGACCATTCCGCCGCTGGTGGCGGGCGGTGCGGCGGCGGCCTGCGGTGCGCCGGGGAGGGCGAGGAGCAGCCCTCCGGTCAGCGCGGCCACCGTCCTGCGGCGTCGTCGTGCCATCGTGCCGTTTCCCCTCCGCGACCCGGCCTATTTGCCATAGCAACCTAGTGATGTGCTAAAGCAAACTCAACCCGTGGAGGTCACAGTCCCGCAACGGCCCAGGACAGACGAAACCCCGGTCACCGACGAGCGCGGCGACCGGGGTCACGTACGTACGGAACTGGGGCTCACACGCCCGAACCTGCGGGCACGGAGTCGGTCGCCTCCGTCCACAGATCCTGCTCGGCGCGATCCGCCTGGATCTGGCGGTACACGAGGAGCCCGCCGATGGCGGCCAGTGCGACCAGGAGAAGCTTCTTCACCGCGCGACCTCGTCTTTCGTTGACGTAGGGGACCTTCGGGGGCCGATGATACACACCGGTCGATATCAATCGGTGACCTCGCCCGGCCCCAACTCCGGAGAAACACAAACGGATCGGCCCGGGCGGAGAACTCTCCGTCCGGGCCGATCCTTGCCGGTGGGGCTAACAGGACTTGAACCTGTGGCCTCTTCCTTATCAGGGAAGCGCTCTAACCGTCTGAGCTATAGCCCCTGGCTTGTTGCCGCCTCGCTGGCTGCACCGAAAGATTAGCGCACTTCAGAGCCATGACCCAAATCGATGACCGGGCGGGGTCCGAAAGCCCCTCGGCGGCGGGCCGCACCAGGTCATTCGTCCTCGGCCAGGGTGAGCTCCACACCGCCCACGAAGCCGGCCGAGAGGTTGTAGATGAAGGCGCCGAGCGTGGCCAGCGCGGTCGCCAGCACCACGTCGATGGCCGCGATGACACCGGTGAACAGCAGCACCCGCGGCAGCGACAGGAAGCTCTCCAGGTCGAAGCCCGAACCACCGTCGGAGCTGGTGGCCTGGCTGATCGTGCCGCCGACCGTGGAGAAGACGCCCATCGCGTCCATCACCATCCACAGCACCGACACGGCCACGAGCGTGCACAGCCCCAGCGCGATGGACAGCAGGAAGCTGACCTTCATCACCGACCAGGGATCGGCCCGGGCCACGCGCAGCCGCGCCTTGCGCGTACGCGGGGTGGTCCGGACGCCCGGCCGGGGCACCCGCAGGCCCTGCTTGCCGCCGCCGGTGGCGTACGCGGACGGCGGGCGGTACGGCTGGCCCTCGGCGCCCTGCGGGCGCGGCTCGGGCTGCGGCTGGGCCGCCGGCTGCGGCTGCCTGGTGTCGGTCACGGTTCCCCCCTCGGCGGCGGCCTCCTTCTCGCGGGGCCCGTCACCAGTATCGGAGCCACGGGCGCTGTCCGTCACGGTCGCGGACCCGGACTTCCGCCCGTCGTCCGGTCCGTCCGCCTGCGCACCCGTGGCTCCACTCACGACCTACTCCTCGCGCTACTCCGCCGCGGGCTCCTCGCCCCCGGCCGCCGGGGCCTGGTCCTGCGCCGCGTCATCGGCCGGCTCGTCCTCCGCCGGCCCGTCGACCTCTTCGGCCTCGCGACCGGCCTCGGCGTTCCGAGCGATACCGACGACGGCATCGCGCTTGCCCAGGTTGATCAGTTGGACGCCCATGGTGTCACGGCCCGTCTCCCTGACCTCGTCGACCCGCGTGCGGATCACCCCACCGCTGAGGGTGATGGCGAGGATCTCGTCGCTCGCCTCGACCACCAGCGCGCCGACCAGCTCACCCCGATCCTCCACGATCTTGGCAGCCTTGATACCCAGGCCGCCGCGGCCCTGGACCCGGTACTCGTCCACGTTCGTACGCTTGGCGTAACCGCCGTCGGTGGCGGTGAAGACGAACGTCCCCGCCCGCACCACGTTCATGGAGAGCAGCTCGTCGCCCTCGCGGAAGCTCATCCCCTTCACGCCGGAGGTGGCACGGCCCATCGGGCGCAGCGCCTCGTCCGTCGCGGTGAAGCGGATCGACTGCGCCTTCTTGGAGATCAGCAACAGGTCGTCCTCGCCGGAGACCATCTGGGCGCCGATCAGCTCGTCGTCCGAGCCGTCCTCCTGCTCGCGCAGGTTGATGGCGATGACACCGCCGGAGCGCGGCGAGTCGTAGTCCTTCAGCGGAGTCTTCTTCACCAGGCCCGCCTTGGTCGCGAGGACCAGGTACGGCGCGGCCTCGTAGTCCCGGATCGCCATGACCTGGGCGATCTGCTCGTCCGGCTGGAAGGCGAGGAGGTTCGCGACGTGCTGGCCGCGGGCGTCCCGGCCCGCGTCGGGCAGCTCGTACGCCTTGGCGCGGTAGACCCGGCCCTTGTTCGTGAAGAACAGCAGCCAGTGGTGGGTGGTGGTCACGAAGAAGTGGGCGACGATGTCGTCTTCCTTCAGCTTCGTGCCGCGGACGCCCTTGCCGCCGCGCTTCTGCGAGCGGTAGTCGTCGGTCTTGGTGCGCTTGACGTAGCCGCCACGGGTGATCGTGACGACGATGTCCTCCTCGGCGATCAGGTCCTCGATGGACATGTCGCCCTCGAAGGGCACCAGCTTGGAGCGGCGGTCGTCGCCGTACTTCTCGACGAGCGCGGTCAGCTCCTCGCTGACGATCTGCCGCTGCTTCTCGGGGGAGGCCAGGATCGCGTTGTACTCGCGGATCTTGGCCTGCAGCTCGTCGTGCTCGGCGGTGATCTTCTGCCGCTCCAGGGCCGCCAGGCGCCGCAGCTGCATCTCCAGGATCGCGTTCGCCTGGATCTCGTCGATGTCCAGCAGGCCCATCAGGCCCTCGCGCGCCACGTCGACCGTGTCGCTGCGCCGGATCAGCGCGATGACCTCGTCGATCGCGTCCAGGGCCTTGAGCAGACCGCGCAGGATGTGCGCGCGCTCCTCGGCCTTGCGCAGCCGGAACTTCGTCCGGCGGACGATGACCTCGATCTGGTGCGTCACCCAGTGGCGGATGAACGCGTCCAGGGACAGCGTGCGCGGCACGCCGTCGACCAGCGCCAGCATGTTGGCGCCGAAGTTCGTCTGCAGGTCGGTGTGCTTGTAGAGGTTGTTCAGGACGACCTTGGCGACGGCGTCCCGCTTGAGCACGATGACCAGGCGCTGGCCGGTCCGCGAGGAGGTCTCGTCGCGGACGTCGGCGATGCCGCCGATCTTGCCGTCCTTCACCAGGTCGGCGATCTTCTGCGCGAGGTTGTCGGGGTTGACCTGGTACGGCAGTTCCGTGACCACCAGGCACTGGCGGTTCTGGATCTCCTCGACCTCGACCACCGCGCGCATCGTGATGGAGCCGCGCCCGGTGCGGTACGCCTCCTCGATGCCCTTGCGGCCCACGACCAGCGCGCCGGTCGGGAAGTCCGGGCCCTTGATCCGCTCGATCAGGGCTTCCAGCAGCTCCTCGTTGGAGGCCTCGGGGTGCTCCAGGTGCCACTGGGCGCCGGCCGCGACCTCGCGGAGGTTGTGCGGCGGGATGTTGGTCGCCATGCCGACCGCGATGCCGGCCGAGCCGTTGATCAGCAGGTTCGGGAAGCGGGACGGCAGGACCGTCGGCTCCTGGCTGCGGCCGTCGTAGTTGTCCTGGAAGTCGACGGTCTCCTCGTCGATGTCCCGGACCATCTCCATGGACAGCGGCGCCATCTTGCACTCGGTGTACCGCATGGCCGCGGCCGGGTCGTTGCCCGGAGAACCGAAGTTGCCGTTGGAGTCCACCAGCGGCATCCGCATCGACCACGGCTGCGCGAGGCGGACCAGCGCGTCGTAGATCGAGGAGTCGCCGTGCGGGTGGTAGTTACCCATGACGTCACCGACGACACGGGCGCACTTGTAGAAGCCCTTCTCGGGGCGGTAGCCGCCGTCGTACATCGCGTACAGGACGCGGCGGTGCACCGGCTTGAGGCCGTCCCGGACGTCGGGCAGGGCACGCGAGACGATGACGGACATCGCGTAGTCGAGGTAGGAGCGCTGCATCTCCGTCTCGAGCCCGACGGGCTCGACGCGCATGCCCACGCCCTCGATGGCGGCGGGCGCGCCCTCGGCGGTCACGCCGTCCGGGGTCACAGGGGGGTTCTCGTCGGCCATTGCTGTTCAAAGTCCTTTCGAGCTGCGGCTGCGTTACGGGCCGACGGGCTCAGATGTCGAGGAAGCGGACGTCCTTGGCGTTGCGCTGGATGAAGGAGCGACGGGCTTCGACGTCCTCGCCCATGAGCACGGAGAACAGGTCGTCGGCGCGGGCGGCGTCGTCCAGCGACACCTGTCCGAGCACCCGGTGGTCGGTGTCCATGGTCGTCACGCGCAGCTCTTCGGCGTTCATCTCGCCCAGACCCTTGAAGCGCTGGACCGAGTCGTCCTTGATGCGCTTGCCGGCCTGCTTGCCCATCTCGATGAGGGCGTCGCGCTCGCGGTCGGAGTAGGCGTACTCGAAGTCGTCCCGGCCCCACTTGATCTTGTACAGCGGGGGGCGCGAGAGGTAGACGTGCCCGGCCTCCACCAGCGGCCGCATGAAGCGGAAGAGGAAGGTGAGCAGCAGGGTGTTGATGTGCTGGCCGTCGACGTCGGCGTCCGCCATCAGGATGATCTTGTGATAGCGGAGCTTCTCGATGTCGAAGTCCTCGTGCACGCCCGTGCCGAAGGCCGAGATGAGCGCCTGGACTTCCTGGTTCTGCAGGATCTTGTCGACCCTGGCCTTCTCGACGTTCAGGATCTTGCCGCGGATCGGGAGGATCGCCTGGTACTCGGGGTTACGGCCGGACTTGGCCGAGCCGCCCGCGGAGTCACCCTCGACGATGAAGATCTCGCACTTGGTGGGGTCGTTGGACTGGCAGTCGCTGAGCTTGCCCGGCAGCGACGCGGTCTCCAGCAGGCCCTTGCGGCGGGTCAGGTCGCGCGCCTTGCGGGCTGCGACGCGGGCCGTGGCGGCCTGGATGCCCTTGCGGATGATGTCCGCTGCCTCGTTGGGGTTCCGGTCCAGCCAGTCCGTGAGGTGCTCGTGGACGACCTTCTGCACGAAGGTCTTGGCCTCGGTGTTGCCCAGCTTGGTCTTGGTCTGGCCCTCGAACTGCGGCTCGCCGAGCTTGACGGAGATGATCGCCGTCAGGCCCTCGCGGATGTCCTCACCGGTGAGGTTGTCGTCCTTCTCGCGCAGCAGCTTGCGGTCGCGCGCGTACCGGTTGATCAGGCCCGTCAGCGCGGCGCGGAAGCCCTCTTCGTGGGTACCGCCCTCGTGGGTGTGGATGGTGTTCGCGAAGCTGTAGACACCCTCGGTGTACTGGGTGTTCCACTGCATCGCGATCTCCACCGAGAGCATCCGCTCCTTGTCCTCGGCCTCGATGTCGATGACCGTGGGGTGGACCGTCTCGCCCTTGCGGGAGTTCAGGTACTTCACGAAGTCGACGAGGCCGCCTTCGTAGTGGTACGTGACGGAGAGCGGCTTACCGTCCTCGTCGACGTGCGCCTCGCGCTCGTCGGTGAGCCGGATGGTGAGGCCCTTGTTGAGGAAGGCCATCTCCTGGAAGCGCCGGGACAGCGTCTCGAAGCTGTACTCGGTCGTCTCGAAGATGTCGCCGTCGGCCCAGAAGGTCACCGACGTGCCGGTCTCGTCCGTGGCCTCGTTACGGGCCAGCGGCGCGGTCGGCACACCCTGCTTGTAGTCCTGCGTCCAGCGGTAGCCGTCCGTCTTGACCTCGACGGCGACCTTCGTGGACAGCGCGTTGACGACGGAGACGCCGACGCCGTGCAGACCACCGGAGACCGCGTAACCGCCGCCGCCGAACTTGCCGCCCGCGTGCAGGACGGTGAGCACGACCTCGACGGCCGGCTTCCCCTCCGAGGGGATGATGCCCACCGGGATACCGCGGCCGTTGTCCACCACGCGGACCCCGCCGTCGGGCAGGATCGTCACGTCGATGGTGTCGGCGTGGCCGGCCATCGCTTCGTCGACGGAGTTGTCGACGACCTCCTGCACCAGGTGGTGCAGGCCGCGTTCACCGGTGGAGCCGATGTACATACCCGGTCGCTTGCGAACCGCGTCCAGGCCCTCAAGGACAGTGATCGCACTGGCGTCGTACGACTTCTCTTCCGAGGAGCCGCCACTGGCGCCGGCAGAAGAAACCCCCTCTTCGGTAGAAGCCGTGATGTTCTCGTTGAGGTCGCCGGAGTCGGCCACGAAGCGCCCTTTCTGGCACAGGCACGAGCCTTCTCCTGCCGCCGGCGGGGAGGCCCCGTGCCGGTCAGGAGCGGCTGCGTCGTTCGACATGTTCCGCGAGTGGGCGGGATTGCTACCAGTCTACCGGTAGCGCCGACACTCATGGGGGTTTGCGGGCGCCTGAGTCCTCACGTGCCGCCCTGAACTGACGTCCGCCGACTCCCCATATCTGGAGCGGGCCCCCAGGGCGCTCACACCGGCCCTCAGCGCTTCGGGCTGTCAACCTCCGACTACCGTGAGCGGAGTCTCTTCTGTCACACCCGAGCATCCCGGACATTCACGCCCGAACCAGCCCCCGGCCAGGACCCTGGTTTCACGTGAAACAGACGACTTCGGCCCCGCATGCGCGGATCAGCCGTAGGTGTCCCCCGGGCCCCTGCTGCCCGGAGCCCGCAGCGAGCCGTACCGCCGGGGCGGGCCGCCCGGACCCAGTACCTTGATCATTTTCACGGACCCGTGCCCCAGGTCCTCGTTCAGCCGGGCCACGAGCGTCGGCGCCAGCAGCCGCAGCTGCGTCGCCCATGCCGTCGAGTCGCACTGCACCGTCAGCACCCGCGCGTCCTCGTCGTACTTCTGAGGCTCGCAGTGCTGCGCCACCTCCTGGCCCACCAGCTGCGGCCAGCGCCCCATCACCCCGCCGACCGCGGCGGGCGTCTCCCAGCCGCGCTCGGTGATCAGACGGTTGATCGCCGCACCCAGCGGCAGCGGGTCCCGCCCGTCGGCACGGGCCCCGGACCTCAGGCCGCCGCCCCGTCTGGCCTGCTTCTTCTGCTGCGCCGCAGCGCCACGCGCCCGGGCCTGCTCCTTGGCGGCCACCAGCGCCTGCCGCGCCAGGTCGATGCCGGACAGCTCCGGCGGCCGGGGCTGCTCGGGCCCCGGCGCGTCCTGTGGACCGGATTGCTCGCTCACTTACGACACCTTCTCCGCGACGCCCTCGGAGACCGCGAACCGCGCCCCCGCCAGCACGCCCGGCACATCGTCGTCCACCGCCGCCGTCACCAGCACCTGCTCGCCCGGCGCCACCAGCTCCGCCAGCCGCTCCCGCCGGCGCGCGTCCAGCTCGGCGAAGACGTCGTCCAGTACGAGGACCGGCTCATTGCCCTCGGCCCTGAGCAGGTCGTACGAGGCCAGCCGCAGCGCCAGCGCGTACGACCAGGACTCGCCGTGGCTCGCGTACCCCTTCGCGGGCAGCCGCCCCAGCTTGAGGACCAGGTCGTCGCGGTGCGGGCCGACCAGGGTCACGCCCCGCTCGATCTCGTTCTTCCGGGCCTCGCCCAGCGCCTCCATGAGCAGCCCGTACAGCTCCTCGCGGTTCGACGCCTCGGCCAGCCGCTCACCTACCGAGCCCCGGTACTCCAGCGCGACCGGGCCGCCGCCCGGCGCCAGCTGCTCGTACGCCTTGTCCGCCAGCGGCTCGAGCGTCGCGATCAGGTCCAGCCGCTGTGCCAGCAGCTCGGCACCCGCGCGCGCCAGGTGCTGGTCCCACACGTCCAGCGTGGAGAGGTCCATCTTCCGGCCGCCGTGCCGGCGCGCCAGCGCCGCGCTCTTGAGCAGGGTGTTCCGCTGCTTCAGCACGCGGTCGTAGTCGGAACGCACGCCCGCCATCCGCGGCGATCGCGCGGTGATCAGCTCGTCGAGGAAGCGCCGCCGCTCGCCCGGGTCGCCCTTCACCAGGGCCAGGTCCTCCGGAGCGAACAGGACCGTACGCACGATGCCGAGCACGTCACGCGGCCTGACCTGCGACGACCTGTTGATCCTGGCCCGGTTGGCCTTGCCCGGGTTCAGCTCCAGCTCGATCAGCTGCTGCCGGTCGCCCTGCACCACCTGGGCCCGTACGATCGCCCGCTCCGCGCCCATGCGGACCAGCGGCGCGTCGGAGGAGACCCGGTGGCTGCCGAGGGTGGCGAGGTAGCCGACCGCCTCGACGAGGTTGGTCTTGCCCTGGCCGTTGGGTCCGACGAAGGCGGTGACGCCCGGATCGAGCGGGACCTCGACCCGGGCGTACGAGCGGAAGTCGGCGAGCGACAGATGCGCGACATGCATGACGGGCGCCGACCTCCCCCGGCGTGGTACTGCTGCGGGCTTCCGGGACGCCTGCCCCGGAAGCCCGGTCTGCTTACTTCTTGTTCTCGACCGCGTGGCCGCCGAACTGGTTCCGCAGCGCGGCGATCATCTTCATCTGCGGCGAGTCGTCCTGACGCGAGGAGAACCGCGCGAACAGCGACGCGGTGATCGCCGGCAGCGGCACCGCGTTGTCGATCGCGGCCTCGACCGTCCAGCGGCCCTCACCGGAGTCGGCCGCGTAACCGCGCAGCTTCTCCAGGTGCTCGTCGTCGTCCAGCGCGTTGACCGCCAGGTCCAGCAGCCAGGAGCGGATGACCGTGCCCTCCTGCCAGGAGCGGAAGACCTCGCGCACGTCCGTGACGGAGTCGACCTTCTCCAGCAGCTCCCAGCCCTCGGCGTAGGCCTGCATCATCGCGTACTCGATGCCGTTGTGGACCATCTTCGCGAAGTGGCCCGCGCCGACCTTGCCGGCGTGCACCGAACCGAAGTCGCCCTCCGGCTTCAGCGCGTCGAAGATCGGCTGGACCTTCGCCACGTCCTCGGCGTCGCCGCCGTACATCAGCGCGTAGCCGTTCTCCAGGCCCCAGACACCACCGGAGACGCCGCAGTCGACGAAGCCGATGCCCTTGGCGCGCAGCTCCTCGGCGTGCTTCTCGTCGTCCGTCCACCGGCTGTTGCCGCCGTCGACGACGATGTCGCCCTCGGACAGCAGCTCACCGAGCTCATCGATCGTCGCCTGGGTGGCGGCGCCGGCCGGCACCATGACCCACACGACCCGCGGACCCTGCAGCCGGTCCACCATCTCCTTGAGACTGGACACATCCGCGAGGTCGGGATTGCGGTCGTAACCGATGACCGTGTGGCCGGCGCGGCGGATGCGCTCGCGCATGTTGCCGCCCATCTTGCCGAGACCGACGAGACCGAGCTCCATCAGAGACCCTCTTTGCACATAGTCGTTGCCCTTGTACCTGACCTACAACGAGCCTACGCCCGAAGCTGCGTGCACAGCTGTGGGCTCAGCCGCTCATAAGCCGCAGGTCAACCGCGTCATCCGGGCGGCCGTACGGAGCGGGTCCGCACGGCCGCGCGGCACGGCCCGGGGGCACCGGCGAGACGGGCTCAGCCCGACAGGCGCACCGGCATACCGCGGTCCTGCGAGGGGCGACCCTCGCGCTCCCGGCCGGTGCGCCGCGCAGCTCAGCCCGACAGGCGCACCGGCATGATCAGGTACTTGTACGCGTCGTCCGCCTCGGCGTCGGCGGCGGGCTTGCCGCTCAGCAGCGCGGGCTTGGTGGACGTCGTGAACGACAGCTGGGCCACCGGCGAGTCGATCGCGGACAGGCCCTCCAGCAGGAAGCCGGGGTTGAAGGCGATCGAGATGTCGTCGCCGTCGAGCTGCGCGTCGACGCGCTCCACAGCCTGTGCATCGTCGCTGGAGCCGGCCTCCAGGATCAGCACGCCCTGCTCGAAGCTGAGCCGCACCGGGGTGTTCCGCTCAGCGACCAGCGCCACACGCTTGACGGCCTCGACGAAGGGGGCCGTCTCGATCACCGCGACGGAGTTGAACTCGGTCGGGAAGAGCGTGCGGTACTTCGGCAGGTCGCCTTCCAGCAGGCGGGTCGTCGTACGGCGGCCCGCGCCCTCGAAGCCGATCAGGCCCTCACCGGCGCCGGAGCCCGAGAGCGCCAGCGTGACGGTGTCGCCGCTGCTCAGCGACTTGGCGGTGTCCAGCAGCGTCTTGGCGGGCACCAGCGCGACCGCGGACGCGTCCGGGCTCTCCGGCTTCCACAGGAACTCGCGGACCGCGAAGCGGTAACGGTCGGTCGAGGCGAGCGTGACGGTGTCGCCCTCGATCTCGATGCGGACACCGGTGAGCACCGGGAGGGTGTCGTCACGGCCGGCGGCGATGGCGACCTGGGCGGCCGCGGCGGCGAAGACCTCACCGGGCACGGTGCCGGTGGCGGTGGGCATCTGGGGCAGCGCCGGGTACTCCTCCACAGGAAGGGTGTGGAGGGTGAACCGCGAGGAGCCGCAGACGACGGTCACGCGTACACCGTCTGTGGAGATCTCCACCGGGCGGTTCGGCAGGGCGCGGCAGATGTCGGCGAGCAGCCGGCCGGAGACGAGGACCGTGCCCTCCTCCTCGGTCTCCGCCTCCACCGAGACCCGCGCCGAGACCTCGTAGTCGAAGCCGGAGAGGCTCAGGGAGCCGTCCTCCGCCTTCAGGAGGAGGCCCGCGAGGACGGGCACCGGCGGACGGGCCGGGAGGCTCTTGGCCGCCCAGGCCACTGCCTCCGCGAGTACATCGCGCTCCACCCGGATCTTCACCGGAAACCGCCTCCTGCTGTTGCTGGCTCTCGCCCTGCTGGCCTTCGTCGTCGGCTGGGTTGCCGGAGACCAGTCTGACGCACGCCACCGACAGCCCGTGCGGCTCGGGGTCAAGTCGGGACGAGAGCTCGGAGAGGTCCGGTCCCCAAGTTGTGCACAGCACCCGATTCGAAACGAGTTCCCCGCTAGATATCCGTGGTCGTAGTAGTAGGCCCTGTGGAAACCGTGGACAACTGCTTTCGCGCAGGTCAAAGCCGGTTTTTTGTCCACGGGCGGCTGTGGGCGCAGCCGTGGACAACGGGGCGTCTCTGTGGACCACCGCGGGTTGTGCACACCCGATGCACAGGGGAGGGCGGTTTCTCCCCAGTGCCATCCCCAGTTTTACCCAGGTTCCCCACAGCCCAACCCGGCACTTTGGTGTGACCGCTTTCACTCGAGCCGGTGAGCGGTGGTGTCGCCTTGCCGAACAGTGGACAGCGGTGTGGACGGGGTGTGCACAACATCGCTTTCCCTGTGGGCGGCCGGTGGACAGTCGTGTGCGCAGCCTGGGGAAGACCACCTCGTCCACACCCTGTGGATAAGAGTTGTCCGCAAATCCACACCCCGCTGACCTGGGGTGATCTACTGGTGGGCGGACTGCTTGTGGACGCGGTCGGGATAACTCTCCAGTCCCCAGGGTGTGGAAGGAAGATTCTCGCCCAATCTGTGGAGGGAAGCCGTGTCCTCGTCAGAAATCGAACAGCGGCGGGGAGTTCATGAGCGGCCGGCCGGTCCGTTCCACAGCGTGGGGACACCTTTCAGGGGCTCGGGGGACGCGCGGTACGGCCTCCTGACGTCCTGTCGGCGGCGGCCACGAGATCCCTCTGAGAGCCGCTCACACAAGCCGGCCGCGGTCACGGGACCTTCTGAGAGCCGTTCAGGACCGCCTGAGGGCCGCTCAAAGAAGAAGGGCGCCCCGGGAGTTCGTCCCGGAGCGCCCTGGGCGCGCCTGCGGCCGGCGCCGCGCGCCTCAGCCGTTCTTGATGCGGTTCGTCAGCTCGGTCACCTGGTTGTAGATGGAGCGGCGCTCGGCCATCAGCGCGCGGATCTTCCGGTCCGCGTGCATGACGGTGGTGTGGTCGCGGCCGCCGAAGTGGCCGCCGATCTTCGGCAGCGACAGGTCGGTCAGCTCACGGCACAGGTACATGGCGATCTGCCGCGCGGTCACCAGCACCCGGCTGCGTGAGGAGCCGCACAGGTCCTCCACCGTCAGCCCGAAGTAGTCGGCGGTGGCCGCCATGATCGCCGTGGCGGTGATCTCGGGGGCCGCGTCCTCGCCGCCGGGGATCAGGTCCTTCAGCACGATCTCGGTGAGGCCGAGGTCCACCGGCTGCCGGTTGAGCGAGGCGAAGGCGGTGACCCGGATCAGCGCGCCCTCCAGCTCGCGGATGTTCCGCGAGATCCGGGAGGCGATGAACTCCAGCACCTCCGGCGGCGCGTTCAGCTGCTCCTGCACCGCCTTCTTGCGGAGGATCGCGATACGGGTCTCCAGCTCGGGCGGCTGGACGTCCGTGATCAGGCCCCACTCGAAGCGGTTGCGCAGCCGGTCCTCCAGGGTCACCAGCTGCTTGGGCGGCCGGTCACTGGAGAGCACGATCTGCTTGTTGGCGTTGTGCAGCGTGTTGAAGGTGTGGAAGAACTCCTCCTGCGTCGACTCCTTGCTCGCCAGGAACTGGATGTCGTCGACCAGCAGGATGTCCATGTCGCGGTAGCGCTTGCGGAACGCGTCCGCCTTGCCGTCGCGGATGGAGTTGATGAACTCGTTGGTGAACTCCTCCGAGCTCACGTATCTGACCCGGGTGCCCGGGTACAGGCTGCGGGCGTAGTGGCCGATCGCGTGCAGCAGGTGCGTCTTGCCGAGCCCGGACTCGCCGTAGATGAACAGCGGGTTGTACGCCTTGGCCGGGGCCTCGGCGACGGCGACCGCAGCGGCGTGCGCGAAGCGGTTGGACGCGCCGATGACGAAGGTGTCGAAGAGGTACTTCGGGTTCAGCCGCGCGGTGGGCTCTCCGGGGCCGGTGGCCGGCGCGGGCTGCGCGGCGAGCGGGCCCGGCGCGCCGCTGGGCGCGGGCAGGCTGCTGCCGGGGCCGCCGGGTGCCGCGTGCCGGCCGTGGCCGCCCGGCTGGTGCCCCTCGGTGTCACGGTGCTGCGGGGACTGCTCGTACGGACGCGGAGCATCGGAGTGCGGGCGGTCGGTGCCCTGCCGGCGGTAGTCCTCACCGCTCTGCGAGCGGTAGTCATCGCTCTGCGAGCGGTAGTCGTCACTCTGTGACCGGTAGTCGTCGTTCTGCGACCGATAGTCGCCGGGACCCGGCCTGCCGTGCTGCTGGAGGTGGGAGGGCGTGGCATAGGGGTCGCGCTCGGGGAAACCGCCGAGCCGCTGCTGCTGCCAGCCGTAGTCCTCGCGCCGCCCGGAGTCGTCGGGCAGGCCGGAACGCCGGTCCTCCGTGTGCTGCGGCCAGGCGCCGGGCGCGGGCCGCGGCTGCTGGTGCTGCTGCTGGTACTCGGGGTACGCGGGCCGCACCGTGGGCAGCTCGTCGTTCTGATGGCCGCCGTGTCCACCCTGCGGTACGCCCTGGGGACCGGTTTCATGGCCGTTCTGCCGACCGTAGCCCTGGCGGTTGTCGTAGCCGTCGTACGCGTCGTGCGAGAGCTGCGGCTGCTGCGAAGGCAGGTGCTGCTGCGGCGGGGCGGGGGGCTGCGGCGCCTCGGAGGTGTCGTCGACGGTGATCGCGATACGGATCGGGCGGCCGCATTCGTGGCTCAGCGCCTCCCCGATGAGGGGCGCGAGCCGGCCCTCGAGGACGCCCTTCGCGAACTCATTGGGGACGGCGAGCAGCGCGGTGTCGGCGACCAGGGCGAGCGGCTGGGTCCGCTTGAGCCAGTCCTGGTCCTTGGGCTTGAGGCTGTCGCTCTCCGCCCGGAGCAGGTGGTCGAGTACCCGCGGCCACACTGCGGCAAGATCTGCAGGGACGTCAGCCACAGAGCACGCTCTCTCACAGGTCCCACGAATGTGTGATTCTCAGGACGGGCGGGAAGGAATCGGAGTTCAGCCACGGTAGTCAGCTGACCCGCGCGTGTTCAAGTTGTTGTCCACAGCCTGTGTACAGCGTGTCCCGTCATGGAGCCGGTTTGACCGGATGATGCGGCCCCGCGTACCGTGACCAGGTCGAGTTGTCGATGGCTGCTGCCGCCTGCCTCCGATGGGCAAAGATCGCGCCCAGCGATCGTGTAGCGGTGCACTCGGGCGTATGCGAGCTACTCGTGGGCGCACGGTGACAGCCAGTCGACGCCCCACACCTGTCTCGCAAGAGGCAACAATCTTTCCTGGAGCCCCCGAGTGAGCAAGCGCACCTTCCAGCCGAACAACCGTCGCCGCGCCAAGACCCACGGTTTCCGCCTGCGCATGCGCACGCGTGCCGGCCGCGCGATCCTCGCGTCCCGCCGCGGCAAGGGTCGCGCCCGCCTGTCGGCCTGACGGCCCGGTCTAGGTCCATGTCGTGCTGCCTACCGAGCATCGGCTGAGGCGGCGCGAGGACTTCGCGGCCGCGGTACGCCGAGGACGCAGGGCCGGGCGCCCGCTCCTCGTCGTCCACCTACGCAGCGGTGCAACGGACCCGCACGTACCGGGGGAAATGGTTCCCCCGGCGCGTGCGGGTTTCGTCGTGAGCAAGGCCATCGGCAACGCCGTGGTCCGGAACAAGGTCCAGCGCCGTCTCCGGCACCTCGTGCGCGACCGCCTGGACCGGCTGCCCGCCGGTAGCCTGGTGGTCGTACGCGCGCTGCCCGGCGCCGGCCAGGCGGAGTACGAAGCACTCGCCCACGATCTCGACGCCGCGCTGCAGCGCCTGCTGAGGACCCCCCGGCGGGACCCAGGAGGGGGCGCTCCGTGAAGTACCCGCTGCTGCTGTTGATCAAGTTGTACCAGTGGACCATCAGCCCCTTGCTGGGTCCGGTCTGCAAGTACTACCCGTCGTGCTCGCACTATGGCTACACGGCCATCGACCGGCACGGCGCGGTAAAAGGGACCGCGCTGACCGCTTGGCGCATCCTGCGTTGCAACCCGTGGTCGCTCGGTGGTGTCGACCATGTACCGCCCCGGAAACATCCGGTCTGGCACCAGCGGCTGAGGAGCCGCTTGAGCGGGCCCGCCGTCCATGATGAGCCCGCCGCACAGCCCGAGACTCAGCCCAACGCCCAAGGAGCTTGATTCGTGGACACGATCCTGAAGCCTCTCTATTACGCAGTTTCCTGGATCATCGTCCAGTTCCACTCGTTCTTCAGCCTGATCTTCGACAAGAACAGTGGCGCGGCGTGGGGTCTGTCCATCGTGTCGCTGGTGGTGCTGATCCGGATCTGCCTGATCCCGCTCTTCGTGAAGCAGATCAAGTCGACGCGGAACATGCAGGCGCTCCAGCCGAAGATGAAGGCGATCCAGGAGCGCTACAAGAGCGACAAGCAGCGCCAGTCCGAAGAGATGATGAAGCTCTACAAGGAGACGGGCACCAACCCGCTCTCGAGCTGTCTCCCGATTCTGGCGCAGTCGCCGTTCTTCATCTCGCTGTACCAGGTCCTCAGCCACATCGCGAAGAACCAGACCGTCGGCTTCATCGACGCACCGCTGCTGGCGAGCGCCCAGAAGGCGCACATCTTCGGTGCCCCGCTGTCCGTGAAGTTCATGGACTCGGCCTCGAAGGTGGAGGCGCTCGGCGCCTCGCTGACCGACGTCCGCGTCGTGACCATCATCATGATCGTCCTGATGTCGGCGTCGCAGTTCTACACGCAGCGCCAGCTGATGACCAAGAACGTCGACCTCACGGTGAAGACGCCGTTCATGCAGCAGCAGAAGATGCTGATGTACGTCTTCCCGATCATGTTCGCCGTCTTCGGCATCAACTTCCCCGTCGGTGTCCTCGTCTACTGGCTGACCACCAACGTGTGGACCATGGGCCAGCAGATGTTCGTCATCCGCCGTAACCCCACTCCGGGCAGCCGGGCCTACAAGGAGCGCCAGGAGCGCCTGCGCGCCAAGGGCAAGCTCAAGGAGGACCCGGCGGAGGTCGAGGCGAAGAAGGCCGTCGAGGAGGCGCGCCAGAACCGCCAGCAGCCCAAGCGCCAGAGCAAGTCCCAGCGCCAGACCGCGGCCCCGGCCGCCGGCGGCACGCAGGCCCGCGCCCGGGCCCGTGCCGGTACGCAGGGGACGGGCTCCACGGCCACGGACGGCGAGGCGAAGCAGTCGCTGCAGAAGGACTCGGGCCAGAAGGCGGACGCGGCGAAGAAGAACGCCGCGCAGAAGTCGCAGGGCGGCAAGGGCAAGGGCAGCTCCGCCGCCGGTTCCTCCCGTAACGCCAAGTCCGGACAGCGCAAGGGCCAGCAGCGGCCCAAGCACCCGTCCAAGAAGTAGAAGGAGTTCTTCGTGACGGACACGACCCCTGCCGCCGAGGGCACCGACACCCTGTCCCGGCTGGAGCAGGAGGGCGAGATCGCGGCCGACTACCTCGAGGGCCTGCTGGACATCGCGGACCTCGACGGCGACATCGACATGGACGTCGAGGCCGACCGCGCCGCGGTGTCGATCATCAGCGACTCCACCAGCCGTGACCTGCAGAAGCTGGTGGGCCGCGACGGTGAGGTGCTGGAGGCGCTCCAGGAGCTGACCCGGCTGGCGGTGCACCGGGAGACCGGCGACCGCAGCCGTCTGATGCTGGACATCGCCGGCTACCGCGCACGCAAGCGCGAGGAGCTCGCGGAGCTGGGCGCCAAGGCGGCCCAGGAAGCGAAGACCTCGGGCGAGCCGGTGAAGCTGAAGCCGATGACGCCGTTCGAGCGCAAGGTCGTGCACGACGCCGTCGCGGCGGCCGGGCTGCGCAGCGAGTCCGAGGGCGAGGAGCCCCAGCGCCGGGTCGTCGTGCTCCCGGCCTGACCCCCGGCGCTCGCGCGTGTCCCTTGGCCCCGTCTGTTCGCAGGCGGGGCCATGTCTTGTCAGCCTTCCGCGTGGACCGGCATCCGACCGGGCACCGGCAGTATCAGCAGTTCAGAGGAAGGGCGGTAACCGTGACGGAGTCAGCGGCGGAGCTTCCCCCGGCGCCCGAGGCGGCGCGGGAGATGTTCGGTGAGCGCTTCCCGGAGGCCGTACGGTACGGCGAGCTGCTCGCCGACGCGGGTGTGCGGCGCGGGCTGATCGGTCCGCGTGAGGTGCCGCGGCTGTGGGAGCGGCACCTGCTGAATTGCGCGGTGCTCTCCGAGGTGGTTCCCGAGGGCGTCTCGGTGTGCGACGTGGGCTCCGGCGCCGGCCTGCCCGGCATTCCGCTGGCGCTGGTCCGGCCGGATCTGAAGATCACCCTGCTGGAGCCGCTGCTGCGGCGCACGAACTTCCTGCAGGAGGTCGTGGAGCTGCTGGGCCTGGACCATGTGACCGTGGTGCGGGGCCGGGCCGAAGAGGTGATGGGCAAGATTCCCCAGGTTCACGTGGTGACCGCGCGTGCGGTGGCGCCGCTGGACCGGCTGGCCGGCTGGGGCGTGCCGCTGCTGCGGCCGTACGGCGAGATGCTGGCGCTCAAGGGGGACACCGCGGAGGAGGAGCTGAAGGGCGCCCGGGCGGCGCTCAGCAAGCTCGGCGTGGTGGAGACCTCGGTGGTGCACGTCGGCGAGGGCGTGGTGGACCCGATGTCCACGGTCGTCCGCGTCGAGGTGGGCGAGAGCCCGGGCGGTGTCCGCTTCGCGGCCAAGCGCGCCAAGGCGAACCGCGCCAACCGGGCGCCCAGGGGGCGGCGCCGCTAGCTTCCCGCAGTACAAAACCAGACGCAGACAGGAGCGCTTTCCGTCCGCCGACGGGGAGCGCTCCTGTCGTGTGCGGCTGGGGCGTCGCCCGAACCGACCAGGTCCATGCTCCATACAACCCACCAAAACGACATAAGCCGGAGTGTCGCGGGGGAATGGGACACGGCGCTGGCATCGTGTTTCACGTGAAACGTCGCTCCCTGCTGCATGGAATCATCAGCCGAGGTCGTGCGGCTGCCGCACAGCGTGGCCACCGACCCGGTCGGGTCACGGATGTATCCACAGAGGAGGATTCATCCACAGGAGACAGGGCCTCCCTGGTTCGCGGCACCGAAACCATGGCAGGCTCTGAGCATTGCGAGCCTGAAGTCGAGGAGAGTGAATCCTTGCGGTCCGACGCCAACATCGCGGGACCGATGACCGATCCGGTCCCCGGTCCCCGTAGCGAGTCGCTCGGGGAAGACGTTTCACGTGAAACGCCGTCCCCGATGGACGACACCCCGATCGGTCGTGCTGCTCAGTTGGCAGTCCAGGCGCTGGGCCGTGCGGGAGAGGGGCTTCCGCGCCCCGAGCAGACCCGGGTCATGGTGGTGGCCAACCAGAAGGGCGGGGTCGGCAAGACCACGACCACCGTGAACCTGGCCGCCTCACTGGCCCTGCACGGGGCACGGGTGCTGGTGGTCGACCTGGACCCGCAGGGCAATGCCTCCACGGCCCTGGGGATCGACCACCACTCCGAGGTCCCTTCCATCTACGACGTCCTCGTGGAGAGCAAGCCGCTCTCCGACGTGGTGCAGCCGGTGCCGGACGTGGAGGGGCTGTTCTGTGCGCCCGCCACGATCGACCTCGCCGGCGCGGAGATCGAACTGGTCTCGCTGGTGGCCCGCGAGAGCCGGCTGGACCGGGCCATCAAGGCCTATGAACAGCCGCTGGACTACATCCTCATCGACTGCCCGCCCTCGCTCGGCCTGCTGACGGTCAACGCCCTGGTGGCCGGCGCCGAGGTGCTCATCCCCATTCAGTGCGAGTACTACGCGCTGGAGGGTCTGGGCCAGCTGCTGCGCAACGTCGATCTGGTCCGTGGCCATCTGAACCCCAAGCTGCATGTGTCGACGATCCTGCTGACCATGTACGACGGCCGGACCCGGCTCGCCTCGCAGGTCGCCGACGAGGTGCGCAGCCACTTCGGCAGCGAGGTGCTGAGAACCAGCATTCCCCGCTCGGTCCGTATTTCCGAGGCGCCGAGCTACGGGCAGACGGTGCTCACCTATGATCCGGGCTCCAGCGGATCGCTGTCCTACCTCGAAGCGGCGCGGGAGATCGCGCTGCGCGGGGTGTCCGGGACGGCGGGTCAGGGGCTCAGCGTGACCTATGAATCACAGCACAGCATGTCGGAGGGGAATCAGTGAGCGAACGACGTAGAGGGCTGGGCCGCGGGCTCGGTGCGCTGATCCCCGCGGCACCGCAGGGTTCGGACAATGCCGGCCCCGCGGTGGGCCGGGGGACGACGTCGCCGTCGGCGGTGCCGGTCATGTCGCCGGAGCGGGGCGTGGCCGCGGCCAAGGTGGCGGCCATCCCGGACGCGCCTGTTTCACGTGAAACAGAGGCGCCGGCCGAGCCGGCAGCGGCCCCCCAGGAGAACGAGGTCGCTGGAGCGCACTTCGCCGAACTTCCGCTGGACTCGATCACGCCCAATCCGCGGCAGCCGCGCGAGGTCTTCGACGAGGACGCCCTGGCGGAGCTGATCACCTCCATCCAGGAGGTGGGCCTGCTCCAGCCCGTCGTCGTACGGCGAATCGGCCCGGAGCGGTACGAGCTCATCATGGGCGAGCGCCGCTGGCGGGCTTGCCGGGAAGCCGGGCTGGAGAAGATCCCGGCGATCATCCGGGCGACGGACGACGAGAAGCTCCTCCTGGACGCGCTGCTGGAGAACCTCCACCGGGCGCAGTTGAATCCCCTGGAGGAGGCGGCGGCCTACGACCAGCTGCTGAAGGACTTCAACTGCACGCATGACGAGCTGGCGGACCGGATCGGGCGGTCGCGTCCGCAGGTCTCCAACACGCTGCGGCTGCTGAAGCTGTCGCCGTCGGTGCAGCGGCGGGTCGCGGCGGGCGTGCTGTCGGCCGGTCATGCGCGGGCGCTGCTGTCCGTGGAGGACTCCGAGGAGCAGGACCGGCTGGCGCACCGCATCGTGGCCGAGGGCCTCTCGGTCCGCGCGGTCGAGGAGATCGTGACCCTGATGGGGTCCGAGCCCAAGAGCACGTCGCGGGCGAAGGGGCCGCGGGCCGGTACCCGTGTCTCGCCCGCGCTGAACGATCTCGCCTCCCGGCTCTCGGACCGCTTCGAGACGCGGGTGAAGGTCGACCTCGGCCAGAAGAAGGGCAAGATCGTCGTGGAGTTCGCCTCGATAGACGATCTTGAGCGCATCCTCGGCACGCTGGCCCCCGGCGAGGGCCGGGTGCTGGACAAGCACCAGGAGGAGGACGGCGACGAGGCGTGAGTGACGCGCCGTCCCCCTGGGGCGGGTCGTGTTCCGGTCCAGTGACCGGAATGCGGCCCGCCCTTTGCCTTCCGCGGTACCCCGGTTCATGTTGTCCCGGTTACGATGCGTTCGGGTATGGCACACATCCACTCGGAGTCACCTCACGACGAGGAGAGGCCATGCGATCGGTGAGCCGCACCGGATTGATGGCAGCGGGGTTCGGCCTGGGCGCAGTCGGCGGTTTCGTCGGTGGACTGCTCCGCGAGCGCGTCCCGCGGACCATGCCGGGAAGTGCGGTGGGCGAGGGAAGTGAGGACCTGGCTTCATGGGGCGTCGGCTCGTACCGCTCACGCTGGACAACCTTCCGGACATCCCCAAGCGCTGCCGATCGTGCGTCTTCTGGGAGCTCGACCCCGTCAGCGGCGAAGCCGCGGTAAAGAGCGGCCGGCCCGAGCTGGAGAAGGAAGCCTGGATCTCGGCGGTGCTGCTGGAGTGGGGCTCCTGCGGCCGCGTGGTCTATGTGGACGAGGTCCCGGTCGGCTTCGTGCTGTACGCGCCTCCGGCCTACGTGCCGCGTTCCACGGCCTTTCCGACGAGCCCCGTCTCCCCCGACGCCGTGCAGCTGATGACCGCCTGGCTCATCCCCGGCTACCAGGGACAGGGGCTGGGCAGGGTCATGGTCCAGACGGTGGCGAAGGATCTGCTGCGCCGGGGCTTCAAGTCGATCGAGGCGTTCGGCGATGCCCAGTGGACGGAGCCGGCGTGCGTGCTGCCCGCCGACCATCTGCTCGCGGTGGGCTTCAAGACCGTACGGCCGCACCCGCGCTATCCGCGGCTGCGGCTGGAGCTCCGCACGACCCTGTCGTGGAAGGAAGACGTGGAACTCGCGCTGGACCGGCTGCTGGGTGCCGTCCAGAAGGAGCCGGTGCTCCGGCCCCTGTAGCCGGACAGCGAAACGGGCCCGTCCCGGAGGGAGGGCCCGTTTCACGTGAAACATGCGAGGGGTCAGGCGAGGTAGTCCGCCAGGTCCCGCTCGATCGCGGCCTTCGGCTTGGCGCCGACGATGGTCTTCACGACCTCGCCGTCCTGGTAGACGTTCATGGTCGGGATCGACATGACGCCGTACTTGGCGGTGGTCGCGGGGTTCTCGTCGGTGTTCAGCTTGGCGATCACGATCTCGTCGTGCTCCGCGGCAATGGCCTCCAGGGAGGGGGCAACCTGGCGGCACGGGCCGCACCAGGTGGCCCAGAAGTCGACGAGTACAGGCTTGTCGCTCTTGAGGACGACCTCTTCGAAGTTGTCGTCCGTGACGGTCACCGTGGCACCGGCCATGGCGTTCTCCTTACTGGGTGGGTGTGAACTGCTGACGTTCGGACTCAGGCGGTCGGGGTCTGCTCCGGCTCGGCCGGGGTCTGCTCGGGCTCGGCCGGCTCGCTGTCGGACAGCGAGGCGAGGAAGCGCTCGGCGTCCAGGGCGGCGGAGCAGCCCGTACCGGCAGCGGTGATCGCCTGGCGGTAAGTGTGGTCCACGACGTCGCCCGCGGCGAAGACGCCCTGGATATTGGTGTGCGTGCTGGGCGCGTCGACCTTGAGGTAGCCCTCGTCGTCCAGCTTCAGCTGGCCCTTGAACAGTTCGGTGCGCGGGTCGTGGCCGATCGCGATGAACAGGCCGGTGACCGGGAGCTCGGAGGTCTCGCCGGTCTTGACGTTGCGCAGGGTCAGGCCGGAGAGCTTGTTGTCGCCGTGGATCTCGGCGACCTCGCTGTCCCACACGAACTTGATCTTCGGGTCGGCGAAGGCGCGCTCCTGCATGGCCTTCGAGGCACGCAGGGTGTCGCGGCGGTGCACGATGGTGACGGACTTGGCGAACCGGGAGAGGAAGGTCGCCTCCTCCATGGCCGTGTCGCCGCCGCCGATGACGGCGATGTCCTGGTCCTTGAAGAAGAAGCCGTCGCACGTGGCGCACCACGACACACCGCGGCCGGAGAGCTCGTCCTCGCGGGGCAGCCCCAGCTTGCGGTGCTGCGAGCCGGTGGTGACGATGACGGCGCGGGCCCGGTGGACGGTGCCCGCGGAGTCCGTGACGGTCTTGATGGGCTCCGAGAGGTCCACGGCCGTGACATCGTCGGGCACCAGCTCGGCGCCGAAGCGCTCGGCCTGGGCCCGCATGTTGTCCATCAGGTCCGGACCCATGATGCCGTCACGGAAGCCGGGGAAGTTCTCGACATCGGTGGTGTTCATCAGTGCGCCACCGGCGGTGACGGCGCCCTCGAACACCAGCGGCTTCAGCGAGGCACGGGCGGTGTAGAGCGCGGCGGTGTAGCCCGCAGGCCCGGAGCCGATGATGATCACGTTACGGACGTCGCTCACGGGTGTCTTCCTTGTCTCTGCCGACTGCGTTGGGTGGGCTGGAGGAACTCTCACCCCACCCAACGGATCCTACGGGGCGAGCATTCCCGCAGTGTCCCAGCGCTCCCCTCCCGGCCCCGTGCCCCGGGCCCAGGGCGCTCAGTCGCGGGGGTAGGTCCCGCTGAGCAGGACCTTGCCAGGAGCGGGCGGCGACGAGGAGACGCACGCCGCGGAGATGACGTAGGCGGAGACCTGGGAGGCGTCGGACGGGTGGGGCAGTACCACGAGGTACGCCACCTTGCCGCGGTAGGTGTCGCGCGTCGAGGCCAGCGGCTTCTCGGGCCGGGGCAGGCCCTCCCGTACGCAGGAGGGGAGCGTGTCGTCCGCACCGCTCAGCGGCGTCTGGGGAGTGCTCTGCGTCCCCACATCGGGGGTCTTGCTGCGTCGCGGGGTGTCCAGCAGATCGCGGACGTGGTTGCCCAGCGTCGCTGAGCTGAGGTCCGTGGCTCCGGCGTCCGTCTCGGTGGCGTTCACACCGGGACCGGGCTTCGGTCCGGGATTCGCGGAACCATTCTGCAGAAGGACGCCCCCGATGCCGAGGAAGGCCGCCGCGGCGGCCGTGCCCAGGAGAACCTTGGGCCAGCGACGCGCCCGCGCCGTGCGGCTGCCCGGAGCCTTGCGGCCCGGACCCGTAGCGGAGCGCGGATAGCCGACGGGACGATCGGCGGAGCTGCCGGATGAGCGGCCCGGCGCTGTTTCACGTGAAACGGCGCCACGCTTCTTCTCGCGTGTTTCACGTGAAACATCGCTCCCGTCGGGGAACGCCGACTTCTGGGCGACCACACGTCCGCCATCGCCGGAGGCGGTAGGCACCAGGGCGGGGTCGCCGGCGGGCGCCGTGGCGTCGAGCAGCGCCTCGGCCGCCAGGGCGGCGTCGATGCGTCCGACGACGTCGTCGGGCATCCGTCCCGGTCCTGGCAACGTGCCGAGCAGTGAGCGGATCTCCTCCAGCGAGCTGTGGACGTCCTCACACAGTGGGCAGCCGTCGAGATGGGCGCGAAGATCCGCCGCGCGGGCGGGCGACAGCAGCCCATCCGCAAGCGCCGAGATCTCCGCGACCTCCGGATGCCCGCCGGTGTCGGTCGTGGATGTCACGCTCGCCCACCTCCGCCCTTCACGGCCCCTGAGTCGTTCGGTCCTGCCGTCTGTGGGACGGATGTCCCCTGCGCCCGGTTCCTTCCCCCGCCTGAGGTGCCGTTATCCCCGTCTTCGGCGCGCAGATGGGTGAGCATCGGGAGAAGCCTGGCCCGGCCCCGTGCGCACCGGCTCTTCACCGTGCCGGTGGGGACGCCAAGTACTTCGGCGGCCTCCGCGACGGGGTAGCCCTGCATGTCGACCAGGACGAGGGCCGCGCGCTGCTCGGCGGGGAGCGTGCGGAGCGCGCTGAGCAGTTCGCGGTGCAGATCCTGCCGCTCGGCGGGCACAGCGGCGGATTCATGCGGCTCGATGAGCTGTTCCAGCCGCTCGGTCTCCGCCACCGGCGACGTGCGCCGGGAAGCGGCCTTGCGGGCACGGTCCAGGCAGGCGTTGACCGTGATGCGGTGCAGCCAGGTGGTCACGGCCGACTGGCCGCGGAAGGTGTGGGCGGCGCGGTAGGCGGACACCAGAGCGTCCTGTACGGCGTCGGCCGCCTCCTCGCGGTCGCCGAGGGTGCGCAGCGCCACCGCCCACAGCCGGTCGCGGTGACGCCTGACGATCTCCCCGAAGGCGTCGGGGTCCCCTTCGACATGACGGGCGAGGAGCGCCTGATCGGACGGGCGGAGGTCATCTGCCATGGCGCGCCCCGCAGCAGCCGGCCCGGCGCGGGCCGGAGAGGTCCGATGGCGCGGAAGGTATCGCGTGGCGCCGGCTGCCGGGCGCTGCCCGGGCACGGGCCGCGGCCGGCCCGGTCGGATCACCGGCCGGGCCGGACCCTTCAACGACGGTGGGCGTCACTGCGCCATCACGCATAACCGAACCCCTGGCGTCAAGCTGTCGATGGGAGCTTACATACCGGTGCTCGGCGGTACCAGGCTGCAGAACGGCGTCCGCAGCGGGCGGCCGCCGACGCCGGCGGAGGCCCGGGGAGCCCCTGTGCATGCCGGCCGCTGCCCGCATCGACATCCTGGCGCCCCCCTGCTGCCCACCCCTAGCTGAGGACCTGGATCTCCTTGACCTGGCCCCGGTAGTTGCCATCGTCCTTCAACGGAAGGTCGGTGAGCCAGACCAATACGTATCGTGTCTTGATCGGCTCCTTGGCGCGCAGCGTGACCGACTCCCCCGTACCGCTGGCGATCTTCTTGAAACCGGCCAGGGTCGACGGCGCATCGCCGCTGTCCTCGGGCGCAGCGCGGAAGTCCAGCGAGGTGTTGCCGATCAGCTCGACCTTGACGCTGCCGACCTGCTGGACCTTTTTGAGGTCCAGAACCAGCCCCACGCCGGGCTTGAGGCCGCCGAGGTCGGAGCGCCCGTAGTAGTTGCGGGTCGGCCAGTAGGTGTCCGGATTGCCGTCGAGGGCGTTGCGGAGTTCCTGCGGGTTCTCGGTGCCGTCACCGCCCGGCGGTGGGTCGAAATCCAGGACCTTCGAGACCTTCACGGGCTTGCCCGACTCGGCCTTGCCGTGTTCACCGGTGGTCTGCGAGCTGGGCGGGTCGTCCTGGTTCCGGTCCTTGAGCAGCGTGTCGGCCAGCTGCCAGCTGCCCAGGCCCAGGGCGGCGATCAGCAGGGCGGAGACGCACCACTTGGCCGCCCTGCCGGTACGGCTCTGCAGCGGGGCGGGCGGGGGCGGCACCGGGCGGGTGGCCGTGGTCCCGGTCCGTCCGGCGGCCGGCTGACCGTACGAACCCTGCTGGTAACCGGTGCGCTGGTAGGGCGGCGGGGTGGTGAAGGCGGGCTCCGGCGGACGGATGCGCGGCATCGCGCCGACGGCCTTGGCCAGCTCCTCCGGCGTGGTGCAGGGCTGCTCCTGGCGGGAGGCGGTGGCCCCGTCGTTGACCAGGGCGCGCATGGCCAGCTCGGACAGGCCGCGGTGCACCCCGGCCCGCACCTGGTCGGGCGCGATCAGGCCGACGCCCTTGGGCAGCCCGGAGAGGCCGTACGCGTCGTTCTCGTACGGCCAGCGCTGGGTGAGCGCGGCGTACAGCAGCGCGCCGATCGCTTCGGTGTCGGTGCGCTGCGGGTGCTCGCTGGTGAGGCCGCGGAGCGCGGCCATGATGGCCAGGCCCCGGATGCGGTACTGGCCGGAGGAGGTGCGCAGGACGGAGCCGGGGGTGAGCCGCAGGTGAGCCAGCCCCTCGCGGTGGGCGGCGGCCATGGCCTGGGAGACCTGGGTCACGAGCTGGTAGGCATCGTGCGGTTCGAGCGGTCCGGAGGCGAGGACGGCGGTCAGCTCGGTGGCGTCCGGCAGCCATTCGTGGACGACGTAGACCAGGTCGTTCTCCTCGACGGCGTCGAGGACCTGGACGAAGCGCGGGTCGCCGAGCAGCGCTGCGGACCGTGCGGCGGACAGGACGGGGCGGGCGCGCGGGTGGTCGGCGGGCAGGATGTGAACCCCGACGGCGCGGCGCAGTTTCTCGTCGACGGCACGCCAGCTGCTGAAGCCGTCCAGTCGGGTGACGCACTCCTCCAGGCGGTAGCGCCTGGCAAGCTTGTGACCGCTGTGCAGTTCGGTCGGCTCAGCCTCGGATGCTGTGGCGCCCTTCGCGCCGCTGTCCGCGGTGCTCTGCACCGCGTCGGCCACCTTCTCGGCCTTCGTGCCGTCGGTCGTGGTCTCGTCCGCCTTGGCGGCGAGCGGTTCTCCACCGCTCGTGTCGGCCACGTCGACGGCAGCCGTGCTCCGTTCCGCCACCGTCGTTCCTGCCTCCCCATCCGTTGCATGCTCAAAAGAGCCAAGTCAATTGTGCCCACAGACCGCCGCTATGCACGACACACGGTGGCGGTCGAAGGTTGTGCTCGCTCAGCGCCCCAGCTTGCCGCGCACCATGCCGACCAGCGCGTTCAGTTCTTCGATGCGCATCTTCTTCGCGGCGGCGTAGAACACCACCAAAAGGACGGCACCGCCGCCGACCAGCGCGACGAGTGACCCCAGGACGCCGGTGCCCAGCCCCTGGATGATCCCGTAGACCGCGGCGCCGGAGAAGAGGGTGGCAGGGACGCTCGCGCCGGCCAGCCGGGCGTACGTACGCACCACGTGCGCCCCGTCCAGGTCGCCGCCCATCCGCCGGCGCAGCCGGCGCCACGCCACGCCCACGCCGACGATGTACGCCAGGCCGTACGAGGCAGCCATGCCCACCACGGCCCACCGGACGGGCAGAACGAGGTAGCACAGCGCGGAGGCGGCGGCGTTGACCGCGGCGACGATCAGGGTGTTGTAGAAGGGCGTGCGGGTGTCCTCGTACGCGTAGAAGGCGCGGAGCACGACGTACTGCACGGAGAAGGGGATCAGGCCGAGGCCGAAGGCCATGAGCATGTAGCCCATGGAGACGCCGGCGCCGGACCCGGCGAAGATCAGCGTGCACATCGGGATGCCGAGGGAGAGGAAACCGAAGGCGATCGGCACGATGGCCACGGCCGAGGTGCGCAGGCCCTGCGAGATGTCGTCGCGGACGGCTCCCACGTCGCCGTCGTGCGCGGAGCGCGACAGGCGCGGCAGCAGGGCGGCCATCACGGAGACGGTGATGATCGCCTGCGGCATGTTCCAGATCAGCTGGGCGTTGGAGTACGCCATGTAACCGGTGCCGGGGGCGCCCTGTCCGGCGGCCTTCTCACCGGCCAGCGTGGAGAGCTTGGAGACGACGAGGGCACCGGCCTGGTTGGCGAGCACGAACAGCAGGGTCCACTTGGCGAGCTTGGCGGCCTTGCCGAGGCCATGGCCCCGCCAGTCGAACCGCAGCCGCAGCTTGAAGCCGGCGTCGCGCAGGTACGGGATCATCGCCAGCGCCTGGACCACCAGGCCCAGCAGGGTGCCGATGCCCAGCAGCCGGATGCCGGCTTCGGGGATGGTCGTCACGCCGATGTGCGAGGAGCTGGCGGTGCCGTAGACCCAGATGAACAGCCCGAAGGTGCTGATCATGACGACGTTGTTGAGGACCGGGGTCCACATCATCGCGCCGAAGCGGCCGCGGGCGTTGAGCACCTGGCCCATGACCACGTGGATGCCCATGAAGAAGATCGTGGGCACGCAGTACCGGGTGAAGGCGACGGCGACCTCGAAGCTGGCCGAGTCGGGTGCGAACCCGGACATGGCCCGCACCAGCCACGGCGCCGCGAACACCGCCACGACGGTGAGGACGCCGAGGATCACCATCACCAGGGTCAGCAGGCGGTTGGCGTACGCCTCGCCGCCGTCCTCGTCCTCCTTCATCGACCGCACCAGCTGCGGCACGAACACGGAGTTCAGGCCGCCGCCGATGGTCAGGATGAAGATCATCGTGGGCAGGGTGTAGGCGACCTGCCAGGAGTCACCGAGGACGGCAGCGCCGAGCGCGGAGGCGATCAGCGCGGACCGCACGAAACCGGTGAGCCGGGACACCATGGTGCCCGCGGCCATCACGGCGCTGGACTTCAGCAGGCTGCCCGCCTTGCCGCCCGACCGCTCGGCGGGCTCCGGCGTCTCCGCGGCGGGGACCGGCTCGGGCTCGGCCGGGGGCACGGCCTGCGGTCCGCCCGTCGGCTCGTACTGTCCGTTCCCGGGCCCGTACTGCTCGCCGGCGGGCCGGTACGGCTCACCGGACGGCTGGCCCTGGTAGGGGCCGGGGCCGCTGTTCTGGGCCGGGGGCCGTTGCGGCTCCGGCGCCCGCTGGTCGCGGTAGAGGTGCGCGAAGGCGTCGGGCTCCGGCGGCCGGTCGGCGGCCTGCGTGATCAGGTCGTCCACGCCGACGAACTGGGTGGTCGCCGTCACGTCGCCGTACGACAGGTGCCGGCCGGTGCCGTGCTGCTCGGGCGCGGGCGCCGGCCAGGCCTGCGGATCGGACGCCGGGGCGGGCCAGCCCTGCGGATCGGGCGTGTGCCGGGGGGCCGGCGGCTGCTGGTACGGCGGCTGGGGCGGCCCGGCCTGCGGCGGATGGGCCGCACGGTCGTGCAGCGCGTCGGCCACCGGGTCGTGGGCCGTCGGGTCCTGCGCGGGGAAGGGCGCCCGGGAGTAGGCGTCCTGCACGTACGGGTCCGGACCCTGCGGCTGCTGTGGGGTCCGGTCTGCGGCGTCGTCGCCCGCAGCCCGGCCGCGGTCACCGTCGTACGGCGCGTTCATAGCTGCCCCACCTCATCCGTCGCCGGCCATCCGGCCCCGCCATGTATCAACGGTCCACTTTCTCACCTGAGCCGGACGCGTCCGTGTTTTCCGAACCGGTGTCCGGCCCCGGGTCACCCGGCTGCCCGGATCCGCCGTCCCCCGCGGGCCGGCCGTCCTGGCCGGTGCCGTCGTGGCCCGTGCCGTCGCGGTCCGGGGTGCCGTCCCCGTCGTCCGAGCCGGCGCCGCCGTCGTCCGTACCGGTCCCGCCGTCCGCACCGCCGTCGTCCTCACGGGCCGCGGCGCGCTTGCGCTGGAGGTAGATCCGTACGCCGGCGAGGACGAGGAGCAGCACGCCGCCCGCGATGACGAGCATGACCGTAGCGGTGATCTCGGTGACGTTCACCTCGAAGGTCATCGCCCGGCCGTACCGCTTGCCGTCGGCGGTGAAGAGCTGTGCGGTGACCTGCACCGGTCCGTTCGCATTCGCGGTGGTGTCGAACTTGAAGGACTGGCTGTGGCCGCCCTCGACGTCGATCGTCTGGGGTTCGCCCACGTCCAGCCGGTTTGGCTGGGACGAGGTGAGCCGCAGCGTCATGCCCTTGACGCCGCGTACGAGGTTGTTCTGCACCGTGACCGGAATCGTGGCGCTGCGGCCGGAAAGCGTGGCGTCCGACTTCTGGATCAGGTGGACCTTGGTCGTCAGACCGTCCAGATAGCTGCGGACGGACTTGCGGAATGCCGTGGCGCCCTTCGCGTCGCCGCGCCACTCCGTCGAGATCATCCGCATGATCGCGTTGCCGAAGGGCGTCTCCACGCGCCACGGCTCGGCCAGGATGACCTTGAAGTCGTCCAGCGCCGTACGGGTCTCCTGCGCCTGCCGGAAGGCGGCCGCCGGAAGCTCCTGCTTGCGCAGCGACGACGGGTACGACGCGACGCCGGGCACCTGGCGGGTGGCGTTGGGGTCCGGCTTGGCCTTGGCCGCGTCGCTGAGGTCCTGCGCCTCGGCCCAGCCGCTGTCGTCCAGGGCGCGCACGGCCTTCGCCATGGCCTGGGCCTGGCTCGCGGTGGGCATCCGCTGCGGCGCCACGACGATGCTGCGCTGCCGCGAGGGGTCCTGGAGATTGACCATCAGCGACTGGGCGAGGAAGTTCTGCACCGCCAGGTTCGCGGCTCCGGCCTTCGACAGGTCACCGGTGAAGGCGGTGGACAGGCCGGCGTCCGCCACCACGGCGGTGTTGCCGCCGCCGATGGGCCGGGCGGAGGTGGGGGTGTAGGACAGCCGCTCCCGCATGCTGTCGCTGCGGGCGATGACGTGGTGCGCACCGGCGGAGGTGGCCACGTCCACGACGGAGGAGTCCACGGCGCCGTCGACCGGCCAGGCGAAGTCGGTACGCGCCTTCACGCCCGGCAGGACGGTCTCCACGGTCTTCGACGCGAGGTCGGTGGCCGGGCCGAGGTGGCTCAGCGCGCTGGGCACGATCCGGCCCTTATGAGCCAGAGAGGCGATGTCGGGGTCGCCGAACGGCAGCGCGACCACCTCGTGCGCCTGGATGGCCTGCTCCAGGTCGCTCAGCCACTGCTTGGCGACTTCCTGGTTCCGGCCCGGCCGGGTCGTGCCGTGCGGCCCCTCGACCTTGTAGCGGCCGGTCATGGCGTCGACGGTGGCGAGCAGGTCGGGATCGACGACGAAGGTGACCGGCAGGTCCTTGCCGAGCGCGACGAGCTGCTGGAGCCGGCCGCCGGGGGCGATCTCGGCCGCCAGCTTGTCGTCGCGGAAGATCGGCGTCTGCTGCTCGTCGCCCTCGGTCTCCGCGGTGAGGTGCGTCTTGGAGATCAGCGGCCACATGTACGTGAGCTTGGTCTTCTTCGACGCCTCGGCCTCCTGCCAGGGCAGGAAGGTGCGCTCGATGCCGAGCACCTGCTGGTACGGGGCGCCCTGGGAGCGGCCCGAGAAGGAGACGCCGAGCTGGTAGACGCCGTCCTTGCTCAGGTGCAGCTTCTTGACCGGGACGCGGAGGGAGAAGGACTGTGAGACGCCGGGAGCCAGCTTCTTGATCTTCTCGGTCTTCCCGCCGACCTCCTGGCCGTCCAGGCTCGCGGAGTAGCCGGTGCGCCGGGCGACGTCGTCGATGGAGCTGCGGTTGTTCAGTACCGGTCCGCGGCGCAGTCCGATGTGGCCATCGGTGATCGTCGTGCGGCCCTCGTTGGTGATGCTGCCGGTGACGGTGACCGCGTCGTCGTCCTTGCCGGCGGCCGGCGGGGAGAGCGAGTCGATGTCGACGTCGACGGTGCGGGAGCCGGAGGGGGCGGCGTGCGCCTCCTGCGCGGCGGGTACCTGCAGCAGCCCGGCCAGCAGCGGCGCACCGGCGACGAGCGCGGCGGCGCGTCGCAGCCATCGTCCACGCGGCCGTTCGGTCACCGGAAACCCTGCCGCCTCGGCCACGCGCTCGCCCGTCCCTCGTCGTCGTCAGTGGTCGTCGCTGTCTGCGTCCACGCATGGTAACGATGACTGCTGTGCCGAAGTGCCGCGGACTGCTCCACCTGATCAGAGGGCGCCGGTCTCCGGTGGCTTGTCCCCTTTATACGGCTCCGCTTCGCGCGCGTCCGTCTCCGGGCGCGCGGGCACGTACCCTGTCCTGTTGTGCCGAACGCCAACAATGACACCCACGCCCCGCAGACCGAGCGCAGCGCAGAGTCGACGCAGGCGCTGAACCAGGTGCAGCGCCGCGCCGTCAGTGAGCTGCTGCGCGTGTCCCCCGTCGCGGACGACCTGGCCCGCCGTTTTCAGGAGGCCGGGTTCACCCTCGCCCTGGTCGGCGGTTCGGTACGGGACGCCCTGCTCGGCCGGCTCGGCAACGACCTGGACTTCACCACGGACGCCCGCCCCGAGGACGTACTGAAGATCGTGCGGCCGTGGGCGGACGCGCTGTGGGAGGTCGGCATCGCGTTCGGGACCGTCGGCTGCAAGAAGAGCTCCTTCGACATCGAGATCACGACGTACCGGTCGGAGGCGTACGACCGCACCTCCCGCAAGCCCGAGGTGTCCTACGGCGACTCGATCGAGGACGACCTGGTGCGCCGGGACTTCACGGTGAACGCCATGGCGGTGGCGCTCCCGCAGAAGGAGTTCATCGACCCGCACAACGGCCTGGAGGACCTGGCGGCGCGGGTGCTGCGCACGCCGGGCACCCCGCAGGAGTCCTTCTCCGACGACCCGCTGCGGATGATGCGCGCCGCGCGCTTCGCCGCACAGCTGGACTTCACGGTGGCGCCCGAGGTGGTGGCCGCGATGAAGGAGATGGCGGACCGGATCGACATCGTCTCCGCCGAGCGGGTGCGTGACGAGCTCAACAAGCTGCTCCTGGGCGCGCACCCCCGCAAGGGGCTGACGCTCCTGGTCGAGAGCGGCATCGCCGACCGGGTGCTGCCGGAGCTGCCGGCACTGCGGCTGGAACGTGACGAGCATCACCGTCACAAGGACGTCTACGAGCACTCGCTGACCGTCCTGGAGCAGGCCATCGACCTGGAGGAAGACGGTCCGGACCTGGTGCTGCGGCTGGCGGCGCTGCTGCACGACATCGGCAAGCCGCGGACGCGGCGGTTCGAGAAGGACGGCCGGGTCTCCTTCCACCACCACGAGGTGGTCGGCGCGAAGATGACCAAGAAGCGCATGACCGCGCTGAAGTACTCCAACGAGATGGTCAAGGACGTCTCGCGCCTGGTGGAGCTGCACCTGCGCTTCCACGGCTACGGCACGGGCGAGTGGACGGACTCGGCGGTCCGCCGGTACGTACGCGACGCGGGCCCGCTGCTCACGCGGCTGCACAAGCTGACGCGCTCGGACTGCACCACGCGGAACAAGCGGAAGGCCAATGCCCTCTCGCGGGCGTACGACGGGCTCGAGGAGCGCATCGCGCGGCTGCAGGAGCAGGAGGAGCTGGACGCGATCCGGCCCGATCTGGACGGCAACGACATCATGCAGGTGCTGGACATCGCGCCCGGCCCACAGGTGGGCAAGGCCTACAAGTACCTGCTGGAGCTGCGGCTGGAGAACGGCCCGATGGGCCGGGAGGCGGCGGTCGAGGCCCTCAGGGAATGGTGGTCCGCGCAGAGCTGACCCGCGGCGGCCGGGCATCCCGGCCGCTCATGTTTCACGTGAAACGTCACGCGCATCGCCCCGGTCGTCTCTCGGCCGGGGCGATGTTTCACGTGAAACACGCGACCGCGCCATGGCGACGGCCACGGTCAGATGGACCACCGCCACGCCGATGATCAGAGCGGGGGAGCGACCGTCGGGCGGCAGGACGAGGGCTGCCACGCCGGCCGCTCCGACGAAGGCGGTGTGGAAGAGCACGTCGTAGAGGGCGAAGACGCGGCCGCGGAACGCATCGTCGACGACGCGCTGTACCTCGGTATCCGTGGCGATCTTGGTGCCCTGCGTGGCGAGACCGAGGACGAAGGCGGCGATGAGCACCGGTACGAGCGCGAAGGACAGGCCGAGCGCGGGCACCAGCACGGCGGCGGTCCCCGCACACACCGCGATCCAGCCGGTGGCGGTCAGCCTCGCCACTGCCCAGGGCGTCACCACCGCGGCGGCGAAGAACCCGGCGCCCGACACGGCGACCGCGAGCCCAAGCGTCGCCATGCCGTCCGGCCCGTTCGCCGGCCAGTAGGCGCGGCACAGCATCAGCACGGTGATGGTCAGCGCGCCGTAGCAGAAACGCATGAAGGCCATGGCCGCCAGCACGCGGGCGGCGGACCGGCGCTTCGCGAGATGGGACAGTCCGGCGCTGAGGCCGCGCGCGGTGTCCAGCAGGGCGTCGGTGAGGCGCGGCGACACCCGGCGCGGCTCCGGGCCGAGGAGGCCCGGGGGAATGCGCAGCGCGACGCCCGCCGCGCAGAGGTAGAGGACGGCGCCGAGGAGCACGGCGGCCATGTCGGACTCCAGGCCGGCGAGCCGTACCGCGAAGGCGAGACCGCCGCCGGCGGTCGCGGCGAGCGTGCCGGCCGTGGGGGACAGGGAGTTGGCCACCACCAGCGCTTCGGCGTTGTCGACGACCCGGGGCAGGGCTGCCGAGAGCCCGGCCAGGACGAAGCGGTTGACCGCGGTGACGCTGAGCGCGGAGGCGTAGAAGAGCCAGTCGGGGGCGCCGGCGAGGAGCAGCAGCGCAGTCACGGCGGCCAGGACCGTGCGCAGCAGGTTGCCGTGGAGCAGGACCTGGCGGCGGCGCCAGCGGTCCAGGAGCACGCCGGCGAACGGGCCGAGCACGGAGTAGGGGAGCAGCAGCACCGCCATGGCGGAGGCGATGGCCGCGGGGGAGGTCTGCTTCTCGGGCGAGAAGACGACGTAGGAGGCGAGGGCGACCTGGTACACGCCGTCGGCTGCCTGGGAGAGCAGCCGGACGGACAGTAACCGGCGGAAGTCGCGGCGGCGGAGGAGTACGCGGAGGTCACGCACGGCGGGCATGGGCCACAGCCTCACACAGGCCGCGGGCCCCTGGGGAGACTCCCAGGGGCCCGCGGTCAGGACGGTGCGGTCGCTGCGTCAGCGCTCGACCTCGCCCTTGATGAACTTCTCGACGTTGTCCCGGGCCTCGTTGTCGAAGTACTGCACCGGCGGGGACTTCATGAAGTACGAGGAGGCGGAGAGGATCGGGCCGCCGATGCCGCGGTCCTTGGCGATCTTCGCGGCGCGCAGCGCGTCGATGATGACGCCCGCGGAGTTCGGGGAGTCCCACACCTCGAGCTTGTACTCCAGGTTCAGCGGGACGTCACCGAAGGCGCGGCCCTCCAGGCGGACGTAGGCCCACTTGCGGTCGTCCAGCCAGGCCACGAAGTCCGACGGGCCGATGTGGACGTTGTCCTCGCCCAGTTCGCGGTCGGTGATCTGGGAGGTGACGGCCTGCGTCTTGGAGATCTTCTTGGACTCCAGGCGCTCGCGCTCGAGCATGTTCTTGAAGTCCATGTTGCCGCCGACGTTCAGCTGCATCGTGCGGTCCAGGATGACGCCCCGGTCCTCGAAGAGCTTGGCCATCACGCGGTGCGTGATGGTGGCGCCCACCTGGGACTTGATGTCGTCACCGACGATCGGGACGCCCGCCTCGGTGAACTTGTCCGCCCACTCCTTGGTGCCGGCGATGAAGACCGGGAGGGCGTTGACGAAGGCCACCTTGGCGTCGATGGCGCACTGGGCGTAGTACTTCGCCGCGTCCTCGGAGCCGACGGGGAGGTAGCACACCAGGACGTCGACCTGCTGGTCCTTGAGGACCTGGACGACGTCGACGGGGGCCTCGTCGGACTCCTCGATGGTCTGGCGGTAGTACTTGCCGAGACCGTCGAGGGTGTGACCGCGCTGGACGGTCACGCCGGTGCGCAGCACGTCACAGATCTTGATCGTGTTGTTCTCGCTGGCGCCGATGGCGTCGGCCAGGTCGAGGCCGACCTTCTTGGCGTCGACGTCGAACGCAGCCACGAACTCGATGTCACGCACGTGGTAGTCACCGAACTGCACGTGCATCAGACCGGGCACACGGCTGTCCGGGTCGGCGTCCTTGTAGTACTCGACGCCCTGTACCAACGACGCGGCGCAGTTGCCCACACCGACGACGGCTACGCGAACCGAACCCATTCCGGTTGCTCCCTGTTTGTTCTCGACGCGGCTCCGCGGACGCGGAGCCTCATGTATCGGTGTCATCGGACGGATCCGGCCGTGAGCCACCCCGGTGCCGGGGCAGGCCACCCGTCTCTCCTGACGCGTTCCGGTCCGGCGCTGCGGAACCCGGGGCACGCTGGTCGCGCCCGGTCCGCTCGCTCTCGATCAGCTCGTTCAGCCAGCGCACCTCGCGCTCCACGGACTCCACGCCGTGTCGCTGCAGCTCGAGGGTGTACTGGTCGAGTCGCTCACGGCGGGCCAGCGAGGAGCGCATCCTTTCGAGGCGCTCCTCCAGGCGGCTGCGCCGGCCCTCCAGTACGCGCATCCGTACGTCGCGCGAGGTCTGGCCGAAGAAGGCGAAGCGGACACCGAAGTGCTCGTCCTCCCAGGCGTCGGGCCCGGAGTGGGCGAGCAGCTCCTCGAAGTGCTCCTTCCCCGCGGCCGTCAACCGGTAGACGATCTTGGCCCGGCGCCCCGCGAGTGATGCCGCGGGAGCCCCTTGAGCCGGTCCTCCCCCGGTCTCCTCGGTCAGCCAGCCGTTCGCGACCAAGGACTTCAGGCAGGGGTAGAGGGTGCCGTAGCTGAACGCCCGGAAAACACCCAGCGAAGTGTTGAGTCGCTTCCGCAGCTCGTACCCGTGCATAGGGGACTCGCGCAGCAGGCCGAGCACGGCGAACTCGAGGATGCCGGACCGTCTGCTCATCCTCCGCCTCCCCAGCTGTTACGCGTTCCTTATGCCGAGCTGATGTATCGACTCGATACATCCAGACGATAGAACGGCACCTCCGGCGGGACAAGGGGAGGGGCGGTGAACGGGATCACATCGCCGATTCACCTTGGTCAACGTGACTGATTTGGAGTGAATTCCGAGCCTGGGCAGGTTTTGGCCGTGCGTAGTCTGTGCGGCATGCAGACTGCCGGGAACCAGGTGGCGAGAAGTGACGTCTCCGTCCCCGGTGTAGTGCGGCCCGTACTGCGACCATTGCGGGCCGTGTTGTCGGGGGGACCTGAAGTGAATTGCCGCCTTCAGGCGATGAGATAGCGCGCCTGCCCGAGGAGTAACCGTTCCATGAGCGAGCACCGTCGCAAACCGCCGCAGCCGCAAGGTGGCGGACGTGCCGCGGCCCGACGCGCCGCACAACAGCAATCAAGTGGCCGCCGTGCCGCGCCGTCGCGCGGCGCGGCCAGGGGTTCAGCCTCCGCCGCCTCCCCGTCCGGCGCGCCTGGGGAGGAACCTCCCTACCAGGGGCGGGCGGCGGCACGCCGGGCTGCCCAACGCGGCGGGCGCAGGCGGGCGGCCGAAGCGACGGCCGCAGGAGGTCGCGGCCGCCGCGCCGGTGGCGGCGACGGCCGGCCGCCCAAGAAGCGGTTCATCGACTACCCCCGTGCGGGCAAGGACGGTGCACGCCGCTGGGTGCCGTCCTGGCGCCTGGTGCTGGGCAGCTGCCTGGGCTTCATCGCCCTGGTGCTCGGCCTCTCGGGCATCGCGCTGGCGTACGTCGACGTGCCGAACCCCCAGAAGCTGTCGCAGGTGCAGAAGAACGTCTACTACTGGGGCGACGGCAAGCAGATGGTCGTCGCCGGTGGTGGTGAGCTGAACCGCCAGATCGTGCCGTACAGCGACATCCCCAAGTCGATGCAGAACGCCGTGGTCTCCGCGGAGAACGCCTCGTTCTGGACCGACTCGGGCGTCGACCCGATGGGCATCGCCCGCGCGGTGGTCAAGATGGCCATGGGCGGCGAGACCCAGAGTGGTTCGACGATCACCCAGCAGTACGTGAAGAACACGTACCTGAACCAGGAGCAGACCCTCAAGCGCAAGATCACCGAGCTGTTCATCTCGATAAAGGTGGGCGGCTCGGTCGACAAGCGGGACATTCTGAGCGGCTACCTCAACACGGCGTACTACGGGCGTGGCGCCTACGGCATCCAGGCCGCGTCGCGGGCCTACTACAACAAGGACTGCACGGACCTCACCACGGGTGAGAGCGCCTTCCTCTCCTCGCTGCTCAACGGCCCGAACCTGTACGACCCGTACGTCACGACGGAGTCCAAGAACGCGAACCTCAAGCGGGCCCAGGCACGCTGGTCGTGGACGCTGGACCGGGAGGTCGAGACGGGGCACCTGTCCAAGGCCAAGCGGGCCGAGATCGCGCGGCAGGGATTCCCGAAGCCGCGGCCGCCGAAGAAGGCGATGGACCTGCGCGGCCAGAAGGGCTACCTCGTCGACCTGGCCAACAACTACATCACCGCCAACACCAACATCTCGGAAGCCGAGCTGAAGCAGGGCGGCTACGCGATCCACACCACCTTCGACCGCAAGAAGATGAGCCAGCTCACCAAGGCGGTCGAGAACGTCTCCAAGAAGGCGCTCAAGCCCGAGCAGCGGGCGGTCGACAAGTACGTCCAGTTCGGCGGGGCCTCGGTCGAACCGAAGACCGGCAAGATCAAGGCGATCTACGGCGGCAAGGACGCCACGGAGCACTACACCAACAACGCCGATTACACCGGCGTCCAGGTCGGCTCCACGTTCAAGCCGTTCGTCCTGGCAGCGGCGATGGACAAGGGTGTCCGGGACCCGCACAACGGGGCCGTCCGTACCCCTGTGTCGCCGAACAGCATGTACAACGGCGACAACAAGCTGCGGCTGCTGAACTACGACCGGACCGTGTGGCACGACCGGGACGGCAAGGAATGGCACCAGGCCAACGACGGCAATGAGGACAAGGGCCGGATCAGCCTGCGGACCGCCATGCAGTTCTCGGTGAACACGCCCTACATCCAGCTGGGCATGGACGTCGGCCCGGAGGTCGTGAAGCAGGAGGCGATCGCCGCCGGCCTTCGGGACGACAACAGCATGGCGCGGACGACGCCGACCTTCTCGCTGGGCACCTCGGCGCCCAGTGCGATCCGCCTCGCCGGTGCGTACGCCACCTTCGCGGCCAGCGGTGAGCAGGCCGACCCGTACTCCGTGGAGTCGGTTTCCAAGGACGGCGCCGAGGTCTACAAGCACGAGGAGAAGACCAAGCAGGCCTTCGACCCGAACGTGGCCAACAACGTCACGGACGTGCTCAAGACCGTGGTCAAGAAGGGCACCGGTACGGCGGCGCAGCTGCCGGACGGCCGCGAGGCGGCCGGTAAGACCGGTACCACCGACGACAACAAGTCGGCGTGGTTCGCGGGCTACACCAAGCAGCTCGCCACCACGATCGGCATGTGGCGCGTCAATGACCAGGCGAAGTCGCAGAAGTTCCTGAAGATGTACGGCGTCGGTGGCGAGGAGAAGATCCACGGAGCGTCGTTCCCCTCGGAGATCTGGCGCGACTACATGATGCAGGCCATGCAGGGCGAGCCGATGCTGCCGTTCCCGCAGCCGCAGCCGATCGGCAAGGTCGTCTACGGCGAGAGCGCCAGCCCGACGCCGACGCCGACCAAAACCGAGGAGCCCTCGGACAAGCCGTCGGAGAAGCCGTCGGAGACTCCGAGCGACGAGCCCTCCCCCACGGAAACGCCGACCGAGACCTGTTCGCCGTGGGACCTCGGCTGCAAGGACAGCGGTGGCCAGGACGGTGGCGCCACCGGCGATCCCGGCGGCTCCGGTGACGAGCCCTCGCCGCCGGCGACCGAGACTCCCGGCACCGATGACGGCGGCGGGTTCTTCGGAGGCCCTGACGGCTTCAACAACTGACCGCACGCTGTTTCACGTGAAACGCTCGACTGGTTTCACGTGAAACGGCGGAAGCCGAACCAGAAGCCCCCGCCCGGCATGCCGGGCGGGGGCTTCGCCGTCTGTGGCACAGGGTCGTGCGGCAGGATGACCCCCATGACGAGCGTGCGAGAGGACGAGCCCGTACCGCCGACGCAACGGGACGAGGTGGCGGCGGCCGGAAGCGAGCTGATCGGCGGCCCGCTCGGACGCCGCGTACTGCTCGGTGCGAGCTGGTGGACGCCGGTACGCGTCATCGCCCTGGTGGCACTCGGGATGTTCGCGCTGGGGATGGTGCAGAAGCTGCCCTGCTACAACGGCGGCTGGTTCTTCGGCGCCACCAGTCAGTACATCCACGCCTGCTATTCCGACATCCCGCACCTCTACGTCGGCCGCGGCTTCGCCGAGAACCTGGTTCCGTACTTCGACCGCATCCCCGGCGACATGCAGTACCTCGAGTACCCGGTGCTCACGGGCGTCTTCATGGAGGTCGCCTCCTGGATGACCCCGAGCGGCGGCACGGTGCAGCACCGGGAGCAGATCTACTGGCTGGTCAATGCCGGGATGCTCATGGTCTGCGCCGCCGTCCTCGCGGTCTGTGTGGCCCGGACCCACCGCAACCGGCCCTGGGACGCTTTGCTCGTCGCCCTGGCCCCCGCCTTCGCGCTCACCGCCACCATCAACTGGGACCTGCTCGCCGTCGCCCTGACCGCCGTGGCGCTGCTGCTGTGGTCCCGCAGCCGTCCGCTCGCCGCGGGTGTCTTCATCGGGCTGGCGACCGCCGCCAAGCTCTACCCGGTCCTGCTGCTGGGCCCGGTGTTCGTCCTGTGCTGGCGGGCCGGCAAATGGCGCGCGTTCGGCGCGGTGGCGGGCGGCGCGGTCTTCTCCTGGCTGGCGGTGAATCTGCCAGTGATGCTGCCGGCCTGGGACGGCTGGCAGAAGTTCTACACCTTCAGCCAGCAGCGCCCGATCGACTTCGGCTCCGTCTGGCTGCTGATCTCCCAGCGCACCGGCAATCCGCTGGAGCACGCCAACACGTACGCGACGCTGCTGATGATCGTGGGATGCGGGGCCATCGCACTGCTCGCCCTCTACGCACCGCGCCGCCCGCGCCTGGCCCAGCTGGCGTTCCTGGTCGTCGCGCTCTTCATCCTGACCAACAAGGTCTACTCACCGCAGTACGTGCTCTGGCTGATCCCGCTGGCCGCGCTGGCCCGGCCGCGCTGGCGGGACTTCCTGGTCTGGCAGGCCTGCGAGGTCATGTACTTCCTCGGCATCTGGCTGTACCTCGCCTACACCGGCAGCGGGGACAAGCACCAGGGCCTGCCGACGGAGGGCTACCAACTGGCCATACTGCTGCATCTGTTGGGCGTCCTGTACCTGTGTGCCCTGGTGGTCAGGGATGTCCTCCTGCCCGATCGTGACGGGGTGCGCAGGGACGGCACCGACGATCCCTCGGGCGGTGTCCTGGACCAGGCGCCGGACGTCTTCGTGCTGGGGCGGCAGCTCCACGCCCCGCCGCACGCCGTCCCGCACGAGGGCATGGCCCGGGTCGAGTGGGGCCCGGCGCGGGACTGAGGCTCCGGGGCCCGGCCCCCGGCGCCGCAGGCCGGAGAAACGCGGCGGGCCCGGGTGTACGGCATTGCGTGCCGTACACCCGGGCCCGTATTCGTCGGTGCCGTAACCCGCTGGTCAGCGGTCCACGAGGCGGTCGAACTGGGTCGTGGTGTGCCGCAGGTGGGCCACCAGCTCCTCGCCGACCTTCGGCTCGGGCGCGTCGCTCGGCACGAACAGGATGGAGACCTGCATGTGCGGCGGCTCGGCGAACCAGCGCTGCTTTCCGCCCCACACGTACGGCGAGAGGTTGCGGTTGACCGTCGCCAGGCCCGCCCGCGCCACGCCCTTGGCGCGCGGCATCACGCCGTGCAGGGCCTTGGGCGACTCCAGGCCGACACCGTGCGAGGTGCCGCCGGCCACGACGACGAGATACCCGTCCGAAGCCGCCTTCTGCTGCCGGTACCCGAACCGGTCGCCCTTGGCCACGCGGGTGACGTCCAGGACGGAGCCGCGGTACTCGGTGGCGTCGTGGTCGCCGAGCCAGAGGCGGGTGCCGATGCGGGCACGGAAGCGGGTCTGCGGGAACTGGGCCTGCAGCCGGTGCAGCTCGTCGGCCTTGAGGTGGCTGACGAACATGGTGTGCAGCGGCAGCCGCGCGTTCCGCAGCCGGTCCATCCAGCCGATGACCTCGTCGACCGCGTCGGTGCCGTCGGTGCGGTCCAGCGGCAGGTGGATGGCGAAGCCCTCCAGCCGTACGTTCTCGATCGCCGAGGCCAGCATCGGCAGCTCCTCCGGCAGGACGCCGTGCCGCTTCATGCTGCTCATGACCTCGACCACGACCCGGGCCCCGGCCAGCCCGCCGAGCCCCTGGACCGAGGAGACCGAGCGGATGGCCCGGTCCGGCAGCGGCACCGGCTCCTCGCCGTGCCGGAACGGCGTCAGGACGAGCAGGTCACCGCTGAAGAAGTCCTTTATGCGGGCCGCTTCGTAGGTGGTGCCGACCGCCAGCAGGTCGGAACCGAGGCGGGTCGCCTCGTCGGCGAGGCGCTCGTGGCCGAAGCCGTAGCCGTTGCCTTTGCAGACCGGGACGAGTCCTGGGAACTGCTGCAGCACCTGCTGCTGGTGCGCCCGCCAGCGCGCGGTGTCGACGTAGAGGGTGAGCGCCATGGCCGGCCCGTGAACCTTTCTCGTGACGGTGGTCGTGGATCTGTGGGGAATGTCGCGGGCGAGCGGTCAGCGCCGCGACATGTAGATGTCCAGCGCCTTGTGCAGGAGCTTGTTCAGGGGGAAGTCCCACTCGCCCAGGTACTCGGCCGCCTGCCCGCCGGTGCCGACCTTGAACTGGATCAGACCGAAGAGATGGTCCTTCTCGTCCAGGGAGTCGCTGATGCCGCGCAGGTCGTAGACGGTCGCGCCGAGCGCGTAGGCGTCCCGCAGCATCCGCCACTGCATGGCGTTGGAGGGACGGACCTCACGGCCGATGTTGTCGGACGCGCCGTAGGAGTACCAGACGTGTCCCCCGACGACCAGCATCGTCGCCGCGGAGAGGTTCACGCCGTTGTGGCGGGCGAAGTACAGCCGCATGCGGTTGGGGTCCTCGCTGTTGAGGGCCGTCCACATGCGCTGGAAGTAGCTCAGCGGGCGCGGCCGGAACTGGTCGCGCACCGCGGTGATCTCGTACAGCCGCTGCCACTCGGGGAGGTCCTCGTAGCCGCCCTGGACGACCTCGACGCCGGCCTTGTCGGCCTTCTTGATGTTGCGGCGCCACAGCTGGTTGAAGCCCTTGTGGACGTCCTCCAGGGAACGGTTCTCCAGCGGCACCTGGAAGACGTAGCGGGGCTGCACGTCACCGAAGCCGGCCCCGCCGTCCTCGCCCTGCTGCCAGCCCATGCGGCGCAGGCGGTCGGCGACCTCGAAGGCGCGGGGCTCGATGTGGGTGGCCTCCACGTCCCGCAGCCGTTTGACGTCCGGGTCCTGGATGCCGGCCTTGATCGCGGCGGCGTCCCAGCGGCGGATGACGACCGGCGGGCCCATCTTCACGGAGAAGGCGCCCTGCTGCTTCAGATGCGCGAGCATCGGCCGCAGCCAGTCCTCCAGGTTCGGGGAGAACCAGTTGATGACGGGGCCTTCGGGCAGGTACGCGAGGTACCGCTTGATCTTGGGCAGCTGGCGGTAGAGGACCAGCCCGGCGCCGACGAGCTGCCCGGTGGAGTCGAACCAGCCCAGGTTCTCCGAGCGCCACTCGGACTTCACGTCGGCCCAGGCCGGAACCTGCATGTGACTCGCCGCGGGCAGACTCTGGATGTATGCCAGATGCTGCTCTCGACTGATGGTCCTCAGGGTCAGGCTCATGCGGGGCGCTCCTCGGCAGGTTTGTCCCCGTGGTCGGGGCTCCGGCTCTCGCGCCGAAGCCTACTGCGCCAAGGGAGCGCCCCGTCTGGGCCTACGGGCGCAGATGCCCGTACGTCATCCGTGCGGTCAGCCGAGTACGCCGCCGAAGAGGCCGCCGTGCGCCATGCCGAGGAAGAACCCGAGCGCCGCAGCGCCGAGCCCGATGATCAGCAGGAAGCGCTCACCGGTGGTCACCGAGATGAACTGGCCCCAGGCACCCGTCACGATGCCGGCCAGGCCCGTCCAGGAAGTGAGCAGATGCAGATGGGTGAAAGCGGCGGAGATCACGGCGATGAGGCCGAGCACGATGGTCACCGCTGCGAGGGTGTTCTCGACGGGATGCGCCTTGCCGTCGCTGTTCAGCACGGACAGCACACCGCGCTGCTGGGGCTTCTGGGGCTGTACTGCATGTGCCATGCGGCACCTCCGTAGACAGGGCGGCGCACTGTAACGCCGCTCACACCCGTTGTGTTCCAGATTGGGGGGATCAGCGGCCTGATTTCAACCGCAAGCCCTCCGCCGGGTACTCTGTACAGTCTGCGCCCATGTCTGTCCGCATCCGCTGTACGGACCGGGCGCGGAACGCATCACGACCCTCCTGCCACGGAACGACCGTGGCCGCTGAGTCCAAAGGAGGTGGGTTCCACATGCGTCACTACGAGGTGATGGTCATCCTCGACCCCGATCTGGAGGAGCGCGCTGTCTCCCCCCTGATCGAGAACTTCCTTTCCGTCGTCCGTGAGGGCAACGGCAAGGTCGAGAAGGTCGACACCTGGGGCCGTCGTCGTCTCTCGTACGAGATCAACAAGAAGCCCGAGGGCATCTACTCGGTCATCGACCTCCAGGCCGAGCCGGCCGTCGTCAAGGAGCTCGACCGTCAGATGAACCTGAACGAGTCGGTCCTCCGGACCAAGGTCCTCCGTCCCGAGACCCACTGACCGCGTAAGCGCTCAGCGGACATCGGGTTCGAGTAGCAACACAGCAGCCAGCAGCACACCCGCCGAGAGGTTCCCCTAATGGCAGGCGAGACCGTCATCACGGTCGTCGGCAATCTTGTCGATGACCCCGAGCTGCGCTTCACCCCGTCGGGTGCGGCGGTCGCGAAGTTCCGCGTCGCGTCCACCCCCCGCACCTTCGACCGTCAGACCAATGAGTGGAAGGACGGCGAGAGCCTGTTCCTGACCTGCTCGGTGTGGCGTCAGGCGGCGGAGAACGTCGCCGAGTCCCTCACGCGGGGCACCCGCGTGATCGTGCAGGGCCGCCTCAAGCAGCGGTCGTACGAGGACCGCGAGGGCGTGAAGCGCACGGTCTACGAGCTCGACGTCGACGAGGTCGGCGCGAGCCTGCGCAATGCCACGGCCAAGGTCACCAAGACCAGCGGCCGGGGTGCCCAGGGCGGCGGCTTCGGTGGCGGCCCGCAGGGCGGCGGCCAGGGTGGCGGCGGCTGGGGCGGCGGCCCCGGCGGCCAGCAGGGCGGCGGGGCTCCCGCCGACGACCCCTGGGCGACCGGTGCTCCTGCGGGCGGTGGCCAGCAGGGTGGCGGCGGTGGCGGCTGGGGCGGTGGCTCCGGCGGCGGCTACTCGGACGAGCCGCCCTTCTAGGCACGTACGTCTGGCACGTACATGCGGGGCTGTTTCACGTGAAACCACGTTTCACGTGAAACGACGGCCCGGCGGCCTGAGGGCGCCAGCACAAACTTCTTGAAACTCACTGGAGAGAGACAATGGCGAAGCCGCCTGCTCGCAAGCCGAAGAAGAAGGTTTGCGTGTTCTGCAAGGAGAAGATCTCCTACGTCGACTACAAGGACACGAACCTGCTGCGGAAGTTCATTTCCGACCGCGGCAAGATCCGTGCCCGCCGGGTCACCGGCAACTGCACCCAGCACCAGCGTGACGTCGCCACGGCCGTGAAGAACAGCCGTGAGATGGCGCTGCTGCCCTACACCTCCACCGCGCGATAAGGGAAGGGTGACCGAAACATGAAGATCATCCTCACCCACGAGGTCTCTGGCCTCGGCACCGCCGGCGACGTCGTTGACGTCCGTGACGGTTACGCCCGTAACTACCTGGTCCCGCGCGGTTTCGCGATCCGCTGGACCAAGGGTGGCGAGAAGGACGTCGAGCAGATCCGCCGCGGTCGCAAGATCCGCGAGATCGCGTCGGTCGAGCAGGCCAACGAGATCAAGGGCCAGCTCGAGGGCGTCAAGGTGAAGCTGGCCGTCCGTGCCGGCGACGCCGGCCGCCTGTTCGGCTCCGTCACCCAGGCCGACATCGCCTCGGCGATCAAGTCGGCCGGTGGCCCGGACGTGGACAAGCGCCGCGTGGAGGTCGGTTCGCCGATCAAGACCCTGGGCGCGCACCAGGTCTCCGTGCGTCTGCACCCCGAGGTTGTCGCCAACCTCGGCGTCGAGGTCGTCGCTGCCTGAGTGCAGCCCGATCGCACGGCCTGAGCACCGGCTGCGGGCAGCCGCCCGCTGACCGCAGCACGGTGAGCGAGTCACACGCAGGGGCCGCATCCCTCCGAGGGTGCGGCCCCTGCGGCTGTCCGGGGCCGGGTGGTTTTCCGGCCCGGCATCCGGCCTCAGCGCGCGGCGCCCGTCACGATCCAGCGGCCCGAGCGGGCGCGCATCCACAGGGTCACCATGCGGACGGCCATCATGAGCGCCATCGACCACCACAGCGCGGTCAGCCCGCCGCCCAGTGCCGGGACGGCCAGTGCGACCGGTGCGAAGACCGCCAGCGTGACGAGCATCGCCCCGGCCAGGTACGGCCCGTCCCCCGCGCCCATCAGCACGCCGTCCAGGACGAAGACGATGCCGGAGACGGGCTGGGTCACCGCGACCACCAGCAGGGCCGGCAGCAGGACGTCCTTCACGGCCGGGTCCGCGGTGAACAGCGGGATGAACAGGGGCCGGGCCAGCGCGACGAGGATGCCCAGCACCACGCCCGCTGCGATCCCCCACTCGACCATCCGCCGGCAGGCGGCCTTCGCGCCGTCCACATCGCCCGCACCGAGATAGCGCCCGATGATGGCCTGGCCTGCGATGGCGATCGCGTCCAGCGCGAAGGCCAGCAGCGACCACAGCGTCAGGATGATCTGGTGGGCGGCCACGTCGGCATCGCCGAGCCGTGCGGCCACCGCTGTCGCGATCATCAGGACGGCGCGCAGCGAGAGCGTACGCACCAGCAGCGGCACGCCTGCCTGTGCGGAGGCGCGAATGCCGGCGGCGTCGGGCCGCAGTGAGGCGCCGTGCCGACGGGCCCCGCGTACGACGACGGAGAGGTAGACGGCCGCCATGCCGCACTGGGCGATGACGGTGCCCCACGCCGAACCGGCGATGCCCAGCCCTGCGCCGTAGACGAGACCGACGTTGAGCGCCGCGTTGAGCGAGAAGCCGCCGATGGCGACGTACAGCGGGGTTCTGGTGTCCTGCAGGCCGCGGAGTACACCGGTGGCGGCGAGGACGACGAGCATCGCCGGGATGCCGAGGGCGCTGATGCGCAGGTAGGTGGTGGCGTAGGGCGCGGCGGTATGGGATGCGCCGAACACGTCGATCAGCCAGGGGGCGGTCGGCAGTACGACGGCGATCACGGCGGCGCCGAGCAGGAGGGCGAGCCAGATGCCGTCCATGCCCTGGCGGATGGCCGCGGAGAGATCACCGGCGCCGACCCGGCGGGCGACGGCCGCGGTGGTGGCGTAGGCGAGGAAGACGAAGACCGACACGGCGGTCGTGAGGAGGGCGGCCGCGACGCCGAGGCCGGCCAGCTGCGGGGTGCCGAGATGGCCGATGACGGCGCTGTCGACCATGACGAAGAGCGGTTCCGCGACGAGCGCGCCGAACGCGGGAAGGGCGAGTGCGATGATCTCGCGGTCGTGCCGTCGCCCGGTGCGCCGGGGCTTCGCGGGAGCCTGTGTCATGCACCCAATCTAATCTTCCACAGGTAAGAGACACAATTGCATACTGCTCCTTACTTTCCGCTGTGCGGAGCGGGGTTGTCCACGGGAGTGGCCGCGATCTTGAACAGGTTGCCGAAGTTTTTCTCCCCCACAGCCTATGGATGGGAAAGCCGCAGGTCAGAGGCGTTGGGAAGGGGTGATTGTGTGTTTGTCCACACCGATTTCCCCCGCCCCGTGCACAGGATCCGGGGGGTTCTCCACAGGTTGGGGGCGATCATCCACATGGCCTGTGGATAACCAGATTGGCGGACGGTGCCCACCGGCCTACCGTTGTCCGGCGCCCCCTCCCCGTACCGGTCCCTGGATTCATCCGAACTCGTCGAGCCGTAAGCGGAGTCGGGTGACTCGTTTGTCGGAGCCGTGCCGTAAGAAAGAAGGGCACAGCAAGGTCCGCGTCGCGGACGGGAGGAGGTGGCGTGGTGAGTATGCCCGAGCCCGCAGAGGACCCCTGGGCCGACTCCGGCCCCGGTGACCGGCTGCCCGCCCGCTCCCGCCGGAACGACGGCAAGGGACGCGGACGCGAGGACCGCTTCGACCGCGACGACAACGGCGGTGCGTGGTCCGGCGGCGGCTTCGAGCGGGTCCCGCCGCAGGACCTGGACGCCGAGCAGTCCGTCCTGGGCGGCATGCTGCTCTCCAAGGACGCCATCGCCGACGTGGTGGAGGTCCTCAAGGGCCACGACTTCTACCGCCCGGCGCACGAGCTGGTCTACCAGGCCATCCTCGATCTGTACGCCAAGGGCGAGCCGGCCGACCCGATCACCGTCGCCGCCGAGTTGACCAAGCGCGGCGAGATCGGCCGGGTGGGCGGCGCCTCGTACCTGCACACCCTCGTGCAGTCCGTGCCGACCGCGGCGAACGCCGAGTACTACGCCGAGATCGTCCACGAGCGTGCGGTACTGAGACGGCTGGTCGAGGCCGGCACGAAGATCACGCAGATGGGATACGCCGCCGACGGCGACGTCGACGAGATCGTCAACAGCGCCCAGGCGGAGATCTACGCCGTCACCGAGCAGCGCACCAGCGAGGACTACCTCCCGCTCGGCGACATCATGGAGGGTGCGCTCGACGAGATCGAGGCGATCGGCTCCCGCCAGGGCCAGATGACCGGCGTCCCCACGGGCTTCTCCGACCTGGACTCGCTGACGAACGGCCTGCACCCCGGCCAGATGATCGTGGTCGCGGCCCGCCCGGCGATGGGTAAGTCGACGCTCGCGCTGGACTTCGCGCGAGCGTGTTCGATCAAACACAACATGCCGAGCGTCATCTTCTCGCTCGAAATGGGGCGCAACGAGATCGCGATGCGTCTGCTGTCCGCAGAGGCCCGCGTGGCGCTGCACCACATGCGCTCCGGCGCGATGACGGACGAGGACTGGACCCGGCTGGCCCGCCGGATGCCCGATGTGTCGGCCGCGCCGCTCTACATCGACGACTCGCCGAACCTCTCGATGATGGAGATCCGGGCCAAGTGCCGCCGCCTCAAGCAGCGGCAGGACCTCAAGCTCGTGGTCATCGACTACCTCCAGCTGATGCAGTCCGGCGGCTCCAAGCGCGTCGAGAGCCGCCAGCAGGAGGTCTCGGACATGTCCCGTAACCTCAAGCTGCTGGCCAAGGAGCTGGAGCTGCCCGTCATCGCGCTCTCCCAGCTGAACCGTGGCCCCGAGCAGCGTACGGACAAGAAGCCGCAGGTCTCGGACCTGCGTGAGTCGGGTTCGATCGAGCAGGACGCCGACATGGTCATCCTGCTGCACCGCGAGGACGCCTACGAGAAGGAGTCCCCCAGGGCCGGCGAGGCGGACATCATCGTCGGCAAGCACCGTAACGGCCCCACCGCCACCATCACCGTCGCCTTCCAGGGCCACTACTCCCGCTTCGTGGACATGGCCCAGACCTGAGCCAGACGTACGGAACTTTCGTTCTGGACTTCGAGGTCAAGAACGGTGTTAGTCTTCTGTCATGGGAAGGCCCAAGCAGTTCGATCCGGACGCCGCCGTCGAGTGCGCCATGAACGTGTTCTGGCGGAAGGGGTATGCCGCGACCACGCCGCAGGACCTCGTCGACGCGATCGGTATCGGCAAGGGCAGCCTCTACAACGCCTTCGGCAGTAAACATGCCCTGTTCGAGAGGGCGCTTCGCCGCTACCGCGACAGCCAGGCCGTTGCCCTCATCGAGATGTTGGAGGAGTTCGGCCCGGTCAAGGAGCGTCTGCGCAAGGCGCTGAAGTTCCTTGCCGAGATGGACCTCGCCGACCCGGACCGTCGGGGCTGCATGGCCGTGAACGCGGCGGCGGAACTCGCCGGCACGGACCAGGCGGCGACCGAACTCGTCCAGCGTATGTTCGCCCGCACCGAGGATGCCTTCCGCGCACTGGTCGAAGAAGGGCAACGTTCTGGCGAGATCGCACCGGAACGTGATCCCGCGGCCTGGGGGAGCCTGCTGCTGAATGCGGTCGTGGGCCTGCGGCTCATGGCGCGTGTTACCGAAAGTCCTGATCGGCTTGTCCGCGTGATCGACGCGACGGTCGACTCTCTCTGACCGACCCGAACCGCGACACTCGCTCCATCCGAAGTGAGTGCTGCCCACATTTTGTACTTGAAGTTCAAGAACTGGAGTGTCGTGAACCTCAATCTCACCGCGAAGACGGCCGTCGTCACCGGTGCCAGCCGGGGCATCGGGCTCGCCACCGTCCGGACTCTCACGGCCGAAGGCGTCCGCGTCGTCGGCGCTGCCCGCACCATTACGCCCGAGTTGAAGGAAACCGGCGCGTACACGGTGTCGGCCGACCTGAGCACCGCCGACGGCGTCACGAGCCTTATGGACAGCGCCCTCACTGAACTGGGCGGCATCGACCTGCTGGTGAATAACGTCGGAGCCGGGGACGACGTGGAGCCCGTCGGCTTCCTCGACACCGACGACTCCCGGTGGACCCGCGTCCTCGACCTCAACCTGCTCAGTGCCGTCCGTGCCGCCCGCGCGGCTCTGCCGAGCCTGATCGAGCGCCGCGGGGCGATCGTCAACGTCGCGTCCATCAACTCCCGTCTGCCCGCCGCCGGCCCGGTCGCCTACAGCGCCGCCAAGGCGGCCCTCGCCGCGCTCGGCAAGTCCCTGGCCGAGGAGTTCGGCCCCCAGGGAGTGCGCGTGAATACCGTCTCTCCCGGCGTGGTCCGCACTGCCATATGGGAGGACCCCGAAGGGTTCGGCGGCAAGGTAGCGGCCGGAGCCGGGGCAGAGCACGCGGCGTTCCTTCAGCAGATACCCGAAGCCTTCGACATCACCACTGGCCGCATTACCGAACCTGAAGAAGTGGCGGCCCTGATCACGTTCCTTCTCTCCAGCGTCGCAGGCAACATCACCGGCGCCGACTACGTCATCGACGGTGGCACCGTCAAGACGCTCTGAGCCGGAGAGTCCCACGAGGGTGGGGCTGACGCGCATGGCTGCGGGACGAGCGGCGCCCGTTCCGCAGCAGTCGCGAGATCATGCAGTCGGCCGTCTCCCCACTGCACCGGCCGCCCGACGCGGCCTCGCGCTGTTCCCTTGCCCGGTTCGGCGGAATGGCCGGGCGGGAGGCGGTAGTTGTGCGGGCCTCTGGGAGCATGTGGGGCATGACGGAGTGGGATGGCGTGGTGGTGTCGTCGGACGAGGGCCGCGAGGGCGCTGAGCTGTTGCCGGGGACCCGGCGGAAGCTGTGGCGGCGGCTGGCCGTGGGGCAGTCGGAGGGCCGGGCGCCGTCGATGGTGGGCGCGGTCGTGCGGGACGGCAGGCCGGCCTGGCTGGGGCTGCGCGGCACGGTGGACGGCGGCGCGCCGAGCCACGACGTGCAGTACCGGATCGGCTCGCTCACCAAGACGTTCGTGGCGGTGCTCGTCATGCGGCTGCGGGACGAGGGGCTGCTCGGGCTGGCCGACCCGGTGGGCAAGCACCTCAAGGACACCCCGGTGCCGGACGCGACGGTCGCGCAACTGCTTTCGCACAGCTCCGGCCTGGCGGCCGAGGCACGCGGGCCGTGGTGGGAGCGGACACCGGGCAGGCTGCGGCCGGGCCCTGCGGACCTCTTCGGTGAGCGGCCGCGCCGCCACCCGGCGGGCCGGCGGCACCACTACTCCAACCCCGGGTACGCGCTGCTGGGCGCGCTCGTCGAGCAGCTGCGCGACGGGGCCCACTGGGGCGAGGTGCTGCGCCGCGAGGTGCTGGAACCGCTGGGGATGACGCGTACGACGCTCGGCCCGGAAGCGCCGCACGCGGCGGGCTGGGCCGTGCACCCGTGGGCGGACGTGCTGCTGCCGGAGCCGGCCGAGGACACCGGTCTCATGGGCCCGGCGGGCCAGCTGTGGTCCACGGCGTCGGACCTGTGCCGGTGGGCGGCGTTCCTGGCCCGCGGCGACGACCGGGTGCTGAGCGCGGCGAGCGTCGAGGAGATGCGGACGCCGGCGGTGCCGGCGGAGGGCGACTGGACCACCGGCTACGGACTGGGCCTGCAGCTGCTGCGGACGGCCGAGGGCCGGGTGCTGGCCGGGCACACCGGCTCCATGCCGGGCTTCCTGGCGTCCCTGTGGATCGGCACGGACGCCGGTACCGACGAGGGCGTCGCGGGCCTCGCGCTGGCCAACTGCACGTCCGGCCCCGCGATCAGCGGTATCGCCGCCGACCTCGTACGGATCGTGGCCGAGCGGGAGCCGCGCATCCCCGCCCCATGGCGGCCGCTGACCGGGCCGCTGGACGAGGAGCTGCTGGCGCTGACCGGCCCCTGGTACTGGGGCGCCGCCCCGTTCGTCCTGCGGCTGCGCGCCGACCGGCAGCTGGAGCTGAGCCCGGTGTCCGGCGGCGGCCGCAGCTCGCGCTTCCGGCCCGCGGAGGACGGCACCTGGACCGGCCTGGACGGCTACTACGCGGGGGAGACGCTGCGCGCTGTGCGGGCCGCCGACGGCTCGGTCAGCCACCTGGACCTGGGGACGTTCGTGTTCACCCGTGCCCCGTACGAGCCGGCGGCTCCGGTGCCGGGCGGCGTCGACGCGGGCGGCTGGCGCACGGACGGCTGAGGCGCCGGGGGAGGCGTCAACGCGGGGCTTCCGGCGGGGCGCGGGCGCCGGAAGCAGCACGGCGGGACGGACGTACAGTCGAGCCAGATATCAGGAGTGCCCGGGAGCCGCCGTCGTGCGGGCCCGCTACCGCTGGAAGGCCACTGTGACTGCCGTGAACGATGCGACCGCGAACGCGAACTCCGAAGTACCGGCGCTGCTCGACCTGCCGCCGCTCAGCGCGGCGCACTTCGCGCGGATCGAGGACAAGGTCGCCGCGATGATGGGGACCGAGGCGGACGTCGTGACGATGCAGGGCGAGGCGCTGCTGCCGCTGGAGGCGTGCATCCGCTCGGCCGTACGGCCCGGGAGCACCGCGCTCAACATCATCACCGGCCCGTACGGCGAGACGTTCGGCGGCTGGCTGCGGTCCTGCGGCGCCGAGGTCATCACCATCAGCGCACCCTTCACCGGCGCGGTCTCCCCGCAGCAGGTGGCGGACGCACTGCGGGAGAACCCCGCCATCGACTTCGTGAGCCTGGTGCATGCCGAGGCCGCCACCGGCAACACCAACCCCGTCGCCGAGATCGGTGCCGTGGTGCGGGAGCACGGCGCGCTGCTCATGCTGGACGCGGTCGCGTCGGTGGGCGCGGAGCCGCTGCACACCGACGAGTGGGGCGTCGACCTGTGCGTCATCGGCGGACAGAAGGCGCTGGCCGGTCCGGCGGGCGTCTCGGTGGCGTCCGTGAGCGCCCGCGCCTGGGAGCGGATCGCCGCCAACGAGCAGGCGCCGCGCCGCTCCTACCTGTCGCTGCTGGACTGGAAGGACCGCTGGATCGACGGCGGCCGTAAGGCCCTGCCGCACGCGCCGGCCCAGCTGGAGATGCTGGCGCTGGAGCAGGCCGTGGACCGGGTGACCGCGGAGGGGCCGGCCGTCGTCATCGCCCGCCACCGTGCGGCGGCAGCGGCGACGCGTGCGGGCGTACGTGCCCTGGGCGGGCTGACGCCGTACGTCCTGCGTGACGAGGACGCCGCGCCGGCCGCGACGACGCTGCGGGCACCGGAAGACCTGGACGCCCGCGAGATCGTGGCCGCCGCGCTGGCGGTGGACGCCGGAGTGCCGCTGCAGGCCGCGGCCGGTGCGCTGGCCGAGGAGATGATCCGGCTGAACCACTACGGCCGGGCCGCCGACCGTGGTGTCGTGCTCGCCTCGCTGGCCGCGTTGGCCGAGGGGCTGCGTGCGGTGGGTGCGGATGCCGCAGCCGACGCCGGTGCGGCCCTGAAGGCGGCCGGGGACGCCTGGGACGCGACGATCGGGGGCTGAGCCGCACCTGCCCCCGATCCGTACCCGATCCCCGGGCTTGTTCAGCCGGTGCACCGCACGTCAGGTGCCTGATTAGGCCAGTCGGGTTACTTTCGGACCCAGGGGTGCGGGAAGAGCCGAGTGGGGCCGTGTTTCACGTGAAACACGGCCCCTTTGTCATGCCGTCATGGGGTCGTGCCGTCATGCCGTCACGCCTGAGGAGGGGCTGAGGGAGGGCTGAGGGGGTGTGAGTCGCGTGTGCGGCGGGCACCAGCGCGGAAATGTTCGGCATTGATTCATCTGAAAGCGGAACGATCAGCCCTCAACGCCCCTATTTTTAGGGGTAGTTGGAGCCCTCTGATGCAGGGGTGCGGTAACGGGCCGGGCGTTCCGGCAACGGGTCGGGCGCTCCGGGCTCCGGCGCAGGCGGCTCCGTGAGAGCGGCGCCCAGCTCGTACTCCAGCGGGGGGGCAGTCCGCGTCCCCTTCCGTCGCCGGCCGCGGCGGACGCCCGGGGGCAGTCCAAACGCCGTTTCGTAAACGGAAGCATCAACCCGCTTATGTGATCGGCCCGGCGGGCGGGTACTGCCGGTCTCCTTCCGGCGCGTTTCGCGGAGTCGGCGGCGGCGCGCCGGGAGCAAGGCCGCTGTTCGTGGTTTTGGGCACCTTAGAATCGGAACGTCCGGCCCGTTTATCAGCACGGTTTCCGAGACAGTGGTGCAGCCGTTTTCGAGGAGGCCGGAGAATGCCGGAGAAAGGCACCTCGGCGTTGCGTGCCGATGCGCGGCGCAATAAGGCGCTGGTGCTGCAGGCGGCCCGAACTGCCTTTGAGGAACGCGGGTTGGACGTTCCGCTTGGCGAGATCGCTCGGCGCGCGGGGGTCGGGGCCGGCACCGTTTACCGTCATTTCCCGTCGAAGGACGCGCTGTTCAAGGCGACGGTCGCGGACCGGTTGCGGCTGTTCACCGACACGGCACGGGACTTGGCCGATGTGCCGGACCCCGGTGAGGTCTTTTTCCGCTTCATTGCTTCCGTGGTCAGGATCGCCGCGCAGAACAAGGCGATGTGCGCCGCGCTGGACGGTGCGGCGATGACCCGTGCGCGGCCGGTCGCGCCGGGGCTGGAGCGGGAATTCTGGTCGGCGCTGGAGGTATTGCTGCACCGGGCGCAGCGGGCCGGGGCGGTGCGCAAGGACGTCGTACTCGCCGACGTACGCGTGCTGTTGACCGGCTGTATGGCCATGGAAGTACGCCGGTCGGGTGAGGGCCCCGAATTCGCGGGGGAATCGGGCGGCGGGCAGGAATCCGCCGCTGGTACGGAGCCGGTGGACGGCCCGGCGGGCCGTATGACGGCGCTGATGTGCGATGCGCTGCGCGCGGGCCGGGACGTAACGAAACTGCCGTTCGAAGCGGCCGGAAGTAACGAAACCCTGTGCGAAGAATGCGGCGTACCAGTGCAAACAGCGCACACCGGCCGGCCCGCCCGCTATTGCGGTGGGGCCTGCCGGCAGAAGGCGCACCGGACCAGGTCCAGGGCGCGTTCGGGTGACGACGACGGCGCTGAGGGCCTCCCGGCCGTGGATGCGGCCGTGGAGCCGGCCGTCAGCCTCGGTACACAGGCCCCCGGGGAGGTCACAGCTGGCGCTTGAAGCCCAGGTGGGAGGCCTCGAAGCCGATGCGCTCGTAGAAGCGGTGCGCGTCCACGCGGGTCGCGTCGGAGGTCAGCTGGATCAGCTGGACGCCGAGCGCGCGGGACTCCTCCACCGCCCAGTCCATGAGCCGCGTGCCCAGCCCGCTCCCCCGTTCCTCGGAGTGGATGCGCACCCCTTCGACGACGGACCGGGTGGCGCCGCGCCGGGAGAGCCCGGGAATGACGGTGAGCTGGAGGGTGCCCACGACGCGGCCGCCGCGCTCGGCGACCACGAGGTGCTGGTTCGGGTCGTCGGCCAGCCGTTTGAACGCCGTGCGGTACGGGGCCAGGTCGCCGGGGGACTCACGGGTGGCGCCCAGGGCGTCGTCGGCCAGCAGTGCCACGATGGCGGGGATGTCCGCCTCGGTCGCGCGGCGGATCTTGAATTCGCTCATGCGCGCGACCATATGCCGAGCGTGGCTCCCGTTCCCAGGGCCTGACGCCTGTCTCACGGCGCTCTTCACCGCCCCACGGCCGTCCGGCCCGTCCTTCCCGGCGGCCGCCCGCGCAGCTGACGCAGGCGGCGGCCGCGTGCCGTCGGGCCCCAGGGCTTGAGCACCGAGATGGCGGTCAGGAAGACGTAGAGGGAGAGCGCGACGGCCGGCGCCGCGACGAGGTCGGTCTCGGGCGGCACCGCGCGGCCCGCTGTCACCGCGGCCGACGCGGTGTTGATCTGCGTACGCAGCGCGAAGACGGTGGCGGCCACCGCGCCCAGGGTCAGCCAGAACTTGGTGACCACCCAGCGGTGCCGGGCCAGGCCCCAGGGCGTGCCGAGCGACAGCACGAGGCCGGACACCAGGGTGAGCAGCGCGAGCGGGACGATCAGCCAGTCGATGAAGACCTTCATCGCGCGGTAGGCGGCCCCGGCGAGGTCCACGGCGCCACCGGCGGCACCGGGCCCGTCGGCAGCGGTCGCCGCCGCGATACCGAGGGCCAGGAGCCCGAGCGTGAGCCCGAGCCAGCCGACGGAGACGACGACGTGGACGACGAGGAAGGCCCGGCGTACGGGCCGGCTGAGCTGCCGCATGCCACCACCGTCCCGCCCGCCGCCCCGCCGCGCGTCTGACGGCGGGAGTATCCGCCCGTACGCGCGGACGAGTACGGCGTACCCGGCCCCGCCCGGCCCGCCCACGGCCAGGCGTACGGCGCGCCCGCTCCCCTCCCCGGTACGCCCGCGGCCCGGCCTCTCGCCCACCCGGCCCGGCCGTCCTGAGCCCGGCGGCCTACCCTCGCCCTCATGGCCAAGCTGCATCTGTTCGACCTGGACGGGACGCTGCTCCACCGCTCAGCCGCCGCGGTGGAGATCGCCCGGCAGCTCGGGCTGGAACGGGAGACCCGCGAGCTGGAGCGTGCCTTCGCGGCCGGCGAGCTGACGCCGCCGCGCTTCGCCCAGCTGGCCTGCGACCTGTGGACCGAGCTGACCCACGCCGATGTCGAGGCCGCGTTCGAGGCGGCGCCCTGGCTGGCCGGCATCCGGGAGGTGTGGGCGGACATCCGCGAGCGCGGGGAACGCTGCGCTGTGATCTCCCTGTCGCCGTCGTTCTTCGTGGAGCGGCTGCTGGACTGGGGCGCGGACGCCACGTACGGCTCGCGCTGGCCGGAGCTGCCGTTCCGGGACCGGGTGGACCCGGCCGGCATCCTGTCCGCCGGCGCGAAGGTGCGGATCGCCGACGAGCTCTGCGCGTCGTTCGGGCTGAGCCGGGCCGACTGTGTGGCGTACGGGGACTCCCGCTCCGACGTGGACCTGTTCGCGGCCGTTCCGGCGTCTGTCGCCGTGAACGCCGACCACCACGTGAGCAGCCTCGCGACGTTCGCGTACGGCGGGCGGGACCTCCGTGAGGCGTACGCGCTGACGCTCGGGGGCACGGCGTAGGGCGGGCCGGCGGCCGCGTCACCCGGAGCTCACCGGGGGTTCACCGGGGTGTCGGTGCGGCGCCGGGAAGCGGGGCTTGTGTATTCGACCGGTGCCGGTATGGTCGGATCCGGTTCAGTGGGCGCACGCGTCGTGAGGGGTCCCCCGACGCACGTCCGGAGCCCGCCAGCCTACGGCAACGACCCTTGCACCACCGGGACTTCGGGCTGTCCACCGGTCCGTGCGGGTGCGGCCTGACATGCTGCGGAGGCGTGCGGAGACGGAACTGCGTGGGATGTCAGACCGGCCGGAGCTGCCCCGTTTTCATGGGTGTTGCCCGGCCAGCGGTTACCGATCAAGAATGCGAAGACGTTTCCCGACCGTTCGAGGCGAGGCAGACCATGGACGCTCCGACCACCGAGTCGGCCGGTAACGGCGCCGACGGTGACAGTGGCGCCTGGGGTTGGTTCACCCCCTCTCCCGCCAAGTCACCGGAGAGGCGCACAGAGGCCCCGGAGGAGCAGCCTCCGGGCACGGAGACACCGGCAGCCGCCGCTGCCGACGGCCCCGCGCCCGCCCAGGCGCCCGGCGCCCACGGCACCACCACGCTGCCGCCCCGCCGGGCGGTCCCGGCGGAGGCCGTGCCCGCCCCGGAATCCGCGCTGGAGGCGTCGCTGCGCGCGCCACGTCCCGTGGCCCCCGAGGCGTCCGCCGACGCGCTGCTGATCCGGCGCACGATGGCGGAGATCGAACCGGTCGCGGACGAAGTCACCTCGTACTTCTACGCCCTGCTCTTCGTGCGCTACCCCGAGCTGCGGCAGCTCTTCCCGGTCTCGATGGGCGAGCAGCGCGACCGGCTGTTCAGGGCGCTGCTGACCGCGGTCCAGCGGGTCGACGACGAGGGGTCGCTCACCGACTTCCTGGCGCACCTGGGCCGCGGCCACCGCAAGTACGGCACGCGGCCCGAGCACTATCCGGCGGTCGGCGAGTGCCTGCTCGGCGCGCTCGTCCGGTACGCCACGGTCAGCTGGGACGACCAGGCCGAAGGCGCCTGGATCCGCGCGTACACCCGGATCTCGCAGATCATGATCGACGCCGCCGCCGAGGCCGAGGCCACCTCGCCCGCCTGGTGGGACGCCGAGGTGGTCGCGCACGAGATGCGCACCTCCGACGTCGCGATCGTGACCGTGCGGCCCGACCAGCCGTACCCGTTCCTCGCGGGGCAGTACACCGGGGTGGAGACGCCCTGGTGGCCGCGGGTCTGGCGGCACTACTCCTTCGCGGCGGCGCCCCGCTCGGACGGGCTGCTCTCCTTCCACGTCAAGGCGGTGCCGGCGGGCTGGGTCTCCGGCGCGCTGGTGCACCGGGCGCGGCCCGGCGACGTGATCCGGCTCGGTCCCCCGGCAGGCTCGATGACCGTCGACCACACCACCGACAACGGCCTTTTGTGTCTGGGCGGCGGCACCGGCATAGCGCCCATCAAGGCGCTGATCGAGGACGTCGCCGAGCACGGGCGGCGGCGCCCGGTGGAGGTGTTCTACGGTGCTCGCAGTGATCATGATCTGTACGACATCGACACCATGCTGCGGCTGGAGCACGCCCATCCGTGGCTGTCCGTGCGCCCGGTGGTCTCCGGCGGGCCGGCGGGCGGCGTGCCCAACAGCATCAGCGGGCGGCTGCCGGACGCGGTTCGGGAGTACGGGCCGTGGGGCGAGTACGACGCGTACGTGTCGGGCCCGCCCGGCATGATCCGCAGCGGTGTGGACGCGCTGGTCGGCGTCGGCGTCCCCTCCGACCGCATCCGGCACGACGCCGTTGAAGAGCTCGCCGCGGCGGGGGAGTAGTTCTTGAGCAACGACGACAGCGGCCGCTGGACGGACCGGGGCGAGTACGCGGGCGGCAGCCCCGCCGGGCGGCCGGCCCGCAGGCCGGACGAGTTCCGGGGCGGCCACGCGGACCGGTACGGGGAGGACCCCGCAGGTCCGTACGTGGACGGCCACGGAGGCGAGTACCGGGACGGTTACCCGGACCAGATCACCGTCCGCGGCCGGACCCAGGACGAGTACTCCTACGACGGGCGGCCCGCTCAGGACGCGTACGCGTTCGAGCAGCCGGGCCCGGACCGGTACGGGTACGAGCAGCCCGGCCGCGACCGGTACGGGAACGCGCAGCCGGGCCCGGGGCAGTACGGCTACGAGCAGCCCGTCGCGCGGGTGCCCAGCTGGGCCGAGGAGGAGCCGGCCGAGCGGCCCGGCAGCGACGGCGAGCACGGCGTGCAGCGGCAGCTGGGCACGACCGACCGGGCCGACCGCTTCTACCGCGACCAGGTGCTGGACCACCTCAACTCCCGCATGCGGGAGTTCGTCGGCCGTCAGGAGATGTTCTTCCTGGCCACCGCCGACCGGCACGGCGAGTGCGACTCGTCCTTCCGCGCCGGCCCGCCCGGGTTCGTGCGGGTGCTGGACGAGCGCACCCTGGCCTACCCCGAGTACCGCGGCAACGGCGTCATGGCCTCCCTCGGCAACCTCTCCGAGAACCCGCGGCTGGGCATCCTCTTCATCGACTTCCTCCGCGACCGGATCGGCCTGCACGTCAACGGGCGGGCGTGGGTCGTCCCGGACGAGGAGATGCGGGTCCGCCACCCCGACCTGCCGGTCGACCCGATACCCGGCCGGCGCGCCCAGCTGTGGGTGGCGGTCGAGGTCGAGGAGGCGTACATCCACTGCGCCAAGCACATCCCCCACCTGCAGAAGGTGCCGCGCCAGGAGCCCGGCGAGCGTGCCTGGGGGACGGACGACGCCAAGCGCAAGGGCGGCGACTTCTTCGGCGCTGCGGCCGAGGCTGCCGACCGGGCGCCGTACCGGCGGCGCGAGGACCAGCCCGTTCCGCGGCGTCCGGCCCCGCCCGCGCCGGTACCAGCGGACGAGCCCGCCGAGGAACCCGTGCACACCCGCGCCGCTCAGCCCTCGTCCTTCCAGGAGGAGGCCGAGCGGGTCCTGGCGCTCGTACAGCAGCGGGCGGCGGCCGACTCGGGAGACTTCCGCGGCTGGTTCGGCTGAGTCGAGTAGTCAGCACCCCGTTGTTTCACGTGAAACATCGGGAAACGCGAGAAACGGGACATGTTTCACGTGAAACGGCCGACCGGTCGGCCGGCCGGTCAGCCCAGGTCCGGCGCGTGCAGCGCCCGGATGCCCTCGATGTTGCCGTCCAGGTAATGGCGCAGCGAGAGCGGGACGACCTCGACGGAGGCGATGCCGACGCGGGTGAACGGCACCCGCACGATCTCGTACTCGCCGCACGGATCCTCCACCTCGGGGCCGTGCCGCCGGCTCAGGTCCATGGAGTCCAGCCGGCAGACGAAGAAGTGCTGCACCTTCACGCCGTCCACGCCGCCGTCCGTGAGGTGCTCGACCGTGTCGACGAAGGCCGGCACGACGTCCTTGACCTTGGCGCCCAGCTCCTCGTCCACCTCCCGGTGGAGGGCGTCGATGACGGTGGCGTCCTCCGGCTCCACACCGCCGCCCGGCGTGATCCAGTACGGGGCCCGTCCCGGCTTGGTGCGCTTGATCAGGATGAGGTCGTCACCGTCGAGCAGGATCGCGCGGGCGGTGCGTTTGACGACTGGCCGTACGGTCATAGGGGACAGATGCCGCTTTCGACGGCTGGTGAAACCCGAGTCTTGAGGGACGCATGACTTCTGGCCCGAGCGGGCCGGAGCAGCGCGGAATCCGCGCCGGTGAGCGTCGGAACGAGCCCCTCCGCGCCGTTCACCACGACGTCGCCGCCTGCAGCAGCCACTCGTGCGCACGCGCGATGTGCGGCAGTGCCAGCGTCCCGGTGCGGACGACCAGGAAGTATGTGCGCAGCGGTGGCACCGGCGGGTCCAGCAGCGGGACGACCTCGCCGCGGTCCAGCGCGGGCGCCGCGAGGTAGCGCGGTACGACGGCGAGTCCGGCGCCGGCCGCCGCACAGGCCAGCACCGCACGGAGGTCGGCGGCTATCACGGCGGCGGGCGAGGGCGGCCGGGTGTCGAAGACGGCGGACCAGTAACGGGTGACCAGGGGCAGGCTCTCGTGGACCTCGACCACGGGGGCGGTGTCGAGCGCCTTGAAGCCGCGGTCCTGGATGACGGCGGGGCCCCCGAGCCGGGAGGCCCATCGGGGCGAGGCGACCAGGACGTGTTCCTCGTCGCACAGGGGGGTCGCGGTGAGCAGTCCGCCGCGCGGCCGGGCGGTGGTGACGGCGAGATCGTGGTGGCCGGCGGCGAGCCCGGCGAGCAGTTCCTCGGCGGAGCCGAAGGAGGTGCGGACGGCGAGGCCGCGGTCGATGAGCGGGGCGAGGGCCGGTAACGCGCGTTCGGCGGTGAATTCCGGCGGCCCGGCCAGATGGAGGGTGCGGGTGAGGGATTCCTCGTCCAGCCCGGCCTCGGTGATCTCCGTGAGCGCGTCGAGGTGCGGGGCGATCTTGTGCGCGAGCTCGTCGCCGACGGTGGTGGGGGTGACCCCGCGTGGCCGGCGGAGGAACAGGGGGCGGCCGAGTTGGCGCTCCAGTGTCCGTATCTGACTGGTCACCGCGGGCTGGGAGAGACCGAGGAGAGCGGCGGCACGCGTGAAGGAGCCGGCCCGGTGCACGGTGACGAAGGTGCGCAAGAGCGCCAGATCCATCCATACTCCCTTCGCCTGGGAAGCCTGCTCGCGTGCCAACTATAAATTTGTCGATAGGACTGTGTCGCTAGCGTGATTGGACACTGACGCTGAGTCAACTAGCCTTGATTGTGCGGTTCGTTGCGCATTGAACCGACGGCGGTCCGAGCCAAGAGGGGGGAGGCTCGGACCGTCTGCTGTGCGTACGGCCGGATCCGCTCGGCGCCGGGACCCGGCGCGCTGCCGGGGCCCGGCCCGAGTACCCGAGTGCTGCGCAGCTCAGTCCTGTGCCGCCAGGGTCAGTTCCCGGCGGCCCGGTCCAGCGCCCGCAGCACGTCGGCGACCAGGTCGTCGGGGTCCTCGACGCCGACGGAGAAGCGGATGAAGCCCTCCGGCACGGCGTCGCCGCCCCACCGTCCGCGGCGCTCGGCCGTGGACCGTACGCCGCCGAAGCTCGTCGCGTCGTCCACCAGCGTCAGCCCGGCCAGAAACCGCTCCGCGTGCGCCTTGTCCGGCAGGACGAAGGAGACGACGCAGCCGAAGCGGCCGGGCCGCATCTGGGCCACCGCGCCCTTGTACGAGGGGTCGGTGGGCAGTCCCGGGTGGCGCAGCCCGGTGATCTCGGGGCGGTCGCGCAGCGCCTCGGCCAGCGCGAGCGCGCCCGCCGCCTGCCGCTCGACGCGCAGCGCGAGCGTGGCCAGCGACCGGTGTGCGAGCCAGCTCTCCATCGGGCCGGGGATCGCGCCGACGGTCTTGCGCCAGTGCCGCACGGAGTCGGCGAGCGCCGGGTCGCGGGTGGTCACGTAGCCCAGCAGCACGTCGCCGTGGCCGGTCAGCGCCTTCGTCCCGCTGGCGACGGAGAAGTCGGCGCCGAGGTCGAGCGGGCGCTGGCCGAGCGGCGTGGCGAGGGTGTTGTCGACGGCGACGAGGGTGCCCTGGGCGTGCGCGGCCGCGGCGAGCCGGCGGATGTCGCAGACGTCCAGCCCCGGGTTGGACGGCGTCTCGAGCCACAGCAGCGTGGCGCCGTCCAGCACGTCGAGCTGCGCGTCACCGGCGGTGGGCGCGGTGCGGACCTCGACGCCGTACCCCTCCAGCCGCTCCCGTACGGCGGGCATGAGCTGGTAGCAGTCGTCCGGCAGCACGACGACGTCGCCGGTGCGTACCCGGGCGAGGAGGACGGCGGAGATCGCGGCCATGCCGGAGGCGAAGACCGCGGTGTGGGCCGGCTCGCCGGGCGACTCCAGCTCACTGATCGCCTCTTCGAGGAGGGTCCACGTCGGGTTGGAGTCGCGGCCGTAGGTGTAGGGCCCGGTCGCGTCGCCCGGCAGGTGGTAGTGGGCCGCGAAGACCGGTCCGGGGAGGGCCGGCCGGTACGCCGCCGGGTCGGGGAGGCCGGCGCGTACGGCCCGGGTGCTGTCTCCTGTCATGCGCTCTCCGCCTTCTCGTGGTCCGGGTCCCGCCCGGCCAGTTCGCCGCGCACGACCGTGAGCAGGTCCTCGCTCGCGGCTTCCACCATGGCCAGGCAGTCCTCGAAGCCTGCCATGCCGCCGTAGTACGGGTCGGGAACGTCCAGGTCCGGGATGGGCCTGGCGTGCGTCACCGGCTCCGGGAGGGTGCAGGCGCGCAGCAGCCGGACCTTGGCCGCCGCTGCCTCCGTCGGCGCCATCGCACGCAGGTCACGCAGGTGCCCGGAGTCCAGCGCGATGATCAGGTCCAGCCGCGCGAACCACTCGGGATCGAACTGCCGTGCGGTGTGCGTGAGCGCGTACCCCGCCTCCCGCAGGACGGCCAGGGTGCGCGGGTCGGCGTCGTCGCCCTCGTGCCAGCCGCCGGTGCCGGCGCTGTCGACGACGACCCGTTCGGCGAGGCCGGCCTCTTCGACGCGCGCTCTGAAGACGGCCTCGGCCATCGGGGAGCGGCAGATGTTGCCGGTACAGACGAAGCAGACGCGGAAGGGCGTGACGGAGGTCAAGGGCGGTCCCGGGAGACGGAGGTACGGGTCGGTCGGGGCGGGGGCGCCGGGCTCAGTCCTCGTCCGGCAGGATCACGTGCAGCGCCCAGGAGACGACCGAGACGATCAGGCCGCCCAGTACCGCGGTCCAGAAGCCGTCGACGTGGAAGGCCAGGTCGAGCTTGCCGGCGAGCCAGGAGGTCAGCAGCAGCATCAGGGCGTTGATCACCAAGGTGATCAGTCCCAGCGTGAGGATGAAGAGCGGGAACGACAGCAGCTTCACCACGGGCTTCACCACGACGTTGACCACGCCGAAGATCAGCGCGACCAGGATCAGCGTCCACACCTTGTTGCCGGTGCTGGACCCGGTCAGCGTGATGTCGCTGAGCAGCCAGATGGCCACCGCGAGGGCCGCGGCGTTGGCGATCGTCTTGACGAGGAAATTCTTCATGGTGGGATCGTCGCAGACACGACGGATCGAACGAGGGGTACGCGGGTGATGAAGGCGTTCAGACTGGAGGAGCTGGAGGCGGAACGGGCCGCGAACGACGGCGCGTACCTGCAGTTCCTGCGGGAGCGCAACATGTCGGCCGGGCTCTACGCGCTGGACGCCGGCAGCAGTGATCCGCAGGCGCCGCATCACCAGGACGAGATATACCTCGTGGTGAGCGGGCGCGCGTCGATCACCGTGGGGGTGGAGACGACGCAGGTCGCCCGGGGGAGCGTGGTGTACGTACCGGCCGGCGTGCCGCACAAGTTCCACCACATCACCGAGGACCTGCGGGTCATGGTGATCTTCTCGCCGCCGGAGGGCTGAGCCCGCTGCGGGCGTCCTCCCCCTGGAAGCCGAGGCGGACGTTCCGTGTCCCGTAGGGGACGGTTCAGGGGACGGCCGGGGCTGCGGGGCCCCCGCGGGACCGGGCGCCGCCCTAGCATCGATGGTGCAGGGCGGGACCGGCCAGATACCGGGCGGACCGGGCGGACACGCAGAAAGCGGGGCAGAGCAATGGCCGTGAAGGAGATATTCGCGGGACTTCCGTGGTGGGTGAAGTGGGTCGCGGTGCCCGTCATCCTGATCGTCGTCTTCGGCGGGCTGATCGGCAGTGTGGTGGGCTTCCTCATCGGCCTGCTCTTCAAGATCCTGCTGGCCGCGGCGCTGATCGCCGGAGTCGTCTACCTGGTGCGCAAGTTCACCGGATCGTCCTCGTCGTCACGTGGCGAGTGGTGAGTTCCGCGCGCGGCGGACGCTGAGCGCCGGCACCGTATCCGCATCACCGGGCGTCCCGTTCTCCCTCCGGGGAAACGGGACGCCTTTTCGCTGCCATTTGCGAACTGGTGTTTGGGGCGCTCGCGCCCAACGGGCTTCCGGGTCAGCCAGGAAATGCGCCGCCTGAGGTAATTCGCAAGCTAATCGACCTGCCGCCCGGAGGCTCACGTTAGAGTGCGGACGCGGGGCACCTCCCGGATGCCGGCGGTACGGAATGGCCGGCCGGGCCGGACGGTACGGACGGGCTTCCGGGAAGCGCTCGCGGCACGGGCGCGGGGCCCGGGCCCGGGGTCCCGGCCCCGGCGAACTGTCCTGGGGGTATGTCTTGGCCACGCCGAACGACACAGCCACCGCTCCCCCGACGCTGATCGGCTCCGTGCAGCGGGCGCTCCGCCTCCTGGAGGCGGTGGCCGGGCATCCGCACGGCGCGCCCGCCAAGCAGCTGGCCAGGGAGGCCGGTTACCCCCTTCCGACCACGTACCACCTGCTGCGCACGCTCACCCACGAGGGCTATCTCCAGCGTGAGAACGGGGTGTTCGTGCTCGGCGCGGCCGTCGACCTGATCACCAGGGCCGGGGCGCACCGCCGCCGGCACGCACGGATCGCCGAGGCGCTCTCGGAGATGGGCCGGGAAGTGGGCGCCGCGGTCTACTTCGCGGTGTACCGCGAGGGCGAGGTGGAGGTGGTGGCGGTGAGCGACGATCCCGCCCGGCCGCCGGTGGAGGAGTGGGCGGACTTCCGTACGACCGCTCACGCCCACGCGATAGGCCAGTGCCTGCTGGCCCAACTCGACGAGGAGGCGCGGAAAGATCATCTGGCCCGGCACCAAGTCCAGTCGCTCACGCCGCATTCCGTGCGGAGTGAAGATGATCTCCTGCACCGTTTGGATACGGTGCGTAAGTACCAACTCGCTGTCGAACGGGAGGAATATGCCGTCGGCACGGTGTGCGCGGCAATTCCCATTCACGTCGGTTCGGCTGCGGCCACGGTGGCGATTTCTCTCCCCGCAGGTGAGGCGGATCGACTGCCGTCCGTAACCGAAAAGGTACAGAGGATGGCAGAGTCGACCCTTATGACGCTGGCCTTCTCTATCAGTATCTGAAAAATTACTCCTTGTGATCTGTCGGCAACTGGCCGACGATGGCGTCAATAGCGGTCGGCGGGTCATTACCGGCCACTTCGATCAAGTAGTGCGGGGCAGTGGTTGATGAGCCAGACAGTTCAGGCAGAAGTGATGATGAGCTTCATCGTCTCCGAGGAGCTCGCCTTCCGGATCCCGGTGGAGCTGGATTTCGACAGCGCCGATCCCTATGCCGTGCGCTTCACCTTCGATCTCCCCGGCGATGCGCCGGTCACCTGGGCGTTCAGCCGGGAGCTTCTGCTGGACGGCCTGAGCCGGCCGGCCGGCGAGGGGGACATCCACGTGGCGCCCGTCTCGGGGGCGCACCTCAGTGATGTCTTCGTCAGCCTCCAGGTGGGCGCGGAGCAGGCGCTCTTCCGCGTCGGCGCGGCACCGCTGGTCGCGTTCCTGGACCGTACGGACCGGCTGGTCCCGCTCGGCCAGGAACAGATCTGCGGCACGCTCGACGCGGAGCTGGACCGCATCTTCGCCAACGCCCAACGGGCGGGCTGAGCGTCCGGTCCGGCCCGGTCAGCGCTTGCGGCGACGGCCCCGGCCGCCGCGCCTGCTGCCCGGCTGTCCGGGCCCCGGACCGGTCGCCCGGCCGGACTCCGCGGTGCGCCCGCCCGTCCTGGTGCGGTCCGCCGAGACCACCAGCACCGCGAGCAGCGTCGTCAGCGGTACGGACGCGACGAGGCCGATGCTGCCCACCAGCGTCCTGACGATCTCCTCGGCCACCACCTCGCTGGTGGCGACCGTACCGACACTGCTGCGCGCGATGGAGAAGAGCAGCATCAACGGCAGCGCGGCGCCCGCGTACGCCAGCACCAGCGTGTTCACCACCGACGCGATGTGGTCCCGCCCGATCCGCATCGCCGCGCCGTAGATCCGCCGCCGGGTCGCGGTGGGATCGGCGTCCCGCAGTTCCCACACGGCCGCGGTCTGGGTGACCGTCACGTCGTCCAGCACACCCAGCGAGCCGATGATGATCCCCGCCAGCAGCAGTCCGCGGATCTCGATGTTCGGGTAGAGGCTGTGCACCAGCCCCGTCTGGTCGTCCGTGTTGCCCGTCAGCTGTCCCCAGCCGATGAAGAGCGAGCCCAGCACCCCGATCAGCAGCAGCGACGCCAGCGTGCCCAGCACCGCCACCGACGTACGTGCCGTCAGGCCGTGGCACAGGTACAGCGCGATGAGCATGATCGCGCTGCCGCCGACCACCGCCACCAGCAGCGGATTCGACCCCTGCAGGATGGCCGGCAGGATGAACAGCGTGAGCACCGCGAAGCTCGCCGCCAGCGCGACCAGCGCCAGCACCCCGCGCAGCCGGCCGACGACCACCACGGCCAGCGCGAACACCGCGGCCAGCACCCACATCGGGAAGGAGCGGTCCACGTCCGTGACCGAGTACTGCAGGTCCCGGGGCGCCTTGGGCGCGTACGCCACGACGACGTCCTGGCCCTCGGTGTAGCGGCGCGAGGCGTCCGGCGTCACCACGGTCTTGAACCGGTGTCCGGTGTCCTTGCCGCTGGTGACCTCGATGGTCGCCTGCTCGCAGCTCTGCGCCTGCTGCGCGCCGCTGGGTCCGGTCGGCTGCTGTTGCTGCTGCATCTGTTGCTGCTGCTGCGCGTTGACGTCGGCGCAGTCCACCTTCACCAGCCGGACGACACGCGCGGTCTGGGTCTCCTGGTCGAAGCCCACCCCCGACGGCTTGTGCGCGGGGGCGCCGCCGGGCCACAGGGCGATCAGCCCCACCCCCACGGCGAGGGCGAACGGGATCAGCACCGCGGCGATGACCTTGCGCAGGTGCCGGGACACGGGGGCCGCCGGACCGTGGCCATGGCCATGGCTGTGGCCGTGTCCGTGCGCGGGTCCGGACGCCGGGACATGGTCGTGCGACTGGGGGTCGGGCTCGTTGCGGGTCACCGCCCGATCATCCAACAACTCACCGGGCCCCCTGTTCACCACGCGGCATCGGCCGCTACCGTGGTGGCACCTTTGCAATCGCGGGAGCTCGGAGCACCGGGCTGAGAGGGCGCTGATCTCCGTCCCAGCGAAGTTTCACGTGAAACTTCGGCAGACGGAAACCGCTGCGTCGACCGCCGAACCTGTTACCGGGTAATGCCGGCGTAGGGAGTGGGTCTTCATGACTCTGCAGGATGCACGCACGCCTTCTGTGCCCAATGAGCGGACGGAGTCCGCGGGCGGCCAGGACGCTGCCGAGCCGCAGCAGATCGGCTGGCACAAGGGCTACATCACCGGATCGCGGCCCGACATCAACGTCCCGGTCCGGCGAGTGCACCTCACCAACGGCACGCACGTGACGCTCTATGACACGTCAGGGCCATATACCGACCCCAACATCGAAACCGACGTCCGCCGTGGCCTCGCGCCGCTGCGGGAGAACTGGATCATCGCCCGCGGCGACACCGAGGAGTACGCGGGCCGGCCGATGCGTCCGGAGGACGACGGCCTCAAGCACACCTCGCCGCGTGGCGGCCTGAAGAACCTCGACGCGGTCTTCCCGGGCCGGCCCCGGCAGCCGCGCCGTGGCCGGGACGGCGCCGTTACGCAGCTCGCGTATGCACAGCGGGGTGAGATCACCGCGGAGATGGAGTACGTCGCGCTCCGCGAGAACTGCACGCCCGAGTTCGTACGCGACGAAATCGCCGCGGGCCGCGCCGTGTTGCCGGCCAACGTCAACCACCCGGAGATCGAGCCGATGATCATCGGCAAGAACTTCCTGGTGAAGGTCAACGCCAACATCGGCAACTCCGCGGTGACCTCCTCCATCGAGGAGGAGGTGGAGAAGATGACCTGGGCGACCCGCTGGGGCGCCGACACGGTCATGGACCTCTCCACGGGCCGCAACATCCACACCACGCGCGAGTGGGTGCTGCGCAACTCCCCCGTCCCGATCGGCACCGTCCCCCTCTACCAGGCACTGGAGAAGGTCGACGGCAAGGCCGAGGAGCTGACCTGGGAGATCTACAAGGACACCGTCATCGAGCAGGCCGAGCAGGGCGTCGACTACATGACGGTCCACGCCGGCGTGCTGCTGCGGTACGTCCCGCTCACCGCCCGCCGCAAGACCGGCATCGTCTCCCGCGGCGGTTCGATCATGGCGGCCTGGTGCCTGGCACACCACAAGGAGTCGTTCCTCTACGAGAACTTCGAAGAGCTCTGCGACATCCTCGCCTCGTACGACGTGACGTTCTCGCTCGGCGACGGTCTCCGCCCCGGCTCCATCGCGGACGCCAACGACGAGGCGCAGTTCGCCGAGCTGCGCACGCTCGGTGAGCTGAACACGATCGCCAAGTCGCGCGGCGTGCAGACCATGATCGAGGGCCCGGGCCACGTCCCGATGCACAAGATCAAGGAGAACATCGACCTCCAGCAGGAGATCTGCGAGGAGGCGCCGTTCTACACGCTCGGCCCGCTGACCACCGACATCGCGCCCGCCTACGACCACATCACCTCCGGCATCGGCGCCGCGATGATCGCCTGGTGGGGCACGGCGATGCTCTGCTACGTCACGCCCAAGGAGCACCTGGGCCTGCCCGACCGCGACGATGTGAAGACCGGTGTCATCACGTACAAGATCGCGGCGCACGCGGCCGACCTGGCCAAGGGCCACCCGGGCGCGCAGGAGTGGGACGACGCCCTCTCCGACGCGCGCTTCGAGTTCCGCTGGGAGGACCAGTTCAACCTGGCCCTCGACCCGGACACGGCCCGCTCCTTCCACGACGAGACGCTGCCCGCCGAACCGGCCAAGACCGCACACTTCTGCTCCATGTGCGGCCCGAAGTTCTGCTCCATGAAGATCTCCCAGGACATCCGCCGCGAACACGGCGGCGATCTGGGCGGCCTGACCGAAGCGGACGCCGAGGCCGGCATGGCGGAGAAGTCCAAGGAGTTCGCAGCCGCCGGCAACAGGGTGTATCTGCCGATCGCGGAGTGACGCTCATCCAGCCGCATGGCCCCGGACCGGCGACGGTTCGGGGCCTGTCTCGACGGCCAGGACGTCGCGCGGCTAGCGTGACGGAGTGCTGGAGAGACTGGAGATCGAAAGCTTTGTGATCCTGGCCGAGGAGTTGCACTTCGGCCGTACGGCCGAGCGGCTTCGAGTCACCAGGGCCCGTGTGAGTCAGACGATCCAGAGCCTGGAACGCCGCGTCGGCGCACCGCTCTTCGAGCGCACCAGCCGGCGGGTGCGGCTTACCCCGCTCGGTCAGCAGTTCCTCGACGAGGTCGAGCCCGGCTACCGCCGCATCCTGCGCGGTCTGGCCACGGTGCAGGCCGCTGCCAAGGGGATCGAGGGCAGCCTCACGGTGGGCTACCTCGGCCCCGCGGCGGGGGAGTTTGTGCTGGAAGTGATCGACGACTTCACTCGCAGGTACGCGGGCGTGGCTGTGCGGATCCATGAGACGCAGATCAAGTCCATGTTTGATCCGCTCCGGCAGGACGAGGCGGACTTGCTGGTCACCCAGTTTCCGGTGGATGAGCCGGATCTCGTGCGGGGGCCAGTGGTGCTGCGGGTGCCGCGCATGCTGGCGGTGCCGGCCAACCATGTGCTTGCAAAGCAGGAGACGGTGTCCGTGGAGGACATGGCCCGGGACCGTGTGTTCGCTTGCACCGGCCATGTCCCCGACTACTGGCAGGAGCACCTCGCGCCCTCGCGCACGCCCGAAGGCCGTCCGGTACTGCGTGGTCGGTCGGCAGCGACGCTGCAGGAGACCCTTGCCATGGTCGGCGCCGGTCAGGGCATCTCCCCCGTAGGTGCCGATGTCGCTGCGTACGTCATGCCACGGAACGTTGCCTACGTGCCGTTCCGGGACGCCGGTCCGCTGGAGTACGGGATGGTGTGGCGCGCGGCCGGGGAGACCGCGCGGCTGCGGGCCTTTGCGGCCGTTGCGGCGGAACGAGCACGGGAATGGGCGGGGTAGGCGTGCGAGAACCGTCGGAGATGGCGCCTACCAGTCGGAATCGGTAAGCCCGGCTTACCGATCGTTGCGTAGACCTGGGCTGATCCCCGCGCTCCCGAGCGCCAGCCTGGTGCCATGCCCAGTGATCTTTCTTCCCATGCCGGTCCCGAATGCGCGCCACCCGTCCGTCGTTGTGGAGAGCCGGTCCGACCGGACCGTCCACGGTCTCCTGAGCGTCCGGCCACCGCTGCGCTCCTGGCGCTGGCACTCGGTGCGTTCGCCGTTGGCACCACCGAGGTCGTCATCGCCGGTCTGCTGCCCGAAGTCGCTGACGACATCGGTGTGCCGCTGCCGACCGCCGGTCTGCTGGTGTCGGGTTACGCGCTGGGCATGGTCGTCGGTGCGCCGCTGCTGACCGTTCTCAGCGGCCGGCTGGCGCGCAAGCGGATGCTTCTCGGCCTGGTCGGATTGTTCATCGTGGCCGGCCTGGTCAGCGCCCTCGCGCAGGGCTTCGCCGTACTGCTGGCCGGACGGGTGCTGTCCGCTCTGGCCGGTGGCGCGTATGTGGGGATCGCAGCCGTCGTGGCAGCGGGCCTCGTGCCGCCCGAGCGGAAGGCCCGAGCCATCGCGACGGTCTTCATGGGGCTCAGTCTCGCCAACGTCCTCGGCGTACCCGGCGGCACCGCGCTCGGCCAGGCGCTGGGCTGGCGGGCCGCCTTCTGGGGGGTGAGCGCCACCGGTGTCGTCCTGCTGGTCGCACTCGCCAGGTTCGTACCGTACGAGCGTGCGGTCCAGGAGGCCGGTTTCCGCAGTGAGCTGGCCGCCTTCCGGAAGGGCCGCGTCTGGTGCGCACTGGCCGCAACGGCCTTTGGCTGGGCCCCTTTCCTGACCGTTCTCACCTACATCGCGCCTCTGCTGACCGAGGTGACCGGCTTCGGCGCGCGTACGGTGCCGCTGGTGCTGGTACTGGTCGGCGTCGGCATGGTGATCGGAACCCCACTGGCCGGCCGACTGGCGGACCGGGCGCTGACGCCCACGTTGTACGGGGCGCTCGCTGCAGTGACGGGCACCTCCACGCTGTTGTTGGCCGCCGTGCACAGTAAGCCCGCAGCGGCCGTGGGGTTCCTGTTGTTCGGACTCGTGGGCGCCGCCGTCATCCCACCGCTCCAGGCGCGGGTGATGGCCACTGCACGCGGCGCCGACAACCTGGCCTCGGCTGCCAACATCTCGGCCTTCAATATCGGCAACGCAGGTGGTCCCCTGCTCGCCGGCGCCGCCCTGTCCGCGGGCGCCGGTTACACCGCGCCCCTGGCCATCGCCGCCGCGCTGGGCGGTGGGGGTCTTCTGTTGGCGTGGGCGGTGGGACGCAGCATCCGGCCCGGGGAGTGACACACCCAAGGAGTTCGCGGCCGCCGGCAACAGGGTGTATCTGCCGATCGCGGAGTGAGCCTCCCGGCCGCGGCCTGCGGTCAGCGGCGGCGGAAGGGGCCCCGGCTGCGTGCCGGGGTCCCTTCGGCGTACGGCGTCACGGGACGTCGCACGGTGGCGTGCGGGCTCACTCCGGCTGGTGGTCGGGACCGCCGTAGTCCGGGCTGGTGAAGTCCGGGCTGGTGAAGCGGGGGCGGGTCGCCGCGCGGTGATCGTCCTCCGGGCCGGAGAAACGGGGATGGGTGTAGCCGAGGGCCGGCATCCGGCCGCCCTCGGCGGTGCGCCGGAGCATGAAGCGGCCGGCGGCCTCGGGAGCCGGCGGCGGCGACGGTGCGGCGGGCGACGAGGGCGTCGGCGGCTTTCTGCTCTCGTCACCGGCGTCGGGGGCACTGCCGCCGGCCGCCGTGCCGGGACCGGGCGGCTCGTCCGGCCCGGCCGCCCGCTGCGCACCGGACGAGGGGCCGGGGGCGGGCGGGCCCTGCGGCTCCGCGCCGGATCCGGTGGCGGGCGCCGCCGGGTCCGGTGGCGCGCCGGGGGCCGTCAGGGCCTCCAGGAGGAAGGGGCCGAGGCCGCGTTCCTGAAGGGCCTGCAGCCAGGCGGCCTTGGCACGTTCGACCTCCTGGGCGAGCTCGCTCGGGCGGGAGGCGCGCAGGGACGTGGAGCCGTTCCGGAGGGCGGTGATCAGCAGTCCGCCCATCGCGACCAGGATCGTCGCCGCGGTCAGACCCGCGAACGCCCAGCCGACGCTGATCAGCGGCTGGGCCAGGGACTCGTCGGGGCTGACGGTGTGCAGCACGTAACCGATGAGGAGGAAGAGGACGGCGGCGATGCCGGCCAGGACGGGCGCGAGGACCGTGACCATCGCGGCCAGGCCGGCGCCGGTCGCCTCGGCGACCTCGCCGACCGTGGCGATGCCGACGCCGGCGCTGCCCGTGCCGTCACCGCCGCCCTCCGCCGTGTCCGTACCGTCGGTGGCTGGACGCGCGGGCGAGCGCAACTCCGCGCGCAGCGCGACGTAGTGCTGGTATTCGGCCGTCGCGCATGCGGCGATGGCTGTCGTGGCGCTGAGCGCCATGGTGCGCAGCTGCTCGGTGTTGAGGCGCATGCCCGTCGCGGCCAGATCCGGGCGGTCGGCCGCGGTGCGCAGAGCCTCGTCGAGGGCCCGCCGGAATTCCTCGCGGTCCTCGTTCAGCAGGTGCGGAGCGCTGTTCATGTGCATCCCCCGATGCTCCGTAGGGCCGTACGGGCCGGTGCGAACCGGGCAGTTGGCGGGAAACGGAGGAGAGCCTGCTACGGATAGACCGATGGTAGAGCGCGTCCCGCACGGCGTGACAGAGGATTTCGCAAATTGCTCCGCGCGTGACAAGCCGTCCCCCGGCCACCCCCCGACCGCCGCTCACGGCATGCTCCGGCCCCGCCCGGCCGGTTCCCGGCCTGCGGTACCCATGCCCCGATACGGGTCAGGCAGTCAGGGGGAGTTGGACGACGAGCAGCTTTCCGGCCATCGTGACGCCGCCGTCCATGGCGACGGCGAGCCCGTCGGCGTACACGTGCGGCCCCTCGACGGCGATGCCCTCGCCCTCGCCGTCCTCGGTGCCGACCTCGCCGAGGAGGTACGGGATGGGGCTGTGACCGTGGACGATGCGCTCGCCGCCGTACGTGCCCAGCAGCTCGCGCACGGCCTGCGGCCCGGACTCGTCGCGGAACGCGAACCGCTTGGTGAGCTTGCGGAAGAGGTCCCAGACCTCGTTGGCGTCGCTGCGGGTGAGGACGTCGTGCACGGCGTCGTTGACCGCCTCGATCGAGTCGCCGTAGTCGAGGTAGGCGGTGGTGTCCGAGTGCAGCAGGAGGTGGCCGTCCTCGTGCGTGATCGCGTCCAGCCGCGCCATCCACTGCAGGTGGTGGTCCTGGAGGCGGTCCATGTCGGTCTTCTGGCCGCCGTTGAGCAGCCAGGCGGCCTGGAAGGACGCGGTGCCGGCGCCGGACTGCACGGGGGTGTCGCCGAACCGCTTGGCGCCGAGCAGCAGCAGCTCGTGGTTGCCCATCAGGGCCTTGCAGTAGCCGCCGGCCGCTGCGGCCTCGGCGGACAGCTGCATGACGAGGTCGATGACGCCGATGCCGTCCGGACCGCGGTCGGTGAAGTCGCCGAGGAACCACAGCCGGGTGTTGCCGGCCGCCCAGTGGCCCTCGGCGTCGATCAGTCCCTCGGCGAACAGCGCGGCGCGCAGCTCGTCGTAGTAGCCGTGCACGTCGCCGACGACGTACAGCGGGCCGCCGCCCTCGCCCTCGCCGACCTGCTGGAGGTCGACGGCGGGGTGGTCGACCAGGGTGTCGGTGTACGTGACGGGGGTGCCGTCCGGGCCGACCACGGGCAGGTCCCGCTCGGTCGGGGTGTAGTCGGCGGGCGGCTGCTCCGGCGGGGCCCCGGCCTGCGCGCCGGTGCCGTAGGTGAGACGGGCGTACGGCCGGGCCCTGGTACGGACGCGGACGTCCGGGTCCAGGCGCTCCTGGGGCGCCGCCTGCGCGTCCTGGGGTGCCTGCGGGGCCTGCTGGGGGACGTACCCCTCGACGGGGGCCTGGCGGGGGTGCGGGACGTGCCCGCCCTGCGGAACGGCGTAGCCCTCCTGAGGGGCGTAACCGCCCTGCGGGAGATGGCCGTCCTGCGGGGCGTACGCGTCGTGGGGGGCGTAGCCGTCCTGCTGTTGGCCGTTCGGAGGGGCCCCGGGCGTGCCGGGAGGAACGGGTGCAGGAGGTTGTGCCGCCATGGTTCGCACCATGGGTCCCAGACCGGCCCCCTGAGTCATCGACCCCTCCACCGTCGCGCCGCCGTGCACCTCGCGGACCTTGCCTGGTCGACGGCGGTCCGTGGTGTCGTGCGCCCATCATAGGAACGCCGCTCGCGGGTTGTGACGCACCAGGGGGTGGTCAATCATTCAGAGCCCGGCGTTCACTGCTGTTTTCTCCCGGCTTCGCCCTGTTTTTCCCCGCGCGGCCGTGGCCGTCCGGCAGAACGCTCAGTCGCCGGACGGGCCACGCGGTGGGCTGACCGTCGTACGCGGGGACCTCCGTTGGGACGAGGTGCGCACGATCAGGTCGGTCGGTATCACCTGCTCGACGGGGCGCCCGCTGTCGAGCCCTTCGATGGCGTCGATGAGCAGTTGGACGACGGCGGTGCCGATGCGCCGGGGTTTGAGCGACAGGGTCGTGATGGGCGGCTCGGTCGTGGCGTACACGGTGGATTCGCTGCAGCACACCAGCAGGAGGTCGTCGGGGACCCGGAGGCCGTAGCGGCGGGCCGCGGCGAGCAGATCGGTGCCGTTCGGGTCGAAGAGGCCGTAGACGGCGTCCGGCCGGTCGGGGCGGGCCAGCAGCCGGTCGGCGGCGACGGCGCCCGCACAGGGGTCGTGGGCGGGATAGGACTCGTACACCGGGTCCTGGCCGACCCGCTCGCACCACTGCAGGTAGGCGGTGGTGGACAGGCGTGTGTAGGTGTCGGTGGTGGTGCCCGTGAGGAGGCCGATGCGGCGGGCGCCGGCGTCGGCGAGGTGGTCCAGGAGGCCGAGGACGGCCGCCTCGTGGTCGTTGTCGACCCAGCCGGTGACGGGGAGGGAGCCGCCGGGCCGGCCGTCGGACACGACGGGGATGCCGTGCCGGACGAGCTCGGTGACGACCGGGTCGCCGTCGGCCGGGTCGATGACGACCGTGCCGTCCAGGGCGACGTTGGACCACACGTCGTGGCGGGAGGTCGCGGGCAGGATGACCAGGGCGTAGCCGCGGGCCAGCGCGGCGGAGGTGGCGGCGCGCGCCATCTCGGCGAAGTACGCGAACTCGGTGAAGGTGAAAGGTTCATCCCCGTACGTGGTGACGGTCAGGCCGATCAGGCCCGACTTGCCGGTACGGAGCGTGCGGGCGGCTGCGGAGGGGCGGTAGCCCAACCGGTCGGCCACCTCGCGGACGTGGCGACGGGTGGCGTCCGGAAGCCGGCCCTTGCCGTTGAGCGCGTCGGAGACAGTCGTGATGGAGACACCGGCTGCGGCGGCCACGTCCCGGATGCCTGCCCGCCCCAACCGGCGTCCGGTCGACCGGCTCACCTGGTGCTTCCCTGCTGCTGTCATGGCGAGCCGATAGTAGGGCTCGGAGGGGGCCATCGCGGGGCTCCCTTATGCGCTGTTGAAAGGCACGTTTCTGCATGCCGAAAGGCCGTCAAAGCCCTGTGATTTTAAGGGCGTTGGAGGTCAGAGCATCATTGTGCTCGCTGATCGACGCCATTGACCTGCAGATTGAGCCAGGTATCGAAGAGGTCTCAAGTCACCTTCACGGGTGATGCGCGCCACGGCGTGAGCCACCGGCGCGTGACAGAGCGGAGGGCGCTCCGTAAAGCCCCTGCGCCCTGAGCTGGGTCATGGCATCGGTATATGACGTGCGCATGCCCATCGGGCCCGTAGGACCGAAGGCCCTACGCCGCACGGCCCAATCCTCATAAGGTGTGCAGTATTGGTGACGAGCGGGACGGTCGAGGAGGACCTGCGGTGAGCGAGAAGACCCCGAAGCTGCGTGCGGCGCTGGACGGCGTTCCCACCTACAAGCCCGGGAAGCCGGCCGCCGAGGGCGGCCCGGCGGCGTACAAGCTGTCCTCCAACGAGAACCCCTACCCGCCGCTGCCCGGCGTCCTGGAGCGCGCGGTGGCCGCGGCCGGCGCCTTCAACCGGTACCCGGACATGGCCTGCACCGGACTGATGGCGGAGCTCTCGGAGCGCTTCGGGGTGCCCACGGAGCACCTGGCCACCGGCACCGGCTCGGTGGGCGTGGCCCAGCAGCTGATCCAGTCGACGGCAGGCCCGGGCGACGAGGTGATCTACGCCTGGCGCTCCTTCGAGGCGTACCCGATCATCACCCAGATCTCCGGCGCCACGTCCGTGCAGGTCCCGCTGGACGACGGCGAGGTGCACGACCTGGACGCGATGCTCGCCGCCGTCACCGAGCGGACCCGGCTGATCTTCGTGTGCAACCCGAACAACCCCACCGGCACCGTGGTGCGCCGCGCGGAGCTGGAGCGTTTCCTCGACGCCGTCCCCTCCGACGTGCTGGTCGTGCTGGACGAGGCGTACCGCGAGTTCATCCGTGACGCCGAGGTGCCGGACGGCATCGACCTCTACCGCGACCGCCCGAACGTCTGCGTGCTGCGGACCTTCTCCAAGGCGTACGGCCTCGCGGGGCTGCGCGTCGGCTTCGCGATCGCGCACGAGCCGGTCGCGGCCGCGCTGCGCAAGACCGCGGTGCCGTTCGGCGTGAGCCAGCTCGCGCAGGAGGCGGCGGTGGCCTCGCTGCGGAGTGAAGAGGCGCTGATGGAGCGGGTGGACGCGCTGGTGGCCGAGCGGACCCGGGTGGCCACGGCGCTGGCCGAGCAGGGCTGGACCGTGTCCGAGTCGCAGGCGAACTTCGTCTGGCTGCGGCTGGGGGAGCGCACGGTGGACTTCGCCCGCGCGTGCGAGCAGGCGGGCGCCGTGATCCGGCCGTTCCCGGGCGAGGGCGTACGGGTCTCGATCGGCGAGACCGAGGCCAACGACATCTTCCTGAAGGCCGCGGAGGCGTTCCGCAAGGAGCTGTGAACGGCCGGTAGCCGGCGCGTGCGGCGGGTGGCCGCGGTCCTTCGGGGCCGCGGCCACCCGCTTTTGCGTACGCCGGGACGGGATGCCGGCGCGTACGCGATGGTGCGGGTCAGACGCGCTCGACCCGGATCGGGTCACCGTCGCGGACCGTGGCGAGCCGGCGCGGATCACCGTCGACGGTGCCGAGCACGTTGCAGGGGGAGGCCAGCCGGCACTCGTCCCCGCGGGAGATGGGGGTCGGCCCGTACGGCAGCGCGAGCGCGTCGCCGTCGGTCCAGAACGCCACCGTGCCGGGCTCGACGACCTGCTGCGCGCCGTCCTCCCTGGCGGGGGAGACGGGGGTGGTGAAGTAGACCTCCTCGCCCCAGGTGCGGGCGGTGGAGGCGAGGGGGAGGGCGCCTTCCAGGGCGGCGGTGGTCGGCGTGTCCGCCAGGGTGGCGGTCAGGTGTCCCGCCGGCCATGAGATGCGTATCTGCATGGCGCTGAATTCAACAATATGTTGAAGAAGAGGGGAAGAGGTTCCGACGGATTTCGGCGTGTACACGTTCACTAACGGGGCCTCCGCAACGCCTCCCGCAAGCGCTGCCGAGGTTTTCCGGACGACGGAATACCGCGTGACCACGGTCACGCACCCCCCGGGCCGATCGGCTGAAAGTCATGGGAGATAATTGCTTGTGAATGTGAACGCGTTCACAAGCGCCTCCCTTTATGCCCCGCTTTCAGTGGGGCAAAACGGGCAGAGCGTGGCGAGAACGGCGACCGTAAGGAGACATCGACGTGGAACTGGCGTTGGCGCCAGAGACCCTGGCGCGATGGCAATTCGGCATCACGACCGTCTATCACTTCCTCTTCGTGCCCTTGACGATCTCCCTCGCCGCCCTGGTGGCAGGACTGGAGACGGCATGGGTCCGCACGGGCAAGGAGCGCTACCTCAAGGCGACCAAGTTCTGGGGCAAGCTCTTCCTGATCAACATCGCGATGGGTGTCGTCACCGGCATCGTCCAGGAGTTCCAGTTCGGCATGAACTGGTCGGACTACTCGCGCTTCGTCGGTGACGTCTTCGGCGCCCCGCTCGCGTTCGAAGCCCTCATCGCGTTCTTCTTCGAGTCCACCTTCATCGGCCTGTGGATCTTCGGCTGGGACAAGCTGCCGAAGAAGCTCCACTGCTTCTGCATGTGGATGGTCTCGATCGGCACGATCCTGTCCGCGTACTTCATCCTCGCGGCCAACTCCTGGATGCAGCACCCGGTCGGCTACCGGATGAACAAGGCCACCGGGCGCGCCGAGCTGACCGACTTCTGGAAGGTGCTGACCCAGGACACCACCCTGGTCGTCGTCTTCCACACCCTCACGGCCGCCTTCCTCACCGGCGCCGCCTTCATGGTCGGCATCGCCGCGTACCACCTGCTCCGCAAGAAGCACGTCAAGGTCATGCGGACCTCGCTCCGGCTGGGCCTGGTGACGCTGGTCGTGGCCGGTCTGCTCACCGCCGTCAGCGGCGACCTGCTGGGCAAGGTCATGTTCCGGCAGCAGCCCATGAAGATGGCCTCGGCCGAGGCGCTGTGGGACGGCGAGGCGCCCGCGCCCTTCTCCGTCTTCGCCTACGGGGACGTGGAGAAGGGGCACAACACCGTCGCGGTGGAGATACCCGGCCTGCTCTCGTTCCTCTCCAACGACGACTTCTCCTCGTACGTACCCGGCATCAACGACGTGAACAAGGCCGAGCAGCAGAAGTTCGGGCCCGGCGACTACCGGCCCAACATCCCGGTCACCTACTGGGGCTTCCGCTGGATGATCGGCTTCGGCATGTCGTCCTTCGCGCTGGGCGTCGCCGGCCTGTGGCTGACCCGCAAGAAGTTCTGGCTCTCGCAACGGCTGCGGACGGGCGACGACGAGGTGCCGCACCTCGCGCTCACC
>NZ_PQSQ01000017.1 GCF_002920575.1 Streptomyces sp. Ru73 | reverse complement strand
GGAGCCGGCCGTCATCTGGCCGTACATCGTCAGCCCCAGCTGCTCCAGCCGCCGGAACTCCTCCCAGTTCGCCCAGTCCCCCACCAGATTGGAGTTGGCGATCAGCACCCGCGGCGCCCACTCATGGGTCTGCATCACCCCCACCGGACGACCCGACTGCACCAGCATCGTCTCGTCCTGCTTCAGCGACCGCAGCGTCCGCTGCATCGCATCGAACGAACGCCAGTCACGCGCCGCCTTGCCGGTACCGCCGTAGACAACCAGCTTGTCCGGATGCTCGGCCACCTCCGGATCCAGGTTGTTCTGCAGCATCCGGAGGGCGGCTTCCTGCTGCCAGCCCAGAGCGGAGAGGTCGGTGCCGCGCGCGGCACGGACGGGGCGGGGGCCTGTCATGTGTGTGTCCTTTCGGAAAGAGCGGAGGGCGGGTCAGCGGAGCGTGCCGGTGACCGACTCGGCGGCGCGCAGGGCCCCGCCGGTGGCGACGTACTGCACGGCGGCCTCGATCTCGGGGGCCAGGTAGCGGTCGGTGCCGGGGCCCTGGACGTCGGTGCGGAGGCCGGCGACGACCGCCGCGGTGGCCGGGGCGGGGTCGAGCGGGGCACGCAGGTCCAACGCGCGGGCCGCGGTGAGGAGTTCGACCGCGACGACGCGGGTGAGCCCGTCGATGGCCTTGCGCAGCTTGCGCGCGGCGGCCCAGCCCATGGAGACGTGGTCCTCCTGCATGGCGGAGGAGGGGATGGAGTCCACGGAGGCGGGCGCGGCGAGCCGCTTCAGCTCGGACACGATCGCGGCCTGCGTGTACTGGGCGATCATGTGGCCGGAGTCCACGCCCGGGTCGTCCGCCAGGAACGCGTTGAGGCCGTGGTTGCGTGCCACGTCCAGGAAGCGGTCCGTACGGCGCTCCGCGATGGAGGCCACGTCGGCGACGGAGATGGCGAGGAAGTCCAGGACGGCGGCGACGGGCGCGCCGTGGAAGTTGCCGTTGGACTCGACCCGGCCGTCGACGGTGACGACGGGGTTGTCGACGGCGGCGGCCAGCTCGCGGGAGGCCACCAGTTCGGCGTGGCCGAGGGTGTCCCGGGCCGTGCCGTGGACCTGCGGCGAGCAGCGCAGCGAGTACGCGTCCTGGACGCGGGTGCACTCCGGGCCGCGGTGGCTGGCGACGATCGCCGAGCCGTCGAGCACGGCACGCAGGTTGGCGGCGCTGTCGGCCTGGCCGGGGTGCGGGCGCAGGGCCTGGAGGTCGGCGGCGAACACCCGGTCCGTGCCGAGCTGGCCCTCGACGCTCATGGCCGCGCTGATGTCGGCGGTGGCCAGCAGCATCCGCAGGTCGTGGCAGGCGAGGACGAGCGTGCCGAGCATGCCGTCGGTGCCGTTGATGAGGGCCAGGCCCTCCTTCTCGTGCAGCGTGACCGGCTCGATGCCGGCGGCGGCGAGCGCCTCGGCGGCCGGGCGCAGTACGCCGTCGGCGTCCCGGACCTCGCCTTCGCCCATGACGGCGAGCGCGCAGTGGGCCAGCGGGGCGAGGTCGCCGGAGCAGCCGAGCGAGCCGTACTCGCGGACGACCGGGGTGATGCCCGCGTTGAGCAGGGCAGCGTACGCCTCGGCGGTCTCCAGGCGGACGCCGGTACGGCCGGTGGCGAGGGTGGACAGGCGCAGCAGCATGAGCGCCCGGATCACCTCGCGCTCGACCTCGGGGCCGGAGCCGGCGGCGTGCGAGCGGACCAGGCTGCGCTGGAGCTGGGCGCGGAGTTCGGTGGGGATGTGCCGGGTGGCCAGGGCGCCGAAACCGGTGGAGACGCCGTAGTGCGGGGTGACGTCGTCGGCCAGGGCCTCGATGACCTTGCGGCTGCGGGTGATCTCCTCCTGGGCGGCGGGGGAGAGCTCGACGGGGGCGTCGTGGCGCGCGACGGCCACGACGTCGGCGGCGGACAGCGCACCGACGTCAATAACAACAACAGGTGACATGCCTCAATGAAGCACCAGGTCAGACCGCCTGTTCCAGGCTCTTCGGAAGCATTGTGTCTGGTATCCCAGACATACGCACAGCAGCCGGACCCGCACGGTGAGCGGCCCCGCCAGGGGCGCGGGGCCTGCGCGAGCGGCCACGGCGGCGCGGCACCGGGCCACCGGACGGCTCCCCGGCGACGGTTAATCTCGACCTCATGGCAATCGTCCCCGCAGCCGCCCAGGTCCTGGCGATCCTGCGGTACCTCGCCGGCCAGCTCGGGCCGGTTCCCGCCGCCGCGATCAGCCGGGACGTGGGGCTCCCCCGCTCCACGACGTACCACCTCCTCGACACGCTCGCGCGGGACGGCTTCGTGGTGCACCTGCCGGACGAGCGGCGGTACGGCCTCGGCGTCAGCGCCTTCGAGCTGGCCTCCGGCTACAGCCGCCAGGCGCCCTTCCAGCGGCTGGCCCGGGCGCCGCTCACCGCGCTCGTCGACCGCACGGGGCACAGCGCGCACCTCGCGGTGCTGCACGGCCGGGAGGTCATCTACGTCATCGAGGAGCGGGCACCGGGGCGGGCGCCGCTGGTCACGGAGGTCGGCGTACGGCTGCCCGCGCACCTGACGGCCAGCGGCCGGGCCATGCTGGCGCGGCTGCCGCACGCCCAGGTGCGCGCCCTCTTCCCCGACGCCTCGGCCTTCGTCGTCCGGCACGGGCACGGCCCCGGCTCGCTCTCCGCGCTGCGGCACCTGCTGGTGGAGGTGCGGCGGCGCGGGCACGCGACGGAGGAAGGGGAGGTCACCCCGGGGTTCTCCTCGGTCGCCGCGCCGGTGCTCGACCACAGCGCGCACCCGGTCGCCGGGGTGGCGGTGACCTACCCGGCCGTGGAGGTCACGGCGGAGCAGCAGGCGGCCATCGCCGAGCAGGTCGCCCGCACGGCGCGGGAGCTGACCCTGCGCATCGGCGGCACGCTGCCGGCGCCGTGACGGCTTCCGGCGGACAGGTGTCACGGGTGCATGCGCGCACCCTTGACGATCTTGTCGACGGCGTTCTTCGGGCCGTACACGGCCAGCCCCACCAGATCCAGCTGGTCCCGGCCGACGGCCCGTACCGCGGCCCGGTTGTCCCGGTCGTTGCCGGTCGCGAAGAGGTCGGAGGTGAACACCGAGAGGGCGACGCCACGGCTGAGGGCGCGCCCGTGCGAGGCGGTCAGCGCCTCCTTGGTGCCCTCGAAGACCAGCACGGGCTGGCGGAACATCGGCAGGTAGTCGCTGCCGTCGGCGTCCGCGTACGGCTCCCCGATCACCTCGGGCACCTCCGTACCGAGGCCGCTGACCAGGAAGGCGGTGACGTTCAGCCGCTGCCAGGTCTCCAGGTCCGCGCGGAGCAGTACGGCGATCTTGGTGTCGAAGCGGACGGGTGCGGAGGCGGAGGCGGGTGCGGGGTGCTCAACGGGGTTCGGCGTTTCCATATCGTGGATTGTTCCGACCCGCCCCGGGCCCGGTCTTGTACGTTCTTTGCATGGTCCGCCGTCCGCAGCCACAGGTCAGGGCCTGGCGCCCGGCGGTGGCCGGCATCGCCGAGGTCTACCACGCACACCTCACGGGGCACGCGTATCCGCTGCACACGCACGGCGCGTGGACGCTGCTCATCGTGGACGACGGCATGGTCCGCTACGACCTGGACCGGCACGAGCACGGCGCCCTGCGCACCGGGGTCACGCTGCTGCCCCCGCACGTACCGCACAACGGCTCGCCGATCACGCCGGACGGCTTCCGCAAACGCGTGCTCTACCTCGATCCCGAGGCGGCGGGCCTGGGCGAGGAGTACATCGGACTCGCGGTCGACGCGCCCGTACTGGCGGACGCGGCGCTGCGCGACCGGATCCACCGGCTGCACGACGCCCTCGTCCTGCCCGGCGAGGAGCTGGAGTCCGAGAGCCGGCTCGCGTTCATCGCCGAGCGGCTGCGGCGCCACCTGGAGCGGCGCGGCGGGCCGGCCGCGCCGGCCGCGGCCCCGGGCCTCGCGCACGCGCTGCGTGACCTGCTCGACGCGCGGCTCGCCGAGGGGCTGACCCTGCGGGAGGCGTCCGGGCTGCTGCACGCCCATCCGGCGCACCTGGTACGGGCGTTCAGCCGGGAGTTCGCGATCAGCCCGCACCAGTACCTCACCGCGCGCCGCGTCGACGCCGCCCGGCGGCTGCTGCTCGACGGGATGGCGCCGCGGGACGCCGCCGTGGCCGCCGGCTTCCACGACCAGCCGCACCTCACCCGGCACTTCAAGCGCGTCCTCGGCGTACCGCCGGGGCGCTTCACAGGCCGGTGCCCGGCTCCAGCGCCGTCACGGTGAACTCGCCGCCGCACACGCGGGGGCTGGACGTACGGAGGGTCATCGCCTCCTTGGAACCGGGCGGGTAGGTCTGGAGCAGGTACGGGCTCTTCCAGCACGGGGTGTCCTTCAGGCCGTCCTGGATGGTGTGCAGCACGGCGTACGCGCTGCCGCCCGGCTTCAGCGTGACCGGCTTGCCGGCCGCGCCCTCGCGGGTGGCGGGCTTCCCGATCATCTGGCCGTCGCGCTGGATCAGCGAGACGCCGGGGAAGCCGGTGAGCGTGCAGGCGGACTTGCCCTTGTTGGTGAAGACCAGCGGGATGTGGATGTTGCCCGCGCCCACGTCCTCGCGGCCCAGGCGGAGCCCCAGCTCATCGGCGGTGCACCGGTTGGCGGAGGTGTCGCTGGACGCGGAGGCCGCGGTACGCGCCGAGGCGGTCTGCGCGACGGTCGCGCCGCCCGCGCCGGCCGGGGCCTTGGAGGTGCCCTGCGTGGCGCCCTGCGAAGCGCTCTGCGAAGCATCCTGCCCGCCGCTGCCACCGTTGCCGCCGTTCTCGGCCCCGGCGGAGGAGCCGGCGGACGACGGGGCGGCCGACGACGCCGACGAGCCCGCCCCGGACCCGGACCCGGCGCCCTGCGTACCGGCCCCGGCGTCGCAAGCGGTGAGCGCGACCGCGGCGGCAGCGGCGATCAGCGTGGCGGTGGCGGCCCTGCGGCCGCGGCGGAGACCGGTCTGGTGCGACATGGGAATCCATCTCCTCGTCGGTTCGGCGCGGGGCACTCGTCGTCCCGCACCCTTCACCTTGCCGGGTCCCACTGATGACCCACTAACACGCCACTAACGCGCCATTCGCGCCACCCAAAGCCCCTTTTTTCAGCCGCGCGCCGGACGCCTGTCTCCCCCAGGGCGCCGGACCGGCTCACCCAGCGTCCACGCCGGCGTGCACGCCCCCGACGTCGAGGACTACTTCGTCAGAGCCGCGGCGAGCAGCCGCTGGAGCAGTGCGTCCAGTTCCTTCAGCGTCGGTTCGTCCGTGAGGCGGCCGTCGGTGATCTTTGCGGTGGCCTGGGGAATGAGGAGGCCGTCGGGGAGGACGTCGGCGCCCATCATCGTGAGGGTTTCGCGGACCCACGCCTGGGCGCGGTCGCCACCCAGAGCCGAGGGCGACGCGCTGACCACCGCCACCGGCTTGGCGTACAGCCGGCCGCCGCCGACCAGCCACTCCAGGGCGTTCTTGAGGACGCCGGAGGTGCCGCGCGCGTACTCCGGCGTCGCGATCAGCACCCCCTGCGCGGCCCCCGCCCGCTCCCGGAACTCCTCGACCTCCGGCGGCAGCACGCCCGACTCCTCCACGTCCTGCCGGAAGAACGGCAGCCGGTCGAGCCCCGGCTCCCGGCGGACCGCGCCGGGAGCACACAGCTCGGCCGCCGTCCGCAACACCGCCCCGTTCAACGACCGCTCACGCAAACTGCCGCACAGGGCAAGGATGTTCATCCCACCAACCTACCGAAGCCGACGGCCGGAACCGGTGCCCGACCGGCGCCGACGACCGGACCCGGCTGCCTGGCCCGGCGCGACGGTCCTACCGTCGCTGCGACTCGTCCGACACCTTGCCCCGGACCAGGAACCAGCCGCCGACCAGTGCGGCGACGATCAGGGGGACGCAGGCCACGGACCAGGCGGCGTCGCCGCCGGCTACGCACATGAGGACGACTACGGCGGCCAGGAAGGCGAGGGTGAGCCAGGAGGTGAAGGGGGCGCCGGGGAGGCGGAAGGCGGGTTGTTCGACCTCGCCGCGGGCGGCCCTGTGACGGAGCACCATCTGGCAGATCATGATCATCACCCAGGTGCCGATCATCGTGATCGCCGAGAAGTTCAGCACGATCGCGAAGGCCCGCTCCGGTACGACGTAGTTGAGGACGATGCCGAGGATGTAGCAGGAGGCGGTGAGCAGGATGCCGCCGTACGGCACGCCGCGCTTGTTCATCAGCGTGGTGAACTTCGGCGCCGAGCCGGCCAGGCCCATGGAGCGCAGCACGCGGCCCGTCGAGTACAGGCCCGAGTTGCAGCTGGAGAGGGCGGCCGTGAGGATCACGAAGTTCATGACCCCGCTGACGCCGGGCACCCCCAGCTTGCCGAGCAGGGTGACGAACGGGGACTCGCCCGCCTTGTACGCGCTCCACGGCAGCAGGAGGACGAGGAGCAGCACGGTGCCGACGTAGAAGACGACGATGCGCCAGGAGACGGAGTTGATGGCGCGCGGGATGACCTTGCGCGGGTGCTCGGTCTCGCCGGCCGCGATGCCGACCATCTCGATCGCCGCGTACGCGAAGACGACGCCCTGGATGAGGACGACGGAGGCGAGCAGGCCGTTGGGCATCATGCCGCCGTTGTCCGCGATCAGCTGCGGGCCCGTGCTGTGGCCGTCGACGGGGTGCCGGCCGGCGAGCAGCCAGCAGCCGATGGCGAGGAACGCGATGATCGCGGCGACCTTGATGATCGCGAACCAGAACTCGAACTCACCGAACCAGCGCACCGAGATGAGGTTGGCGGTGAGCACCACGAGCAGCGCGAAGAGCGCCAGCGTCCACTGCGGGATGTCGCGGAAGAGGGCCCAGTAGTGCAGGTACATGGCGACCGCGGTGATCTCCGCGATGCCGCTGCACACCCAGTGCAGGAAGTAGACCCAGCCGGCCGTGTACGCCGCCTTCTCGCCGAGGAACTCACGCGAGTACGAGACGAACGAGCCGGAGGTCGGGCGGTGCATGACCAGCTCGCCCATGGCGCGGGCGATGAAGAAGGCGAACAGGCCCGTGACCGCGAAGACCACCACGAGGATCGGGCCCGCCGCGTGCAGCCGCTCACCCGCGCCGAGGAAGAGGCCGGTGCCGATGGCGCCGCCGACCGCGATCATCTGGACCTGGCGGTTGCGCAGGCCCGCGGCGTAGCCGCCCTCGCGGACCGGGCCTCCGGGGGCCGCTCCCCCGGTGGCCGGCGCGGGCGGTGCCGCCTGCTCCGCTTCTGCTGTGTGCTCCATGGTTCTCCGTGCAGGGCGGTACGCCGCGCACCGCCCGTTTCCGGGCGTGCGCGGGTGCGCGCATACGGCGCGGCGTACCTGTAGAAGTGGACCGGCCCCGGGAACCGGGGCCGGAATGTCGATTCGGTGACCGAGCCACCCTAAACCGTTTGCTCGGGCAACAATTAACTGGCGGGTAGCTACCGCGCCCGAGCACCTGCCGGCCGCAGCCCCGTCAGCGCCGCCGGCTGTCCGGCGCCGCTCTCCGCCAGCACCTCCGCCACCGTCTGGGCGGGCCTGACCTGCGCGAACGTCACCGCGCCCGCCTCGTCCACGACGTACCCGACGACGGCCGGGCGGGGCAGGCTGTTGTACTGGAAGTGGGTCGAGAAGTAGTACGCGCCCGTGTCGTACAGCGCGACCAGATCGCCCGGCGCCAGCTCCGGCAGCTCGCGCCCGCGTGCCACCAGGTCACCCGCGAAGCAGCACGGCCCCGCCACGTCCTGCACCAGCTCCGGCGCCGTCTTGGGGCGGCCCTGCGGGTCGAACGCGCCGACCCGCAGCGGCCAGGACTCGGGCACGAAGACGGTACGGGTCGCGACCTGCGCGCCGGCGTGCGTGACGGCGATGCGCCGGCCGCCGGAGGTCTTGGTGTACTCCACGTGCGCGGCGATCAGCCCCTGCTTGGCCAACAGCGAGCGGCCGAACTCGGTGACCAGCGCGTAGCGCCCGTCGAACAGCCCCGGCACGGTCTTCCGCAGCAGCGCCGCGTACTCCGCGAAGTCCGGCGTGACCTCGTCCGACGCGAAGTTCACCGGCAGCCCGCCGCCGATGTCGAGCGTGTCGATCTGCTGCCGCCCCGCCTGCGCGTTGATCTTCTCGGCCAGCTCGTACACGACCCGTACGGCCTCGGCCATCAGCTCCAGCGGGACGCCCTGCGAGCCGGTGTGGGTGTGCAGCCGGGTCAGCCACGGGCGGGTCCGGAAGGCGTCGAGGAGCCACTGCTCAGCGCCCTCGTCGCGCAGCGCGACGCCGAACTTGGAGGTGGCCGTCGCGGTGCTCATGGCGCCGATGGCACCGGTCCCGACCTGCGGGTTCACTCGGATTCCGAGCGGCGAGGCCACCTCACCCGCCTCGGCCACGAGCGCGTCGATGCGGGCCAGCTCCTGTGCGTTGTCGGCGTTCACGGCGATGCCGTGCGCGAGGGCGTCGCGCAGCTCGCCGACCGTCTTGGCGGGCGAGTCGAAGACGATGCGCGCGGCGGGCACGCCCGCGGCACGCGCCAGCTCCAGCTCTCCGGGGCTGGCCACCTCCGCGCCCACGCCCTCCTCGTTCAGCAGCGCGAGGACCGGCACGAGCGAGGCCGCCTTCACCGCGAACGTGTGCAGGACCGGCCCGCCGCCCTCGGTGGCGAACGCCTCCCGCAGCGCGCGCACCGCGTCCCGGACCCCGGCCACGTCGAGCAGCCCGAGCACGGGCGCGTCCGGACCGACCAGCCCCTGCTCGACGGCGGCGCGCACGGCCGCTTCCCTGCGGGCGACGGAATCGAGAGCCACGGGGTCTGCCATCGGGGTGTCCTGCCTTCTCTGGGGGCTGTAGGGGCTGGGTGACGGCTGCGTACTCCGCTGCGAGCGGCGGAAACCGATGCGTGACGGCAACCGCCGCCGATACGGAACGGCGGAAGCCGATACGGAACGGCGGAAGCCGATGCGCGACGGCGGAAGTCGCCGATGCGGAACGCCAGAAGCCGACCCCGTCACTGTGCAGGCCGGCGCGGGGCGGTGTCTGCGTGCCGGAGCACGAAGTACTGCCACCGGGCGCTGTCCGGGCGCACAACGCCCGGGCAGCGGCGTGCACGCCGTAGTGCCCCGGCACTACGGCAGCGCGACCGCGTGGTGCATGCCCACAACCGGCCCCGGCGGGCTCGGCGGCTCACCCCGGGTCATCCCGGCGGAATGAGCCCGGCCCGCCGCAGCCCCAGCTCCGTCAGCAGCCGGACGTCCGGGTCCTCCAGGTCCAGCCCGAACAGCTCCCGCACCCGCCGCAGCCGGTAGCGCAGCGTGTTCGGGTGGATGCCCAGGTGCCGCGCGGTCGCCGCCGCGTCGCCGAAGAAGGCGAGGTGCACGGCGACGGTGCGCGGCAGGTCCGTGCCGTGCTCCGCGTCGTACGCGAGCAGTTCCCGCACCGCGTCCGTCGCCGAGGGGCTGAGCGCGGCCACCGCGTCGACGACCCGCAGCGCGTCCAGCGCGTGCCGCACGTCGTCGGCCGCCGCGACCTCCGGCGTGCCCCGTTCGCGCAGGACACGCAGGACGAGGGCCGCCTCCGTACGGGACCTGGCGGCCTCCCCCAGCCCCTGGCCGACGGGCCCGACGGCCACCAGCGGCCGTACGCCGCTGCCGCGCAGCACGGCGGCCAGCTCGCCTCCGAAGCGATGGGCGGCGCCGGGTGCCGGGTCGGTGAGCAGGACGTCGAGCCGGTCGCCGTCGCGGTGAGCGAAGGCCGGGGTGTGGTGCGCGGCGGCGCGCAGGGACGCGAGGTGGAGGGCGCGGTCGAGCGCGTCGGGGGACGGCGGGGGCGGTGCCACCGTGACGGTGAGGACCGCGCACGGGACCTGCGGATCGGCCTCCAGCGCCGCGGCCGCCGCCGGTACGTCCGTACGGCCTTCGAGCAGGGCCCGTACCGCCTGCTTGCGGCGGCTCGCGGCGGACCGGGAACGCAGCCGGTGGTGCAGCAGGTGCGGTACGGCGGTGGCAGCGGCGGCGCGCAGTGCGTCGCGCGCGCCGGGCGGCAGCGGCTCCCCGTCGGCGGCGGCCCACAGGGAGCCCAGGATCTCGTCCCCGGCCCGTACGGCGATGGCGAGCCGCTCGGGGAACCGGCTGTCGGCGGGCCGGTGCACCACGTCGGGCGTGGCCCACAGGGTGCTGAGGAACCCGCTCTCCGCCAGCTCGGCCACCCGCCACTGCGGCACCCGGCGGCCCAGGATCGTCAGCCGCCGCAGCGGATCGGCGGTGTCGGCGGTCGGCGAGTACGCAAGGACGTTCGAGTCCGGGTCCTCGATGGTGATCGCGCCCCCGACCAGGGCCGCGAGCGCCACCGCGAGCCCCGGCAGGTCCCCGAGGGCCACGTCGACGGCCGCCTCGGGCTTCGCCCCGCTCCGGCTGAGGGCCGCGCGCAGCAGCCCGATCAGCTCCCCCCACTCGATCCACGGCGCCCGCGCGAGCAGCGCGGTCCCCGCCTCGCCGGCCGCCGCGAGCAGCCCCTCGGAGATCCCCTCGGCCCCGCGCCGCATGATCAGCGCGGCGGCCCCGGCCCGCGCCGCGGCCCGCAGCACCCCGGCCGCCTCCGCCGACGAGGTGTCGACCCCCACCGCGACCAGCACCTGCCCGGCGGCCTCCAGCGTCTCCCCCGCGTCGAAGACCCCCACCCCCCGCACCGCCACGTCCGTCCCCCGCGGCGCCCGCACCACCTCGACGAGGTCCATGCCGCCTACGCCGAGCACCTGCGCGAGGGACGGGGCCCCGCCGTGCGGGCCGGAAGCGGGCGGTTCGTCGGGGGTGCGGGAGGTCATGGGGCCAGTCTCACCGATGGCCGGGGTGCGGGCGACGGCGGCCCGCGACGCTCACGTCAGTGAAGCGCCCGACGGGACGACCACCCCGTAGAGGTCGGCGATGGTGGCCAGGGCGCTGTCGTGCATCTGCGCCGCGGTCAGGTCGCCGCCCGTCGCGGACCGCAGGGGGCGGGTGGCGCAGGCGTCGGCGACGACCGTGGGGCGGTTGCCGCGCAGGAAGGCGCCCTCCGCCGTGAACGTCACGCACATGTGCGTCATGAAGCCCATGACGATGACGTCCTTGTGCCCGGCGGCGTCGACGTGTTCGCCCAGGTCGGTGCCGACGAAGGCGTTGGGGGCCTGCTTGACGACGACGGGCTCGCCCTCGGCCGGCGCCACGCTCGGGTGGATCCGGCCGATCTCCGCGCGGATGTCGTACGGGGTGCCGGGGCCGCCGTCGTGCATGACGTGCACGATCCTCGCGCCGGCCGCCCGGGCTCTGGCCAGCAGGGCGGCGGCGGCGTCGAGGGCGGCCCGCCAGCCCTCCAGCTCCAGCACGCCGCCGACGTAGGTGTTCTGGTAGTCGACCAGGATCACGGTCGCGTCGGCGAGCGAAGCGGGCGTCTCGTCGAAGCCGTTGAGCGCGCGCAGGGTCGTGGTGGCCATGGCAGTCCCCCAGGGTCAGGTGCCGGTTTCCGCGGCTCGCCCGTTCGGGAGCCGCCTCTGGAAAGCTATGGCCCACGGGGGGGTGTCCACAATGACGTCTCACCCGCAGATCCGGACATGGCCGCTGCCGGGGAGGTGGCGGCCCCTGACCCCGCGGAGACCTGGTGACCGCCGTCGAACGACTCATCGTGATCGTCCTCTTCGAGGGCGTCGACCTGCTCGACGTCACCGGACCACCGGAGGTGTTCTCCCTGGTGCGGCGCGAGACGGACGAGGCGACGGGGTACCGCGTCGTCCTCGCCGCCGAGACCCCGGAGCCCGTCACGACCTCCGCGGGGGTGCGGGTGCTGCCCGACGCCACCTTCGAGGAGGTGGCCACGGAGCGCATCGACACGCTGCTGGTGCCCGGCTCGGTCGAGGCCGACGGCCGGCGCCGGGTGCGGGCCCTCGCCGACCCCGCGGTCGTCGGCCGGGTGAAGGCGCTCGCCGGGCGGTCCCGGAGGGTCGCCTCCGTCTGCGTGGGGGCGCATCTCCTCGCCGCCGCCGGGCTGCTGGACGGCAAGCGCGCCACCACCCACTGGTCGACGGCGCGGCAGCTCGCCGCCGAGCACCCGGACGTCGACGTCGATCCCGACCCGATCTTCATCCGGGACGGCGACGTGTGGACCGGCGCGGGGATCAGCTCCTGCCTCGACCTCTCGCTCGCCCTGGTCGCCGACGACCTGGGCGAAGACGTCGCGCTGCGGGTCGCCCGGCAGCTCGTGATGTACCTGAAGCGGCCGAGCGGACAGAGCCAGTTCAGCGTTCCCCTCGAACCGGTCTCCACGACCCGGCGCATCGAGGACCTGCGCCACCACATCCTGCGCCACCTGGACGAACGGCTCACCGTCGCGGACCTGGCCGGGTACGCGCACGTCAGCGAGCGGCACCTGACCCGGCTCTTCAAGACCGAACTCGGCATGACCCCGAGCGCGTACGTCGAGTCGGCCCGCGTCGAACGGGCGCGTCAGCAGCTGGAGTCCACCGACGACACCCTCGAACGCATCGTGTCGGCCTGCGGGTTCGGCACGACGGACACCCTGGTCCGGGCCTTCCGCCGGCGCCTGGACACGACCCCGACGGAGTACCGGCTCCGCTTCCGCACCGTCCCCGGCTGAGGCTCAGCCCTTCTTCTCCGCCGGCACCAGGATCGCCACGCACTCCACGTGGTGGGTCATCGGGAAGAGGTCGAAGGCCTGGAGGCGCTTCGGGGCGTAGCCGGCGTCGGCGAAGTAGGCCAGGTCGCGGGCGAGCGCGGCCGGGTCGCAGGCGACGTAGGCGATGCGGCGCGGGGTGAGGGAGGCGAGGTGCTCGACCGTGGCGCGGCCGGCGCCGGCGCGGGGCGGGTCGAGGACGACGAGGTCGACGTCGGTGATGCCGGTGCGGGGCAGGATCCGGTCGACCTTGCCGTGCTCGATGCGGACGCGGTCGGCGTCGGCGAGGTTGTGGCGGGCGTCCTCCACCGCGCGCTTGCCGGACTCGATGCCGAGGACGGCGCCCTTCTCGCCGACCCGGTCGGCGAGCGCGCCCGCGAAGAGGCCGACGCCGCAGTAGAGGTCCAGCGCCATGTCGCCCTTCTTGGGCATCAGGCCGCGCATGACCGCCTCGACCAGCATGTCGGCGGCCTGCGGGTGGACCTGCCAGAAGCCGCCGTTGCCGACGCGCCAGGTGCGGTCGGCGGCGCGCTCGCGGACGAAGGGGCGGCCGTGCACGCGGTGGACGGCCTTGTCCTTCTCGCCGATGCGCATCACGGAGACGGGCTTGTCCAGCTCGACGATCGGCAGGCGGCCGCCGGGCTTCGGCGTGAGGATGACCTGGCGGTCGTGCGAGCCGGACGCGGCGATGGCCTCGACCGTGGCGATCTGCGGCCAGTCCCGCTTCTCGATGCCCAGCTCGGAGACGCCGGGGGCGGCGATCATGCAGTGGTCGATGGGCTGGACCTCGTGCGAGCGGTGCTTGCGCAGGCCGGCCCGGCCCTCGGCGTCGATGGCGTACTGGACGCGGGTGCGCCAGGCCGGGACCTCCCCGGCGGGCACCTTGTCGCCGGGCGCGGGCACGACCGTGCCGTCCCAGCCCGCCTCCTCGGGGGTGAGGCCGGCCAGGCGCTGCAGCTGCTCGGCGATGACCTCGCCCTTGAGGCGGCGCTGGGCGCCGGGCTTGGCGTGCTGCCAGTCACAGCCGCCGCAGCGGCCGGGCCCGGCGAACGGGCACGGGGCCTCGACCCGGTCCTTGGAGGCGGTGAGGACCTGCACCGCGTCGGCGCGCAGGAAGCGGGCGCCCTCCTCGCCGTCGGTGACCTTGGCGATCACGCGCTCGCCGGGCAGGGCGTGGCGTACGAAGAGGACCTGGCCCGCTTCCGTGCGGGCGATGCAGTGGCCGCCGTGCGCGACGGGGCCGACCTCGACCTCGTACTCCTCGCCGACCAGCGACTTCCTCGGTTCTGTCTGCATGGCGGGCGAGCTCCAAAAAACGTGGGTGGTACGGCGGGACAACAGCCTTCGAGTCTACGTCCCGCCGTACCACCCCCATGACCACCGGGGAGCGTGCTCCCTACTTCTTCGTGGCCGCCTTCTCCTTCTTCGGCTGGGCGACCGGGCCGCGGCGGACCGAGCCGGGCGCGTTCCACTCGGCGCGCTTGCGGGCGCGGACCTTGGCGGCCTCGGAGGAGTCCAGCTGCCAGGGGACTGAGGTGACCATCACACCCGGGGTGAAGAGGAGCCGGCCCTTCAGGCGCAGCGCGGACTGGTTGTGCAGCAGGTGCTCGTACCAGTGGCCGACGACGTACTCGGGGATGAAGACCGAGACGACGTCGCGCGGGCTCTCCTTGCGCAGCGACTTCACGTACTCGATGAAGGGGCGGGTGATCTCCCGGTACGGGGAGGCCAGGACCTTCAGCGGGACCTCGATGCCGCGGCGCTCCCACTCGGCGCGCAGCGCCTTGGTGTCGGCCGGGTCGACGTCCACGCTGACCGCTTCGAGGGAGTCGGAGCGCATCAGCTTGGCGTAGTTCAGGGCCCGCAGGGTCGGCTTGTGGACCTTGGAGACCAGGACGATGGAGTGCACGCGGGAGGGGCGGGCGATCTCGTCGTCGGGCGAGTCCGCCGCGGCGATCTCGTCGGCCACCCGGTCGTAGTGCTTCCGGATGGCGGTCATCGTCACGTAGAAGATGACCATGCCGAGCAGGGCGACCCAGGCGCCGTGGCTGAACTTGGTGACCAGCACGACGACCAGGACCAGCCCGGTGAAGGTGGCGCCGAAGGCGTTGATCGCCCGGGAGCGGTGCATCCGGCGCCGCTTGGCCTGGTCCTTCTCGGTGGTCAGGTGGCGGTTCCAGTGCCGGACCATGCCGATCTGGCTGAGCGTGAAGGAGACGAAGACGCCGACGATGTACAGCTGGATGAGCCGGGTGGAGTCGGCGCCGTAGATGTAGACGAGTATCGCGGCGGCACCGGCGAGCAGCACGATGCCGTTGGAGAACGCGAGCCGGTCGCCGCGGGTGTGCAGCTGGCGCGGCAGGTAGCGGTCCTGCGCGAGGATCGAGCCGAGCAGCGGGAAGCCGTTGTAGGCGGTGTTCGCGGCGAGGAAGAGGACCAGTGCGGTGGCGGCGGCCAGGATGATGAAGGGCAGTGTGCCGTCGCCGAAGACCGCGGCCGCGACCTGCGAGATCACCGGGTTCTGGGTGTAGCCGGAGCCGACCGGGTGTCCGTTGTGCAGCAGGTCGGTGGCCGGCTTCTCGGCCATCTTCACGCCGGTGGTCATGGCCAGCACGATGATTCCGCAGAACATCGTGACGGCCAGGCCGCCCATGAGGGCCAGCGTCGTGGCGGCGTTCCTGGACTTGGGCTTGCGGAAGGCGGGCACGCCGTTGGAGATCGCCTCGACGCCGGTGAGCGCCGCACAGCCGGAGGAGAACGCGCGGAGCAGGAGGAAGACCAGCGCGAAGCCGGCCAGGCCGCCCTGCTCGGCGTGGATGGTGTAGTCGGCCGTGGGGGCCTTCATGGTGTCGCCGAGGACCAGGCCGCGGAAGGCGCCCCAGAGGATCATGGCGAAGACGCCGAGGACGAAGATGTACGTGGGGATGGCGAAGAGCTTGCCCGACTCCTTCACGCCCCGCAGGTTCATCAGCGTGAGCAGGACGATCATGGCGATGGCGCAGAACGTCTTGTGCTCGACCACGAAGGGGATCGCCGAGCCCAGGTTCTCCACTCCGGAGGCGATGGAGACGGCGACGGTGAGGACGTAGTCGACCAACAGCGCACTGGCCACGGTGAGCCCCGCCTTGGGGCCGAGGTTGGTGGTGGCCACCTCGTAGTCACCGCCGCCGCTGGGGTACGCGTGCACGTTCTGCCGGTACGACGCCACGACCGTGAACATCAGGACCACGACGGCGACCGCGATCCACGGGCTGAAGTGGTACGCGGACACGCCGGCCACGGACAGGACGAGCAGCACCTCCCCCGGCGCGTACGCCACGGAGGAGAGCGGGTCGGAGGCGAAGACGGGGAGTGCGATGCGCTTGGGGAGAAGCGTCTCTCCCAGCTTGTCGCTGCGCAGTGCGCGCCCGATCAAGATGCGTTTGGGCACGTCGGTCAGTTTGGACACGCAGAGGATGCTAAGCCTTCGTCAAGGGCGTCGCCCACCCGCCACCCGAGGGGGCGAAGGGACTGCCGGGGATGCCGCCCGACTGGTCCGCAGGGCCTTGCGGGCGGCCCGCCGGGGGGTGCGGAATCCGTTGTCCCCGCGGTGCCGGACGGCTTCGGAAGGACCCCTTCCGCACCCCTCGAACGGCGGAACTGCCTGCCCCGGGCGGGGTGTCCGCACCCTCACCCCCGTGGAGGGTGGAGACATCCGATCCGCTGCGGGCGGCCCGGCGGGCGGCCAGACCCCTGACGCTGTGCCGCCCGCCGTGCACCCGCCGGTGCGCCCCGATGGTGGCATTCGCCACGGCCTCGGCACATTGCCGGTTCCCGGCAATCTTTACGGGATTTTGATGGCCTGCCAACCCTCGCTTGGCCCCCGCCGGACGGCCCGGGAAGGCGGGTGCGGGGCGGACGGACGGGGCGGCTACAGCGGCCGTTCCGGCCAGCCCAGCACGCGCGCGCCCATCGCCGCCGTCTCCAGCGTGTAGCGCTGCAGCCCGTCGGCCGGGTCGTAGCCGGTCAGCTCCTTGATGCGGGCCAGCCGGTAGGACAGGGTGCGCACGCTGACCTGCAGCCGGCGGGCCGCCTCGGCGTTCACGTACGCGGTCGCCGCGCACGCCCAGATCGTCTCCAGCAGCGGCCGCGCGCCGCCGCGCCCCTCGGTCAGCGGCCCCAGCACGCTGCGCACGAGGTCGGCCATGGCGGCCCGGTCACGCAGCAGGACGGGGAAGACCAGCAGGTCGGCCGCGTGCAGTACGGGGTCGGACAGCTCCAGCTGGGTCGCCAGCTCCAGCGCGCCCAGTGCCTCCTCGTACGAGGTGACGACGCCGCCTGCGCCGGCGTGCGGCCGGCCGAGCGCGACCCGGTCCGCGCCGCGCCCGCCGGGGCCCGAAGCACGCGCGTACCGCGCGAAGGCGTCCAGGGTGCCGTCCCGGCCGCCCGGCGCCACGCACACCAGCCGCCCGCCCTTGGTGGCGATCAGCACATCACGGTCGCCGAACCGGCTCAGCAGCTCCCGCTCCACGCGCCGGGCCACCGGGTGCAGGTCGTCGAAGCGCTCCGGGCCCTCGGCGACGGCCACCGCGTGCTCCCCGGCCAGCAGCAGCCCGAAGCGCTCGGCCCGCTCCGCCAGCCGGCCCAGGTCGCTGCGCCCGTAGAGCAGGTCGTCGACGAATTCGCGGCGCGCCGCCTCCTCCTGCCGGACCGCGAGCCGCTGGGCCCGCTCGTGGCCCTCGCCGAGCGCGGCGACCGCCGCCTCGACGGCCGCGAGCAGCGCGTCCCCGGTACGGGCCCGCTCCCCGGCGCCGGCCGCCCGCGCCACACCGGGCAGCGAGCCCCACAGCCGGCGGGTCTCCGCCAAATAGCGGCCGATCAGCTCGCGCAGCCCCAGGCCGTCCTCGGCGGCCCGCTCCCCCAGCTCGCGCAGGGCCGCCAGCTCCTCGCGGCGGGGCAGCCGCCCGGTCCGCGAGACCTCGTCGAGGAGGTCGGCGTACTCACCGAGGTCGTGCGGTTCCGCTGCGGCGCGCTCCACTGGTCGTGCTCCCTGCCACCGTGCCTGCCGGCTCCCGCGGGCCGGCTCCGGGGCCTTGATTGCCGACTCCCGGACATCGGGACGCTATCAATCCTGCCGGGATCCGGCAGATCCCTCGCTCTGCCGGTCCTCCGCGGGGCCCGGCCGGCGGCCCAGCAGCTCCCCCAGCCCCTCCCGGGTGGCGGCGATGACCACCCGGTCCTGGGGCCGCAGGACGTAGTCGGGCGGCAGGTCGCGGACCAGCCGGGCGGGCTCCCAGTGCTGCGCGTGCGCCGCCATGGTCTCCGGGTCCTCGACCGGATCGGTGGACGCGCCGCTGTTCACGGCCACCACCCGCAGCCGCCCGGCCCGGAACACGTCGGCGGGCTTGCGGCCCACCAGCTCGGGCTGGCCGCGCACGTCCACGTGCGCGACGAGCAGCAGCCGGCGCTCCACGGGGATGGCGCCCAGTATCTGGCGGCCCATCATCGCGCCGGCGAAGGCGGGCGCCGCCAGGAAGGAGACGCTGCGGCTGCGGGTCACGGCGGTGGGGTGGGCGGCGCGCAGGGTGCGGTAGACGGCGGTGGCGAACCGGTCGTCGAAGAGCCGCAGCGTCACACGCAGCTGCGGCTTGACCGACCTGGCGTACAGCGACGCCTCCAGGTTCGTACTGTCCTCGCTGGTCAGGGCGAGGAGGGTACGGGCGCGGGCGATGCCGGCCGCCTCCAGCACGCCGTCCTCGGTGGCGTCGCCCAGCACGGTCGGCACCCGCAGCCGGCGGGCCAGCGGAATGCCGCGCGCCTCGGGGTCCTCCTCCACGCAGACCACGGGGACGCCCAGCTCGCGCAGCCGGGCCAGGACGCGGGTGCCGACCTTGCCGAGGCCGAGGAGGACGACGTGCCCGGAGAGGCCGCGCGGCGGGCGGCGCAGCGTGGCGGCGTTGCGGAAGGTGCCGAGCGCTTCGAGGGCCGCGGCGACCAGTACGGGCAGCAGGAGCAGCCCGGTGACCCCGGAGAGCAGCTGCAGCACCTTGCGGGCCATGGGTTCGTCGAGCGCGGGGTCGTTGATCGCGAAGAGGTCCAGCAGCGAGAGGTAGACGGCGTGCGCGGGCCGCGCGCCGGTGAGCAGCGTGGAGAGGACGGCCAGCGTCAGCACGGTGGCGACGATGCCGGCGACGGCCCAGCGCAGCCGCCGGGAGAAGAGCGAGCCGAGGGGCGCGCCGCGGCCGGTGAGACGGCGGGCAGGCGGCCGGCGCCCCCGGTAGGAAACGGTCTCCAGCGCGACCGTGGCCCGGCCGGCGGCCGCCGCGGCCGTGGCCTCGTCGGGCAGCAGCGTCGGCCCCTCGTCCTCCTCGGCCGGGCGCCGGTGGCCGCGGCCGTGCCGGGACCGGGCGGGCGGCGGCACCGGCGCGGGCCCGCCCTCGTGCGCGGTCTCGTCGGAGGCGGCGGGGGACAGCAGGGCGAGGGTGGCCAGGCTGCGGTCGGCGCGCGGCGGGGGCTGCGCGCCCGGGGTGTGCTCCACGGCCCGCAGCAGCAGCCCGTCGACCTCGATGACCTTGCTGGTGCCGGCCACGGCGGTGGCGGTGAGCGCGGGCGCGACCGTGTCGGCGTCGGAGAGGACGGTGGTGGAGGCGTCGATGTCGGAGGTGTCGGACCAGACGACGGCGGCCGCCTGGTCCAGCAGCTCCTCCAGGTGCTGCCCGAGGCGGCGGTTGTAGAGGCGGATGACCAGCCGCAGCGCGGGGTTCATGCGGCGGGCGCGCAGCGCGGCGTGGATGTTGGTCTCGTCGTCGTCATAGACCAGGGCCAGCGCGCCGGCCTCCTCCACACCCGCCGCGGTGAGCGTCTCGTCGTCCGGCTCCGCCGCCTGCAGGACGCGTACCGGCCCGGCCTCGTCCGCGGCGTCCGGCCCGCCCGTGCCGTCGCCGGGTCTGCCGCCGTCGCCGGTGCCCGTCCGGCCCACCGCAGCGGTCATCCGTCCGAACAGCGCGCTCGCCCGGCCGAGGCCGCCGCGGGCCGGCTCGGGGACGCGGGGGCCGCGCGGGTCGCGTACGGAGGGGACGACGAGGGTGACCTGTTCGCGGTAGACCTCGCGCAGCTCGACGGCGAGCCGGTGGGCCAGTGAGTCGTCGCCGCACACCACCATGTGCGGCGCTGACGGCATCGGCGGGGACTGCTGTGGCACAGGTGACAGGGAAGACACATCGAACAGGATGCCTTCCGAAGATCACGAAGACAGCCCCTTCCGGACCGGACCGAGGAGTACCGCATGACCGATCCGACCGGCACGCCGCCGGAACCCGGTTACCCCGCACCGCCCTGGCGGGCCCGCGGCACCCTGTGGCTGTCCCTCGTCACCGCGCGCGATCCGCTGCCGCTCCCCGCCGACCTCGCGCCCCTCGGCAGCCGGCGCCTGCTCGCCGTACTGCTCGTGCGGTACGTGACGGGGACGCTCCGGTACGACGAGTTCGCGGTCGGCTCCCCGGCCCGCCGCGGCCGGCACGTGGGCCTGTACTGCCACGGCATCTGGGTGGACTCCGCGGCGTCGCTGCGCGGCGGCCGGGGCCTGTGGGGCATCCCGAAGGAGCCGGCCCGCTTCTCCTGGGGCGAGGACACCGTGCGCGTGGCCGACGACACGGGAACGCTCGCGGCCCTCCGCGTGGGGACGCGTACCGGGTGGCGCGTCCCCGTGCCGTACGCCCCCGCCTCCTGCTTCGGGCGCATCGGCGCGGACCGCACCCACCTCGCCGGACGGGTCGCGGGGCGGCTGGGGGCCGGCCGGGCCGAGGTGCTGGAGTGGGGGGCGCGGCTGCCGGAACTGCGGCGCCCGGAGCCCGTCGGCACCCTCGCCGTGCGCCCCGCGCGCTTCTTCTTCCCCGCGGGAACCCGCCTGGGCCGGGCAGGGGCACCGGACCCGCGGCCCGGGGAAGGGGTCGGGCCGTCCGGCCAAGGGCAGGCATCCTGACGCCCGGCGTGCCCGTTACGGTGGTGTCGCACATCAGCGGGGGCAACCGCCCCGTTGCCGCATAAGCTCGTGACCGGGCGGTGCCGGGGCCGGGTGCCCCGGGCGGGCCGGTGCGCCGGAAAGAAAGTTGTGAGCAGGGTGTTGAGGCAGGCCAGCTGGCCTACGAGGAGTGCGGGGTAAGCGGGACGATGCACATCGTCATCATGGGCTGCGGGCGGGTCGGATCCGCGCTCGCACAGACCCTGGAGAACCAGGGGCACACGATCGCCGTGGTCGACCAGGACCCGACCGCCTTCCGGCGGCTGGGCTCCTCCTTCGGGGGCCGCCGGGTGACCGGCGTCGGCTTCGACCAGGACACGCTGCGCGAGGCGGGCATCGAGGAGGCCGGCGCCTTCGCCGCCGTCTCCAGCGGCGACAACTCCAACATCATCGCCGCCCGGGTGGCCCGCGAGATGTTCGGCGTGGAGAACGTCGCGGCCCGCATCTACGACCCGCGCCGCGCCGAGGTGTACCAGCGCCTGGGCATCCCGACCGTGGCGACCGTCCGCTGGACCGCGGACCAGATGCTGCGCCGGCTGCTGCCCTCGGGCGCCGAGCCGCTGTGGCGGGACCCCAGCGGCGGCGTGCAGCTCGCCGAGGTGCACACCGACGCCTCCTGGGTCGGCCACAAGGTCAGCCGGCTCCAGGAGGAGACCGGCGTGCGGGTGGCGTTCCTCACCCGGCTGGGCGAGGCCATACTGCCGACCTCGCAGACCGTCCTGCAGGAAGGCGATCTGGTGCACGTGATGATGCGCACCGATGACGTGGAGAAGGTCGAGGCGGCGTTCGCCGAGGGCCCCGAGGAGGCAGGCGCATGAGGGTCGCGATCGCTGGTGCGGGAGCCGTCGGGCGTTCCATCGCGGGCGAGCTCCTGGAGAACGGCCACGAGATCCTGCTGATCGACAAGGCGCCGACCGCCATCTCGGTGGAGCGGGTGCCGCAGGCGGAGTGGCTGCTGGCCGACGCCTGCGAGATCACCTCGCTGGACGAGGCGGCGCTGCAGCGGTGCAACGTCGTCATCGCGGCGACCGGTGACGACAAGGTCAACCTCGTCGTCTCGCTGCTGGCCAAGACCGAGTACGGCGTGCCGCGGGTGGTCGCCCGCGTCAACAACCCCAAGAACGAGTGGCTCTTCAACGAGGCGTGGGGCGTCGACGTGGCGGTCTCCACGCCGCGCCTGATGTCCGCGCTGGTGGAAGAGGCGGTGAGCGTCGGCGACCTGGTACGGCTGCTGCGCTTCAGCCACGGCGACGCCAACCTCGTCGAGCTGACGCTGCCGCCGGAGGCGGCGCTGGCGGGCACGCAGGTGGGCGACGTGGAGTGGCCCGAGGACACCTCCCTGGTGACGATCATCCGCGGTACGCGGGTGCTCACGCCGAACAAGGAGGACGCGCTGGAGGCCGGTGACGAGCTGCTGTTCGTCGCGGCACAGGCGCGGGAGGAGCAGCTGGAGGACCTGCTGTCGATGCGGAAGCCCGCGGAGTAGGCGCTCGCCGACGTACGGAAGGGCCCGGGACCGTCGTGGTCCCGGGCCCTTCTCCGTACGCGGAGTGCTCACATGCCGGGCGCGTCGGCCTTGGCCTGCTCGGCCTCCTTGGCCTTCTCCTCGGCCTCCATCTCCGCGATCACGTCGATCGGGGCCGGGGCCTTCGCCAGGAAGATCCAGGTGAGGTAGACGCAGAGCAGGAACGGCGGGATGCCGAGCGCGACCTTCACCCAGCCCAGCTGCGTCGCGTCGCCCCACCAGTACAGCGGGAAGAGGATCGCGGACTTGGCGAGCAGGATGATGCCCCAGGCCCAGGTGGCCTTGGTGTACGCGCGGAAGCGGCCGGGGTTGCGGGTGCGCCAGGAGAGGTTCTCGCGCAGGATCGGGCCGAGCAGCACGCCGATCAGCGGGAACCGGAAGAGCGCCGAGAGGATGTAGACGACCGCGAGCCCCAGCGTGTAGAGCATGCCGGGCAGATAGAAGTTCTTGGCGTCGCCGGACATCATCGCGAAGACCGCGCCGAAGGCCACGCCGAAGACGCCGCTGAAGGCGTGCTTGAGGGTCTGCTTGCGGGCGAGCCGGGCCAGCGCGAGGACGACCGAGAGGCCGACGGCCACGATCGCGGCGGTCTGGATGTCCCGCTTGATCGTGTAGATCAGGACGAAGACCAGGCCGGGCACGGTGGTGTCCACCATGCCCCAGACCCCGCCGAACGCTTCGAGGAGCGCCTTCTCGGCCGATGCCTTGCCGGGGGCGTGCGCCCCCCTGCGATGGCCGGACGGCGCCGTCGCGTCGCCCGCGGGCTGGTCCTCGTGGCTCGTGGTCGTCTTCTCGAACGACGTCACCGGCTACTCCTGTCCGAGCGGTCGGAGTTCGTACTTCGGATTGAACAGCACCCGGCGCCCGTGGCTCATGGAGATCCGGCCGGAGGCGATGAGCTTACGGCCCGGCTCGATGCCCGTGATGGCGCGGCGGCCGAGCCAGACCACGTCCAGCGCCGCCGAGCCGTCGAACAGCTCGGCCTCCAGCGCCGGCACCCCGGCCCGGGGACGCAGCGTGACGTGCCGCAGCGTACCCGTCACCGTGACGATCTGGCGGTCGCCGCAGTCACGGATGGGGGTGCAGCCCACGTCCTGCGTGTCCTGCTGCAGCTCGGCGGACTGCAGCTCCTCCTCGGAGGAGGACAGCCTGTCGAGCATCCGGCGGAAGCGTCCGGCCGGCTTCTCGGAACGGGTCCCAGCACTCATGCAGCCAGCGTACCGGCCGTCTCCCGGCGGGATCACCGGCCCGAGCGGCGGGATCGCGCGCGTGCGGCGCCCGACGGCGCCGGATACGGATCACTGTTCGAAGCGGTAGCCCATGCCCGGCTCGGTGACGAAGTGCCGCGGGTGCGACGGATCGCTCTCCAGCTTGCGCCGCAGCTGGGCCATGTAGACCCGCAGGTAGTTGGACTCGGTGCCGTACGAGGGGCCCCACACCTCCTGGAGCAGCTGCTTCTGGCTGACCAGGCGGCCGGTGTTGCGGACCAGGACCTCCAGCAGATGCCACTCCGTGGGGGTGAGCCGCACGTCCCGGCCGCCGCGGTTGACCTTCTTGGCGGCCAGGTCGACGGTGAAGCCGTCCGTCTCGACCAGCACGGCGGCGTCGGCGGACCCGGTGGGCTCGGCGCGGCGCACGGCGGCGCGCAGCCGGGCCAGCAGCTCGTCCATGCCGAACGGCTTGGTGACGTAGTCGTCGGCGCCCGCGTCCAGCGCCTCGACCTTCTCGTCGGAGGTCTGCCGCGCGGAGAGCACCAGGACCGGCACCCGCGTCCAGCCGCGCAGGCCCCTGATCACGTCCACGCCGTCCATGTCGGGCAGGCCGAGGTCCAGGACGATCACGTCGGGGTGGCGGGCGGCGGCGAGCCGGAGCGCGGTGGCGCCGTCGGGTGCGGCGTCCACCTCGTACTTGCGCGCCTTGAGGTTGATCACGAGGGCGCGGACGATCTGCGGCTCGTCGTCGACCACGAGCACCCGGGTCATCGGGCCTGCCTTTCCCGCGGACGGCCCGGTGGCCGCCGCAGTCGGTGTACGGGGAGCGGGCGCGGTCATGTCGTCGCCCGGGCGGGAAGGCCGGGGGCGACCGGCGGGTGGCCGGGCGCCGCGCGCAGGGTGAGGACCATGGTCAGACCGCCTCCTGGGGTGTCCTCGGCGGCGAGGGTGCCGCCCATGGATTCGGCGAAGCCGCGGGCGACGGCGAGCCCGAGGCCGACGCCGGCGCCGCGCGGCGCGTCGCCGTACCGCTGGAACGGCTCGAAGATGCGGTCCTTCGCGGAGTCCGGGACGCCGGGGCCGCGGTCCACGATGCGTACCTCCACGCGCTCGCCGAGGGCGCTGGCGGCGACCGTGACGGGCGCGCCGTCCGGGCTGTACTTGACGGCGTTCTCGACGAGGTTCGCGACGCACCGCTCCAGCAGCCCCGGATCGACGGCGACGATCGGCAGTTCCTCGGGGATGTCCAGGCAGACGCTGCCCTCGGGGACGCCGCCGAGCGCCATCGGGACGACCTCGTCCAGGTCGGCGTCGCGGATCAGCGGGGTGACCGTGCCGGTCTGCAGCCGGGACATGTCCAGGAGGTTGCCGACCAGGTGGTCCAGCCGGTCGGCGCCGTCCTCGATGCCGGCCAGCAGCTCGGCCTCGTCCTCCTCGGACCAGGACACGTCGTCGGAGCGGAGCGAGGTGACGGCGGCCTTGATGGCGGCGAGGGGCGTGCGCAGGTCGTGGCTGACGGCGGCGAGCAGCGCGGTACGGATGCGGTTGCCCTCGGCCAGCTCACGGGCCCGCTCGGCCTCACCGACCAGCCGCTGGCGGTCCAGGACGACGGCGGCCTGGGCGGCGAAGGCGCCGAGCACCCGGCGGTCCTCTGCGGGCAGCTTGCGGCCGGTGAGCGCGAGGGCCATGTGCTCGTTGACGGGCATGTCCACGTCCGCGTCCTCGGGGCGGCGCGGCGCCCGGCCCTCGCCGACGCTGCCCGCGCAGGTCCACGGCTCCACGTCGCTGCCGCGCTCCAGGAGGGCCACGGCGTCCATGGCGAAGGTCTCGCGCACCCGCTCCAGCAGGGCGTCCAGCGTGGTCTCGCCGCGCAGCACGCTGCCGGCCAGGAAGGAGAGGATCTCCGCCTCGGCGCGCAGCCGGGCCGCCTGGTGCGTACGGCGGGCCGCCAGGTCCACCACCGAGGCGACGGCCACCCCGACCGCGAAGAAGATCGCGATGGCCACGATGTTCTCGGGGTCGGCGATGGTGACGCTGTGGGTGGGCGGCGTGAAGTAGAAGTTCAGCAGGACCGACCCGACGGCCGCCGAGGCGAGCGCGGCCGCCAGCCCGCCGAGCAGCGCGGCCGCCACGGTCAGGAAGAGGAAGAGCAGCACGTCGTTGGCGAGCCCGGGGCCGCTGTCGATGTTGTACAGCAGCAGCGTCAGCAGGACCGGGCCCAGGACGCCGGTGAGCCAGCCGGCCAGCACCCGGGAGCGGCTGAGCCGGGCACCGCGCGCGACCGGCAGCCCGCGGCCCTTGGCGACCTCGTCGTGCGTGACGATGTGGACGTCCAGGTCGGGCCCCGAGTCGCGGGCGACGGTCGCCCCCACCCCGGGCCCGAGGACGTACTGCCAGGTCTTGCGGCGGCTGGAGCCCAGCACGATCTGGGTGGCGTTCACCCCGCGCGCGAACTCCAGCAGGGCGCTGGGCACGTCGTCGCCGATGACGTGGTGGAAGCTGCCGCCCAGGTCCTCCACCAGGGTCCGCTGGACGGCCAGCTCCTTGGGCGAGGCGCCGGTGAGCCCGTCGCTGCGCGCGATGTAGACGGCCATGACCTCGCTGCCGGAGGCCTTGGCGGCCATCCGGGCCGCGCGCCGCAGCAGGGTCTTGCCCTCGGGGCCGCCGGTGAGGCCGACGACGATGCGCTCGCGGGCCTGCCAGGTGGAGCGGATGGAGTGCTCGGCGCGGTACTGCTGGAGGTACTCGTCGACCCGGTCGGCCACCCACAGCAGCGCCAGCTCGCGCAGCGCGGTGAGGTTGCCGGGGCGGAAGTAGTTGGAGAGCGCGGCGTCGACCTTGTCGGACGCGTAGATGTTGCCGTGCGCCATCCGGCGGCGCAGCGCCTGGGGCGACATGTCGACAAGCTCGATCTGGTCGGCGCGGCGGACCACCTCGTCGGGGACGGTCTCGCGCTGCCGCACGCCCGTTATCGACTCGACCACGTCACCGAGTGACTCCAGGTGCTGGATGTTGACGGTGGAGATCACGTCGATGCCGGCCTCGAGCAGCTCCTCGACGTCCTGCCAGCGCTTGGCGTTGCGGGAGCCGGGCACGTTGGTGTGCGCCAGCTCGTCGACCAGCGCGACGGCGGGCCGGCGGGCCAGTACGGCGTCCACGTCCATTTCGGTGAAGGTGGTGCCCCGGTGGCTCAGCTCGCGGCGGCCCAGCTCCTCCAGGCCGTGCAGCAGCACCTCCGTGCGCGGCCGGTCGTGGTGCTCCACGAAGGCGACGACGACGTCCGTGCCGCGCTCCAGCCGCCGGTGCGCCTCGGAGAGCATCGAGTACGTCTTGCCGACGCCCGGCGCCGCGCCGAGGTAGATGCGAAGCTTGCCGCGTCCCATGGCCCCATTGTCTTACCGTCGAGCTGCCCATGACCGGGCCGTTACCGCTGCCGACCCTACCGACCGGGAACAGGACGAACGCCGCATACGGGGACCCGGCGGAACGGTTTTGACGCGACCCTGACGGCCACGGCGGGGCGGGCAGCTGTGGGGGCGGCGGGGCTGTCGGTGCCGCCCATTACTGTGTTGAGAAGGGGACCCCAAAACACCCCCGTAGGGGGAACGAGGGGCGAAACGGTAAGGCGGCACGCGGCCGCACCCTGCCGTCCCCGCGGCCCGCGGCGCCCCTGCAGTACGGCGGCACGGGCGACGGCACCCCTGCAGTCCCTGCAGTACGGCGGCACGCGGCCCGCGAAGCCCCTCCGTACGGGGCGTCGCGGGCCGCCGGGATGCGTGCGGGCGCGGTCAGCGGATCTCGGTGATCTCCGGGCCGCGCTCCAGGCGCTCCACGCCGCCGCCGAAGCGGGACTGCGAGGCGTCGTCCTGCTGGACGCCCTCGGGCACCATCTGGGCGTCCTCGGGCAGCTTGAGGACGATCGGGTCGCGGGGCGCCATCGGGCCGTCGCCGCGCACCACGACCGTGTCCCGGAAGATCTGCTCCAGCAGCCCGGCGGCCTGCGGCTGCACCGCGCCCTGGCCGGAGATCACGCCGCGCAGGAACCAGCGCGGGCCGTCCACGCCGACGAACCGCACGACCTGCACGCCGTTCGTCCCGTCGGGCAGCTGCACCGGCACCTGGGCGCGCAGCTCCCAGCCCAGCGGGCCGTCGACCTCGTCGATGACGCCGCCCTGCTGGGTGATGCCGGAGGCGATCTCCTGCCGGACCTCGCCCCAGATGCCCTCGTTCTTGGGGGCCGCGAAGGCCTGCAGCTGCACGGCGCTGTCCTGCAGCACGATGGTCGCCGCGACGATCGCGTCACCCGCGACCTCCACCCGCAGCTCCATGCCCTCCACGCCCGGCACGAAGAGGCCGCCCAGGTCCACCCGGCCCTCGCCGGGGTTGCCGACCTCGGAGACGTCCCAGGGGCCGTCGGGGCGCGGGGCCGGCGGCAGGTTCACGCCGTAACTCTCCTCGTCCGCGCCGGACTCGTCCGTCGTCTCCTCGGCAGGATCGACCGCCTCGACCGCGTCGTCTGGAGCCTCGTTCTTCTTGCGACGTCCGAACACGTCACTGTCCTTCCCGGTCGGCACCGACCGATGCGTATCCATTCCCGCCCGTGGGGCCGCCCACCGCCGCATGGCCGCCGGTGGACCCGAATCCCCCCTCGGCCCGCGCCGAGCCGGGAAGCTCCGCCACCTCGTGGAAGCGCACCTTCTCGACCTGCTGGACGACCAGTTGGGCGATCCGGTCGAACCTCTCGAACCGCACGGTCTCGCGCGGGTCCAGATTGACCACGATCACCTTGATCTCCCCACGGTACCCGGCATCCACCGTCCCGGGGGCATTCACGAGCGCCACACCGCAGCGGGCAGCGAGGCCCGACCGCGGGTGCACGAACGCGGCGTACCCCTCGGGCAGCGCGATGGCCACCCCCGTGGGCAGCACCGTCCGCTCCCCCGGGGCCAGTTCGGCCGCCTCGGTGGTCACGAGGTCGGCCCCCGCGTCGCCCGGGTGCCCGTAGGCGGGCAGCGGAACCTCCGGATCGAGCCGCCGGATCTGCACGTCCACGGGGTTCCGCGGCTCCTGTGCCTGAGGGGTCACGGGTTCACCTCGAATGCGCGGGCGCGGCGTACCTGGTCGGGGTCGGCCATCGCGGCCCGGATCTCCTCGGGCCGGCCGTTGTCGATGAAGTGCTCGACCTTCACCTCGATGAAGACGGCCTCGGCGCGGACGGCGACCGGGCCGTCCGGGCCGCCGATCCGGCCCTCGGCGCGGGAGTAGATCTTCCGTCCGTGCACGGCGGTGACCTCGGCGTCCAGGTGCAGGACCGTGCCGACCGGCACCGGGCGCAGGAAGTCGGTCTCCAGCCGGCCGGTCACCGCGATGGCCTGCAGCAGCCAGTTGAGCGAGCCGAGCGTCTCGTCCAGGGCCGTGGCCAGCACGCCGCCGTGCGCGAGGCCCGGGGCGCCCTGGTGGGCCTCCTTGACGGTGAACTCCGCGCTGACGCGTACGCCCTCGCCGGCCCGCGCCTCCAGGTGCAGGCCGTGCGGCTGCTCACCGCCGCAGCCGAAACATCGGTCGTAGTGCGCGCCGAGCAGTTCTCCGGGCGCCGGGGCGTCGGGGTGCCGTACCGGCGGGGTGGCCTCCGGGGGCGGCGTCAGCCGGGTCGGCGAATCATTGGCTCCACTCACAGGTGGAGACCCTACCCGCGCGCGCGGAGCATGCGCGCGCACGTGCAAAGCTGGACCCATGCAGTCGTACGAAGAACGCCTCACCGCCCCCCGTTCCTGGTGGGTGATCGCCGCTGCCGTCGGTGTCGCCTGCGCGCTGATGCTGCTGCCGCTCGGGACGCTGCCGATGCTGGGCGGGCTGGTGGGCGGCGCGGCGCTGGCCGCGGTGCTGGTGAGCGCGTACGGCTCGGCCCGCATCCGGGTCGTGGCGGGCTCGCTGATCGCGGGGGACGCGAAGATCCCGGCCGCGGCGCTGGGCGAGGCGCACGTCCTGGACGCCGAGGAGGCGCGGGCGTGGCGTACGTACAAGGCGGACACCCGGGCGTTCATGGTGATGCGGAGCTACATCCCGACGGCGGTGCGGGTCGAGGTGACCGATCCGGAGGACCCGACGCCGTACGTCTACTTGTCGACGCGGCGTCCGGAGGAGCTGGCGGCGGCGCTGGCGGCGATCCGGGCCTGAGGGCCGGGCATCCGGGCCGTCCGGGCCGTCTGAGTGTCCGGGCTGTTCGAGTCGTCCGGGTCCGGGGCCGCCGGTCGCGCCGGAGACGAGAGGGGCTCGGGGAGAGAGCGGTACGGAGGTCTCGCGGGGCGGTCTCGCGGGGCCGCGGGGGTATGGGGCTCCTGGCGAGGGGCTTATGGCGAGCGGGAGGCCGTACGGGGCTGCTGGCGTGAGCCGGGTCAGTCGTCGTCTCTGCCGGGCTCGCGGCGGGTGGTCAGCCGGGGTCTGGCACGTCCGTCGAGCCACTTGCGGCGGGGCCGGGCGGGATCGGGGAGCGCGTCCCAGGGGACCTGGCGGCGCCGCAGGTCCTGGCGGACCTTGGCGGCCAGCTTGGCGGTGTCCCTGCGGTTCATGACCGCGCCGACGGCGGCGCCCACCATGAAGGGGGTCATGCTGGGGAGGTTGCGCATCATGCGCTTCATGATCTGCTGGCGCAGCTCGCGCTTCATCTGGCCGCCGAGCGCGAGGTTCAGCGAGGCGGGCGCGGCGATGTCGACGCCGCGCTCCTCCGTCCATGCCTGGAGGTAGGCCAGGCCACGGGCGCCGAAGCCGCCCTGCGCACGGAGGCCGTAGACCTCGTGCAGCTCGGCGATGAGTTTGATCTCGACCGTGGCCACGCCGACGACCTCGGCGGCCAGCTCGGCCGGCATCGCGGGCGGCACCGGCAGCATGGCCGCCGCGCCCACTCCGGCACCGACGGTGGCGGTGCTCCTCGTCGCCCCCGCGACGAGTTTGTCGGCCAGCTCCTCGGGGGTCAGGCCGGGGAACTGGCGGCGCAGCGTCGCCAGGTCGCGGACCGGGATCCGCGGGGCGGTCTCGATGATCCGGTCGGCGGCCCAGGAGAGCCCCGACCGCACCGTGGCGCCGCGCTTGCGCGCGCCGTCCGCCGTTCTGGCCGCGAGCGTGGCCGCGCGGCCACGCTCCCTCGGCGCTCGGGTGTCCCGCTCCGCGGGGAGGGCGGCCTGGTCGGCGGGCACGGGCGCGGTTTCCTCGCGTGATCGTGCGCCGGCCGCCGGACCGGTCTCGCCCTGCTTGCCTCTACGGAACGGTTTCACTGAGCTTCACCTCACGCCGTCGTCCCGGTGACCGGGGCTCGCTGCGGCGTCCGCCGGGGAGACCACCGGGGGTCTCCCTCGCGGGTGCGTGCGCGCCATGGCCCCGGCCCGCCCTCAGGCCGCGCAGTCGCGGCAGATGGGCTGGCCGTTCTTGTCCTCCGCGGCCAGCTGGCTGCGGTGGTGGACCAGGAAGCAGCTCATGCAGGTGAACTCGTCCTGCTGCTTGGGCAGGACCCGCACGGCGAGCTCTTCGTTGGACAGGTCGGCGCCGGGCAGCTCCAGGCCCTCGGCCTGCTCGAACTCGTCGACGTCGACGGCCGAGGCGGACTTGTCGTTCCGCCGCGACTTCAGCTCTTCGATGCTGTCCTCGTTGAGGTCGTCATCGGTCTTGCGTGGTGTGTCGTAATCCGTAGCCATGGTCGCTCTCCCCCTCTGGGTGTCTGCGGTGTCTCAGCGCTCGTAACGCGTGAGAGGCCGGACTTGTGCCCGACCTGAGGCGGAGATTTTGCCTCACATCAAGGTCTGTTACTCAATCGACACCCAACCGCACCCCTGAAGAGGTGATCGGATTGGATGGCGATAGGACCGTACACGGTCCTAAAGTCGCACCTCGCGCTTGCCATCACGTGTACTTCCCGTGATCGGACCCCCGGGAAACCCGGAGTTTCCCGGCCTTCCGGAGGCCATGGCGATCACGGAGAGTAGACGACACGGAATTCGCGCCTGTGATCGATCACACACGTCCGGACTCGCGAACGGACCGGTCGAATTCCGCGCAAAGCGAACTCGGGGCGAAGGATGACCGGCCGCCCCGGGCCGCGTCAAGCCGGACCCGCGGGCGCGTGGCCGGAACACTCACACCGGGAGCACCACGCGCATGTCCAGGCCCCCGCCCTCCCGCGGCACGGCCGTGATCTGCCCGTCGTGCGCCCGGACCACGGACCGCACGATGGACAGGCCGAGGCCCACGCCCTTGTCGCTGCCCGTGCGCTCCGTACGGAGCCGTCTGAACGGTTCGAAGATGTTCTCCACCTCGTAGGCGGGGACCACCGGGCCCGTATTGGAGACCACCAGCACCGCCCAGCCGGGCTGCGCCTCGGTGGTGACCTCCACCCATCCCTCGGGGACGTTGTACCGCACGGCGTTCTGTACGAGGTTCAGCGCGATGCGCTCCAGGAGGACGCCGTTGCCCTGCACGAAGACCTGCTTGCGTACCCCGCGCAGCTCCACGCCCTTGGCCTCGGCCTCGGCGCGGGCCTGTTCGATGGCCTGCGAGGCGACCTCGGAGAGGTCGACCGGCTTCCGGTCCACGATCTTGTTCTCGCTGCGCGCGAGCAGCAGCAGTCCCTCGACGAGCTGTTCGCTGCGCTCGTTGGTGGCCAGCAGGGTCTTGCCCAGCTGGGCCAGCTCCGGCGAGGCGTCGGGGTCGGCGAGCTGCACTTCGAGGAGCGTGCGGTTGATCGCCAGGGGGGTGCGCAGCTCGTGCGAGGCGTTCGCCACGAAGCGCTGCTGCGACTCGAACGCGCGGTCCAGCCGGTCCAGCATCTCGTCGAAGGTGTCGGCGAGCTCCTTCAGCTCGTCGTCCGGGCCGCCCAGCTCGATCCGGCGGTGCAGGTCCGAGCCGGCGACCCGCTGCGCGGTCCGCGTGATGCGGCCCAGCGGCGAGAGGACGCGGCCCGCCATCGCGTACCCGAAGGCGAACGCCACGATGGTAAGGCCGACCAGCGCCATCAGGGAGCGGTTCAGCAGGTTGTTCAGGGCCACCGCGCGCTGCTGGGAGATGCAGGTGTTGATGGCCGAGTTCAGCTGGTCGACGTTGTTGGTGGCCGCGCCGGGGCAGCGGTCGGTGACGATCCGGAAGTCCGAGCCGATGATCTTGAACGGCAGCTGGTTGCCGTCCTGGAGCGCGTTGGCGGCCAGCATGTAGATGATGGCGAGCAGCACGATGCCGGCCATCAGGAACATTCCGCCGTACAGCAGCGTGAGCCTTATGCGGATGGTCGGGCGCAGCCAGGGGAACGGGCGGACCGGCGGCTTGGGGTCCCAGGTGGGCTTGGGCGGTGCGGGCGGCGACGGGGGCGCCGCGGGTGTGGTGGCCATGGTGGGGTGCTCAGATCCGGTAGCCGGAGCCCGGTACGGTCACGATCACGGCGGGCTCGCCGAGCTTGCGGCGCAGCGTCATGACGGTCACCCGGACGACGTTCGTGAAGGGGTCGGTGTTCTCGTCCCAGGCCTTCTCGAGCAGCTGCTCGGCCGAGACGACCGTGCCCTCGCTGCGCATCAGGACCTCCAGCACCGCGAACTCCTTGGGCGCGAGCTGGACCTCCTTGCCGTCGCGGAAGACCTCGCGGCGGTTCGGGTCGAGCTTGATGCCGGCGCGCTCCAGGACCGGCGGCAGCGCCACGGTCGTGCGGCGTCCGAGGGCCCGTACGCGGGCGGTCAGCTCGGTGAACGCGAACGGCTTGGGGAGGTAGTCGTCGGCGCCGATCTCCAGGCCCTCGACGCGGTCGCTGACGTCGCCGGAGGCGGTCAGCATCAGGACGCGGGTGGGCATGCCCAGCTCGACGATCTTGCGGCAGACGTCGTCGCCGTGGACCCGCGGGAGGTCGCGGTCCAGCACGACGACGTCGTAGTCGTTGACCGCGATGCGCTCCAGCGCGGCCGCGCCGTCGTACACCACGTCGACCGCCATGGCCTCCCGGCGCAGTCCGGTGGCCACCGCATCGGCGAGCAGCTGCTCGTCCTCGACGACGAGTACACGCACGTCGCTAGTCCTTCCTCACGGCCCCGCCGGGCAGGGCGCACACAAAATTCGAGCACGTCCATCCTGCCCCGAAGAGCCGTAAACCGGCTGTAAGAGGAGGTGCGGGGGCCCACAGGGTGACTGCGGCTACCCGATTGGCAGCGATTCACCGCCCCTCTGAGGTTTCCGTGAGGTTCGGCATGGGGAGGACGATTGCACACTCGCGATCACGCCCTGCACGACGCCGTACCCAGATGCTCCGGACGGCAGCCCGCAGGGACCACGCCGTGATCTCCCTCTGCCACACCCCCGTGGACGAGGGGCCCACACCCGTCGGCACACCCCCGTGCCACCGACCCACGACGAGGGGGCGCACCATGGACGCGTTCACCGCAGGCATTCTGCAGCGCATAAAGAACACCGAAGCCGACCTGGACCGGGCCCGCGAAACCGGCGACGACTTCCTCGCCGACGTCGAGCAGGCCGAGCTGGAGGACCTGCAGCGGCTGGCCTCCGAGCACGGCGTGGAGGTCGGCGCTCCGAGCGCCTGACTCCGCCTCGCCCAGTGACGAGGGCGCCTCGGCACCGAGGGGACGGTGCCGGGGCGCTTTGTCGTGTCCGGGCCCGTACGGGGGCTGCACGGCCGCTGTGCGGGCCGTACGCGGCCGGGGCGGGGTCGTACGGCGGCGTACGGGCTGTACGCGCTGTACGGCGTCCTGCGGGTCTGCGGGACCCGTACGGCGCCTCCGGGGCCCCGTCAGTCGTGCCAGGCGCCCAGGTCCTCCAGCAGCGGCTGCAGGGCCTCGAACACGGCCGGGGAGCCGGCGACGGTGAGCTCCGGGGACACCGGCTCGCCGGGGCGGCCGCCGGTGCGGGCGCCGGCCTCGCGGGCGATCAGCTCGCCGGCCGCGAAGTCCCAGGGGTTCAGTCCCCGCTCGTAGTAGGCGTCGAGCCGGCCGCAGGCCACGTCGCAGAGGTCGATCGCGGCCGAGCCGCCGCGCCGGATGTCACGCACCTGCGGGAGCAGGGAGCCGAGCACGGCGGCCTGGGCGGCGCGCCGCTCGGCCACGTACCCGAAGCCGGTGCCGACCAGCGCCTGGGAGAGCGGCGGCGCGGGCCGCACCCGGACCGGCGCGCCATTCAGGAAGGCGCCGCCGCCGAGCACGGCGTGGCTGGTCTCGCCGCGCTCCGGGGCCGCGACCACGCCGACGATCGTCTCGCCGTCCTTCTGGGCGGCGATGGAAACGGCCCAGGAGGGCAGCCCGTAGAGGTAGTTGACCGTCCCGTCGATCGGGTCGATCACCCAGCGCACGCCGCTGGAGCCCTCGGTGCTGGCGCCCTCCTCGCCCAGGAAGCCGTCCTCGGGGCGGCGCTCGGAGAGGAACGCGGTGATCAGCTTCTCGGAGGCGACGTCCATCTCGGTGACGACGTCGATGGGGCTGGTCTTCGTGGCGGCCACGCCGAGGTCGGCGGGGCGGCCGTCGCGCAGCAGCTCACCGGCCCGGCGGGCGGCCTCCAGAGCCAGCGCGAGAAGTTCGTCCGTCGGTTCACCGCTGTGCGGCGCGGCGTCCTGCAGGGGATCGGACACGGTGCTCCTTGTTCGTACGGAAGGTCCCGCCGAGGCCGCACGGGGCGGGTCGGCGGGCCGCCGCGGGGTGGGCGCCCGCGGGCCGGGCAGCCGGGCCGCACGCCGTCGGGCGGCCCGGGACGGGCTTCAGGCCCCCGCCGGCGCGCCGCTCCAGTCGGCGCCGGCCGCGGCGGGCCGGGGGGTGCGGGCCGGGCAGCAGCCGACCGGACAGAGGTCGTGGCTGGGCCCGAGGGCGCCCAGCGCGCAGCGCTCCGGGGAGCGGCCCCGCTCGGCCGCTGCACGCTCCAGGAGCAGGTCGCGGACGGCCGCGGCGAACCGCGGGTCGGCGCCGACGGTGGCGGAGCGGACGACCGGCAGGCCCAGCTCGGCGGCCTTGGCGGTGGCCTCCGTGTCGAGGTCGTACTTGACCTCCATGTGGTCCGAGACGAAGCCGATGGGGGCCATGACGACGGCCGGGACGCCCTGGGCGTGCAGCGTCTCCAGGTGGTCGCAGATGTCCGGCTCCAGCCAGGGGATGTGCGGGGCGCCGCTGCGGGACTGGTAGACGAGCTGCCAGGGGTGGGCCGTGCCGGTCTCCTCGCGGACCGCGTCGGCGATCACCTGTGCCACGTCCAGGTGCTGGGCGACGTACGCGCCGCCCGCGCCGCCCTCGGTGTGCTCCTCGGGCCGCCCCGAGGTGTCGGCCGCAGCGGTGGGGATGGAGTGCGTGGTGAACGCGATGTGCGCGCCGGCGCGGACATCCTCGGGCAGCTCGGCGAGCGAGGCGAGCACCCCGTCGACCATGGGGCGGACGAAACCGGGGTGGTTGAAGTAGTGCCGCAGCTTGTCCACCTGCGGCACCTCCAGGCCCTCGGCCGCCAGCGCCGCGAGCGCGTCGGCCAGGTTCTCCCGGTACTGCCGGCAGCCGGAGTACGAGGCGTACGCGCTGGTGGCCAGCACGGCGATGCGGCGGCGGCCGTCCCGGACCATCTCGCGCAGGGTGTCGGTGAGGTACGGCGCCCAGTTGCGGTTGCCCCAGTACACCGGGAGGTCCAGGCCGTGCTCGGCGAAGTCCTTGCGCAGGGCGTCCAGCAGCTCGCGGTTCTGCGCGTTGATCGGGCTCACGCCGCCGAACAGGAAGTAGTGCTGCCCCACCTCCTTCAGGCGCTCGCGCGGGATGCCGCGGCCGCGCGTCACGTTCTCCAGGAACGGGACGACGTCGTCCGGGCCCTCGGGGCCGCCGAAGGAGAGGAGGAGCAAAGCATCATAGGGAGCAGGCACTGGCTGTTCGGACATGTGGCGATCCTCCCACCCGCCACTGACAGCCGGGAAACCGGAGGCACCGATGGCGCGCCGCCCGTAAGCTGTATGACTGCAGTACGTTCCTTACTGCAGTCCTGACCCGGCTCACCGCGGCTGCCGCGGAACTCACTCGGCGGAGCACCCCCCTTGCCCAGTCCCTACCGCGCCCTGTTCGCCCGGCCCGGCACGAAGTCCTTCTCGGCCGCCGGGTTCCTGGGGCGGATGCCGCTGTCCATGACCGGCATCGGCATCGTCACGATGGTCTCCCAGCTCACCGACCGCTACGGCCTGGCGGGCGCGCTCTCCGCGACGGTGGCGCTGTCCGCCGCCGTGCTCGGCCCGCAGATCTCCCGGCTGGTGGACCGGCACGGCCAGCGCCGCGTCCTGCGCCCCGCCACCCTCGTGTCGCTCGCCGCGCTCGCCGCCCTGCTGGTCGCCGCCCAACAGCGCTGGCCCGACTGGACGCTGTTCCTCTTCGCCGCCTGCGCGGGCTGCGTGCCGAGCGTGGGCGCCATGGTCCGCTCCCGGTGGGCCGAGGTGCACCGCGGCTCCCCCGAGATGCTGCACGCCGCGTACTCCTGGGAGTCGATCGTCGACGAGTTCTGCTTCATCGTCGGGCCGATCCTCGCCATCGGGCTGTCCACGTCGTGGTTCCCCGAGGCCGGGCCGCTGCTGGCCGGCCTCTTCCTCGCCGCTGGCGTCTTCTGGCTGACCGCGCAGCGCGCGACCGAACCCGTGCCGCACCCCCGCGAGCACCACACCAAGGGCTCCGCGCTCCGCTCCCGGGGCCTGCAGGTCCTGGTGGTCACCTTCACCGCCACCGGCGCGATCTTCGGCGCCATCGACGTGGTGACCGTCGCCTTCGCGGAGGCCGAGGGCCACAAGGGCGCGGCCAGCCTCGTCCTCGCGATCTACGCGCTCGGCTCCTGCCTGGCCGGCGCGGTCTTCGGGATGCTGCGCCCGGCCGGCCCGGCAGCACGCCGCTGGATACTGGGCGTGCTGGCCATGGCCGTGAGTATGATCCCGCTCCAACTGGTCGGGAACCTGCCGTTCCTGGCCGTGGCGCTCTTCGTCGCGGGCCTGACCATCGCTCCCACGATGGTGACCACCATGGCCCTGGTCGAGCAGCACGTACCACGCGCGCAACTGACCGAGGGCATGACCTGGACGAGCACCGGGCTCGCGGTCGGGGTGGCGCTCGGCTCGTCGGCCGCCGGCTGGGTGGTGGACGCGGCCGGGGCCCGTGCGGGGTACGCCGTGCCGGCCGTGGCCGGAGCGCTCGCGGCCGCGGTCGCGTTCCTCGGATACCGCCGGCTGCGGCCGGCGCCGAAGCGGGCGGGGGCGCCGCTGCCCCCGGTCACGGGAGGGCTGAGCGCACATGACAGTGGTTCGAGCGACTCGGGAGAGCGCGTGGCGTAACTGGGCGGGGAACGTCGAGGCGCACCCCGTACGGAGCGTCGCACCGGCCTCCACGGAGGAACTGGCCGCCGCGGTACGGGAGGCGGCCGCCGACGGGCTCACCGTGAAGGCGGCCGGCACCGGCCACTCCTTCACCCCGGCCGCGGCCACCGACGGCCTCCTCATACGCCCCGAGCGGCTGACCGGCATACGGAAGGTCGACCGCGCCGCCGGCACCGTCACCGTGGCCGCCGGCACGCCCCTGAAGGTCCTCAACGCGGCGCTCTCCGGGCAGGGCCTGTCGCTGACCAACATGGGCGACATCATGGAGCAGACGGTCTCCGGCGCCACCAGCACCGGCACCCACGGGACCGGCCGGGACTCCGCCTCCCTGTCCGCGCAGATCGTCGGCCTGGAGATGGTCACCGCCGACGGCTCCGTACTGCGCTGCTCCGCACAGGAGAACGCGGACGTCTTCGCCGCTGCCCGGCTGGGGCTGGGCGCGCTCGGCGTCCTCACGGAGCTGACCTTCGCGGTCGAACCGGAGTTCCTGCTCACCGCCCGGGAAGAGCCGATGCCGTTCGACCGGGTGACCGAGGACTTCGACGCCCTCGTCGCCGAGAACGAGCACTTCGAGTTCTACTGGTTCCCGCACACCGGGAACTGCAACACCAAGCGCAACAACCGCAGCCAGGGCCCCGCGGCGCCCAACGGCACCGTCAGCGGCTGGGTCGACGACGAACTGCTCTCCAACGGCGTCTTCCAGGTGGCCTGCGCGGTCGGCAAGGCCCTGCCCGCCACCATCCCCGGCATCGCCAAGCTCTCCAGCCGCGCGCTCTCCGCCCGTACGTACACCGACATCCCGTACAAGGTGTTCACCAGCCCGCGCCGGGTGCGCTTCGTGGAGATGGAGTACGCCGTCCCCCGGGAGGCCGCGGTCGCGGCACTACGGGAGCTGCGCGCGCTGGTCGAACGCTCCGGCTTCCGGATCAGCTTCCCCGTGGAGGTGCGCACCGCGCCCGCCGACGACATCCCCCTGTCCACGGCCTCCGGGCGGGACACCGCCTACATCGCGATGCACATGTACCGGGGCACGCCGCACGAGGCGTACTTCACGGCCGCCGAGCGCATCATGACCGCGCACGGCGGCCGGCCGCACTGGGGCAAGCTGCATACCCGGGACGCGGACTACCTGGCGGCGGCCTATCCGCGCTTCGGGGAGTTCACCGCGCTGCGCGACCGGCTGGACCCGGAGCGGGTGTTCGCCAACCCGTACCTGAGCCGGGTGCTCGGCGACTGACGGCCGGAGACGGGCTCACGGGCGGGCCCGGCGGCCGGCGGCCGGGGACGCGCGAAGGGGCCCGGGCGGTCGTGCCCGGGCCCCTTCGGCGTCAGTTCCCGGAGTCCGAGGGCTGCTCGGTCTCCTGGTCCGCGGAGTCGGGGCTGTCGCTCGCGCCCCCGGTCCCGTCGGAGGGCGACGGCGTGGGCGTCGGCTCGGCGCTCCCGCCGTCGTCGCTCGGCGTCGGGCCGGGCGTGGCCGACGAGTCGTCCGTGCCGCTGCCGGTGCCCTTCTGTGTGGCGCCGTCGGAGCCGGTCTCCGTACCGGAGCCGGAGCCCGACCCGGTGTCGGCGGTGCCGCCGGTGGCGTCCGGCTGCGGCGTGGGCCCGTCCGTGGCGCCGCCCCGGTCGGTGTCCTCGGTGGCCGCGCCGGGCGACGGCGTGGGCGTCGCGGGGGCGCCGCCGCTGCCGCGGGAGTGGAAGAGGTTGGTGACCGACGTGCCGGTGCCGCCCGCCGCGTCGTGCCCCGTGGCCAGCTCGAAGACGGTGACCCCGGCCATCGCGAGCAGGAAGACCGCCAGGCCGGCGAGCCAGGTGCGGCGCCGCCCGCGCCACCGGGTGCCGTAGAGCGCGGGCTCGTGCTCCTCCTCGGCGGCGTCCGGCGGCGCCTGGAGAAGCTGCGTCTCCCGGTCGGCATCGTTGAGCTGCGCCTCCGGGCCGGCGCCTTTCAGGAGCTGCGTCTTCTCGTCGGCGCCCTTCGGGGACCGCGTCGCCGAGTCCGCACTCCTCAGGAGCTGCGTCTCCCGGTCGGCGCCATTGAAGAGCTGCGTCTCCTGGTCCGCGCCATGGAGAAGCTGCGTCTCCTGGCCGGCGTCGTGAAGAGGCCGCGTCTCAGGACCGACGCTCCGCAGGAGCTGCGTCTCGTGGTCCGGCCGGGGCAGCATCCGGGTCTCGTCGTCCGCGCCCTCCACAGAGGTGGGGCACAGCGCCCGGGTGGCCACCTCCGACAGCATCGGAAGGGCCCGTGTCGCGTCCGCCGCTCCGGAAGCACCGGGAAGCCCGGGCGCCACCGCGGTACCGCCGGCGGGTTCCCGCTCGGCTGCCCGGTCCATGGCCGCCGCCACGGACGTGACCTCGTCCTCCGTGCCGTCGCGGCCGAACGTCGGCAGCACCATCGTGGCCCCCGCCGGGCTGTCCCCCGAGGTCGCGCGCGCACGCGTACCGGAAGCGGCGGCGCGGCCCCCGAGGACCTGCTGCCGGCGGCGCGGCCTGGGCCGCGTGCTGACCGTGACCTCCTTGACCTGCTCACCGGTACGGCGGAAGAGATGCTGGAAGATCGACCCGCCCGTGGTGGCGACCACGCTCACCACGCCCGCACCGATGACCGTTCCGTAGACGCCGAGCCGACCCGCCAGATAGGCGGCGACCGCCGCCGCGAGCGCACTGCCCGCCACCTGGGCGACGCTCAGGTCGAGCCGTTTCTCCTTCCCGGTCTTCTTTGTGTGGCTATCGGTTCTGTCGTCCATTCCACGCCCTTGATCGACGCTTCGATCGGTCTTGCACAAAGAAGGGACATTTGGGCGAACTGGATAGTTCCGTTTCTGACTGTTCTGTGAAGCACGCCACATTTTCGGTGTACGTCACCGCACGGCCCGGAAGTAGAGAGGTCGACAAGGCGACCGAACTCCGCTGTCCAGCGGAAACTCGGCGGCGCGGCGACCCACCCCCGGTGGTCCGAATGGAGTACTGTTGCGAATCCTGGCCCCGGTTTCCCGTCCGGCTGCCCGGACCCACGGGAGGGGCCTCCAAGGCGGCACTCGCCCCGGGCGCCGCCATCCGGCACGGGGTGCTGGTACACAGGGCAACCGGTACGGTCACCGGAGGTTGCAAACTGGTTACCGTGTCATAACGGCGTTTCAGGGCCACAGCCTGACGCGCCGGGCAACTCGGCAATGTTGTGGCAGGCTGCACCCGGGCAGGCCACACTCGACTAGCGGAAGCAGCGACGCACGTGACGTCGGCAGGCACCACCCGGGAGGTCCCCATGCCCGAACTGCGTGTCGTGGCCGTCTCGAACGACGGCACACGGCTGGTGCTCAAGGCTGCGGACAGCACCGAGTACACGCTGCCGATCGACGAGCGGCTGCGTGCCGCGGTGCGCAACGACCGCGCACGCCTGGGCCAGATCGAGATCGAGGTGGAGAGCCACCTCCGGCCACGCGACATCCAGGCCCGTATACGGGCCGGTGCGTCCGCCGAGGAGGTCGCCCAGCTCGCCGGCATCCCCGTCGACCGCGTGCGGCGCTTCGAGGGCCCCGTGCTGGCCGAGCGCGCGTTCATGGCCGAGCGGGCCCGCAAGACACCCGTGCGCCGGCCCGGTGAGAACACCGGTCCGCAGCTGGGCGAGGCGGTCGCCGAGCGGCTGCTGCTGCGCGGCGCCGACAAGGACAGCGTGCAGTGGGACTCCTGGCGCCGCGACGACGGCACCTGGGAAGTGCTGCTGGTCTACCGCGTCGCCGCCGAGCCGCACTCCGCGAGCTGGACGTACGACCCGCCCCGGCGGCTCGTGCAGGCCGTGGACGACGAGGCGCGGGCGCTGATCGGCGAGACCGACGACACCCCGGAGCCGAGCTTCCCGTTCGTGCCGCGGATCGCGCGGCTGCCCCGGGACCGGCCGCTGGACCGTTCCCTGGACCACCAGCAGTCCGCCGAGCGGCCGGCACCGCCGGCCGCCGAGGACGACGCCCCCGCGGCCTCCGCGGCGTCCTCGGCCGAGGACGTCGAGGAGCGGGACCCGCGCGACTCGCTCACCAGCCTCCTGGAGGCGGTGCCGAGCTTCCGCGGTGACCTGGTCGTCCCCGAGCCGAAGACGCCGCCGGACGACGAGCCGTCGACGGAGGCCGAGGTCGAGGAGCCGCCGGCCCCCGCGGCGAGCGCGGGCGCGGGTTCCGCGTACGCCGACGTGCTGATGCCGCGTTCGGTGGCGGGACACCGGGACCGGCTGAAGGGCACCACCGACCGCCAGGCCGAGGCGGACGGCGTCCGCCCCGGCCGCCGCGCCGCCGTACCCAGCTGGGACGAGATCGTCTTCGGCACGCGGCGCAAGAAGCCGGACGCCTGACCGCCCAGCGGTCAGGCGCACACGGCCGAGCCCCACGACGACGGTCTCGCGGCCGGATCCACAGGCGCGGAAACGGTCCTGCGGTCGAGTACGAGCCACCCGCGCCCGCAGCACCGCATCCGGCGCGGAAGCGGTCCTGCGGGCGGGCACGAGGATCTTGCGGGGCAAGCACGAGAGGCCCCGCGCCCGCACCATCGCATCCGGCGCGGAAACGGTCCTCCAGAGTGGACGCAAAAGGCCCGGCAGCCGTCCCAGTCCAAGGGGCCGCTGCCGGGCCTTCGCCTGCCGGCTGCCGGCTGCCGCCCCGGTGCGACCCGGCGGCGGTAGCGGCGGTGACGGGCGGGCTCGTCCGGTCAGCCCGCTTCCGGGCCCGTGGCCACCGGCCGGGACGGGTCGGAGGACCACTCGCTCCAGGACCCCACGTACAGCGCGGCCGGCACGCCCGCCACGGCCAGCGCCAGCGCCTCGTGCGCAGCGGAGACGCCGGAGCCGCAGTAGACGCCGACCTCGGCCCCCGGCACCGCCCCCAGCGCGGCGAAGCGCTCGGCCAGTTCGGCGGCCGGCCGCAGCGTGCCGTCCGGGGCCGCGTTCTCGCTCGTCGGCGCCGACCGCGCCCCGGGGATGTGGCCGCCGACCCGGTCGATCGGCTCCACGTCACCGCGGTACCGCTCGGCCGCCCGCGCGTCCAGGAGCACCCCGCGACGGGCCAGGGCGGCCGCCTCGTCGGCGTTCAGCACCGGCACGGCGCCGGGCGCCACCGTGAAGTCCCCGGGCTCCGGAGCGGCCTTCTCGTCGGTCAGCTCACCGCCCGCCGCCCGCCACGCCGCCAGGCCGCCGTCCAGGACGCGTACGGACTCGTGCCCCGCCCAGCGCAGCAGCCACCAGGCGCGGGCCGCTGCCCAGCCCTGCCCGCCGTCGTACACGACCACCTCACGGTCCTTGGAGACCCCGGCGGCCCGCATGGCGTCGCCGAAGACCTCCGGGTCCGGCAGCGGGTGGCGGCCCGCGTCGCCCGCGGGCCCCGCCAATTCGGTGTCCAGGTCGACGTAGACGGCGCCGGGCAGGTGGCCCGCCTCGTACTCGGGACGGCCGGGCGGCCCGCCGAGCTGCCAGCGGACGTCGAGGAGCACCGGAGGCGTATCGCCCGCAAGCTCGCTCGCCAGTTCGGAAGCGGAGATGATGGCATTCATGGCCCCATCCTTGCGCAGTCACGGGCGGGCCACGCCGATCATCGGCAAGTCGCGCAAGGGAAGTGCGCGGCCCGCCGCACAAGAAGGTCACGCCGGACGGTGACATCGGCAGAAACGAACCTGCGTCATCAGATCGGGCGCTTCCCGACAGCGCCGCCCATCAGGTCGCGCCTCCGGCGGCGCGGCCGGACCCCGGCACGCGCCCGAGGGTGCGAGCATCTGCACGGCACGGCCCTTACCCGTACGGTCCCCCCCGAAGGCCCGAGGAGCGAGCGAGATGACGACCGAGGCAGCGAGTCCGCGGGTGCCCGGCACCCCTTGCTGGGTGAGCCTCATGGTGCACGGCATGGCCACGACACAGGACTTCTACAGTGCCCTGTTCGGCTGGGAGTTCCGTCCGGGGCCGCAGCAACTCGGCCCCTACGTAAGGGCGCTGCTCGCCGGCCGTGAGGTGGCGGGCATCGGCGTACTGCCTCCGGAACGGCAGCTGTCCCTCGCCTGGACGCCCTACCTCGCCAGCGACGACGTGGACGCCGCGACGGAGCGCATCCGCGCCTGCGGCGGCACGGTGGGCGTCGGCCCGCTGGACGCCGAGCGGTCGGGGCGGATGGCGCTCGCCTCGGACCCGCAGGGCGCGGTCTTCGGGGTGTGGCAGGGGCACACGATGAAGGGCGCCGCGGTGTTCGGTGAACCGGGCACCCTGGTGTGGAACGAGCTGGTCACCCGGGAGACCGCCGCGGCGGGCCGCTTCTATGAAGCCGTCTTCGGCTTCGAGGCCGAGCCGGTGGCCGGCTCCCACCGGCTGACGCTGTGCCTCAAGGGACGCCCGGTGGCGAGCATCCGAAGCGCGGCCGACGCGGTCCTCCGGGAGCGGGGGCCGCACTGGACGACGTACTTCGCCGTCTCCGACGCGGACGCCGCGGCCCGCCGGGTCGTGGAGCTGGGCGGACGCGTGACGGACGCCCCGCGCGACTCGCCGCGCGGACGCATCGCGGTGGTCGCCGACCCCGAGGGCGCGGCGTTCACGGTGATCCAGCGACCGCCGAGGTGAGGACGAGTGGTACGAGGGTACGAGGGGTACGAGGGCTCGGAGTGCGGGCCGCTCCTCCCTCACTCCCCCGCGTCGACCGGGAGGACGTCCGGGGAGAGGGCAGCGGCGTGGGCGGAGGCGGCGGTCTGACGGCGTCTGTGGTGGCGCCGGCAGAGCACTTCGTACCCGACCTCGGTCCCGGCCGCGTGCACGTCTCCCACGACCACCTGGTCGCCCTCGACGACCATCTGCCCGCCGACCGTACGGGCGTTGTGGGTGGCGCGGGCACCGCACCAGCACAGCGCCTCGACCTGAAGAACCTCTATGCGGTCGGCCAGTTCGACCAGCCGCTGGGAGCCGGGGAAGAGCTTGCTGCGGAAGTCGGTGGTGATGCCGAAGGCGAAGACGTCCAGCTCCAGGTCGTCCACCACGCGGGCCAGCTGCTCGACCTGGTCCGGGGTCAGGAACTGCGCCTCGTCGGTGATGACGTAGTCGACGCGGGCCCCGGCGCTGATGCGGTCGACGACGCAGGCGTAGAAGTCCAGGTCGTCGGCGACCTCCACGGCGTCGACGGCGAGACCGAGCCGGGAGGAGAGCCGTCCGGTGCCCGCGCGGTCGTTCCGCGTGCAGATCATGCCCTGGAGGCCGCGGGCGGAGCGGTTGTGCTCGATCTGCAGCGCGAGCGTCGACTTCCCGCAGTCCATCGTGCCGCTGAAGAACACCAGTTCAGCCATGGGGGGTGTGGTCGCCTTTCGCTCCCGCCGGACCGTACCGACGGGCGAGGAGTCGTACAAAACAGGGGGCAGGGGGCTGAGTGGTGCGCCGCACAGGGAAGGGCGCACGCCGTATCGATTCGCCCTCCACTTCCCCCATTGGGGGTGCGGAGAACCCCTGCTCAACACAGTAGCGAGCGCCTCTGACAGTGAGTCCCTCCGGCACCGCACGGAACTCCGGCACCGCACGGAACTCCGGCATCGGCACGCCGCACGTACGGGCGTGGCGCTGAGCCCGCCGTGTCAGGTGCGGACTTCCAGGAGGGGGACGAGCTGTTCGGCCGGGGTCATGGAGCCGTGCATGCCGACCATGGCCGACTCCCGCGGCTCGTTCTCGCTCGCGATGATCACCATGTCGGACTGCGCGGCGGCCACCACGTCCCCGATCCGCTCCCGCACCCGGTCGTCGACGTGCGGCCCGAACCACCCGGCGGCGATGGCCTCCTCGCGCCCGGCCACCCACATCTGCTCGCCGACCACCTCGCGCCAGACCGCGAGCACGTCCTCGGCCGCGCCCGGATGCGCGTACACGTGACGGCAGCGGCCCTCACCGCCCAGGAGGCGGACGCCGGCGCTCAGTTCCCAGTCCTCGTCGAAGTCGACGCGGTGCTCGTCGTCGAACGGGATGTCGATCATGCCGTGGTCGGCGGTGACGTACAGGACCGAGCGCGGCGGCAGCTGTTCGGCCAGCCGCTCGGCGAGCCGGTCGACGTACATCAGCTGGCCGCGCCAGGCGTCGGAGTCGACGCCGTAGCGGTGTCCCTTGCCGTCGACCTCCGAGTAGTACGTGTAGACCAGCGACCGGTCACCGGCGGCCAGCTGCTCGGCGGCCAGGTCCATCCGCTCCTCGCCGGAGAGCCGCCCGTGGAACGTTCCGCCGCTGAGCGCGATCTCCGTGAGCGGCGTGCGCTCGAAGTTCGGCGCCGAGACCTGGCAGGTGTGGATGCCCGCGGCGTCCGCCTGCTGGAAGACCGTGGGGTACGGCTGCCAGGCGTGCGGGTCGGTCCACGGGTACCAGCGCAGCTGGTTCATCAGCGCGCCGGCGGCGGGGTCCTGGACGGTGTACCCGGCGAGGCCGTGCGCGCCGGGCGGCAGGCCGGTGCCGACCGAGGCGAGGGAGGTCGCCGTGGTGGACGGGAAACCGGCCGTCATGGGGCGCCCGGTGCCGTTCATGGACGTGCCGAGCAGTGAGGTCAGGAAGGGCGCCTCGTCGGGGTGGGCGCGCAGCAGCTCCCAGCCGAGGCCGTCGATCAGGAAGACGCAGGCGCGGTCGGCGGGGGCCAGCTCCAGGCCGGTCGGCCGGGGGTGGCTGAGGCCCTGGCCCGCGGTGATGGCGGGCAGCAGGTCGGCGAGCGAGCCGGTGCCGTAGCGGGGTACGGGCGCTGTGGCGAGGTCGAGCGGTTCGGGCCAGGCGGACGCCGGGTCCACGGCGTACCCCGCCATCAGCGGACGGCCGAGGCTGCGGTGGCTTCGGAGAGCGCCTGGGCGAAGGCGAGCGTCTGCCGGACGGTGTCCGGGCCGTCGCCGGCCTCGCTGACGCGCAGCGAGAGGTCGTCGGCGGTGGAGGAGCCGGTGTAGCCGTGGTCGGCCTCGCAGTTCGGGTCGCCGCAGCTGGCGGGCTCCAGGTCGAGCCGGGAGACGGCGCCCCAGCCGATGGTCAGCACGACCTCGCGGGGCAGCTGGCCCGGGGTGTACGCCTCCGGGTTGGCGACGACGCGGCTCAGCACGACGGAGGAGATGCGCCCCAGCTTCACCGACTCGGTGGAGGTGGTGGCGTACGGGGTCGGCGAGGTGGCGTCGGCGGCCTGCTCGTCGGTGTGGCTGACGATGAAGCGGGTGTTGGTGAGGACCAGGACGGTGACGTGGCGGCGCACTTCGTTGGCGTCGAAGGTCGTCTCCTGGTGGACCACGTACGACACCACGGGCTCGCCGCCGATCGCGGCCTGCACCGCCTCGGCCACGAGTGCCGGGTAATAGCCGCTGCGCTCGATCGCCGCGCGCAGCCCCTGGGTCGTCGTACCGGTCTTAGCCATGGGGTCCATCCTACGGGGCGCCGGGCCCGGTACGGGCCGCAGGCGGCGGGGCCGGGGGTCAGTACACGGGGAGGCGGCGGGGGCCGAGGTCGGTGGTGGCGGGCGGGCGGGCCAGCCGCACGGAGGCGCCGAGGACGGAGAGCCCCTGGGGGGAGACGACGACGGGTTCCAGGTCGACGCCGACGACCTCGGGGTGGTCGTCGACGAGCCGTGAGACGCGCAGCAGCAGTTCTTCAAGGGCCGCGCTGTCCACGGGCTGCGAGCCGCGCCACCCGAAGAGCAGCGGCGCGCTCCTGATGGAGCGGATCTGTTCGGCGACGTCCCGGTCGGTGGCGGGGACGAGGCGGTGCGCGACGTCGCCGAGGAGCTGGGAGGGGGCGCCGGCGAGCCCGAAGGAGAGCGCCGCGCCGGCTGCGGGGTCGATGGAGGCGCGGATGACGGTGTCCACGCCCCGCGGGACCATCGCCTGCACCACGGGGCGCAGCTCTTCGGGCTTCCCGAGGAAGTCGGTCAGCTCCTGGTAGGCGCGGCGCAGGGCGCGCTCTCCGGGGAGGTCGAGGCGTAGCCCCCGAGGTCGGCGCGGTGGCGCAGGTGGGGTGCGGTGGTCTTCAGGGCGACGGGGTAGCCGAGGGCCTCGGCGGCGCGTACGGCGGCGTCCGCGTCGGGTGCGGGGAGGGCGGCGCGTACACGGATGCCGTAGCGGCCGAGGAGGGCCGCGGCTTCGTCGGCGGGGAGCGCGACGGAGCGGTGCGGCTCGGTGTCGCTGGTGAGCTCGTCGAGCAGTCGCTCGATGTCGGCGCCGGCGGCCGCCTCCTGGATGTCGTCGTACTCGGGGACCTTGCCGGGGGCCGCGGACTCGCGGCGCCAGGTCGCGTACCGGACGGCCTCGGCGAGGGCGCGTACGGCCCGCTCGGCGGCCGGGTAGGCGGGGATGCGGGGCAGACCGCCGGGGCGCGTCCCGGGCGTCGCAGCGGCGTCCTCGGCGGCGTCCGCGGCGACGTCTTGGGCAGCACGCTGGGCGGCTTCCGGGGCGGGGGTGCCCTCAGCGGCTTCCGGGGCCTGGGGACCGGCAGCGGCTTCCGGGGCGCGCGGACCGTCGGCGGCCTCCGGCGCATCCCCGGCTCCCCGCTCCCCCGCCGTACTCGTGGCCGTCGTACTCGTGGCCGCCGTGCCCGTCGCCGCCGTGCCCGAGAGCGCGCCCGCCAGTTCTTCCATGGCGAGGTGGACGACGGCGACGGGCTTGGCCGGGCCGTCGGCGGCGGCCTCGCGCAGGGCGGTGGCGAGGGCCGCGATCTCCTCGGGGTCGGCGCTGCTGCCCTCGGCGACCCAGGGGATCGCGGTGAGGAGGACCGCGTCGATGCGGTCCCCTGCGAGGGCGTCGGCGAGCGCCGCGCGGAACTCGGCCGTGGTGGCGGCGAAGGGCAGCACATGGGGGCGCTGCGGGCGCAGCCCTTCGGTGAGGCAGACGTCGTAGGCGAGGAGGTTGAGCGCTTCGGAGTTGCCGAGGATCGCGACCCGGGGCCCTGCGGGCAGCGGCTGGGAGGCGAGCAGCAGGCCCACGTCGATCAGTTCGGTGACGGTGCCGACGCGGATGACGCCGGCCTGCCGCATCAGGTCGGAGACGGTGGAGTCGGGGATGCGGGTGGTGGGGACGGTGTGGCCGGGCGGGACGGTGCCGCTGTGCCGGGCGCCCTTGACGACCACGACGGGCTTGGCCGCGGCGGTGCGGCGGGCGAGCCGGGTGAACTTGCGCGGGTTGCCGATGGACTCCAGGTACAGCAGGGCCACGTCGGTGGCGGGGTCCTCGTACCAGTACTGGAGCAGGTCGTTGCCGGACACGTCGGCGCGGTTGCCGGCGGACACGAAGGTGGAGACCCCGGCGATGGCGCCGTCCCCGGGGCCGCGCTGCTGGAGGGCGCTGAGCAGGCCGATGCCGATGGCGCCGGACTGGGTGAACAGGCCGACGCGGCCGGCGCCGGGCGGCTGGGGCGCGAGGGAGGCGTTGAGGCGGACGCCGGGTGCGGTGTTGATCAGGCCGAACGCGTTGGGGCCGACGAGTCGCATCCCGTAGGAGCGGGCCTGGCGCAACAGGGCGCGCTGCTTCTCGCGTCCTTCGGGGCCGGCCTCGGCGTATCCGGAGGTGAGGATGACCAGCCCCTGTACGCCGTGTTCGCCGCAGTCCCGTACGACGTCGGGCACGTGGGCGGCGGGCACGGCGACGACGGCGAGGTCGACGGGGCCGGGGATGTCGCCGACCGAGCGGTAGGCCGGTACGCCCTCCGGGTCCAGCGTGCTGCCGCCTTCGGGGAAGGCGTGGTTGACGGCGTACGTGTGGCCGGTGAAGCCGCTGTCGAGGATGTTGCGGAGGGCGGAGCGGCCGACGCCTCCGGGGGCGCGTCCGGTGCCGATGACGGCGACCGAGCCGGGGGCGAGCAGCCGCTGTACGGAGCGGGCCTCGGCGCGGTGCTCGCGGCCGCGCATGACGGCCACGGACTGCTCGGTGGGTTCGAGGTCGAATTCGAGGCGGACGACGCCGTCTTCGAAGGTGCGCTTCTGGGTGTACCCGGCGTCCGTGAACACCTTGATCATCTTGGTGTTGGCGGGCAGCACCTCGGCGGCGAACCGCCGGATGCCGCGCTCGCGGGCGACCGCGGCGATGTGCTCCATGAGGGCGGAGGCCACGCCGCGGCCCTGGTGCGCGTCCTGCACGAGGAAGGCGACCTCGGCCTGGTCGGCGTCGGGGCCGGTGGCGGGCCGGCCGTCGGCGTTGATGCGGTCGTAGCGGACGGTGGCGATCATCTCGCCGCCCACGAAGGCGGCGAGCCCGACCCGGTCGACGTAGTCGTGGTGGGTGAAGCGGTGCACGTCGCGGTCGGAGAGGCGCGGGTAGGGCGCGAAGAAGCGGTAGTACTTCGACTCGTCGGAGACCTGCTCGTAGAAGGCGACCAGGCGCGCGGCGTCGTCCGGGGTGATGGGGCGGATCCGGGCGGTGCCGCCGTCTCGCAGCACCACGTCGGCTTCCCAGTGGGCGGGGTAGGCGGCGGTGTCCGACGGCGTCTCCATGCGGACAGCGTACGACCGGCTGCGTATACGGGGGCGGCCGAAGCATCCGGAGGGGCCACGGACGCGACCGTACGTGGGCAGCGGCGGGACGGTGCGTGCGACCGGGTCTCAGCATGCGTACAGCGGGGGCGTGCCGCACGCTTGGACTTCTAGGATCCGAGCGCTCGCGCGGGCTGGGCACACCGGACCACCGGTGCCCGCGTGAGAGACTGGTCTAGACAACTTTTCCGACCCGAAGGGCAACACAATGGCTGAGCGCCGCGTCAATGTCGGATGGGCCGAGGGTCTGCACGCCCGCCCCGCCTCGATCTTCGTCCGTGCGGCCACCGCTTCCGGCGTGCCGGTCACGATCGCCAAGGGCGACGGCAACCCCGTCAACGCCGCCTCCATGCTCGCGGTCCTGGGCCTGGGCGCCCAGGGCGGCGAGGAGATCGTGCTGGCCTCGGACGCCGAGGGCGCCGACGCCGCGCTGGACCGCCTGGCGAAGCTCGTCTCCGAGGGCCTGGAGGAGCTTCCGGAGACGGTCTGACCTTCGGGTGCCCCGGCGGCCCGCACGCCGCCGTACGGCCCCTCACGGCCCCGCCATGCCGACCCTCGTACGGGTCGCGGGCGGGGCCGTTTCGCATTCCGGCGGCCGCACGGGCATTACCGGCACCGGAACAATTCCCCCACCGCTCGCCGGCGGACAGGTTCGACAGCGCTCGGGAATTTCCTTTATCGGCTCAGGCGTCAGGGATATTCGGACACGCCGAACAAGGGGTACGGAATTCCCCACGAGTTGTATACGGCAGCGGTGTTAATTCCGGGCGCGCGCCATGTTTACGGACGGTTTCGCTTCCCTCACCGCCGGTGCCGGATAGCGCAGCCGGTGGGCGGGCAGCGCGCGCTCCACGTGTGCGGCGGTCAGTGCGCGGGCGCGCTCCGCATCGCCGCGCGCGACCGCGTCCACGATGGCGCCGTGCTCCTGCCAGTACCGGTCCACGTCGCCGGGCGCCGACCGGTCCAGGTCGACCGCATACACCCAGTCGATCTTCCGGCGGAGCTGGGTGAGCAGCGCCGCCATGCTGGCGCTGCCGGTCGCCTGGGCCAGCGTCTCGTGGAACCAGCCGTCCAGTTGCCGCAGGTCGGCGGCGTTGTCGTGGCGGGCTCTGGCGCGCCCGAGGCGGACCAGGCCGCGCAGCACCTTCAGGTGCGCCGCGGAGCGGCGGGCGGCCGCGCGGGCGGCGCCCAGGGGCTCCAGGAGGAGGCGGATGTCCAGGAGGTCGGCGGCCTCCTGCGCGGTCGGCTCGGCGACGCACGCGCCCGCGTGCGGCCGGGTGGTGACGAACCCCTCGGACTCCAGGGTGCGCAGCGCTTCGCGTACGGGGACGCGGGAGACGCCGTACCGGGAGGCGAGCAGTTCCTCGATCAGCCGGGAGCCGGGCGGGAGCGTTCCGGAGACGATGTCGTCACGAATCGCCGTGCAGACCGCATGCGCCGAAATGTTTCCTCGCATCGTCCGTGCCTCCGCCGGAATCCTCTGGAAACGCCGCCGGGCGGCGCCTTTTCCGTGACTCTAAGGCACCGGACCGGAATTTCCGATGGCCGTGACGCATTCATGGCTGATTTTTGGCCGGTGCGCGGGTTTTCCGGGGAAGCGGGGGCGTGCGCGCATACGGAAAGGCCGAAGCCCCGGCCGGGAGGGCCGGGGCTTCGGGTGGTACGCGGGGCGCGCCGTACGGAACGGAGTCCGCCGGGCGCCGGCGCCGGGGCCGTCAGACGTTGACGCCGTGCGAGCGCAGGTACGCGATCGGGTCGATGTCCGAGCCGTAGTCCGGGCCGGTGCGCGCCTCGAAGTGCAGGTGCGGGCCGGTGGTGTTGCCGGTGTTGCCGGACAGCGCGATCTGCTGGTTCGCGGAGACCTTCTGGCCGACCGAGACGCCGATGGACGACAGGTGGCCGTACTGGGTGTAGGTGCCGTCCTCCATCTTGAGGACGATGTTGTTGCCGTAGGCGCCGCCCCAGCCGGCCTCGACGACGGTGCCCGCACCGACGGCGTGGACGGGGGTGCCGGAGGCGGCGTGGAAGTCGATGCCGGTGTGGCTGCCGGAGGACCACAGCCCGCTGGAGGCCTTGTAGCCGGTGGAGACGTAGCTGCCGGCGATCGGCGCGACGAAGCCGGAGGGGCTGAGGGTGGTGCGGGCCTCGGAGCGCGAGGCGCGCGCCTCGGTCTTCTTCTTGGCCGCGGCCTTCTTCTTCGCGGCCTCGGCGGCGGCCTTGCGCTGCGCCTCCTGGGCCTTCTTCTTGGCGGCCTCGGCGTTCTTGACCGCGGCGTCCTCGACCTTCGTGCGCGCGGCGGTGACCTCGGCGGCCTCCTCCTGCGCGTCGGCCTGGGCGACGATGTTGTCGGCGACCCGGTCGCCGGTGTCGGCGATGGCGCGGGTCAGGCCGGTGTCGGTGACGTTCTGGCCCTCACCGGCGGCCAGGGCCGGGGAGGCGATGGAGACGGCGACGCCGGTCGCCGCGGCTATACCGGCGATGTTGCGGGTGGTCCGGGCAGCACGGCCGGGGCGGCGGTGCTTGCCGGTGGCACGGGTGAACGCCATGACCGGCGCACTCCTTTCCTTCCTTCTCGCCTACCGGGTTAGCTGACGGGTTCGGAGCAGGAAGGTCTCCTACGGGCGGCTCCGGGGAGTCGCCCGATTCACCCCAGGGGACTGGGTCCCCGGCTCCCCTGGCTCGCGCCGTACGGGGACTCGGCGATGACTGTCCGGCGGCCGCGGGCGCGGCGCACTTCTGACGAACAGCCGAGCCGACGCTAAACGGGACATCTCGCGATCAGCAAACAGAATCGGGGGTTTGTGCCGGACGCCACACGCGGTACGCGCAACCACCTACTGCATTCCGGACAAACACCCAGATCCCGGGCCGCTTTGGCGACCCGGGATCTGCTATGTCCTGATATGTACGCGGCGTTGATACGATTCACGCCACCCTGTGACGGCACCGGTACGGCGCGTTCCGGGCCGCCCGCATGCCGTACGGCGCGGGCGAATTCACACCCGCTACCGCACCGGCCGGCGCCGGTCGATGCCCGCCGCCGGCCGCTCCGCTTCAGCCCTTGACGACCGACACCTCACCGATGCCCAGCTTCCGCACCGGCTCCGCGATCTGCGCGGCATCGCCCACCAGGACCGTGACCAGCCGGTCCACCGGGAACGCGCTGACCGCCGCGGCCGTCGCCTCGACCGTGCCCGTCTCGGCCAGCCGCCGGTACAGCTCCGCCTGGAAGTCGTCCGGCAGCTCCTGCTCGACCTGGTCGGCCAGCGTCCCCGCCACGGCCGCCGCCGTCTCGTACTTCAGCGGCGCCACACCGACGAGGTTCTGCACCGCCACGTCCCGCTCGGCGTCGGTCAGCCCCTCGGAGGCCAGCGTCCGCAGCACCTTCCAGAGGTCCTCCAGCGCGGGCCCCGTGGAGGCGGTGTCCACCGAACCGCTTATGGCCAGCATCGCCGCACCCGTGCCGTCCGCGGAGGAGCGCAGCACCTGGCCGAAGGCCCGCACGCCGTACGTGTAGCCCTTCTCCTCGCGCAGCACCCGGTCCAGCCGCGAGGTGAGCGTGCCGCCCAGGCAGTACGTGCCCAGCACCTGGGCGGGCCAGACGCGGTCGTGCCGGTCGGCGCCGATCCGGCCGATCAGCAGCTGCGTCTGCACGGCACCGGGCCGGTCCACGATGACCACGCGGCCCGTGTCGTCCGCGACGATCGGCGAGGCCGCGACCGGCTCGGCGGCGGAGCCCGTCCACGCGCCCAGCGTCTCCTCCAGCGCCGCGTCCAGGTCCACCCCCTCGAAGTCCCCCACGACCACCGCGGTGGCCGTGGCGGGGCGCACGTGCGCCTCGTAGAAGGCGCGAACGGCGGCCGCGTCGATGCGCGCCACCGTCTCCTCCGTGCCCTGGCGCGGCCGGGACATCCGGGACGCGGCCGGGAACAGCTCCCTGGACAGCGCCATCGCGGCCCGGCGGGCCGGGTTGGCCAGCTCGTGCGGGATCTCGTCCAGGCGGTTGCGCACCAGGCGCTCCACCTCGCTGTCCGGGAACGCCGGGGCGCGCAGGGCGTCGGCGAGCAGCCCCAGCCCCTTCGTGAGGCGCGAGGCCGGCACCTCAAGGGACACCCGGACACCCGGGTGGTCGGCGTGCGCGTCCAGCGTGGCGCCGCACCGCTCCAGCTCCGCCGCGAACTCCTCCGCGTCGTGCTTGTCGGTGCCCTCGGAGAGCGCCCGCGCCATGATCGTGGCGACGCCGTCCAGGCCCTCGGGCTCGGCCTCCAGCGGCGCCACCAGGTTGATCTCGACGGCGACCAGCTGCTGGCCCGGCCGGTCGGCGCGCAGCACCGTCAGGCCGTTGCCGAGCGCGCCGCGCACCGGGGCCGGGAACGCCCACGGCTTCGGCTGTCCGGCCTGCGGCTGCGGGTGGAAGGTCATGGTGGGGGTCACGGCGTCGCTCACTGGGCCGCCTCCTCGGTCTCGGTCTCGTGCTGGGCGGCGGTCGCGTCGGCCTCGGTCGCCTCCGCGGCGGCGGCCTCGGCGGGCCCGGTCGGCTCGTACACCAGCACCGCGCGGTTGTCCGGACGCAGCCGCGCCGCGGCCACCGCCTGAACCTCCTCCGGAGTGACCTCCAGAACGCGCTGCACGGCGCTCAGCGCCAGCTGCGGGTCGCCGAACAGCACCGCGTAACGGCACAGTTCGTCCGCGCGCCCCGCGACCGTCTCCAGACGGTCCAGCCACTCGCGCTCCAACTGGGCCTGCGCGCGCTCCATCTCCTCCGCGGTCGGGCCCTCCTCCGCGAAGCGCTTCAGCTCCTCGTCCACGGCCCGCTCGATGGCCGGCACCTCCACGCCCGCCGACGTCTTCACGTCCAGCCAGCCGAGGGACGGCGCGCCCGCCAGGCGCAGCAGCCCGAAACCGGCCGCGACGGCGCTGCGGTCCCGGCGCACCAGGCGGTTGTACAGCCGCGACGACTCGCCGCCGCCCAGGATCGTCAACGCCACGTCCGCGGCATCAGCCTCACGAGTGCCGTCGTGCGGCAGCCGGTACGCCGCCATCAGGGCCCGCGAGGGCACCTCCTCGTGCACGACCTCGCGCAGCTCCTTGCCCATGATCTCGGGCAGCGAGCCGTCCCGCGGCGGCTGCTTGCCGTCGTGGCCCGGGATGGAGCCGAAGTACTTCTCCACCCACGCCAGCGTCTGCTCGGGGTCGATGTCGCCCACGATGGACAGCACCGCGTTGTTCGGCGCGTAGTACGTACGGAAGAAGTTCCGCGCGTCCTCCAGGGACGCCGCGTCCAGGTCGGCCATCGACCCGATGGGCGTGTGGTGGTACGGGTGGCCCTCCGGGTAGGCCATCGCCGTCAGCTTCTCGAACGCCGTCCCGTAAGGCACGTTGTCGTACCGCTGGCGCCGCTCGTTCTTCACCACGTCGCGCTGGTTCTCCAGCGACTCCTCGTCCAGCGCGGCCAGCAGCGAACCCATCCGGTCCGCCTCCAGCCACAGGGCGAGCTCCAGCTGATGGGCCGGCATGGTCTCGAAGTAGTTCGTCCGCTCGAAACTCGTGGTGCCGTTGAGCGAACCGCCGGCGCCCTGCACCAGCTCGAAGTGACCGTTGCCCTTCACCTGCGCCGAACCCTGGAACATCAGGTGCTCGAAGAGGTGCGCCAGGCCCGTACGGCCCTTCACCTCGTGGCGGGAGCCGACGTCGTACCACAGGCAGACCGCCGCGACGGGGGTCAGGTGGTCCTCGGAGAGCACCACGCGCAGGCCATTGGCCAGCCGGTGCTCGGTCGCTGTCAGGCCGCCGGACCCGGCTTGTTCTGTGGCCGTGTGACCCATGGGCATGTACGTCCCTTCGATCCGCTTGCGAGGAAGTTCTGTCACTGTATGCAAGCGCGCCGACATCTGGCGAAGTTCCCGCCCGGCACCCCGCCGCAAGGAGATTCCCCGGAACGAGGCCCGCCGCACATCCCGCTCGGACGGGCGTACGGACGGGTCGCGGTCGGCGTTGTCAGACCCGCGGGCCACAATGGACCGCGACAGGCTCAGCCGTTGAGCATCCAGCGCCGGCCGCTGAGCCTGGCCGGCAGGACGGACGACACCCGTACCGGCCCGCCGGCCAGCAGACGCCGTAGCCGTAAGCGAAGCCGAATTCGAGCGAAGGAGCCGCAGCCGCGATGGCCCGCCGCAGCACGAAGACCCGACCCTCAGGGGGCACCCCGGAGCCCCAGGACTTCGAGGAGCGGATCCTCGACATCGACGTCGTCGATGAGATGCAGGGTTCCTTCCTTGAGTACGCGTATTCGGTCATCTACTCGCGCGCCCTGCCCGACGCACGCGACGGCCTCAAGCCCGTACACCGCCGCATCCTGTACCAGATGAACGAAATGGGCCTCCGCCCCGACCGCGGCTACGTGAAGTGCGCCCGCGTCGTCGGCGAGGTCATGGGTAAGCTCCACCCGCACGGCGACGCGTCCATCTACGACGCGCTCGTGCGCATGGCGCAGCCCTTCTCCATGCGGCTGCCGCTGGTCGACGGCCACGGCAACTTCGGCTCGCTGGGCAACGACGACCCGCCCGCCGCCATGCGGTACACCGAATGCCGCATGGACTCCGCGACCTCCCTGATGACGGAGTCCATCGAAGAGGACACCGTCGACTTCCAGCCCAACTACGACGGCCAGGAGCAGGAGCCGGTCGCCCTCCCCGCGGCCTACCCCAACCTCCTCGTCAACGGCGCCTCCGGCATCGCCGTCGGCATGGCGACCAACATGCCGCCGCACAACCTCGGCGAGGTCATCGCCGCGGCCCGGCACCTCATCAAGCACCCCAACGCCGACCTCGAGACGCTCATGAAGTACGTCCCGGGTCCCGACCTGCCCACCGGCGGCCGCATCGTCGGCCTCTCCGGCATCCGCGACGCGTACGCCAAGGGCCGCGGCTCCTTCAAGATGCGCGCCACCGCCACCGTGGAGAACGTCACCCCCCGCCGCAAGGGCCTGATCGTCACCGAACTGCCCTTCACGGTCGGCCCCGAGAAGGTCATCTCCAAGATCAAGGACCTGGTCGGCGCCAAGAAGCTGCAGGGCATCGCCGACGTCAAGGACCTCACCGACCGCGAGCACGGCCTCCGCCTGGTCATCGAGATCAAGAACGGCTTCAACCCCGAAGCCGTCCTCGAATCCCTCTACAAGCTCACGCCCATGGAGGAGTCCTTCGGCATCAACAACGTCGCGCTGGTCGACGGCCAGCCGCTGACGCTGGGCCTGAAGGAGCTCCTGGAGGTCTACGTCGACCACCGCTTCACCGTGGTGCGCCGGCGCAGCGAATTCCGCCGCACCAAGAAGCGCGACCGCCTCCACCTCGTCGAGGGCCTGCTCACCGCCCTCGTCGACATCGACGAGGTCATCCGCCTCATCCGCTCCAGCGAGAACAGCGCCGAGGCCAAGCAGCGCCTCATCGAGCGCTTCGGCCTCAGCGACATCCAGACGCAGTACATCCTCGACACCCCGCTGCGCCGCCTCACCAAGTTCGACCGCATCGAGCTGGAGTCCGAGCGCGACACCCTCCGCGCCGACATCGAGAAGCTGACCAAGATCCTCGAATCCGACGCCGAGCTGCGCAAGCTGGTCTCCTCGGAACTGGCCGCGGTCGCCAAGAAGTACGGCAGCGACCGCCGCACCGTCCTGCTGGAGTCCTCCGGCGCGACCGCCGCAGCGGTGCCGCTGGAGGTCGCCGACGACCCGTGCCGCGTCCTGCTGTCCTCCACCGGCCTGCTGGCCCGCACGGCCGGCGGCGAAGGCACCTTCGACACCGACGCCAAGCGCGCCAAGCACGACGTCATCGTCTCCGCCGTGCCCGCCACGGCCCGCGCGGAAGTCGGCGCCGTGACCTCCGCAGGACGCCTGCTGCGGCTCTCGGTGATCGACCTGCCCCAGCTCCCCGAGACGGCCTCCGCGCCGAGCCTCTCCGGCGGCGCGAAGATCTCCGAATTCCTGACGCTGGAGGACGGCGAGGAACTGGTCTGCCTCACCACCCTCGACGAATCCTCACCCGGCCTCGCCCTCGGCACCGAACACGGCGTGGTCAAGAGAGTCGTCCCCGACTATCCGGCCAACAAGGAAGAGCTGGAGGTCATCACCCTCAGGGACGGCGACCGCATCGTCGGCGCCGTCGAGCTGCGCACCGGCGAGGAAGACCTGGTCTTCATCACCGACGAGGCCCAGCTGCTGCGCTACCCCGCCGCACAAGTACGCCCCCAGGGCCGCGCCGCCGGCGGCATGACCGGCATCAAGCTCGGCCCCGACGCGAAGGTCATCTCCTTCACCGCGGTCGACCCGGCCGCCGACGCCGTGGTCTTCACCGTCTCCGGCTCGCACGGCACCCTCGACGACGGGGTCAGCACCGCCAAGCTCACCCCGTTCGACCAGTACCCGCGCAAGGGCCGGGCGACCGGCGGCGTCCGCTGCCAGCGCTTCCTGAAGGGCGAGGACCATCTCGCACTGGCCTGGGCCGGCGCCGCGCCGCCCCGCGCCGCCGACGCCAAGGGCAGCCCGGTACCCCTGCCCGAACCGGACCCGCGCCGCGACGGCTCCGGCGTACCGCTGAAGAAGAGCGTGGCGGCAGTGGCGGGGCCGGTGTAGGACGTCGTAGGACCGTTGTGGGGCCGTCGTAGGACCTGTAGGACCCCGTCAGAACGGTCGGGGGACGTGCCCTGGCGTCGTACGACGCCAGGGCTTCAGGGGCCGGGTGGTGGTCTCGGTGCGGGGGTGCGCCTGTGCCGGGCTACTGCCCGTCCGCTTCAGACCCCAGTCCCGTCCGGTTCCTCGGGCTCCTCCGGTTCCTCGGCCGCCTCCGGTTCCTCGATCTCTTCCGGTTCCTCGTTGGAGGCGGTGGACGGTACGTACCTCAGCACGCCCCACATCGAGTGCGGGTCGGTCTCCTCGGGCGTGGTGTCCCGGCAGCCGTCCAGTTCCTTGCGCAGCGCCGGCGCATCGATCCCCGACCCGATGAGCACCAGCTGCGTCAGCCGCTCCTCCCCCGGCTCCCACTCACCGGGGTAGAACCGCAGGAACCCGCCCACCGCGTGCACCGTGAACTTCTGTCCACTGCCCGCCACCCCGAAATGCACGAACCCCTTGATGCGGTACAGCCCCGCGGGCCGCGCGTCCAGGAACTCCATCAGCCGCCGCGGATGCATCGGCTCGGCCGAGGTGAACTCGACGGTTTCGTAGGCGGAGTGCATGTGGTGCCGGTGCTGGTGCCGGTGGTCCTGCTCGTGCTCGTGCTCGTGCTCGTGCTCGTTGCAGCGTTCGCTGCTGTGGCCGGTCGCGGCAGCGCCGCCGAGGGCTCCGGGTCGGGCTTCGGCTGCGTCGCCGGTACCGGCGGCTTCCTCCGCGGCGCACTCCTCGTACTCGACTTCCTCCCGCAGCAGGTCCTCGAAGGAGAGCTGCCCCTCGGACACTCCCTCCCGAGGCCGCCGCTCGAAGAGCAGCCCCGGATCAACCCGCCCGTACGCGGCGGGCACCACGGGCGTACCGGGCGCCAACTCGCCCAGCGTCCCCAACAGCTCCGTGCGCCGCTCGTCATCGATCCGGTCGGCCTTGTTCAGAACGACCAGGTCCGCGATGCCGAGGTGCCGGTCCAGCTCCGGGTGGCGGGCCCGGGTGTTCTCGAACTCCGCCCCGTCGACCACCTCGACCAGCCCGCCGTACACGATCCGGTCGCTCTCGCTGGCCAGGATCATCCGGATCAGCTCCTGCGGCTCGGCGAGACCGCTGGCTTCGATGACGATGACGTCGATACGGGACGACGGCCGCGCCAACCGCTCCAGGTACTCATCCAGCTCACTGGTGTCGACCGCGCAGCAGAGGCACCCGTTCCCCAGCGAGACCATCGAGTCGACCTGGCCCGCGACCAGCATCGCGTCGATCTCGATGGCGCCGAAGTCGTTGACGACCGCCCCGATCCGGGTGCCCCCGCTCCGGCTCAGCAGGTGGTTGAGCAGGGTCGTCTTCCCGGACCCCAGAAACCCGGCAAGCACAACGACCGGAATCTGCGGCGCCACGGGCTCCCCGACGACGGGGGCCGTGGTGTGTTCCGCGCCCGGAACGGCCGGGGGCTGCGTACTGCTACTGGTCAAGGGGGCGCCTCCAGAAGATCAGGGGGTGAGGTGGGTGAAGTGGGTCCGGTGTCCGCTGCACGCGCTCGGTCCGCCGTACCCGACGAGGCCACCGTCACGGCCTGCCGGACTCGCCCCCAAGACGAACGCCGACCAAGCCGCACCCTGACCAAGCCGCACCCTGACCAAGCCGCACGCCGACCAAGCCGCACGCCGACCAAGCCGCACGCCGACCAAGCCGTACGCCGACCGAGACGTACGCCGGCCAAGACACACGCCGACCGACACGCACGCCGACCAACACGCACGCCGGCGAGACGTACGCAGACCGACCATGGCGGGCCCGAACCGGTCGACGGCCAATCACCGGCCGAGCGCACCGCAGCCCGCCCGGCCAGAACGACCTCCGAACCTGCCAAGGGCTGGTCCTGCGAGCGCGTCCTGCGAGCCCGTCACCCGCCCAGGATATTGGCCCCGCGGCCGCCTCTCGCTGCTCCCCCAATTCCGCTCAAGGCGCCCCGATGTCTCACCCCCTCCTCCGGGGGCCCTCCCCCCCACCCCACCCCACCCCACCCGCTCCGTCCCTCCCCCTCCCCGCCGCCCCATCACCCCCACCCCACCCATCACCCATCACCCATACGGCGGTACGCAGTCATCCGGCGTCGCGAATCGGCCTCCAGGCTCGACAACTGTGGTTCCGGCGGCGGGCATCGGCCATTGCCGTCCCGGCGTGCTTCGGGGATGCGGTACTCAGGTTAGGGTCACCTATGTGAGTACCTGCGCAACCGCCTCTCGTATGGCGGCCGAACCCCTGGCCGGTACGGCGGCCACCGCCCGTACCTGGCTGCTCGTCGAGCAGAGCGGCCCCTGGGGCGCCCAGGCACTCACCGACAGCCATCTCGATCCGGCCGTCGGCCGCGCCCTGGAAGCCGCCTCCGCCGACACCGGCGTACGTGTCGCCCTGATTCGCCGACCCGGCCGGCACGCCGACCATCGGGCCGGCGCCCCGCGCCGCATCTTCCTCGCCCACACCGCGCCCGGCCGCTCCTGGATCCGCACCACGCTCATCGCCGACCCCGCCGCGCTCCTCGACCTGGACTTCGCGGCGCTGGGCGCGGGCGAGCACGGTGGGCTCTGGGAGGCGCACGCGGGCCGGCCGCCGGTCCTCGTGTGCACCAACGGCAAGCGTGACCGTTGCTGTGCTGTGCTCGGCCGGCCGCTCGCCGCTGACCTGGCGGCGGACGGTATGGAGGCGTGGGAGGTCACGCATATCGGCGGCCACCGCTTCTCGCCGACGCTCTTCGTGCTGCCGTACGGATACGCGTACGGCCGGGCGGAGGCGCCGCTCGTGAAGGATGCGGTCGTGGCCGCGCGCGAGGGCCGTGTGGTCGTCGACCACTGCCGCGGGCGCTCGACCTGGGACCGTCCGGCGCAGGCCGCGGATCTGGCGGTCCGCGAGCTCATCGGCGAGGAGCGCGCCGACGCGCTCGACGTCGCCGGCACGGAAGCCCTCCCGGTCGCGGGAGACGCTTCCCCTTCCTGGGCCGTCACGGTGACGCACAGCGACGGCCGCTCGTGGCGGGTCACCGTCGACCAGTGCGCCGGGGACGCCGCCACCCCGGCCAGCTGTGGAGCCGCCCTGGCTCCGCCGACGTACATGTCCGTCACGGACATCGCTGACCTCACTGTCCTCACCCCCGTTGTCGGTCCTGCTCTTGGTCCTGCCCCTGCTGCTGGTCCTTCTCCCGGCGCTGGTCCTGCTGCTGGTTCCGCTCCTGGTCCTGCTCTCGGTCCCGTCACCGGCCCTGCCGCCCGTGCGCGCTGAGCCACACGCCGGCGGCGACTGCCCAGCCGGGTGCTGGGAAGTGCCCTGCGCGTGCCGAGCTACTTGCTCGATCACTCGCTGTGACGACAACTGAAGGTTAGGGCGTTTCCGCCCGGGCGTGGTGGGCCTGTGGATAACTTTCGCGGGGGCCTCGCCGCCGGGTGTCCGGCGCGGTCGGCGGCGCGGCCCGGCCCCCGCAATTACCCGGCTCCCGTCGCCCGGCTTACTGTTCGTTCATATGGGCGACAGAGGCGACGAGAGAGCGGGCGTGCCCGCCACGGCCGGTGAGCCGCGGAGCGGCGGCCGGGCGCGGTTGCGGCTGCGCTGGCCCCGCCGGGTCTTCGCGCAGGTGCTGCTGGTGCAGCTGGCCATCGCCGCGGGCGTCACCGCGCTGGCGACCGGTCTCTTCCTCGCTCCGCTCAGCGCGCAGCTGGACGACCAGGCCATGCGCCGGGCCCTGGCCATTGCCCAGACCACTGCCGCGCAGCCGCAGCTGGACGAGGCTCTGGCGGCCTCGCGCCCGTCCCCCGGCGGCCCGGTGCAGTCGGTGGCCGAGCGGATTCGGCGGGCGACCGGTGCCGAGTACGTCGTGGTCATGGATGAGCACGGCGTGCGCTGGTCGCACACGGACCCGCGGGAGATCGGCCGGCACGTCTCGACCGACCCGAGTGCCGCCCTCTCCGGGCGGGAGGTCATGCAGATCGACGAGGGCACGCTCGGCCGCTCGGCACGCGGCAAGGTCCCGCTGCGGGACGATCATGGCCGCATCGTGGGCGCCGTGTCCGTCGGCATCGCGTACGAGAGTGTGCAGCAGCGGCTGCTGTCGACCGTGCCGGATCTGCTGGCGTACGCGGGCGGGGCGCTCGCGGTGGGCGCGCTGGCCGCGTACCTCGTCGCGCGCAGGCTGCAGCGTCGCACCCATGACCTGGCGTTTTCCGACATCTCCGCGCTGCTGGCCGAGCGGGAGGCGATGCTGCACGGCATCCGTGAGGGATTCGTCGCGCTGGACGGGCACGGGCGCATCCGGCTGATGAACGACGAGGCGCAGCGGCTGCTGGACCTGCGTGCGGAGGACACCGGGCGCCCCCTGGAGTCGGTGCTGCCGCCGGGGCGTACGACGGATGTGCTGGTCGGCCGGGCTTCGGGGGCCGATCTGCTCACGGTCAGTGGGCAGCGGGTCCTCGTGGCGAACCGGATGCCGACGGGTGACGGTGGCGCCGTGGTCACGTTGCGGGACCGTACGGAGCTGGAGCGGCTGGGGCGTGAGCTGGACGGTACGCGGGGGCTGATCGACGCGTTGCGCGCGCAGGACCATGAGCACGCGAACCGGCTGCACACGCTCCTCGGGTTGCTCGAACTGGGGCTGTACGAGGAGGCGGTGGAGTTCGTGACGCAGGCGGTCGGCGTGCACCGGGCCACGGCGGAGCAGGTCACGGAGCGGGTGCACGATCCGCTGCTGGCGGCGTTGCTGGTGGGCAAGGCGACGGTGGCGACCGAGCGCGGGGTTTCGCTGAGCATCGCGCCGACGACGCGGTTGCCGGACCGGGTGGTGGATCCGCACGGTCTGGTGACGGTGGTCGGCAATCTGGTCGACAACGCGCTGGACGCGGCGGCCGGTGAGCGGGACGGGCAGGTCGAGGTGGAGGTGCGGGCCGAGGGCCGCACGGCGATCGTGCGGGTGAGTGACAACGGTCCGGGTGTGCCGCGGGAGCGGCGTCAGGAGATCTTCACGGAGGGCTGGACGACGAAGGAGCCGCCGGCGCACGGGCAGCGGGGCATCGGGCTGGTCCTCGTGCGGCGGCTGGCCGAGCGTTACGGGGGCGGTGCCGAGGTGGACGAGCGTCCGGGCGGCGGGGCGCGGTTCACGGTCACGCTCCCCGACGCGCTCGCGGACGCCCTGTCGGAGACGCATGGCTCCGACGCGGACGGGGAATCCCTGCCGGACCCCTTGGGAGGCGCACGATGATCGACGTGCTCGTCGTCGACGACGACGTCCGGGTGGCCGGGATCAATGCCGCGTACGTCACGAAGATCGCCGGTTTCCGGGTCGTGGCGCAGGCGCACAGTGCGGCGGAGGCGCTGGCGGTGCTGGAGGGCACGCCCGTCGATCTGGTCCTGCTGGATCACTACCTTCCCGACGAGACGGGGCTGCAGCTGGTGGCGCGGCTGCGGCAGCGCGGCCTGCACACGGACGTGATCATGGTGACGGCGGCGCGTGACGTCGCCACGGTGCGGGCCGCGATGCGGCACGGGGCGCTGCAGTATCTGGTGAAGCCGTTCACGTTCGCGGGGCTGCGGTCGAAGCTCGAGGGGTACGCCGCGTTGCGCCGTACCTTCGAGGACGGCGGGCAGGCCGAGCAGTCCGAGGTGGACCGGATCTTCGGGGCGCTGGGCGGTGCCAACGCCGGGCCGGCCGAGCTGCCCAAGGGGCATTCGACGGCGACGGCGGACCGGGTGCGGTCCGTGCTGCGGTCCGCCGACAGTGCGCTGTCCGCCCAGGAGGTGGCCCGGCAGGCGGGGCTCAGCCGGCAGACCGCGCAGCGGTATCTGAAGCTGCTGGAGCGTGCCGGGCGGGTCCGGCTGACGCTCCGGTACGGCGAGACGGGCCGCCCGGAGCATCGGTACGACTGGGTCTGAGGCGGCCGGTCGTCGACCTGCAGAGGAGCGGGCCCCGAGGCCCGGACGGCGGGCCGCCCTCGGGGGCCGAGTCACGCAGCGCCCTCAGGGCCCCGGCCCGGAGCCCCTCGAGAGGCCGAGCCCCGAGCTCCTTGAGGGGGCCGGGCCCCGCCGCCCCTCAAGCAAGCCCCCTCAAGCATCCACCTCGATCAAGCCCCCTCAGGCCGCCCCCGCCCCCGTGAGCGCCCGCACCTCGGTTTCCGCGTGGCGGGCCGCGGCGTCCGGGGCCTGCGCTGAGGTGACCGTGCCGAGCCAGCCGGAGAGGAAGCCCAGGGGGATGGAGACGATGCCCGGGTTCTCCAGGGGGAAGAGCTGGAAGTCCAGGTGGGGGAAGATCGCCGCGGGGTTTCCCGAGACGACCGGGGAGAGCGCCACGAGGGCGAGTGCGGGCAGCAGCCCTCCGTAGACGGACCAGACGGCTCCCCTGGTGGTGAAGCGGCGCCAGAAGAGGGCGTAGAGGAGTACGGGGAGGTTGGCCGAGGCGGCGACGGCGAAGGCGAGGCCGACGAGGAAGGCCACGTTGAGGTTCTGGGCGAGGAGGGCGAGGGCGATGGCGCCCGCTCCGACCAGGGCGGCGGCGAGCCGGGCGACGGCGACCTCGCGGAAGCCGCCTGTCCGGCCGTGAGAGGCCGTGCCGGGCTCCGGGGGTACCGCTGGGCGTCCGGCGCGACGGTTGCGCCGCAGGGCGCCGTACAGGTCGTGGGCGACCGAGGCGGACGAGGCCAGGGTGATGCCGGCGACGACGGCGAGGATGGTGGCGAAGGCGATGGCCGCGACGACGGCGAAGAGGATCGTTCCACCGGTGGAGTCGGGGCCGCCGCCCAGGTCGAGCGCGAGGAGCGGCACGGCGGTGTTGCCGGCCGGGTTGGCGGCCCGTACGGCGCCGGTCCCGAGGACGGCGGCGGCGCCGAAGCCGAGCACGATGGTCATCAGGTAGAAGCTGCCGATCAGGCCGATCGACCAGACGACGGACCGGCGGGCGGCGCGGGCCGTGGGCACGGTGTAGAAGCGGGACAGGATGTGCGGCAGCCCTGCTGTCCCGAGGACGAGGGCGAGACCGAGGCTGAGGAAGTCCAGCCGGGCGGCCCAGCTGCCGCCGTACTTGAGGCCCGGTGCGAGGAAGTCGGTGCCGTGGCCGCTGCGCTGCGCGGCCGTCGTGAGCAGCGTGCCGAGGTTTCCGTGGAAGCGGGTCAGCACGAGTGCGGTGAGGGCGATGGCGCCGCCCATGAGGAGCACGGCCTTGATGATCTGGATCCAGGTGGTGGCCCGCATGCCGCCGAAGATCACGTAAATGACCATGAGGGCGCCGACGCCGATGACGGTCCAGGTGCGGGCCGTGTGCCCGGTGCCGCCGAGCAGGAGGGCGACGAGGCTGCCGGCGCCGACCATCTGGGCGACGAGGTAGAGCAGGGAGACGGTGACGGAGGAGGCGCCGGCGGCGATGCGTACGGGGCGGCGGCGCATACGGGAGGCGACGACGTCGGCGAGGGTGTAGCGGCCGCAGTTGCGGACCAGTTCGGCGACCAGGAAGAGGACCAGGAGCCAGGCGACGAGGAAGCCGACGGAGTAGAGCAGGCCGTCGTACCCGAAGAGGGCGATCAGGCCGGAGATGCCGAGGAAGGAGGCGGCCGACATGTAGTCACCGGCGATGGCGAAACCGTTCTCCATGGGGGAGAACAGCCTCCCGCCCGCGTAGAACTCCTCTGCCGAGCCGTGTCTGCGGCGGCCGGCCCACGCCGTGACCGCGAGGGTCACGGCGACGAAGACGCTGAAGAGGACCATGGCCAGGAGGTGGTGGTCCTCGGTCGCCGCGGGAGCGGCGAGGACGGTCGAGCGGCTGATCAACGGACGTTTCCCCTCGTCATCTCCTGGGTCTCCCAGCGCAGGTCGAGCGCGGCGCGGTCCCGGCGCAGCCGGGCGTGCCGGGCGTAGGCCCAGGTGAGCAGGAAGGTCGTGACGAACTGTCCGAGCCCGGCGAGCATGGCGACATTGAGTGGGCCCAGCACCTGGCGCGCCATCAGCCCGGGTGCGGTGACGGCGGCGATGACGTAGGCCAGGTACCAGGTGAGGAACAGGAGGCTGGCGGGGACGACGAAGCTGCGGTAGCGGCGGCGTACTTCCTGGAAGGCGGCGCTGCGCTGGACGGCGAGGTAGACGTCGGCGTCGGTGGGGGCGCCGGGCGCCTGAGGGGCGCCGTTGCGCTGCGCCGGAAGGCCGGGCCAGGCGAGCTCGGGGGCGTCGTCCGTCACCGGCTCCGTGCCGCCCGTGTGCGTGTCCGCGGCCGGCTCCTGCGGCTGCGTCTCCTCCGTGTCCTCCGGTCCGGCCGCTCCCTGGGTGCCCCGTACGGAGGCGGGGGCGTCGTACCAGGGGTCGTCGAGCCGTACGGCTCCGGCCGGGCGGCCGTCGTGCTTCTCCACCGGGCATCTCCTTGATCCGCGGCCTGTCTGGCCGTGGGCCCAAGGATGGACAGACTCGGTGGTTCCCGGACATCCATTGCGAATCCTTCACCCCATCAGGTGACGGACCAACTGGGATGTTTCACAGCCGTGTTGAGCACTTATACGGGCCCGCGACAGGCTTGCGGGTCACCTCGGGGGCTGCGCGATGCCGTGCCGGTAGGCGTAGTGGATCGCCTGTGCCCGGTCGCGGAGCCCCGCCTTGGCGAAGAGGTTGTTGATGTGGGTCTTCACCGTGGCGGTGGAGACGTGCAGCCGGCGGGCGATCTCGGGGTTGGAGAGCCCCTCGGCGACCAGCGTGAGCACTTCGGTCTCGCGGGCGGTGAGCCCGTCGGGCGGCTCCGGCGCGACCTCCGGGGCGGGCGGCGGTACGGGGCTCCCGGCGAACCGTTCCAGCAGCCGTCGCTGCACCTGGGGCGAGAGCCCCGCGTGCCCCGACATGACGTCCTCGACGGCCCGCACGATCTCGTCACCGTCGGCGTCCTTCGTGAGGTACCCGCGGGCACCGGCCTGAAGGGCGGGGAAGAGCGACTCGTCGTCGGCGTACGTGGTGAGCACGACGACCTGGGTGGCGGGGTGCTGCTCCCTGATGCGGCGCGTCGCCTCCACGCCGTCGCAGCGCGGCATCCGCAGGTCCATCAGGACGACGTCCGGGGACAGTTCGGCGGTCAGCCGGACCGCCTCGTCACCGTCGGCCGCCGAGCCGACGACCTCGATGCCGGGCAGCAGCCCGAGCAGCATCACGATGCCCTCGCGCACCACGGTCTGGTCGTCGGCGACCACGACGCGCGCACTCACACCGGTACTCGCAGCCACACCAGGAAACCTCCCTCGTCGGGACCGGACTCCAGCGTCCCGCCGAGCAGTTCGGCGCGCTCCCGCATCCCCCGCAGACCGTATCCGGAGCCGCTGGCCGCCAGTTCACCGGGCACGCCGCGGCCCCCGTGGTCGCGCACCCGCAGCCCCACCTCGTCCGCCGCGTACTCCAGGCGCAGCTCCACGCGCGCCCCGGGGGCGTGCTTGCGGACGTTGGTCAGCGCCTCCTGGGCGACCCTGCGCACCGCGAGGCCGGCCTCCGGGGGCAGCGTGCGGCTCTCCCCCACCACGTCCAGCCGGGCGCCCTCCGTGGCGGCCAGCTCGCGCAGGAACGCCTCCACGGGTGCCATGTCGCCGCGCAGCGCGGACAGGGCCTCCCGGGTGCCGTCCAGGCCCTCGCGGGCCATCTTGCGGGCCGCCGTCACCCGTTCGAGCAGCTGTGTACGGGAACCCTCCAGGTCGGGGCTGCGTTCGATGAGCAGACGGGCGGCTTCCAGGTGCACGAGCTGGGCGCTGAGGCTGTGCGCGAGTACGTCGTGGATCTCGCGGGCGATCCGGCCGCGCTCGGCCAGCGCCGCCGATTCGGCCTCGGCGGCCCGGGCCTCGGCCTCGGCGGCGCGCGCCGCACGCTCCTGGGCCAGGAGGCGCTGGGCGCCGCCGCGCGCCTCGGCGTCCAGCCGGAGCGTGTAGCCGGCGAGGGCCAGCCCGCCGGTGGCGAGCGCCGTGGCCCACAGTCCGTCGCCGTTGAGCAGGGCGAACGCGGCGAGGGCCACGGCGGTGCAGGGGACCGCCGCGGCCAGCGGGAGGCGTTCGAGCGCGGTGACGGCGCAGGCGCACCACAGGACGACGGCGGGGACGGTCAGCCCCGCCTCGTGGAAGCCGAAGGCCGTGGCCTCCATGAAGAGCAGCAGGGCCACGGAGGGCCACAGCAGGTGCCGGAGGGTGGCCCGGAAGAAGGCCCAGAAGGCGGCGCCGGCGACGAGGACGCCGGCCGCGCCGGCGGGCACGACCCAGCCGTGCAGGTCGCGGTCGGTGGCCGCGCTCCACAGCAGCGCGCCCAGCACGACGAGGCGGATGAGCCGGCCGAGCCGGCGGCGCATGGGGCTGACGCCCGCGTGGGAGAGGGCTTCGCGCAGCGGCCAGCGCGTCCAGGAGCGCGGCGACGTGGGCAGCGGCACGGATGGGCGCTCCTGTTCCTCGTGGGGGCTCACCTGGGGGCAGCAACACCGTACGACGGGCTGAGCGTCCCGGCCCGCCAGGCCAGGGCGCCGGTCTGGGCGAGCAGCAGGGCCGCGACGGTGAGGGTGGTGGCCTGGGCGTTCAGGTGGACGCCCAGGAGGGTGCCGATGCCGAGGAGGGCGAGGCGTACGGCGATGCCCGTGGCCCAGACGGCGGCCGTGACGCCGCGTCCCTTGGCCCAGACCGTGCCGTCCGGGCCGGTCCACAGGCGCATGGTCCAGGCGGTGCCGGCGCCCGTGACGAGGCCGGCGGCGATGCCTGCGCCGAGGAGGACCGCGGAGACGGCCTGGTGCGCGGGGTCCAGGAGCGCGCCGTCGGACCGGCTGATGGCGACGTAGCCCAGGACGGCGGGCAGCACCCACCACCTGCGGTCGCTGCTGACCTTCCGGGCGCCGAACTGCCGGACGACGACGAGGGCGGCGACCGCCGCGATGACGAGGATTTCGGGCACGCCGCCCATGGCTGGGGCCTCCGTTTCGGGGGACGATTTCGACGCTTTCCACGCTAGGAACGCGTGGCGGCGTGCGGATCGGCCCGCGGGTGGGACCCGGGTGGAGATGCGGCGCGGGCCGTCCACCCGTGGGTGGACGGCCCGCGCGCGGCAGTCGGGATCAGGTGTCGATGCGCGAGAGGTCCAGGGACGCGGCGGAGCTGCTGATGAACTCCTTGCGCGGCGCGACCTCGTTGCCCATGAGCAGGTCGAAGGCCTTTTCGGCGGCCTCCAGGTCGCTGATGTTGATCCGGCGCAGGGTGCGGTGGCGGGGGTCCATCGTGGTCTCGGCGAGCTGGTCGGCGTCCATCTCGCCCAGGCCCTTGTAGCGCTGGATGCTGTCCTTGAAACGGATGTTCTTGCGCTGGAGTTCCAGCAGGGTCTGCCGCAGCTCGTTGTCCGAGTACGTGTAGATGTACTTGTCCTGGCCCTTCTTGGGGTTGATCAGCTCCACGCGGTGCAGCGGCGGCACGGCGGAGAAGACCCGGCCCTGTTCGATCATCGGGCGCATGTACCGCTGGAAGAGCGTGAGCAGCAGGGTACGGATGTGGGCGCCGTCGACATCGGCGTCGGCGAGGAAAATGACCTTGCCGTAGCGGGCCGCGTCGATGTCGAAGGTGCGGCCCGAGCCGGCTCCTATCACCTGGATGATCGCGCCGCACTCGGCGTTCTTCAGCATGTCCGAGACCGAGGACTTCTGGACGTTGAGGATCTTGCCGCGGATGGGCAGCAGCGCCTGGAACTCGGAATTGCGGGCGAGCTTGGCGGTACCGAGCGCGGAGTCCCCCTCGACGATGAACAGCTCGCTGCGGTCCACGTCGTCGCTGCGGCAGTCGGCCAGCTTGGCGGGGAGCGAGGAGGACTCCAGCGCGGTCTTCCTGCGCTGCGCCTCCTTGTGCTGCCGGGCCGCGATGCGCGTACGGGCGGCCGCGACGGCCTTCTCCAGGACCGCGCGGGCCTGCGCCTTCGCGTCGCGCTTGGTGGAGGTCAGGAACGCCTTGAGCTCCTTGGCGACCACGTTGGCGACGATGCGGTTGGCGGCCGAGGTGCCGAGCACCTCCTTGGTCTGGCCCTCGAACTGCGGCTCGGCCAGCCGTACGGTGACGACCGCCGTGAGCCCTTCGAGGGCGTCGTCCTTGACGATGTCGTCCTCGGCGACGCGCAGCAGCTTGGCGGAGCGCAGCGCCTCATTGACCGTCTTGGTCACGGAGCGTTCGAAGCCGGTGACGTGGGTGCCGCCCTTCGGGGTGGCGATGATGTTCACGAACGACTTGATGGTCGTGTCGTACCCGGTGCCCCAGCGCAGCGCGATGTCCACGCCGAGCTCACGCGTGACCTCGGTGGGCGTCATGTGGCCGCGGTCGTCCAGGACGGGCACCGTCTCCTTGAAGGTGCCCTGCCCCGAGAGGCGCAGCACGTCGCAGACGGCCTTGTCCTGGGCGAGGTACTCGCAGAACTCGCTGATGCCGCCGTCGTAGTGGAAGGTCTCCTCGGTCGGCCCCTCGCCGTCGAGGCCGCGCTCGTCCCGTACGACAAGGGTGAGGCCGGGCACGAGGAAGGCGGTCTGGCGGGCGCGGGCGTGCAGCGTCTCCAGGGAGAGCCGGGCGTCCTTGAGGAAGATCTGGCGGTCGGCCCAGTAGCGCACGCGGGTGCCCGTACGGGTCTTCGGGATGCGCTTGCCCTTGATGAGGCCGCCGGTGGGGTCGAACGGGGCATCGGGGCCCGACTCGGTGAAGATGCCGGGGACGCCGCGCCGGAAGCTGATGGAGTGGGTCTTGCTGTTGCGGTCGACCTCGACGTCCAGGCGGGCGGAGAGGGCGTTGACCACGGAGGCGCCGACGCCGTGCAGACCGCCGGAGGCGGCGTAGGAGCCGCCACCGAACTTGCCGCCCGCGTGCAGCTTGGTCATGACGACCTCAACGCCGCTGAGGCCGGTTTTGGGCTCGACATCGACGGGGATGCCGCGCCCGTTGTCCTTGACCTCGACGGAGCCGTCGTCGTGCAGGACCACCTCGATGCGGTCGCAGTAGCCGCCCAGCGCCTCGTCGACGGAGTTGTCGATGATTTCCCACAGGCAGTGCATCAGGCCACGGCTGTCGGTGGAGCCGATGTACATGCCGGGGCGCTTGCGGACGGCCTCCAGGCCCTCCAGGACGAGGAGATGCCGCGCGGTGTAGTTGGATCCGTCCCGGTCTGCCCCGGTCAGCACGGCGGTGGACGGCACGGACATCTCGGCGGTCACGCGGTTCGCTCCTCGCTGAATTTCTGGTGGCCCGCGTTCCGCGGACCCTGGTGTGGCAGTGTCGCCGGTCAGAGGGTACCGAGGCCCGGTAGAGCCGGTGTGACGCCACCCGTAAGCGGGCCCATGCTAGTCGATTTTCGCTCGTACGTTCTATTCCCCGTGTGGGTGACGTGAACATCACGTTCCCTTCGAGGCATGAACCATTTAGGCTCCGGGCACGTCCTCATCAACAGCCGGCAACCAGTCGGCGAGGACGAAGGCCCGCGCCGGCAGCCGGTCGGCGAGGACACAGCCCGACCGACACCGTGAATCAGACCACCACGCAATACGGCTCATTCGCCGCCACCCGGCAGCACCCGGCCACCTCGGAAAAAAATTTTCGAGGAAAAGCCACGAGCGGGAACGTTTTCGGCCTGGTTGGATGTTGACCCTGGTACGACAGCTCGTCGAGCTAGAGAAGAGGCGACGTGACTACTGTTCTGACCCCCGCGAGCCCGCTGACGGCCGCTGACCGCTGCGACCGCTGCGGCGCACAGGCATACCTGCGCGTCGTCCTGATGTCCGGCGGCGAACTGCTCTTCTGCGCCCACCACGGTCGCAAGTTCGAGCCAGAACTCAAGAAGATCGCCGCGGAGATACAGGACGAGACGGAGCGGCTGACCGCCTCTCCGGCGTCCGCGTCCGAAGAGGAACGCTGACACATCGCACCGACGACGAGCGAGTAACGGCCACGAGCCGTGCGCGGGCGGTTCCCCCGGTCCTCACCGGGAGACCGCCCGCACTCGTACTCGCTCCCGCCGGCTCCGCCGCTTTCCGGCGTCCGCGGCCCCCTCAGGAGGCCGCGCCGCCCACCCGGCCCCTTTCCCCACCAAGGGCCTCACGGGCCCGCACGCGGCCCTCCAGCCGCTCCCCCGGCCCGCTCCCGCCCCGCGGCCCAGAAGGCCGCCCTCATCCTCCGTGGGCCAGCACCGCCTGCTTCGCGGCCGACACCCGCGTGTAGACACCCGGCTTGCCCGGCTCACCACAGCCGGTGCCCCACGACACCAGACCCACCAGCCGGCCGTTCGCCACGAGCGGACCGCCGCTGTCCCCCTGGCACGCGTCGTGCCCGCCCTGCTCCGTCCCCGCGCACAGCATCGACGCCGGGTCGTACGTACCGTCCACGCTCTTCGGGTACGCCCGCCGACAGGACGAGTCCCGCATGACCTGCACCTGCGCCGCGCGCAGCACCGACGAGTACGTACCGTTGCCGGTCGTGTCCCCCCAGCCGTAGACCGTCGCCGGCGTGCCCGGCCGATACGACGGGTCGTACGTGCCCGCCATCGACAGCGCCTGCCCGGGAGCCGTCCCGCGCAGCTTCACCACGGCGAAGTCACCGGCATTCGTCGTCGCGTCGTACCCGGGATTGATCCAGACCTTGCGGGTCGCCATCTCCCGGCCCGTACGGCCGCGCAGGTCCGTACGCCCGACGATCACCCGCAGGTCCTTCACCGCGTCCGGCGACGCGCCGAGAACGTCCCTGCCCATGCAGTGCGCCGCCGTGAGCACCGTCGAAGGACCCACCAGCACGCCGCCGCAGAACTGCCCGGAGCGCTCGTCCCCGAAGCGGTCACGGCTCGCCAGCGCCACGACCCACGGGCTGGACGAAGCCTGCACCTGCCGTCCCCCGACGATGACGCTGTCGGCGGCCGCTGGTCCCGGCACGCCGAGCGCGGCCGGCGCGATGGCGGCGAGAACCGTGATGACAGCGCGGGTGCGGATGCGCATACCGACTCCTGACTCTGGGGGAGCTTTCGTACACCCAGAGTGAGCCAGTGCGCCGTTCGCCGCACCCCGGACACGCCGGGGGCCCGGCCGCTCCACCACCGGAGCGACCGGGCCCTCATGCCGTCTGACCTGCGACGTCAGTCGAGGTAGTCGCGCAGCACCTGCGAACGCGAGGGGTGCCGCAGCTTCGACATCGTCTTGGATTCGATCTGCCGGATACGCTCACGCGTGACGCCGTAGACCTTGCCGATCTCGTCCAGCGTCTTGGGCTGGCCGTCGGTGAGGCCGAAGCGCATCGAAACGACGCCCGCCTCACGCTCCGAGAGCGTGTCAAGGACCGAGTGGAGCTGTTCCTGCAGAAGAGTGAAGCTGACCGCGTCGGCCGGCACCACGGCCTCGGAGTCCTCGATGAGGTCACCGAACTCGCTGTCACCGTCCTCGCCCAGCGGCGTGTGCAGCGAGATGGGCTCGCGGCCGTACTTCTGGACCTCGATGACCTTCTCCGGGGTCATGTCCAGCTCCTTGGCCAGCTCCTCCGGAGTGGGCTCGCGGCCCAGGTCCTGGAGCATCTGGCGCTGCACACGGGCGAGCTTGTTGATGACCTCGACCATGTGGACAGGGATACGGATCGTACGCGCCTGGTCGGCCATGGCGCGGGTGATCGCCTGGCGGATCCACCACGTCGCGTACGTGGAGAACTTGTAGCCCTTGGTGTAGTCGAACTTCTCGACGGCGCGGATCAGACCGAGGTTGCCCTCCTGGATCAGGTCCAGGAAGAGCATGCCGCGGCCGGTGTAGCGCTTGGCCAGCGAGACCACGAGGCGGAGGTTGGCCTCCAGCAGGTGGTTCTTGGCGCGGCGGCCGTCCTCGGCGATGATCTCCAGCTCGCGCTTCAGCTTCGGCGCGAGCTTGTCGGAGTTGGCCAGCTTGTCCTCGGCGAACAGACCGGCCTCGATGCGCTTGGCGAGCTCGACCTCCTGCTCGGCGTTGAGCAGCGGGACCTTACCGATCTGCTTGAGGTAGTCCTTGACCGGGTCGGCGGTGGCACCGGCCGCCGCGACCTGCTGCGCGGGGGCGTCGTCCTCGTCCTCGTCCGAGAGGACGAAGCCCGCGGCCTCGGCACCCTCGGCCGGCTCGGGCGCGTCGCCCTTGCCCGGCGCCGCGGGGGTCTCCTCGACGGTGTCCTCTTCGAGGAGCTCGTCGACGGCGTCCTTCTTGGCTGCCTTCTTCGCCGTGGTCTTCTTCGCGGCCGTCTTCTTGGCCGTGGCCTTCTTCGCGGTGGCCTTCTTGGCCGCCGCCTTCTTCGCCGGGGCGGGATCGGCCTCGGCCCCGGGGCCGTCCGCAGCCGCTGCCGCGGCCAGGGGCATGGCCGGGGCTGCCGCGGTGGTCTTCTTCACCGCGGCCGTCTTGGCCGCGACGGTCTTGGTGGCGGTGCGCTTTGCCGGACTCTTCGCTGCGACGCTCTTGCGGGTGCGCTTGGGCGCCTCTGCGGCACTGACCATCAGCGTCACACCCTCCTCGTCGAGGATCTGGTTGAGGCTGCGCAGAACGTTCTTCCACTGGGTTGGCGGAATCTGGTCAGCCTCGAAGGCCCGACGCACGTCATCGCCGGCGATCTGCCCATCAGCCTTTCCCCGCTCGATGAGCGCCATCACAGACTCGGACTCGGCGATCTCCGGCGGGAGCGTACGGGATGTGCTGGCCGACACGAACAACCTCTCGGAACGATGGAAACGGCTTCCGACCCCGTCCACTGTGGACCGGAGCCGACGACCGTCGACGGGGGTGGGCCGACGGCGCAAGGGCAACCAGGGAGTTGGACAGCGCCGCGAACGGTCGCCGTATTCCCTCCTCGGCTATCACCTCTTAAGTCATCGCGCTTCCCCGCAGAGCGTTACGCCCAATCCGCGTGGCCCGAGTCACACCCCATAACGCCGCATTTTGCGCGATCTGGGGGCGTACTGGCGGGAAGGGGGCGAGAGACGGAGCCTCGGCTGCCCTGCGGGCCCCGGGAGGAGCGAGGGGAGCACCGGACGGCCGTCCGGTGCCGGTACGTTTCGCCACGCCGACGGCCGCGCAGGCGGCACGGCCGGACAGGCGGCCGCCCCGCGCGGAGACGTACGGGTGACGTACGGCTTGGGCGACCGCCCCAGTGGGTCGGACGAGCCCTTGGGTGTACGGGCCCCGGGCTCGTGCGGACCCTGGGCGCTCCACAGGGGCCCTGGCCACGTACGGACACCGGCCACGTACGCGGCCATCCTTCTTCTCTCTGCTTCGCTGTTCGCTTCTTCTGTGCTCTTCTTTGCACTTCTTTGTTCGTCTTGCGTGCGGCGCATGGCGGGGCCCGCAGGGTGGCGATGGCGCGGCGTCCCGGTCCCGCGGTCGGACGCCCTCGTGGCCGGGCGGCCGGTGACCGGGCGCCTGACGGCCCTCATCGCGGAGGCGGGCTGCCTCCGCCGAGGACGGCCGGTCGGGCGTGGTCACGGCGTACGGTTTCTGCTGGATGTGGACCCCGGGGTTCCGGAGACGGGCCCGGGGCGTACGGGGACGTGACCGCGGACCGTACGGGAGCGTGACCGCGGGCCATACGGAGGCGTGACCGCGAAGCGAGGGTGGCGGCGCGGCCTTCGGAGCCGCCTCGCGCAGGGCCTCTTCAGTGCTCGCGCGGTCCGGGCACCACGTGGTCCACCGCGCCGGCGCCGGGCGCGCCCGCCTCGCCGTCCGTCGCGAGCAGCTGCCGCATCGCGACCTCCGCGCCGGCCGCGTCGCCCGCGCCGATCGCGTCGACGATCTTCATGTGCTGGCCGACGGACGTCTCGACGGGGTGCTCGCACCCGAGGGCCGAGCCGCCGGAGACCTGGAGGGCGGCGGCGACGATGCCGGAGAGGTGCTCCAGCATGCGGTTGCCGGTGAGCTGGAGGAGCAGCGAGTGGAACTCGGCGTCCGCGCGGGCGAAGGTCAGGGAGTCGCCCTGGGCCGCCGAGTGGCCCATGATCTCGACCATGTCGGCGAGGCGCTGCTGCACGTCCTCACGGCCGTGGCCCGCGGCCAGCCGCGCGGCGAGGGGCTCGATCGTCCAGCGCAGCTCGCACAGCTCGCGGCGCTGGTCGTCGCGCTGGGGGCCGTACGCCCGCCACTCGATGATGTCGGGGTCGAGGAGGTTCCAGTCGCTGACCGGGCGGACGCGGGTGCCGACGTTCGGGCGCGCGCTGACGAGGCCCTTGGCCTCCAGGACGCGCAGCGACTCGCGGACGACGGTGCGGGAGACCTCGAAGCGCTGGCCGATCTCTTCGGGTACGAGCGGACGGTCGGCCCCGAGATCGCCGGAGACGATCATCTGGCCGAGCTGCTGGACCAGTTGGCCGTGCAGGCCACGGCCGCGGCTGCCGGCGGCACGGCGGCCGACCCGGCCCAGCTCGCTTTCGTGGCCGTCCCACGCGGGAGCCACGCGTTCGGTGCGCTCGCTGCCGACGGCGTCGGCGTAGGGGTAGCGGTCGAGCTCGCCCGGGCCGGTGAGGCCGGAGTCGGCGGGGCGAGTCGCGGTCATCATGGTGTGCGCAAGGGTACTCACGCATCCTTTGTCGGCGACGTGCCGGAGCGCCTTGAGGTCTTTGGTGAAAAGCACACGAAAGGGTGATCGCCCATCACCCTACAATTGACGCTTTATCGGAAGGAACCAGACGCTTTGCGCGGCGCGGTGGACAGTTCGCGCGGCACACGACGTGAGAAGTGCTGATCCCTCACCTGTGCTTCACCCGTTCTGCGACGGTCCGATCGTGCCGTTCACCTCGCCTTTTGCTGTGGTCTTGGCCAGTTGGGGGGCCTCGGTCCTTGAATGCGCCGGGAACTTGAGCGCGTCTGAGGACTTGAGCCCGCCGGAGACGTGTCCGGACCTTCTCGAGCACCTTCGGGGTCTTGCTGTTCGTGGCCTTTCCGCTGTCTGCGTTCTTTCCTGCGGGCGCTGCTTTCCCTCACTCTCAACGTCCGCTCCGGCGCAAGGCAGTCAGGGCATATGCGCACAGCAGAGCGGCGAGCGAAAGCGCCATCGCGCCGACCACCGGCTGTGCCGCGAGGCGCCAGGTGGCGTCCGTCAGCTCCTCGGCCCCGGACGGCCACCGCACGGCTGCCGTCGACTGCACCCTGGCCGGGAACCCGACCATCGAGCGGGTCGTCGGATCGCTCAACAATCCCTGCAGGAGCGGAACCACGGCGACGGGTACGGCAAGTACGCAAGCCAGCCCCATGGCCGTAGAGCGGAAGATTCCCGCCGCGAGGAGGCCCGCCCACGCCGACCCCACGAGCAGCGCACACCAACCGAGCACCAGCACCGGCCAGTCGGCGACCGCCGGCAACGCCTGCACACCAAAGACGTAGCCGACGGTGAGCCCGTCGAGGGAGGCCGTAAGAGCGGCCAGCACGAGCGCGATCACCCCGCTGACCAGGAGCTTGGCGCCGAGCAGCCGCAACCGGCGGGGTACGGAACCCTGTTCGGGAGCGAGCGCCGGGTAACGGAACTCCTGCCCGAAGGCGAGCGCCCCGATCAGCCCGGCCCCCACCGCCGCGGGCGGGAACGGCAGCCGGTTCGGCCAGCCCGCCAGCGCGCGTGCCGCCGACACGTCGCCGCCGCGCGCGAGCACCCATGCCAGGGCGAGCGACACCACCAGTACGAGCAGCCCGACGCCCATGGCCGTACGGTCACTGGCCGCTCGCCGCACCTCGTAACGCACCGGCCACACGGGCCCGGGAGCCGGCAACCGCGGCAGCAGCAGCCGCGTGGCCTGCACCTTGCCGCGCGCGCTCGCGGAGGGGCGCGGTGCACGGGGGGATGCGAGGGGGACCGCTGTGCCGTGGGGCGGGGTGTCGTGGGGGGAGGTGTCGTGGGGCGGGGGGCCGGTTGGGGAGGCGGGCTGTTCGTCGGCCGAGGCAGCGGTCGGGCCGACGGTCGCTTCGCCGCGACGGCGTTCGTTCGGCTTGCGGGGCGGCCTCGCGGTCGGCTTTGCGGGCGGGGTGCCGATGCTGTCGTCGGCCGATACGACCGGAAGTTCGAGGGTCGTGGTGAGTTCGCTGCCCCGCTCCGCCACCGAGAGAACACGCCCGGACGCGGTAACGCCCCTGCCCCCGCCCTGAAGACCACCGACTCGCGCCACGCCTTCCGTACCCGTGGAATCCGAGATGAGAGCACAGTGCCCGCCGGCGTCCTTGCGCACCAGCTCACCGGCGTGCCTGCGTTCCCGCTTCGCCTTCCACGGCTCGGTTTCGGCTTCGGTGTCGGTGTCGGTGTCGACACCTGTATCGGCAGAGGGCTCGACGTGAGCGCGTGCCCCGACAGCTTCGGCAGGCTCGCCGACGTCAAACTGCGCCCCTGCGTACGCCTCTACGCTCTCGGCGTTCTCGACGCTCTGAACGTCCCTCTGGACGCCGCTTTGAACGTCCCTCTGAACGTTGGCGTTCTCCGCCTGGTCGTCCCCGTACTCGTGCTCGTACTTGTGCTCGTACTCGTGCTCGTACTCGTGCTCGTGCTTGTCTGAGTAGGGCTCGTACGCGGCCGGGTACGGCTCGTACGCGTCATCCTCGCCCGCCGTCCCGGCGTACCGTGCGTCGCTCTTCTCGTACTCCCCCTCTTCCTTCCCGGCCTCCGCCGGCACCACTGCCGCATGCCCCGTCGTCAGCCGGGCGGCCGTCCGGCCGTCCGCCCGGTTCAGCGGGATGACCGGCCTGGCGTCCCCCACCTCGTCCGCGAGCTGGTGCACCAGAATCCCGTGCCGAAACGCCGCATCGCCCACCAACGCACAGCTGCTCCCGTACACGGCGATGCGATTGCCGCTCTCCCGTACGACCTCCAGCGCCTGTTCGGCGCGCGGATCGACGGCCGGGTCCGCGCGCTGCCACTCGTCGATGAGGATCGCCGCCAGCCGGTCGGCGTGCGGCGACCGCACGCTGACGCGCGGCCGCAGCCGGGTGTGCGCGAAGTCCTCGGCATCCTGGTCGGCGACCAGCCGGCCGTCCTCGATGGTGACGATCCGGTCGGCCAGCCGGGTGGCCGCCTTGGCGTCCGATGCCGTGACCAGCACGCTCCCACCCTGCGCCGCGAAGCCCCGCAACAGCCCGTGCAGCCATGCCGCCTCGCGCGGTGGCACCCCGTCGGAGGGTTCGTCGAGGAGCAGCGTGTGCGGGTCGCCGAGCAGGGCGGCCGCCATGCCGAGCCGGCGGTCCATGCCGCGGGAGAACTCGCCCAGCCGCTGGTCCGCCAGGCCGCTGAGGCCGACGACCTCAAGTACGTCTTCGGCGCGCTCCGGCGGGACCCCCGCCGCCGCGGTGAGCATCCGCAGATGCGACCGGGCAGTGCGGGCGGGGTGGCCGGGTACGTCGCCGAGCAGCACCCCCACCTCGCGCGCCGGGTTCGGCAGCCGGTGCAGGGGGTGGCCGCGGAAGAGCGTGATGCCCCGTCCGCGCTCCATGCGGAGCATCAGCCGCAGAGCCGTCGTCTTGCCCGCGCCTCGGGTACCGAGGAGGGCGGTGACCTTGCCGGCCGGCGCCTCGAAGGTCAGGTCGTCGACGGCGGGCGGCAGGCCGCGGCGGGCCTCGCTGGTCAGTCCGACAGCCTGGATCATCGCGCGCCCCGCTCGACACTCGGCCGCCCGTCGCCTGCACAGACCGACACGGGCCCGGAAACCGACGCCGGACCGGAAAGCCACGCGGGACCGGAAGCCGGCGTGAGGCCGGAAGCCGGCGCGGGGCCGGAGCTCGGCGTGGGACCGGAGGTCGAGAAGGCTCGGGCGGACGGCGGGACCGATGCGGACGATGCGAGCGCTGCGGGGACTGAAGGACTCACCCCGCCACGTTAACGCGCAATGTCCTTTTTGCCCGCAATGTCGAGCCCGGGGTGCCGTCGTGTCCTTGGGACGGGGAGGGCAGGCAGGCTCGGGATGGACGGGTGGGCTTTGAGGCGGACGGGACTTCGAAGGGAAGTTCAGGGGGCGAGACTCGAGGGGCGCGGGGCATGGGGGCGAGGCTTGGGGGTGGGGCTTGAGGCTTGGGGTGGGGCTTGAGGCTTGAGGGGGGGGGCGGGATTTGGGGGGCTTCGAAGGGGGCGGGCTTTCGAGGGCTACGGGGACTCGCTACCCCGGGGGGCTCCCCCCCCGCCCCTCCCCCTCCCCCTCCCGCCGCTCTCAGCTCACATCTCGCAACTCACACACCACAGCTCACGCCCTCACCTCACACGGCCACCTCGCACCTGGCGGCTCGCGCCTCCCCGCTCAGACCTCGGGTCGCAGCATCGGTGGATTCAGGAGCGTGGCACCGCCTGCCCTGAACAGCTGGGCCGGGCGACCGCCCTGACGGGTCGTCGTCCCCCCGGTCGGGACGAGGAAGCCCGGCGTGCCGGTGACCTTGCGGTGGAAGTTGCGCGGGTCCAGGGCCACGCCCCAGACCGCTTCGTACACCCGGCGCAGCTCTCCGACCGTGAACTCCTGCGGGCAGAACGCGGTGGCGAGCGAGGAGTACTCGATCTTGGAGCGGGCGCGCTCGACGCCGTCGCCGAGGATGCGGGCGTGGTCGAAGGCCAAGGGAGCGGCCTGTTCGCCATCCCTGGCGAGGCCGTTCTCATGCTCCAGCAGTGTCTCGACGGGCGCCCAGCGGGCGCTGTACGCATCGCCGCCGGCGCGCGGGGCGGGCAGGTCGGGGGCGAGCACCAGGTGGGCGACGCTGACCACCCGCATGCGCGGGTCGCGCTTGGGGTCCCCGTACGTCGCGAGCTGTTCGAGGTGGGCACCGGGGACCAGCTGGGGGCCCGCCGGGCCGTGGGCGTGCAGCCCCGTCTCCTCGGCGAGTTCCCTGGCCGCCGCGGTCTCCAGGTCCTCATCGGCGCGTACGAAACCACCGGGGAGGGCCCACCGCCCCTGGAACGGTGGCTCACCGCGGCGCACGGCCAACGCGCACAACGCGTGTTTGCGCACGGTGAGCACGACCAGGTCGACGGTGACGGCGAACGGGGGGAAGGCCGACGGGTCGTAGGGAGGCATGTCGCGATCATAGTCGTCCGCCTGACGATAAACAGGCCGTCCACCTCTTCACGCCCCCAGTTGCAGGCCATCTGCCGCCTCCTCCACCATTCCCAGGCCACGGCCGCTGACATGTACGGAGAAGGGCTGCTCGGCGACGGTGAGACCGGTCACCTGCATGGCGCCGAGAGGCGTGCCGGTGAGTGGCCGCAGGGAGAGCGTCCCGCCGGGGACGTCCGGCCGGATGCCCACCAGGGTGAGGAGCGCGTGGATCGCGCCGGCAGCCGCCACCGCGGCCGGCCGGCACGCCGTGGGGTGCGGTACGGGGGCGCCGTCGCCGGTGCGCTGGTGTCCCGCGTACATCTCCGGGAGGCGGTATCCGAAGCTCTCCGAGGCGTCCAGCAGTCCTCTGATCAGGGACGTAGCTTCTGCTTCGCGGCCCGCGGCGGCCAGCCCCGATGCGGCGACGGCCGTCTCGTGAACGCGGACCGCTCCGCTGCGGTGACCGAAGGGGTTGTAGCCGTCCTCCTTGTGGCCGAGGCCGCGCAGGCCCCAGCTGGTGTCGAGAGCCGGGCTGTTCAGCAGCTTCGCGAGCTGTTCGGTGCGGACGCCGTCGAGCAGGCCGGGGGCGAGCGCGCCGCTGCCGAGGAGACCGGTGTCCAGGAGGTGGGCGGCACCGGAGACGAGGCGCGTGAGCGGCCGGCCGTCGGGGGCGCACAGTGCCGCGGGGCGGCCGCCGCCGGGGTCGTCGATCCAGAAGCCGTCGCGGAAGCGACGGCGCAGGGCAGCGGCCCAGTCGCGGAGCGCGTCGGCTCCGGGACGGTTGCAGGCGTCGAGGAGGTCGGCGCCGAGCAGTGCCGCGCGGTGCGCGTGCGCCTGGGTCTCGCAGCGATACGGGCCGGAGGGTGCCGGGTCGGGTACGTAACCTGCGCCTGCCGAGGCGTCGGCGGTGGCCTCGGTCGTTCTGTGCAGCCAGGTGAGGCATCGTTCGGCGGCCGGCAGTAGGCGTTCGACCTCGGGGGCGGGCAGCCCCCATCGGCGGGCTTCGGCGAGGACTGCCGGGAACAGCAGGGTGGCCTCGATGCCGGTGCAGCTCGGTGGTGAGTGGGGGCCCGCGTCGCGCAGGGGACCGGGGATTCGGCCGAAATCCGGTCCGGTCTCGGCGTGTTGGCTGCGGGCGAGGGTGCGGAGGGTGCTCGCGGCGAGTCTGGTGCCCAGCGGGAGGAGCATGCGGGCCGCGGCGAGGGCCTCGGCCGGCGCCAGGGTGCACCGCCAGGGGATGCCGGCCGCGAGGCCGGTGTCCGCGGGGACGGCAGGGTCGCGGATCAGGAGGCCGTTGAGGTCGTCCAGGGCGGTGGTGAGCAGGGTGCCGGCTCGGGGGTCGTCGCTCTGGAGGCGTGCGGCGGACCAAGGGCGGGGCGGGCGGGCTGTACTCGCACCGGGGGTGCCGCGTCCGGCTGCCGAGTATGCCGATCCGGTGCTGCCGCTGCGGGTGTGCAGACAAATGTGCAGTTCGATGGTGCGGTGGGCGCCGGGTGGCAGGTCGAGGCTCCAGCGGAGGAGTCCGGCCGCGGCGAGTGCGTCCTCCGGCGGCGGGTCCGCGGTGACGGTGGCGTGCGCGGTGTCGGTGGCCCAGCGGAGCCCGGCGTCGTGGACGGACGCGGGCAGGTCGGGCCCCGCGAACCCGAGGGCGACGGCGCTCAGTTCGGCAAGGTCGGTGGCGAGGTTGACCTCCAGTGGCAGGCGCAGGGCTCGGGGGGTGTGGTTGTGCAGGGTGATGCGTTCGGTGCCGTCGGCGTTCCGCAAGCGCTCGACGAGGAGGCCGGGATCGGGGCCGGGGTCGTGGGACGTGCGGAGGGTGCCGGTGAACCGGGCGCGGTCGGCCCCGACGCTCCTGGCCTGTACGTGGAGCGGCTGGGAACCGGCCACGCGCAGTACGCAACGGGCGAGGGTGCGTCGGCCTGAGCGGTAGAACCCTTCCATGCCGCTGCCGGTGAGCTGGCCGTGGTCGGCGGAGGAGATGGCGAGCGCGGGCAGTGCCGCGCAGATCAGGGTGGTGTGGACGGGTTGGGGCTCGGGTGGCCGGGGCGGGGGCGCGGCGCGTTGCCGTGCGGGGGTCGGGGGTGTTTGTGGCGTGGTGGGGAACATGCCTGCCATGTGGGGTGCTCCCTGTGCTGGTGGGGATTCCGTACGGTCTGCGCCACACAGAGGAACGCCGCGGCCGATGCGCAGGTCACGCCGGAATGGTGACTGGGGCGGGCTCATCGTGGGCTCCGGTCGTCCCGGCGGCCCCCGGTGGGGCCGGTACGCGGGTGGGGGCGACCGGTGCGCGGACGTGCCTCGGGGCGGGTGCGTGCGCGGGGTCCGGCGGGACGGTCGGCACGCGGACGGCGGGACCGTGCGCGGGTGGTGCGGGGGCCGGTCGTGTCTGTGTCCGGCTGCTCGTCGGTGGTCGATGTGGGCAGGTGGTCGGGGGTGTCCGGGGTGTGGTCGGACGTCTGGTCCGGTTCCGGGACAGTGTCGGCCGGGACAATCTTGGCCGGGTCGGTGCCGGCCCGGTCGGTGTCGATCGGGCTGGTGTCCATCGCGTCGGTGACGGCAGACCTCCAGTCGGTGGGTGTCCTGTCGGCGGACGTTTTTTCCATGGGCGTCGTGTCGGCAGGCGTCTTGTTGATGGGCGTCGTGTCCACGGCAGGGCGGAGTGTGGCGCGCAGACAGCTGCGGAGCTTCTCGGGGTCGATTCCTTCGTTGAGGCCGCGGTGGAGGAGCTGGGCGAAGAGGTAGTCGGGGTCGAGGGTGAGGGCGCGACACAGGGCCACCCGGGCGGAGGCTGTGTCTCCGGTTGCCCAGGAGACCCAGCCGGCCAGGGTGAGCGGGGCAGCGGCGTGGCTCTGGTAGGCGTCGGGGCAGCGGCGGGCGAGTGCGCGCCACAGTCGCAGGGCCGGTGCGGCGTCCGGGCCTTCCATCCAGGCGGCGACGCGGTCGCGGGTGAGGCGGTCCTGGAGGCCGAGGATCATTTCGGCGGCTTCACCGTTGCTGAGGAGGGCGTCGTCGCAGGCGTCCTTGGCGCGGTGGCTGCCGGAGGGCGGGTCGTCGCGGAAGGTGCGGAGGGCGCGTGCGAGAAGGGTGACGGTCTCTTCTCGTACGGTCTGGGGGTCCTGGCCCGACAGCATGCGCGGGATGAGCGCGGCCGCGGCGGCGTCGAGTGCTTTGATCTGGTCGCCGGCGCGGGTGCCGGTGAACGGGGCGAGGCGGGCTTCCATGTCCTTGAGTGATCCGCGGACCTGGACGCCGGAGTAGGCGGCGGCCGCTGCCATGACGGACGTGCCGGGCATGGCGAGGGGTGTGCCGGCGGCGGGGCAGCAGCGCTCGTCGGGGCAGACGTAGGACCAGAAGTGGCCGTTGGAGATGCACAGGGCTTCGTAGACGGGGACGTCCCGGCTGCCGCAGGCGGTGCGCAGTCGCTGGGCGAGGGGCTGGAGGCGGTCGCGTACGTCCCGGCCGGTCTCGGTGGTCGTCGGTTCCTGGCAGAGGAAGGCGATGATGCCGCTGGGTGGTGTGCCGCGCTCCCGGCCGGAGGTGATCAGGCAGTCGGCGAGCTGGTCGGCGATGTAGGGCCACTGGGTGGTGTCGGTGGGGATGCCGAGCCTGACGCGGCCGCCGAACCGTCCGCGTTCGCCGTGGAGGGCGACCAGGACGATGCTGTCGTCGGGGTAGAAGCCGAGCAAGTACGGCAGGGCGTCCGCGAGTTCGGCGGGGCCGCGCAGGGTGACCTGCGCTTCCGCGCTGTTGCGAGAAGTGGTGGGGCGGGGGTCTGCCGGGTTTGCCGGCTCGATGTGGTGAGTCATGGGTCGAAGATCCCGCGGCGTGCGACACCGCCGCGACCCCTGTGGATAACTCACGGGTGACGGACGTTGTCCACAGGTCACTGCTGCCGGTCGCGCGCGTACCGGGAGTTATCCACAGGTTGCGGTGGCCGGTCGCGCGGTGTCAGTGGCATCGGGTTGCATGGAGTCATGAGCAACGAACAGCTGCGTGCCTCGGCCGATGCCGTCCTCTCCCGTCTCGTCGGGGATCCGGGCGGTACGGCCCGGCTGCGCGAGGATCAGTGGCGGGCGATCGAGGCGCTGGTCGCCGACCATCGCCGCGCGCTGGTGGTGCAGCGCACGGGCTGGGGCAAGTCGGCGGTGTACTTCGTCGCGACCGCGCTGCTGCGGCAGCGCGGGAGCGGGCCGACGGTGATCGTCTCGCCGCTGCTGGCGCTGATGCGGAACCAGGTCGAGGCGGCCGCGCGGGCGGGCATTCGCGCGCGCACGATCAATTCCTCCAACACCGAGGAGTGGGACACCGTGCAGGCCGAGGTGGCCGCCGGTGAGGTGGACGTACTGCTGGTGAGCCCGGAGCGGCTGAACAATCCGGACTTCCGGGACCAGGTGCTGCCCAAGCTCGCCGCGGCGACGGGACTGCTGGTGGTCGACGAGGCGCACTGCATCTCGGACTGGGGCCATGACTTCCGGCCCGACTACCGCCGGCTGCGCACGATGCTCGCGGACCTGCCGCCGGGCGTCCCGGTCCTGGCCACGACGGCGACGGCGAACGCCCGGGTCACGGCCGACGTGGCGGAGCAGCTGGGTACCGGCGGCGGCTCGGATGCCCTGGTGCTGCGGGGCCCGCTGGACCGCGAGAGCCTGAGCCTCGGCGTGCTCCACCTGCCGGATGCCGCGCACCGTATGGCGTGGCTGGCCGAGCATCTGAACGATCTGCCGGGTTCCGGGATCATCTACACGCTGACGGTCGCCGCCGCGGAGGAGGTGACGGCGTTCCTGCGGCAATGCGGGCACACGGTCGCGTCGTACACGGGCAAGACGGAGAACGCGGACCGGCAGCAGGCCGAGGAGGATCTGCTGGCCAATCGCGTCAAGGCGCTGATCGCGACCTCGGCGCTCGGGATGGGCTTCGACAAGCCGGACCTGGGTTTCGTGGTCCACCTCGGGTCGCCGTCCTCCCCCATCGCGTACTACCAGCAGGTGGGCCGGGCGGGCCGAGGCGTGGAGCACGCAGAGGTGCTGCTGCTGCCGGGCCGGGAGGACCAGGCGATCTGGGAGTACTTCGCCTCGATCGCCTTCCCGCCCGAGGAGCTCGTGCGCCGGACGATCGACGTGCTCGCGCAGGCCGACAGGCCGCTGTCGCTGCCCGCTCTGGAGCCGCTGGTGGAGCTGCGCCGCTCCCGGCTGGAGACGATGCTCAAGGTCCTGGACGTGGACGGCGCGGTCCGGCGGGTGAAGGGCGGCTGGACCGCCACGGGGCAGCCGTGGACGTATGACGCGGAGCGGTACGCCTGGGTGGCGCGGCAGCGGCAGGCCGAGCAGCAGGCGATGCGCGAGTACGCCACGACCGACGGGTGCCGGATGGAGTTCCTGCAGCGGCAGCTGGACGACGAGGGCGCGGCGCCGTGCGGCCGCTGTGACAACTGCGCGGGGCCGCGCTTCACCGCTGACGTCTCCCGGGCCGCGCTGGACGCGGCGCGCGGTGAGCTGGGCCGTGCGGGCGTCGTCGTGGAGCCGCGGCGCATGTGGCCGACGGGGCTGCCCGCGATCGGCGTGGACCTCAAGGGCCGTATTCCGGCTGGTGAGCAGGCAGCGGCCGGGCGGGCGCTGGGCCGGCTGTCGGACATCGGCTGGGGCAACCGGCTGCGGCCGCTCCTGACGCCCCAGACCGCGGACGGGCCGGTGCCCGCCGATGTGCTGGATGCCGTGGTCGGGGTGCTGGCCGACTGGGCGAAGGGGCCGGGCGGCTGGGCGAGCGGCGATCCGGACGCTCCGGCCCGGCCGGTCGGGGTCGTCACCATGGCCTCGCGCACGAGGCCGCAGTTGATCGAGTCGCTCGGTGCCCGGGTCGCCGAGATCGGCCGGATGCCGCTGCTGGGCTCGATCGCGTACGCGGCGGGGGCCGAGGACCTGCATCTGCCGCGGTCGAACAGCGCGCAGCGGCTGCGGGCGCTGAACGGGTCGCTGACCGTACCGCCGCAGCTCGCAGAGGCGCTGCGCGCCGCGGACGGTCCGGTACTGCTCGTGGACGACTCGACCGAGACCGGCTGGACGCTGGCAGTCGCCGCCCGACTGCTGCGCCAGGCGGGGGCGGGGGGTGTGCTGCCGCTGGTACTCGCTGTACAGGGGTGACGGAGTGAGGCCGTTGGTTAACGGCGGCTTGACCGTCGTTGACGAGGGCCTGGCCGTGGGTTGACGGGGCCAGGCCCTCGGTCGGCGGGGCTTGGCCCGGGGCGCGGCGTCGGCCGAGGGGCGGAGGGCGGTCGGTTGGGGCTGGCGGAGGGAGTGGCCGCGGCTGACGGTGGGGACGGGGGCGATGCCGGTCGGCGCGACACCGACGCCCTCCGAGCTACCGACGCCGCCCGAGCTACCGACGCCGTCCAGGCCGCCGGAGCCGTGGAGACGGCCGGGGTCGTCCAGACCGCCAAGGACGCCAGGGCCGTCGAGGCCACCAAAGCCGGGCAGCTCGCCAAGGTCGTCGAGACAGTCGGAGCGGTCGTCGTCTGCGGTGCGGTCAACGAGCGTTGCTTTGGGGGTGTGTTGTGCGGGCGGAGCTGGTGCGGTGGGGTGTGCTTCGGTGGGTGGTTGGGTGGGAAGGATGAGGATGGCGCATCCATCGATTCCGGAACGCCGCGGTGAATTCCTCATTGCCGCATGCGTGTGCGACCGCGAGAATCGTAGTGCTTCCCCGTTCCAGCCGTCCGCGGCTCAACAGGGGTGTGTCCTGGTGCGACGGTGCGCCCGGCCGCCCCGGCTGCCGCCGCGTCGACGAAGGGAGGACCGTGACCTTCGCCATCACTCCGCCCCTGACCGCGTCCCAGCCCTCCTCCGCCGCGTCGGCCGCCAGGCTGGGCCGAATGCTGGAGCTCTCCGAGTGGGCCTCGGCGGGAATTCCCCTGCTGAGCAACCCTCGTGAGATCGTCACCGGCCTCCACGACCGGCATCTGCCCGGCCCGTCCACCGCCGTGGTCGCAGTGCTCGATGCGGAAGAGCGGGTGACGGCCAGCGCGTCCTTCGTGCTGCGCACGGACACGCCTGACGGCTGGGACTTCCGTAACGCGCTGCTGGCGCAGTTGCGCCGGGTGATACCGCACGATCTGCGGCTGCGCGTACCGGTCCGTACGGCTGTGCTGCTCTATTGCCGCGACGGCGAGCAGCCGTGGACGGAGACGGACGGCGCCTGGATGTGGGGGTTGCGCGACGCCTGCACGTTGCACGGGCTGCGCTGCGGCGCGTACATCACGCTGACGCGTGACGGTTGGCAGGTGCTGGGCGAAGGCCGTGGCGGGCGACGGCCGTACCTCGGCTCGCGGCCGGACCGGCCCGAGCTGTCGGGGGCGGCCCGGGGCCGGTTCAACGGCAATGTGGCCGCGAGGACGCCGCGGCGTACGGCGGGCGGGGCGGTGGAGGCGCGTCGGCGCACTGCCGCGCGCTGAGTCCGCGCCGCCGGGCGGGCCCCGCCGGGCCAGTGGATCATGACCATCGGCTGGTGAGAGGGCACTACGGCCCGGTGAGGCGGCACCGCCGTCCGTTGGGGTCAGGCGGGCCGGCGCCCATGAGGCACCACGACTGCTCGATGGCGCGGCTGCGGACCGGCGCGGCCTCGACGGCACTGCATGGACGGCGCTGCCGCCGTCCGCTGGCCGGTACGGCACACGGGCCCGCGGCCATCGTTCGGACTTGGCCGCGCACCGGGACACCGCGGCACCGGGACACCGCGGCACCGGGACACCGCGGCACCGGGGCACAGGGGGCACCCGCCGCCCAGTTCCCCGGAACATCCGCACGCCGCCGGAGCACCCGAGCACCGTCAAGGCACCCACGCAACCGGGCAACCAGACCCGCGCAACCGGGCAACCGGCAACCGGGCACCACCCAAGTACCCGAACGTCCAATGCCCTGCGGCACCGCCCAGGTGTCTCCAGACGCCGCCCGGACATCCAAAGCTCCAAAGCCCCGGGCACGCCCAAGCCAACGAACATCACTCGGAACATCCCAGACATCTGGGCATCCCAGACACCCGGGCATCCAGACACCCGAACATCTCAGACACCCGGGCATCGCCCGGACGTCCAGAGCCCGCGGGCACCACTCCGGCACCGCCCAGCCCCCAGCGCACCGCACGCGGCACGCCAGGCACACGGAGCGACCCCGGCTGTCATGGTGACCGGGCCGGGTCGCTCCGGGCCGGGGGTTTATGCCGTCGCGCCGATGAGGGCGTTGATGCGCTGCGGGTCGCCGCAGACGATCAGCAGGGCGCCGGCCCGGGCCATGGCGGCGGGCAGGGCCTGCGCAACCGTTTCGTCCGAGCCGCCGTTGACCGCGACGACCACCACGGGGCGGCCCTTGGCGCGCGTGGCGCCGGCATCCGCGTAGAAGACGTCGTCCGCGGCGTCGTGCTGCGCCCAGTAGGACGCCTCACCGAAGGACAGCTCGTGCGTGGCCCAGGGGTGCGGGTCGCCGGTGGTCAGGACGAGCACCTCGCTGGGGGCACGTCCGGAGTCCAGCAGCAGGTCGACCGCCTCGTCGGCGGCGTCGACGGCACCGTCGGCCGGCGCGGGGATCAGCTGCAGCTGCGCTTCGGCAGCGGCGGCGGCACCCTGCGCGGCCGGCTTGGGAGCCGTGCGCTGCCCGGGCGGGCCGGGGACCGCTCCACGGGACGGGCCGGGCTTGCCGGGGCGGGCACTGGCCGCGGGGGCGCCGCGCGGAGGCGCGGGACGGGGGCCGGGACCAGGTACGGGACGGGGGGTCGGCGCGGTGCGGCCGGCGGCCGGAGTTGCGCGGGGACCCGGGACACTCTCGTGAATCTGAGGCTCCTCGGGGATGAGAGGCATGAGGTGATGTCTATCAAACGTAGGTACGGGACATGTCAGGGGGTACCGGATTCACATCCGTACCGCTCAGAAGTCGAAGCCGAGTTGGCCACCGGCCTCCAGAGCGGATGATTCTGGGCTGACACGCACCTTCTTCAGGTGCTGCCAGCGGGGCAGGGCGTCCATGTAGGACCACGACACCCGGTGGTGCGGGGTCGGGCCCCACTCCTCCAGGGCCGCGCGGTGCACCGGCGAGGGGTAGCCGGCGTTGTCCGCGAAGGCGAAGTGCTCGTGATCCGCGCCCAGTTCGGCCATCATCGCGTCGCGCTTCACCTTGGCGATGACGGAGGCTGCGGCGACGGCGATGCAGGACTGGTCGCCCTTGATGACCGTACGGACCCTCCAAGGGGCACCGAGGTAGTCGTGCTTGCCGTCGAGGATGACCGCGTCGGGCCGGACCGGCAGGGCCTCCAGCGCGCGGACGGCGGCCAGCCGCAGGGCGGCGGTCATGCCCAGGTCGTCGATCTCCTCGGGACTGGCGTGGCCGAGGGCGTGGCAGGTGACCCAGTCGCTGAGCACGGCGGCGAGTTCGTCGCGGCGCTTGGGGGTCAGCAGCTTGGAGTCGGTGAGTCCGGCGGGCGGGCGGCGCAGTCCGGTCACGGCGGCGCATACGCTCACCGGGCCGGCCCAGGCACCGCGCCCGACCTCGTCCACTCCTGCGATGATCTTGGCGCCGGTGGTGGCGCGCAGCGATCGCTCGACGGTGTGAGTAGGGGGCTCGTAGGGCATGGCGCCAGACAGAGTACGCCCCCGCCCGCAGCCGCTTCGCACCGCGGGTGCCTCTCGTGCGATTCGTCCCGCACGACCGGTGTCCGCACCGTCCGGAACGGGGTGCTCGGCGCCTTCCTCCGGCGCCCCCTGGGACTTGCTGCGCATGCTCTCGGCCTTCGGTGGGCGGCCGCCGGGCCCGTCGTCGAACGGGCCTCGCTGCCGCCGGTTCTGCTCATTGTCACCGGCGTGATCGCCGGTCCCGGGTGCCCTCCGGCACCGGGCGCCGCCCGGACGCCTCTCGGGTACCGGATGCCATCCGCCTCCCGACACCTACCCGGGCCCTGGATGCCCTCGCGGCCCCGGGACGGGTACGCCGGGTGGCGCGCCCGGAACCGAGTGGAACGTCCGGGAATCGGCTGGTACCCGGGGTGTCCCGGCAGGCCCGGGACTTCAAGGGTACGCCGCAGAGCACCTCAAGAAGGAAGGTACGCCGCAGAAGAGCTCAGGAAGGGCAGGCCGCCATCCAGGACGGCAGGTCCTCCGTCCGGTCCAGCCATTCCTGCGGCGGGGCGCCCGCGGGGCCGGCTGCCACGATTCCGCCGACGATCGCGCAGGTGGTGTCCACGTCGCCGCCCGCCTGCGCGGTGGTCCAGAACGCCTGCTCGTAGCTGTTCAGGTGCCGGGCGGCGGCCCACAGGGTGAACGGCACGGTGTCGTGGGCCGTCGTCCGCCGGCCGCAGCCGAGGACCGCGGCGACGGTGCTCGCGTCGCCGTAGTCGAGCATGTCGCGGGCGCGCCGCAGCCCCGCCTGTACGGCGCTGCGCGGGATGAGCTCCATGACGGCGTCCAGCAGCGCTTCGGGGCCGGTGGAGCGGTCCGGGTCGGCGACGACCGCGGCGGCGGCCGCGACCGCCATCGCCCCGACGACCGCCTCGCGGTGCTGGTGGGTGACGTACGCGGAGATCTCCGCCTGGTGGGTGGCCTGCTCGGGGTCGTCGGCGTACCAGGCGCCCAGCGGGGCGATGCGCATGGCGGCGCCGTTGCCCCAGGAGCCCTGGCCCTTGAAGAGGGCCGAGGCCAGCTCGCGCCAGTCCCTGCCCTCGCGGACCTGCCGGAGCAGCCGGTCCACGGCGGGGCCATAGGCTCGGTCCACGTCGTGGTGCTCGGCGAAGGAGACGGCGAGCGCGTCCTGGTCGATGCGGCCGTGCTCGCTCAGCACGGTCAGCACGGAGGCCGCCATTTCGGTGTCGTCGGTCCACCGCCAGGGGGCCGGCGGCAGCGCGCGGCGCTTGAGCGCGGGGTAATTGGCGGGGACGAAGAACTGGGATCCCAGGGCGTCGCCCACGGCGAGACCCCGCAGGCACTGCAGGGCCCGCGCGAAGCGCTGTGCGTCACGGTGATCGGCGGTCATCGAGTGCACTTTAACCGGTGACGCCGTAGGACTGCGGCGTACACCAGCTCTCGAAGGGCCGGTCGAGGCGGTACCGCCCGTCCGGGCCCAGCAGCAGGGTGCGGTGGTCGGCGTTGTGCGGATTGGACAGCGACTCGAATTCGGCGACGGTCCAGTGGAACCACCTCATGCAGAACAGCCGCATGGTCAGTCCGTGGGTGACGATCAGGACGTTCGGCGGGTGGTCGGGCGCCTCGAAGCTGCGCCACAGGCTCTCCAGGAACGCGCCGACGCGGTCGTAGACGTCCGCTCCCGACTCGCCCTGGGCGAAGCGGTAGAAGAAGTGGCCGTAGGCGTCGCGGTACGCCTTCTGGAGGCGTACGTCGTCCCGGTCCTGCCAGTTGCCCCAGTCCTGCTCGCGCAGCCGCGGCTCCTCGCGCACCCGGACCAGGTCCTTGTCCAGGCCGAGCGCCTGGAACGTCTGGTGCGTGCGGCGGTAGGGGGAGACGTAGGCGGATATTCGCTCGTTCCCGAACATGGCGCGCAGCCGCTCGCCGGCCTCTTCGGCCTGCTTGAACCCGCGCTCGGTCAGACTCAGGGCATGATCAGGCTCCCGCTCGTACACCGTGTCGTCGATATTTCCCTCGGACTCTCCGTGCCTGATGAGGACGATGCGTCGGGGGCGTGCCATGCCGCCAGCCTAAAACGCGGTGCCGGCACACGCCCGGAGCGCCGCCCGCCGCCCGGCCGCTGACGGCTGCACACCCCCCGCTCCCGGCCAGGACCCGCCCCCGCGCGGGTAGGGGTGCGGCGAGCGGACCCGCACGGCGGAGCAACCCGTACGAGCCGTACGTCGAAGGGAGCCGTACGACGGCGACACCGTAACGCAACCACCGTCGCGTTACGCTGATGACGATGACGCATCCCGACGACTAACGCAACTGGAGTTGCACTTGCCTGTGGACAACGAGCGCGCCGGCGCCGGCGGCGACGCCGGTACCGGCCTCCCCGGCACCCGGCGGCCCGGCGGGCGCACCGCACGCACCCGGGCGGCCGTCCGCGACGCCGTACTGGCCGGACTCGCCGAGCACGGCTACCCCGGCCTGACCGTCGAGTACGTCGCCGAGCACTCGGGCGTGCACAAGACGACGCTCTACCGGCGCTGGGGCGGGGTCGACGGGCTGGTGGCCGACACGCTCGACCTGGCCGGCGAGGACAGCTGGGCGGCGCCCGACACCGGCTCCCTCGAAGGGGACCTGCGCGCGCTGGCCATGGAGGTGCTGCGCGCCTTCGACGACGCCGCGACCGCCGCGCCCAGCTCGGCGGTGATCGCCGCCGCCTTCCAGTCCGAGCGGGCCGCGCAGGCGCTCCGCGCGTACTACACGGAACGGTTCGCCCGCTGCGAGGCGATCGTGGACCGGGCCGTCGTACGGGGTGAGCTGCCCGGCCCCCGGGAGGCCGTGGACGGCGGCGCACTGGTGCGCGCGGCCTCGGCGCCGCTCTTCTTCCGGCTGTTCATCACCCGCGAGGGCCTGGACGCGACGGCCGTCGAACAGGCCGTGGCGGTCACCCTGGCAGCGGCGCGTGCCGGGGTGTTCATGAGGGACGGCTGAGGGCCACTGGGGTGTTCACGAGGAGCGGCGGAAGTCCACCGGGGTGTTCACGAGAGGCAACTGAACGCCACCGGGGCGTTCACGAGGAGCAACTGAAGGCCACCGGGGCGCGCGTTGCACGACACCCGCCGGCTGCGTACGCCACCGCCCCTCACACCGTCCAGGACGGCTCCAGGTCGACCACGTCCCCCGTGACGCCCGCGATGTCCGCCGCCATCTGGGCCCGCAGGGCCAGCCGCTCCAGGCGCTCGGGGCGGTACTTGCCGCGCTCGGCGGCCGACTGCCACAGCGACAGGACCAGGAACTCCTCCCCCGGCGCGCGCCCGAGCAGGCCGCGCAGCATCCCGGGAGAGCCCGCCATCGCGGGGTTCCAGACCTTCTCCTGCATCAGCTTGTAGTGATCGACCCGGTCGGGTCTGACCTGGCAGTACGCGAGGCGCAGCACGTCGGCGTCCGAGAAGACGGGACGGAAGCCGACCTTCACGTCCAGCTCGTGCTCGAACAGCCGGACCTGGCCGTTCTTGAACGTACCGACCTGGGCAGCCGCCAGGCGGTCGTGCGATCTGGCCATGAAGGAGTCGTAGAACGCGCGGCTCTCCCAGAAGGCCACGAGATGCGCGACGCCGGGCCGGGTACGGCTCCAGCCGCCGCCCTGCCCCCCGGAAGCCCGGCTCCCCGAGCAGCCCCGCCCATTTGCGCTGCCCCCGCTCGAACGCCCGACGGTCGACCACGGTGCAGCGAATCCACTTGACCAGCACCGCGCCATCGTAAGGCCCCTTGTATCCCTCGCGTTACTGCGCGTCACAGAACACACATCCCTTGCGATGTGCGCGCAATTCACTCCGGGCGCACGGGATTTCCGCCGGGCGTCCGGCGATTGTCAGTGGTGGCCGTTACGCTCCGAGCAAATGACCCCACTGCCTGTCGTACCGCCGTGACAGCATGGGGAATTCATGTGAGGCAACAGGTTGGGTAAGTCCTGGGAAGCAGGGGGCGGTTGGCCGCGGGAGGGATCTCCACCGCGACACCGGCGGCAGGCGGGCAGCGCCGGCCACGGCACCCCGGGACCGAGGAAGGGAAGTCCGGTGAGCAGTCTCAACAAGGGGATCGACAAGGCCGAGGTCACGCTGAAATGGGACCCCAGTCCCCAGGGCCAGCCCGCCAACGACCTCGACATCATCGCCGCGACGTACCTCAAGGACTCCGTGTGCGGCGAGCCCGACTACCTCGTGCACTTCGACAGCCGCTCCCCCGACGGGACCATCACCCTGAACCGGGACAGCAGGACCGGTCAGGGCCTCGGCGTGGACGAGGCGATGACGCTGGAGTTCTCGCGGCTGGCGGAGCGGTACGGCCGGGTGGTGGTGGGCGTCGCCATCCAGCAGCGGGAAGGGCGCCGGACGTTCGGCGACATACCGAACACCCTGGTGCGCATCCTGGAGGGCTATGACGTGCTGGCGGAGGAGAACTTCGGCGCGCTCGCCGGCTCCACCGCCGCCGTGGTAGCGGAGTTCGCGCGGGACGAGGACGGCGAGTGGCGGTTCGAGCCCGGGGTCCGCGGGTTCGACGGCGATCCCGCCGAGTTCGCCACGTGGATGGGGCGCCGCCCCGCCGCCGGCTGACGGGGGCGCTGCCCGGCGCAGCGGAGAAACGCCGGGGCGGTGGCGGCGAGACCTCGCCACCACCGCCCCGAGCGGTCACCTCAAGCCCCGGAGGGGCTCATCGTCAGCTGCACCCGCTGGTGGAGCCGCAGCCCTCGCAGAGGTAGCAGCTGCCGGCGCGCTGCATCTTCGTGCCGCAGGAGAAGCACAGCGGGGCGTCGGCGTTGATGCCCAGCTGCATCTCGACCAGCTCCGCGTTGGTGTGCGCCTGCTTCGGGGCGGGCGCAGCGGTCTCCTCGACGACCTCCTGGGTGGACGTCGGCGCGGACTGCTGGGTCGCCGGGGTCAGCGGCGCGGACTGCGCCAGTGCCTCGACGTCGACCTCGTCCTCGGCCGGCTCGTACGAACCGGTCTCCAGGTGGCGCTGCCGCTCCTCGACGGAGTGGATGCCGAGCGCCGACCGGGTCTCGAAGGGCAGGAAGTCCAGCGCCAGGCGGCGGAAGATGTAGTCGACGATCGACTGCGCCATCCGCACGTCCGGGTCGTCGGTCATGCCGGCCGGCTCGAAGCGCATGTTGGTGAACTTCGAGACGTAGGTTTCCAGCGGCACGCCGTACTGGAGGCCCACCGAGACCGCGATGGAGAAGGCGTCCATCATGCCCGCGAGGGTCGAGCCCTGCTTGGACATCTTCAGGAAGACCTCGCCCAGGCCGTCGTCCGGGTAGGAGTTGGCCGTCATGTAACCCTCGGCGCCGCCGACGGTGAAGGAGGTGGTGATGCCGGGGCGGCCCTTCGGGAGGCGCTTGCGGACCGGGCGGTACTCCACGACCTTCTTCTCGGCGGGCTCGGCCTCGGCCTTCTTCTCCTCCTCCTTCTTCTTGGCGGAGAGCGGCTGGCCGACCTTGCAGTTGTCGCGGTAGATCGCGAGCGCCTTCAGGCCGAGCTTCCAGCCCTGGAAGTAGACGTCCTCGATCTCCTCGACGGTGGCCGACTCCGGGACGTTGACCGTCTTGGAGATCGCGCCGGAGAGGAAGGGCTGCGCGGCGGCCATCATGCGGACGTGGCCCATCGGGGAGATGGAGCGCTCGCCCATGGCGCAGTCGAAGACCTCGTAGTGCTCGGGCTTCAGGCCCGGCGCGTCGATCACGTTGCCGTGCTCGGCGATGTGGGCGACGATCGCCTCGACCTGCTCGGGCTGGTAGCCCAGGCGCTTCAGGGCCTTCGGGACCGTGTTGTTCACGATCTGCATCGAGCCGCCGCCGACGAGCTTCTTGAACTTGACCAGGGCCAGGTCGGGCTCGACGCCGGTGGTGTCGCAGTCCATCATCAGGCCGATGGTGCCGGTGGGGGCCAGCACGGAGGCCTGCGCGTTGCGGAAGCCGTTCTTCTCGCCGAGGCGGATGACGTCCTGCCATGCCTCGGTGGCCGCGGCCCACACCGGGGTGTCCAGGTCGTCCATGCGCTTGGCGGCACCGTTGGCGTCCGCGTGCTGCTTCATGACGCGCTTGTGGGCGTCGGCGTTGCGGGCGTAACCGTCGTACGGGCCGACGACCGCGGCCAGCTCGGCGGAGCGCTTGTACGAGGTACCGGTCATCAGGGAGGTGATGGCACCGGCGAGCGCGCGGCCGCCGTCGGAGTCGTACGCGTGGCCGGTGGCCATCAGCAGGGCGCCGAGGTTGGCGTAGCCGATGCCCAGCTGGCGGAAGGCGCGGGTGGTCTCACCGATCTTCTCGGTCGGGAAGTCCGCGAAGCAGATGGAGATGTCCATCGCGGTGATGACCAGCTCGACGACCTTGGCGAAGCGGTCCGCGTCGAACGACTGGTTGCCCTTGTCGTCGTCGCGGAGGAACTTCATGAGGTTGAGCGAGGCGAGGTTGCACGAGGAGTTGTCCAGGTGCATGTACTCGCTGCACGGGTTCGAGGCGGTGATCCGGCCCGACTCCGGCGAGGTGTGCCAGTGGTTGATGGTGTCGTCGTACTGGATGCCGGGGTCGGCGCAGGCCCAGGCGGCCTCGGCCATCTTGCGGAACAGGCCCTTGGCGTCGACCTCCTCGATGACCTCGCCGTTCAGCCGGCCGCGCAGGCCGAACTTCGAGCCGGACTCCACGGCCTTCATGAACTCGTCGTTCACGCGGACGGAGTTGTTGGCGTTCTGGTACTGGACGGACGTGATGTCGTCGCCGCCCAGGTCCATGTCGAAGCCCGCGTCGCGCAGCGCGCGGATCTTCTCCTCCTCCTTCACCTTGGTCTCGATGAAGGCCTCGACGTCCGGGTGGTCCACGTCCAGGACGACCATCTTGGCGGCGCGGCGGGTGGCGCCGCCCGACTTGATCGTTCCGGCGGACGCGTCGGCGCCGCGCATGAAGGAGACCGGGCCGGAGGCGTTGCCGCCGGAGGAGAGCAGCTCCTTGGAGGAGCGGATGCGGGAGAGGTTCAGGCCGGCGCCCGAGCCGCCCTTGAAGATCATCCCCTCTTCCTTGTACCAGTCGAGGATCGACTCCATGGAGTCGTCGACGGAGAGGATGAAGCAGGCGCTGACCTGCTGCGGCTGCTTCGTGCCGACGTTGAACCAGACCGGCGAGTTGAAGCTGAAGACCTGGTGGAGCAGGGCGTAGGCCAGCTCGTGCTCAAAGATCTCGGCGTCGGCCGGGGAGGCGAAGTAACCGTTCTCCTCGCCGGACTTCCGGTACGTCTTCACCACCCGGTCGATGAGCTGCTTGAGGCTCTTCTCCCGGTCCGGGGAGCCGACAGCGCCACGGAAGTACTTGCTGGTGACGATGTTGACCGCGTTCACCGACCAGAAGTCGGGGAACTCGACGCCACGCTGCTCGAAGTTGACCGAGCCGTCGCGCCAGTTGGTCATGACGACGTCTCGGCTCTCCCACGCCACCTCGTCGTACGGGTGCACGCCCGGGGTGGTGTGGATGCGCTCGATACGCAGACCCTTGCTCGCCTTGCTTCCCTTGGAGCGGGAGCCTCGCGCCGGGCCGCTCGTCGTCTCTGTCATGCCGCCTCCCTGTACGGGCGTAAACGCCCTGATGTGCACACTTCTTCCCGTGGCACGGTGTATGTCTTGCTGCGCCGGGGCTCCTGCTCAACCCCGGCGTGGTCCGGATGCGCGCCGAGCTCAGTCGGCGGCAGGGGCGGGCGCGGGGACCGCCGAATTCTCGGCCTCCCCGCAGTTCCCGCACTGATGCGTGGGCGGCCGCTGCTCACGCAGCTCCGCGATGGCCGCCTCGAAATCGTCGAGCGAATCGAACGCCCGGTACACGCTCGCGAAGCGCAGGTACGCCACGAGGTCCAGCTCCTGGAGCGGGCCCAGTATGGCGAGCCCGACGTCATGGGTGGACAGCTCGGCGCTGCCGGTCGCGCGGACCGCCTCCTCGACCCGCTGGCCGAGCTTGGCGAGCGCGTCCTCGGTGACCGGCCGGCCCTGGCACGCCTTGCGCACACCGGCGATGACCTTGTCGCGGCTGAAGGGCTCGGTGACCCCGCTCCGCTTGATCACCGTCAGTGACGCCGTCTCGATCGTGGTGAACCGCCGGGAGCAGTCGGGGCACTGCCGGCGGCGCCGGATCGAGGTGCCGTCGTCGGTGGTGCGGCTGTCCACGACCCGGCTGTCGGGGTGCCTGCAGAAGGGGCAGTGCATCGCTTCACCCTCCTCACCCTCGAAAACGGACGTACGCCACTGAATCCGACGTACGGCTGATAGCCCGGACAGGGCCCGAACGGGGGCCTCCGGAGCGACCACAAGCATAGGCGATCCGCAGGCCGAAGAAGACCATGGACCACAACGTCTGGTGGCTGCCGCCCATCCAAGCACTACATGTGGTGCCGGGCGAGAAAATGCACACACCGCGTGTCGCGGCGGCGCGGCAGCCACGAGCGTACGTGAGGCACCCCGGTGACCGCCGCGGAGGGGCGGCAATGACAGACTTGGGCAGGTCACGGCGGGCGCGCGCCGGGACCACAACGGAGTCGCCGCCGATGATCGCCGCGAGCCACCGCCGGGACGGGACCCGCCGCCGGGAATTCCCGGCCGGAACGGTACCGTAATGCCCGTTATCGCCTTTCGGTGGCCTGTCGGCTATACACCCGATCCCCTGATCAGGTCAGCTAATCCGCGAATTTTCACTCGAACGTGTGTTTGGCGCAACCTTTCGAAAGCAACTACCGTTGGCTAACTAGGGAGAACATTCCGAGAGGGGCCGACGTGACCACCACCGCAGACAGCGCCATCATCGCCGCACAAAGCCACTCCCAGGGCCGTTTCGAGCCGACCCAGAAATCACCGATGGACGAGGACACGGTGCACCCCGAGGGCCAGAAGCCGGCGCGCTCGCTGCCCGGGCGCCCTCCAGGAATCCGGGCGGACAGTTCGGGCCTCACCGACCGGCAGCGGCGGGTGATCGAGGTCATCCGCGACTCCGTCCAGCGCCGGGGCTACCCGCCGTCCATGCGCGAGATCGGCCAGGCGGTGGGCCTGTCGAGCACGTCGTCGGTGGCGCACCAGCTGATGGCCCTGGAGCGCAAGGGCTTCCTGCGCCGCGACCCGCACCGGCCGCGTGCGTACGAGGTCCGCGGCTCCGACCAGCCCGCAGCGGCCCCCGCCGACACCACGGGCAAGCCCGCCGCTTCGTACGTCCCGCTGGTGGGCCGGATCGCCGCCGGTGGCCCCATCCTCGCCGAGGAGTCCGTCGAGGACGTCTTCCCCCTCCCCCGGCAGCTGGTGGGCGACGGTGAGCTCTTCGTGCTGAAGGTCGTCGGTGACTCCATGGTCGAGGCCGCGATCTGCGACGGCGACTGGGTCACGGTGCGCCGCCAGCCGGTCGCGGAGAACGGCGACATCGTCGCCGCGATGCTCGACGGCGAGGCCACGGTCAAGCGCTTCAAGCGCGAGGACGGCCATGTGTGGCTGCTCCCGCACAACTCCGCGTACCAGCCCATTCCGGGCGACGAGGCCACGATCCTCGGCAAGGTCGTGGCGGTACTCCGCCGGGTCTGACCCCCGCGCCTCCCCCGCGGCGGGCCCCCTCGGAGCCGACCGCTCCGCCCGGACCCGACCGCGGTGAACGCTACGGGCCCCGTATACCGATCGGTGTGCGGGGCCCGCGTTCGTGTACGGGGCCGCGTTTCTTCCCGGAGGCACCGGCTGCCCGGCCGGGCCACCGGCTACCCGGCCGGGCGCCAGTCCCGGCGGCACCGGCCGGCTGTTCTGCGGGCAGAGGCCCGGCGGGCATGCCGGGCACCGGGCAGCCGGGCAGCCGGGCAGCCGGGCAGCCGGGCAGCCGGCTGAGCATGTGCGGATCGCGAGCGTCGTCGTCCGAGCGCCCTCGGAGGGCCCCGCACGGGCCCGGGCAGGCTCCAGGGCCCCGGGGCAGCCCCTACTGCGCCGCCGCCGTCTCCGGCTCCTCCGCGTCCGTTCCAGCGGCCTTCTCGGTCGCCTTCTCGGTGGCCGTGCCGGTCTCCTCCGCCGCCTTGGCCGCCGCGTCGATGGCGGCCAGGGAGCGGCGGACCTGGTTGCGGTCGGTGGTGTACCAGAAGCCGGGCATGGAGGCGCGCAGGAACGAGCCGTACCGCGCGCGCTCCACCCGCGGGTCCAGACAGGCGACCACCCCGCGGTCCCCCGAGGCGCGGATCAGGCGGCCAGCGCCCTGGGCCATCAGCAGCGCCGCGTGCGTCGCGGCGACCGCCATGAAGCCATTGCCGCCGGCCTCCTCCACCGCCTTCTGGCGCGCGCTCATCAGCGGATCGTCGGGCCGCGGGAACGGCACCCGGTCCATGACCACCAGCTGGCAGCTCGGCCCCGGCACGTCCACGCCCTGCCAGAGCGACAGCGTCCCGAACAGGCACGTACGGGGATCAGCGGCGAACGCCCTGATCAGCTCGCCGAGCGTCTCCTCCCCCTGCAGCAGGATCGGCACGTCCAGGCGCCCGCGCAGCTCCTCCGCGGCGGCCTGCGCGGCGCGCATCGAGGAGAACAGCCCGAGCGTCCGCCCGCCGGCCGCCTCCACCAGCTCCGCCAGCTCGTCCAGCATGTCCGTACGGGTGCCCTCGCGCCCCGGCTGGTTCAGATGCTTCGCGACGTACAGGATGCCCTGCTTCGCGTAATTGAACGGGGAGCCGACGTCCAGGCCCTTCCAGGGCGGCGCGTCCTCGCCCTGGGTGCCCTCCGGGGCCAGCCCCAGCGAGGCCGCCACGCCATTGAAGTCGCCGCCCAGCTTGAGGGTCGCGGAGGTCAGGATCACCGAGCGGTCCTCGAAGAGCTTCTCGCGCAGCAGCCCGGACACCGACAGCGGGGCAACGCGCAGCGAGGCGCCGAAGCGGTCGTGCCGCTCGTACCAGACCACGTCGTACTCGGAGCCGTTCGCGATCCGCTCGGCGACCGCGTGCACGTTCTCCACGGAGGCCAGCGCCTGCTTGCGCACGGCGTCCTCGTCCTGGACGGACTTGTCGCGGGTCGAGCCCAGCGCGGAGATCACCGTGCGGGCGGCGTCCCGCAGCGCCATCAGGCAGTACCCCAGGTCCTCCGGGATCTCCTCCAGGCGGCCCGGCAGCGCCAGCTCCATCAGCCGCTCGAACGTCTCGGCGGCGGTCTGCAGCTGGTCGGCGGCCTTTTCGTTGACGAGCTTGGCGGCCCGCCGCACCGCGCGGTTCACCTGGCCGGGCGTGAGCTCCCCCGTGGCGACGCCGGTGACCCGGGAGACCAGCTCATGGGCCTCGTCGATGATCAGCACCTCGTGCTGCGGCAGGACCGGCGCGCCCTCGATGGCGTCGATCGCGAGCAGCGCGTGGTTCGTGACCACCACGTCGGCGAGCTTGGCGCGCTCGCGGGCGGCTTCCGCGAAGCACTCCGCGCCATACGCGCACTTCGATGCGCCCAGGCACTCCCGGGACGACACCGAGACCTGGCCCCAGGCCCGGTCGGAGACGCCCGGGGTGAGCGCGTCCCGGTCGCCGGTCTCCGTCTCGTCCGCCCAGTCCCGCAGCCGCAGCAGGTCCTTGCCGAGCTTGCTGGTCGCCGTGGCCTGCTCGAAGGGGTCGAACAGGCCCTCCTCCTCGTCCTGCGGCACGCCCTCGTGGAGCCGGTGGAGACAGAGGTAGTTCGACCGGCCCTTGAGCATGGCGAACTGCGGCCGGCGGCGCAGCTGCGGATGCAGCGCCTCGACCGTGCGCGGCAGGTCGCGCTCGACCAGCTGGCGCTGGAGCGCCAGGGTGGCCGTGGCGATCACCACCCGCTCGCCGTGGGCCAGCGCCGGGACCAGGTAGCCGAGCGACTTTCCGGTGCCGGTGCCGGCCTGGGCGAGCAGGTGGGTGCCGTCGTCGACGGCCGCGGCGACCGCCTCGGCCATGGCGACCTGGCCGGGGCGCTCGGTGCCGCCGACGGCGGTGACGGCGGCATGGAGCAGTTCGGGGAGGGAGGGCTTCGTCATAGCGTTGCCACCCTACGCGGGCCCACTGACACTCCGCCCGGCCCAGGCCGGTCGGCGGCCGGTCGCACGGTCGTGTCAGGGGGCGTGCAGCGGATTGGGGATCATGCCGTGCACGGCGGCGTGCGGGCGGTTCGGGCGGTCCCGGTATCCGTCCAGGTGGAGACGGTTGCGGTTCAGGCAGAGCCGTTCGATCTCCGGGGTGAGCAGGTCGAACATCGCGTACCGCTCCTTCAGGTGCGGGAACCGCTCCTGGTGGCGGAGGATCTCGGCCCGTACGAGTGACCAGAAGTCGCCCTCGGGCACGCCCAGTTGTTCCTCGCACAGCGGCGCCAGGTAGCGGAACACGCCGACGAACAGCCCGGAGTGGATGAACTGGGTGAGGAAGGCGGGCGGTTCGGTGAGCAGCGTCTCGCGTACGTCGGCGGGCATGGCGGCCAGCTCAGGCAGCGGGCCGTCGGTCGTGTTGACGTCGTCCACGAAGTCCTTGACCGCGAGGCGGGTGGGGACGTCGTGCGCGTCGAAACAGACGATGGCGTTCTCGCCGTGCGGGGAGAAGACGGTGCCGTACTGGTAGAGGAAGTGCAGCAGCGGCGGCAGCAGCGCGGCGAAGAGGTGGCGCAGCCAGGTGCGCGGCGCGAGCCCGGAGCGCCGGACCAGCTCGGCGGTGAGGGCGCGGCCCTGCGGGTCGGTCTGCAGGAGCGAGGCGAGCGTGCGGGCGCGCTCGCCGGGGTCGAGCAGCGGGCTGAGCGGCTCGCGCCAGATGCAGCCGAGCAGCTCCTTGTACTGGTACGGCACGCCGGGGATGCGGTCGTACAGGGGGTGCTCGACGGTGACGGACGCGACCTCGCCGAGGAGGATCACGCGGGTCTCGTCGCGGAGGAACGGGTCGGCGTCGCGCAGGCCCTGGACCCAGGCGGTGACGGCGGGGGCCGCGAGGGTGCGTTCGGTGGGCAGGCCGCGCCAGACCAAGGTGTTGAGGACGGACAGCGGGAGCTTGACCGTGCGGGCGTCCGGGCGGCTGGTGTTGAGGAAGGTCCGGATGGACTGCTGCGGCAGCCGGAGGTCGTTGTCAGTGGTGAGTGGGACGATGAATTTGCCGGCGATCTGAGGGGCGTAGAGCGGGGCGATGGTCTCGTCCCACTGCCAGGGGTGGACCGGGAGGTAGAGGTAGTCGGCGGGGTCGAGGCCCTGGTCGGTGAGGGTGCGGGCGAAGGCGTCGCGGAGTTCGGGGGTGAGTTCTTCGGAGTACAGGCGGACGGGGTCGGCCGGCGGGCCGGTGCCGCGGTAGCGGGCGAGATCGCGGTGGGCGGCGATCCAGGGCAGCCGGCAGGGGGTGCGGGCCTCGGGGGCCCAGCGTGCGGCGTCGGTGGCGGAGAAGCCGAGCCGGCCCTTGTTGGCGATCAGCCAGGGGTGTCCCGTCTGGTGGCCCTCGAGGGCCGCGTAGTCGAGGTCGGCCAGCTCGGCGGCGGTCAGCGCGGTGGCGTCCAGACGGACGTCGGCGGCAAGGGTGGCGGTCAGTTCACGGATGAGGTGACCGGTGGTGTCACCGCTCAGGCCCAGGACGGTGTCGTGGGCGTGGAAGAGGAAATGCAGGGGGTCGCCGGTGGGCGTGACGGAGTCCGGGTCGACGCGCCAGTGTCCGTACGCGCCGCGGCGGGCGTGGAAGCGGTAGGTGACGTCGGGGGTCAGGGGGAGGCGGTAGCGCGGGGTGCCGCAGGGCGCCGTGCCGTCCGGTTCGGGGGTGATGACCTCCTCGTAGGCCAGTTCCGCGAGGGTCTTGGCGAGGAGGCGGCGGGCGGCGTGCTCCCAGGCGGGGGCGGCCGGTCCGGCCGGCGCGGACGGGCGGGCGGGGCCGGGCGGGGCGGTGCTCCCCGCCGGGCCCGCGGCGCCCGCCGGGTCGGTGGGGCCGGTCGTATGGGCGGGCTGAACGGAGGGTGACAAGGCTGGCTCCTCGGTGCTCGGAGTGAGCGGCATAAGGGGATTCGCAGCGGGTCGTTGACGGAGGGTGCGGACACGGGACGGGCGTGGTCCGGGCCGGCCGGGGTCCGGGGCCGGAGGCGGGTCACAGGACGGTGCGCAGGGCGCGGTCGCGGATCATCAGGGCTGCGCGCTTGTCGGGCAGGTCGGTCTCCGCGGCGAAGCGGAAGCCGGCGCCGAGGAAGGCGGCTACGGAGGGGGTGTTGCGCAGGTCGGGTTCGGCGACGACCCGGTCGCACCGGGGGCGGTGGTCCAGGACGAGGTCGGCGGTGGCGCGCAGGAGGGCCGTGCCCAGGCCGCGGCCGCGGTCGGTGACGCCGCCGATGAGGAGGTGGATGCCGGTGTCGTGCGGGCGGGCCGGGTAGTAGCGGGCGAGCGGGTCGAGGTCGGCCCGGTAGATCTCCCAGTAGCTCATGGGGACGCCGGCGAGTACGCCGAGGCAGGGCACGCTGCGGCCGTCGCCGTCGAGCTGGGCGCGCAGGTGGGCCGCGGTGGTGCCGGGCGGGCCCGCGAGCTCCCAGAAGGCGGCCACGGCCGGGTCGTTCATCCAGCCGGAGATGAGCGCGAGGTCGCGTTCCAGCCGGACCGGTACGAGCTGGAAGGGCCCGGCCGGGGTGGCGGCGGGGCCCCAGCCGGCGAGTGCGTCCAGGAGCGGGCCGGCCGCGGGGTCGCCGGGCCGCAGCCGCGGCGCGGTGTCCTCGGCACCGAGTGCCGCCGCCTCGGGCGGCAGCTTCAGGTCGAGGGTGTCGCCGAGCGCGTCGTCCGGGACCGGCCCGGGGGCGGTCCCGTCGGGGCCGGGCTCCTCGGCGGCGGGGGCGGCCGGGGGGACGGTGGCGGTGGCGGAGGGGGGTTCGTCGGGGCGCACGGCGGGTGCTCCTCTCGTGTCCTCAAGGGGGCGCGGTTCGGTGGCCTCGGGGATCACGGGGCGAGGGGGTTGGGGAGGGTGACGTAGACGGACTGGGTGTCGACCGGGCCGATGAGTTCGTCCAGGCCGTGCAGCCGGGTGAGGAGGTTGGCCTTGCACCGCAGGGTCGGCGCGGTGAGGAGGTGTGCGGCCAGGGGCGAGCGGTGTGCCGCCGGCTCGGCAGCGGCCCCGGTGAGGAACCGGCGGAACGCCGCGAGGAGGACGCCCTCGTCCGCGAGTCCCTGGCTGCCGAACGCGCCGATCAGCCCCAGGACGTTGTTGATGCCCAGGTAGTAGGCGAAACGCTCGTCGGTGACGTCGTCGGGGACGAACGTGTCGCTCTCGACGCCGAGGCCGGGCAGCCGCCGGTCCAGCTCGGCGCGCCGGGACTCGCGGAAGTAGTAGCCCTGGTTGTCGCGGTACCGGCCGCCCACCGGCCAGCCGTCCGTGTCGAGCAGCACGAGGGTGTTCTGCTGGTGCGCCTCCAGGGCGACGCCCGCCGTGCCGTCGAGCCAGAGGACGGGGCGTACGACGGTGTGCAGGTAGCGCAGGAACCACTCGGCGGCGACGGCCCCGGCGGGCCGCCCGGTGCGCGCGGTCAGCGTGCCGATGAGGTCGGCGAGGCGGGAGCGCAGGCCGTCCTGGCCCGGCCAGGGCCGCGGTGAGGTCAGTCCGGCGACGCACACGGCGTCGTCGGCCGGGCCGAAGGGGTTGTGCCGGAGGACGACGTCGAGGCCGCGTACGGGCTCGCCGTCGGTGCCGGTGACGGCGAGCCAGGCCGGGTCGCGTACGACGTCGAAGCCCGGGTGCGCGGCGCGCCACTGCTCGGCGAGGCCGCTGCGGAGGAGGCGGTGGACCTCGACGCCGCGCTGCAGCTCCTTGCGGAGGTTCTCGCGGCGGGAGTTGGTGATCCGGAGCCCGAGGGAAAGCTTGAGCATGGCGTCCGCGCCGGGGCAGTGCACGGTGCGTACGGAGGAGGTCGGGTGCCAGTGCGCGCCGTGCGGGCCGAGGTCGTGCAGCAGCCCGGCCTCCAGGAGCACAGCGACCTCGGGGCGGTGCCGTACCTCGCGGGCCTGCCAGGGGTGCAGCGGCAGCAGCGCGGTGTCGTCGGGGCGGGTGAGGCCGTCACCCGCGAGCCGCGCGGTCAGCCGGTCCGCCGGTACCGAGCGGCCGCTGACGGTCCATGCGGATTCCATGGCCAGTACGGAGCGGTGCACGGCCAGCCAGTGCAGCGGGAAGGAGCCGCGCAGCTCCGGGGAGTACGCGTGCAGCTCCCCCTCCGACAGGCCCTCGCGGCTCTTCGGAGTGGGGTGCAGCGGGTGCCCCAGGACCAGGGACTGCTCGCCCTCCAGGAAGCGGTCGGCGTGCGGGGTGGCGGGCCGGGCGCGCCGGCCGGCGAGGATGGCGGCGGTGCAGCGTACGGAGTTGGCGACGCGGCCGATCAGCTCGGCCCCGTCCTCGGCGGGTGGCTCGGGGGCGCCGCCGGCGTCCTGCGGGGC